>JAUJNA010000007.1:77917-85970 GCA_030446555.1 Chloroflexota bacterium | reverse complement strand
CCCGGCGCGATCGAGCCATCGCCCGGCGAGGCCGGTCCCCGCTTCAGTACTAGTGTCGTCAGCCAGCGCGCACGTCGATGGAAGGCGGCATTCGGTGGATCCGAAGGGCCGAGTCACCCCGACGCGGTCTGGTGCAAGCGTGCCGGGCAGGTCCTGCCAAGGCATGCGACCCGGCCCGCATGTCGGCGAGCCAGATCTCGCCGTTCCTGCGTCGGATCAACAGTAGTAGTGGTGAGGTGGCGGCGAGGCATCGGTCCGGCCGCGACGTGAAGGGGCTCGTTCGCTCGGGACGTCGCGGCCCCTTCCGGGCGGGATACCGAGCCGCCGTCACGGCTGGGATAGGATCAGCGGGTGACGTACCGGGGCGACGAACCGTCTCGACGCTCGTCCCACCCGGCGCTGGGCGAGGCACCGACCCGCGTCCGGGCCAGTCCCGCGCGCCTGCCCGCGCTCCTGGTGATCCTGGCACTGGCGGGCGTGGCCGGTGCCGGGTTGCTGGGCCGCGCGGGTTCGCCGCCGCCCACACTGTCACCCGGCCCGCCCTTGGCCGCGATGTCCTCCATCCGGCCGACGACCGCGCCGACGCCCGCCCCCACCATCACTCCCTCGCCGCTGCCTTCGATCACGCCGCCGCCGCGCAGGGACCCGCCGTTGGCGCTGGTCGATCCGGCTTACTTCTGGCTGGTCGTGCTCCAGGACGGAGGCGGGAGGCTCGAGCGCTCCCATCTGTCGGGCGATGCGGAACTGCAGGCGACCATCGTCGTGCGGCCGGAGTGGCAGCCCGGGCGCGTACGGATCCGCCTCTTCGGGCAACGGGCCGATGGGCGGACCGTGCGCCTTGCGGACGTGCCGCTGCCCGCGGTCCCGAGCCGAGCGCTGGAACTGCCGGTGGAACTGGCGTCGGACACGGTCGCGTTACGAGGGAAGCGACCCGCTGCGGGGCTCTGGGATCTGCGCATCACCCTGGAGGAAGGCGCACGCGGGCTGCAAGTGGTCGCGGAGGTGACCCCGTCACCCAGGGTCACTCGTTGACGGGGATGGGCCCTTCGGGCAGCTCCAGGACGATCGTGCCATCGGCTTCGAGCGAGACGGGGTAGCGCGCCAGCGGCAGCTCCGCCGGCGGGTCGAGTGCCTCGCCGGTTTCCACATCGAAACGCGAGAGGTGCAGGGCGCACGTCAGCGAGTCGCCCGTCAGGAAGCCCTTGTCCAGCTCGAAGTACTCGTGTGAGCAGATGCCCTGGACGGCGTGGACCGTGCCATCGAGGTTGACGAGCAGGATGTCCGTGCCATCGACCTGGACGAGGCGCATCGTGCCTGGCGCCAGATCCTGGAGTGCGGCGACGGCCACGCGGCGCTGACCGGTAGCTGGAGCCTCTGGACGAGCCGTCGGGACCTCCTCCACGCCTGTCTCAGGCGGCGGCCGACGCGGCCGCCGGCCACTTCTCTTCCAGCAGCCCGCGCAGCCGCTCCTGTACCTCGGGCAGCGGGATGCGCGCTACGACCGGCTCCAGGAAGCCCATGACGATCGTCTTGCGCGCCGTCTCGCGGTCCAGGCCGCGGCTCATGAGGTAGAAGATCTGCGCCTCATCGATGGGCGCGACCGAGCTGGAGTGGCTCGCCCGGCGGACGTCGGGCTGGTCGATCTCCAGCGACGGGATGGTCACCGAGCGGGACTTCCGCGCCAGGAGCATCGAGAACTCGCCCAGGAACGAGTCGGTGCCGCGGGCGGTCCGCTGGATCTCGATGAGGCCCTTGATGTAGCCGCGGGACCGATCGGTGAAGACGCCCTTGCTGAGCAGGTCGCCGGTCGTGTCCTCCCCGATGTGACGGGTGTAGCTCGTCAGGTCGAACAGCTGGCTGCCACCGCCGAAGCCGATCTCCACCTGCTGGACCGAGGAGCCTCGTCCGACGAGGAGGTTGTCGATGCGGCTCTTGTGCAGCTCCGCGCCGACGCTCGCCAGCGCCCAGCGAAGGCGAGCATCGGCGCCCAGGGTCGCCTGGCGGGTGACGAATGCCACCGTGTCGCGGGAGAACTCCTGGAGCCCGGCGAGCTCGAGCGTCGCGCCCTCGCCGAGCACCACCTCCGTGGTGCCCCACCACAGTCGCTGGGCATCGAGGGATGTGCCGTCGCCGGCGTCCGTGCCGGTCGGGCCCTGCTCCTCCAGGATCCGGACCCGAGCTCCCTCCCCGATGGTCACGAGGGTCCTTGCGATGAGCCCGCGACCGGCGGCGCCGGGGCTCCAGCGGATCACGATCGGTCCCGCCAGTCGGGTGCCGGGGGGCACGTGGACGAGGAGGCCCTGCGCCCAGACCGCTCGGCAGACCTGCGCGAAGGCGTCGTCGACGGGCAGGGTCGCATCGGACGCGTTGTGGTCCCGGAGCAGCTCCGGCCGCTGGCGCAGCACATCGGCGAACGTGTCGATCACGACACCCGCCGCGCGCGCGTCCTCGCCCAGCGCTCGTGCCGTGACGGCATCGCCGTCGATACGGATGAAGGCGCTCGCCCCGGGAGGCAGCGGCGCGTCGAGGGCGGCGGACGCCATGCCCGTCTCGGTGTACGGCCGGAGCGACTCCCACCGGACGGCACGCAGGTCCAGGTACGGCGTGAAGAGCTGGTTGCCCTCGGCGGGCAGCTCGGCGACGCGTGCCACCGCCTCCAGACGCTGCTCGAGGAGCCAGTCCGGCTCCTCGAGGGTCCGCGAGATGGTCCGTGCGTTCTGTTCCGAGACGAACGGGAGGCGAAGCGGGGCGACGCTCAACCGAGCGCACCCTCCATCTCCATCTTCACCAGCCGGTTGAACTCGATGGCGTACTCCATCGGCAGTTCCTTGGTGAAGACCTCCAGGAAGCCCTGCACGATGAGGTTCTGCGCCTCGTTCTCGGTCAGGCCGCGGCTCATCAGGTAGAAGACCTGGTCCTGGCTGATCTTGCCCACCGTCGCCTCGTGGCTGAGGGCGGTGTCGTCCTCCTGGATGTCGATGTACGGATAGGTGTCGCTGCGGCTCACGTCGTCGAGCATCAGCGCGTCGCAACGGACGCTGGCCACCGCGTTCGTGGCACCCGGCGCGACCTTGACGTGGCCGCGATAGGTGGCCCGGCCGCCGTCCTTGGAGACCGACTTGGAGACGATGCGGCTCTTGGTATCCGGCGCCAGGTGGATGGCCTTCGCGCCGGTGTCCTGGTGCTGGCCCGAGCCAGCCACGGCGACCGAGATGATGTCCGCGGTGGCGTTGCGCCCGCGCAGGTAGATGCTGGGGTACTTGACCGTCTTGCGCGAGCCGGTGTTGGCATCGATCCACTCGACGGTCGAGTCCTCGTAGGCGTGGGCCCGCTTCGTGACGAGGTTGTAGACGTCGTTGGACCAGTTCTGGATGGTCGTGTAGCGCACCTTCGAGCCCTTCAGCGCGACCACCTCGACGACCGCCGCATGCAGCGAATCGGTGGCGTAGATAGGCGCAGTACACCCCTCGATGTAGTGGACGCTGGCGCCCTCGTCGACCACGATGAGCGTCCGCTCGAACTGGCCGGTGTTCTCGCCGTTGATGCGGAAGTACGCCTGGAGCGGCAGCGGGACGTCCACGCCCTTGGGCACGTACACGAACGAGCCACCCGACCAGACGGCGCTGTTGAGCGCCGCGAACTTGTTGTCCTCGGGCGGGATGATCGTGCCGAAGTGCTTGCGGAAGATCTCGGGGTACTCGTGGAGCGCCTGGTCGGTGCCCATGAAGACGACGCCGAGCTTGGTGAGCTCCTCCTTGACCGAGTGGTAGACCACCTCGGAGTCGTACTGCGCCCCCACGCCCGAGAGGAACTTCCGCTCCGCCTCCGGGATGCCCAGCCGCTCGAAGGTCTGCTTGATCTGGTCGGGGACGTCGTCCCACGACTTCTCCTCGCGCTCGGACGGCTTGCGGTAGTAGATGATCTTGTCGAAGTCGATGCGGTCGAGACCGTCCGTCCAGACCGGCATGGGGCGCTGGAGGAAGTGCGCGTACGAGCGCAGCCGGAAGTCGCGCATCCAGTCGGGCTCGCCCTTCAGGAGGCTGATCTCCTCGACCGTGTCGCGCGTCAGACCGCGCTTGGTCTCGGTGAGGTAGACGATCTCGTCCTTGAAGTCGAAGCGCGAGCGGTCGTTGTCGACCATCTGTCGCTGGGTGAGGGTCATCGGGTCTCCGGTGGAGGGAATCGGTTGGGCGCTAATCCTGACTGCCATTATCGGATTTCGCCGGCCAAGCGTCAACGGCTCCGGCGGCTCTGGTTCCTCTCACCTAGCACTGCCGGGAGTGGTATATAGAACCCTCTCGCAAGCCGTCGCCTCCGGTGACCGAAGTGAGTGGTGCGGTGAGCACGGCGTGAGCGTGGGAGGAGTCGTTGGCTCCCCCGCGTGGTGCTAGGGCCGGTGCCATCGCTGGATACGACTCCGCGGGGGCACAGCTGAGGGGCGATCAGCATCGGGTGCGCGTAGCAGTCGGCCCAGTGATGATCGACGGGGGAACGCGCTTGGATTGTCGCCGGGCCTCCGGTACGGCAAGTCAGCCGGTCGCCGGGCTCCGGCACGGCAAGCCGGCAGCACGCACCGGCGGGGGTGTTCATCGGCAGGGTGCTCGGATGCCGCGGATGCGCTGGCCGGCGGTGAAGCGCCTCTCGTGCCGCTCGCGTCCGTTGCTGAGGACCGTGACGGCGCCCGGGCCGCTCACGGACCAGACACCATCGTCCCAGACGGCGGCCGTGCGTGCGTCGATGCCGAGCAGTGTGGCGTCCGGCAGCGCGCTCCGCGCGGACGGCACCCAGCGGTGCCCGAACCTGTCGAAGTGCGGCACGACCGCGAGACCGGGCACGATCCCCAGCGCGGGACGAGGCTGGCGCCGCGCGTCGCCCGGGACCCGCGCGCGGATGAGCGTCCACTCCCCCAGCGCCATCGCTCCGGCCGACGATCCCGCGAGCGGCGCGCCGCGCCGCCATGCAGCGACGATCCCCTCCCACGCGGCACTGCCGAGCAGCGTGCTCACGACGAGTCCCGGGTCACCGCCCGAGAGGTAGAAGCCGCTCCCCGAGCGCGCCCGCTCCCGCGTCGCCGTGGAGGTCGCTTCACGGCGGGTGCGCAGCGGCAGCTCCTCGACTGGGAGCCCCAGTCCATCGAGCCAGGTGCGGGCCGTGGCGATGGCCCGGTCGGGATCCTGTCGCACCGCGGCCGTGGCGATCACGAAGGCGTTGGTCGCGGCGCCCGCCGCCCGGGTCGCATCAAGCGCCGCCCGGGTCGCATCAAGCGCCCGGGAGGCGCGCGCGAAGAGCTCGTCGTGCGGCTCGTTCCCCGGGAGCCACTCCTCGCCGCCGACGAGGATGAGCGGCCCTCTGCCCGGCCGCCTCACGCGGTGGGATCGGCCGAGGCGTGCAACCGACCCAGCACAGAAGCCAGTCGCCCGTACTGGCTCTCGTCGTTGTAGCACTGGGAGGAGATCCGGATGAGCCGGTGGCTCGACCCCGCGGATGGCCCACCTGTGGGCGGCCAGCGGTAGACGGGCACCTGGATGCGGTGCTCATCCAGCAGCCAGGCGTGGAGCGGGTCGTCAGGCAGCGTCTCGTCATCGGCGGAGCCCGCGACGGCAGGCAGCGGCGCGGGCGCGGGCGGCAGGGCATCCGACAGCGGGACGGCGGCCGTGGCAGCCACCATCTCCTCCGGCGCGAGCGCTTCCGCATCGAGCGCCCGGCCGATCAGCTCCCGACCACGGAGCGCCAGCCCGCGGTTCGCCTCCATGAGCTGCGGCCAGCCGCCGGGGAGAAGGCGGCCCATGAAGCCGATGGCGGTGGGCAGTGCCAGGTAAGGGGTCGGGTCGGTCGTGCCGGTCCAGTCGAACTCCAGGCGGAAACGCGACCGGTCCCGGCGGGGCGAGTTCGGGCCGTGGGAGGTGACCAGCGGCGAGATGAGCGACTGCCGATCGCGCCGGACGTAGAGGAATCCGCTGCCCTTCGGGGCACACAGCCACTTGTGGCCGTTGCCGGTGTAGTAGGCGACGCCCAGCGCGTCGATGTCGAGCGGCACCATCCCCGGTGCGTGTGCCCCGTCGACGAGCGTGTCGATGCCCCTGTCGG
Organism: Chloroflexota bacterium; assembly: GCA_030446555.1. GTDB lineage: Bacteria > Chloroflexota > Limnocylindria > Limnocylindrales > CSP1-4 > Palsa-1032. The sequence continues at coordinate 79,883 of JAUJNA010000007.1, read as the reverse complement.
ACAGGGCGGCCACGATCCGCGCGATGGGCAGGACGAGCGCGGTGGCACTGGTCACGTGGCTGATGACGGCGAGTCGCGTCCGGTCGGTGACGGACGCCAGCACGGCCCCCGCCGCCTCATCAGGCGCGCGGATGGGGAACGGCACGCGCGCGATGACCACGCGAGCTCCGGTGCGCCGTGCGAGGAGGCGCAGCGCGTTCAGGACGGCGTTGTACTCGTGGTCGGTGGTCAGGATCTCGTGTCGCTCGTCCAGCTCCGGCTCGAGCGCGCGCAGGATGGTGCTCACGCCGGTCGTCGCGTTGGGCACGAACGCGAGGTCATCCGGGTCGGCATGGACGAAGGCGGCGAGGTGCTCGCGCGCCGCGTCCAGGGACGGCTCCAGATCGGTCGCGAGGAAGCGCACCGGGTCCCGCTCCATCCGGTCCCGCCACTCCCCCTGGGCCTGGAGCACCGGGACGGGACAGGCACCGAATGCGCCGTGGTTCAGGAAGTCGATGCCGGGATCGAGTCGCCAGTGACGGGCCAGCCCGCTCATCGTTCCAGCGGGGCGCTCCCCTGAGGCGTCCATGTCGACGACCTTGTCCAAGCGGCTCTAGATCCCCTCGAAGAAGACCCCCGCCAGCAGGACGATCGTGGCGACGATGAAGGCCCAGACGCCGATCAGCTCGCCGGTGAAGCCGGCCACGTCCGGCAGCAGGTGGCCGAAGGTGCCCAGGACCCCAACGAGAACGAGGATCAGCGCCAACGCGATCGTGCCCAGCTTGGGCGCGTGCTGGCTGCGACGAGCGAACATCAGATGCCCGGCAGCAGCGAGCCGATGACCAGAAGCATGGGCGAGCCGAAGAGGCAGGCGTACGCGATGGTCCGGTCGCCCACGAGTCCCAGGATGTCCCGCTCCAGCCCGTTCGGCAGCCCGAGGCCCCGGATGAAGCCGTTGACGGTGCCTGGATCGATGAGCGTGCCCGCGATGCCCACCGCCAGCAGCGCCACCGCGATGAGCACGGTGATCATGCGCGGTGCGTTGGGGCGCGGCATGGCCGGGAGTATATCGAGCGCCATCCGGGGGACGTGAAGAGGCTCGGGGGGGACGTGAAGAGGCCCCCGGCTGGTGCCGGGGGCCTCTCGCTATCTCGATGTGCTCGGTGGTCGCTGCAGGGCCACCTGTCGAAGGTCAGTTCGGCAGGTCACCCACGAGGATGAGGTCGGCCTGGTCCTGGCCACGGTCGGTCTGCCCGGAGGCATCCTCCATGGTCACGATCATCCAGCCCTTCATGCCTCTGAGGGGTCGGTAGCCGTCCTTCTCGACCCGGAGCGGCATCTCGACCGACTCACCCGGGCCGAGTGGCACGAAGTTGCCGTTTGAGATGGGGTGATCGAAGGCGTCGAAGCGTGCCCACTGGCTGCCGAGGGCCGGGTTGTTCTTCGTCGTCATGAGGTCGAACTGGAAGAGTGTGCCGGTGCCGTCCTCGTCGTAGACGTCGAAGGAGTACGCGATGTAGTCGAAGTCGCTGTCGCCACCCTCGGTCAGGCCCAGGTTGCTGGCCAGGACCGGGAGGAGCATCGTCGCGCCGTTGTTGGGCGCGGTCGCGAAGAAGGCGTCGACAAAGTTGAAGTCCGCGTCGAAGATAAGGGAGACGAAGATGCCGTTGAGGACGCCGAAGACGAGGCCGGCATCGAGCCCGAAGACGTAATAGTCCTCTTGTTCGTCCCTGTCCGTGTCGATGGAGATCTGGAACCCGTTCTCTGACGCGTTGCTCCACTTGTTCCAGGTGTTGATGGCGATGACCAGGCACCGGTCGCTCTCGTCGGCTGTGCCGGTGCAGATCTCGGTGGGCAGGGACTGGACGCCACCGGCACGCATGTCGATGCCGTCGAGTCCGTCGTTGTCATCCTGGAGACCCCAGGCATACAGGTCGGCGATGCCGGCATGCAGCCCGTAGTTCTCGACGTGAGCGGTGGTCCGGTA
>JAUJNA010000007.1:62813-77817 GCA_030446555.1 Chloroflexota bacterium | reverse complement strand
CGCGTAGGTCACCGCCGAGCCGCTCGTGTTCTTGAGGTCGAAGGAGCGCGTCTCGGTGTAGGCCGTGGGGCCGTCGGGCCCGCGGTCGATCTGCTCGTGCCCGAACGTCAGGCTCGAGGTGCCGGGCATGTCAGGAGCGAAGGCCAGCCCGCGCGTGTTGACGGCACGCTTGGGTGACACCACGCCCGCGCCGGCCAGGCGGAGATCGTACGGGTCGAGCTTCTTGGGGGTCGCGGAACCGATGATGGCCGCCTTGATCTCCCGCGGCGTCCAGCCCGGATGCGCGTCCTTGACGAGGGCCGCCACACCGGCCGTGGCCGGGGAGGACATCGACGTGCCGGAGAGGCCCTTGCCCTGGTCGACGGTCGAGCCATCGGCCGAGAAGACACCGACGCCCGGCGCCGCGACGTCCGGCTTGACGAGGTTGTCGAACCGGCGGGGACCGCCCGAGGTGAACGGGGCGACCTTCCTGTAGCCGGGGTTGTCCAGGTCCGGCGCCTGCCGGATGGTGGCGTTCCGGTTGTCGTCGACGTGGAAGCGGTCATGGATCGCCGGGTCGCCGGGGACGCCGATGAAGGGGATGTCCACGCCCGGGATCGGCCCCTCGAACGGCGGATAGCCGGTCGAGTTGTTGATCATGATGACGGCCTTGGCACCGAGACGGTCGCCGATCTTGGCGCGATCCACGCGAGCGCAGAGGCCGCGGTGGGTGACCGCGATCTGACCCGCCACGAACCTATTCGCGGTGAAGTCGGTCTCGAAGCAGCCGAGGCTTTCGTCATCGGGTGTCCCGGGGACGTCCTCGAAGTGGTTGAGCTGCCCGGTGACCGGCAGGTCGTCCGTCTCGCCGTTGGCGTTGATGCCCCTGATGTCGGGTCCGGTCGCCATATCGATCCACACCGAGGGGAACGTGGGATCGGCATCCATGGCCGCCACCGCGATGCCGCGCGTGGCGACACTTGGAGAGCCCGTGATGTACGCGCTGGGACCGCTGTTGCCGGCCGACATGACGACCGTCACGCCAGCGACCGACGCGTTGTCGACGGCGAGCGCGTCAGCGGAGCCGGGGTTGCCGAAGGGGGAGCCGAGCGACATGTTGATGACGTCGGCGCCGTCGCGCACCGCCCGCTCGATGGCGTCGACCACGACGGTCGTGCCGCCGTCGCAGCCGAAGACGCGGTAGGCCATCAGCGAGGCTCGGGGAGCCGTGCCGGGGCCGATCCGGAAGTTGGTGTCCTTCAGGGTCGAGGCGTTGTAGGGGCCAAAGTAGGTGGTGCCGTTCTTGCGAACGCCGTAGCCCGCCGCGGTGCCCGCGACGTGCGTGCCGTGCTGGACGTTGGGGGACTCGGGGTCCTTGCAGTCGAGCGGGTCGGGATCCGGATTCGGATCGTTGTTGCCGTCATAGGCATCGCCCACGAGGTCATAGCCCGCGACGACCTTCTCGGTGGGGAAGTTGCCGTCCGAGCGGTCCAGCCCGTTGTCGGCCGAGTACTCAGGCTCTCGCTCGCCGCCGAAGTCGGCGTGGTAGTAGTTGATGCCGGAGTCGATGACGGCGAGCCTGACGCCCTGGCCGGTGAAGCCGGTCGAGCCCCAGGTCTTGTCGGCGCCGATGAAGCGCACCGTGTTCGTGTTGTCGCGGTAGTGCTTGGGCACTGCCGAGATCTTCGTCACGCCCGAGAGCCTGGCGATCTGCGTGAGCTTGCCGGCGGGGACGCTGATGCGCACGGCGTTGAGCACGTCCGTGTACGACGCCTTGACCGAGGCGCCCACCGTCCGCAGCTGCGTCTTGAGGCTCTCCTGCTGGCGCGCGAGTGGCGCGCGCAGCGCGGCCTTCTCGGTTTCGCTGAGCTCTCGGCCCGCGTCAAGCGCGGCGCCCATATGTGTCGACACCGGCTGGCCGGCCAGCTCGACGAAGACGTTCACGATGCGGTTCGGGTCGCGGTTGATCGCCAGCTTCTCGATCTGCGGGGTGCGGCCGCCCGTGTCGGGGCGTCCGAAGACCCGGTCCGGTGACCGCGCCGCCGTGGTGCCGGGCACGAGCGCTGCCACGAGCAGCGCCGACATGCTGGCGACCATGAATAGCCTTCGCTTCATCAAGTCCCTTCTGACCTCGTCTCCACTCCCAGGTGTCTTCGGTCGCCGAGCGCCCACGCGTCGCCGCAGCGACGTGCAACCAGGCTTCCGAAGCGACGCGAAGCGACGGTGGGTCCTGGGGTCGTCCCCACCGCGCCGCGGGCAACTGTAACCCGCGTGCGGGCCCCCGGATAGTCCCAAAATGACGTACCGATGGTCCGCGCGGACGGTCCCGTCAGGAGGCGACTGAGCAGGATGGAAGAGGAACGGTTCGACTTCGTGATCGTGGGCGCCGGCGCCGCCGGTGAGGCTGCGGCCGGCCTGGCGCTCGAGCGCGGCGCGAGCGTGGCCGTCATCGACGACGACCTCATCGGCGGTTCCTGTGCCTACTGGGCCTGCATGCCCTCCAAGGCGCTCCTCCATGCCGCCGCCGTGCACCACGCGGGCGGCGACTTCCCCTGGCGGCGCGCCTCCGACTTCCGTGACTACAACATCAACCGCGAGGGGATCGACTACCCGGACGATTCGGGGCGGGCGGAGTCGATCACGGGCAAGGGCGGCGTCCTGATCCGCGGGCGGGCACGCGTGGCCGGCCGGGGACGAGTGGAGGTCCGCGAGCGCGGGGGGTCTCCGGCCGGGGCGTCGAAGGCTGGGGCGTCGGACGCCGGCGATGGCCAGAACGGCGTTCGCCTGTTGACCGCCCCGCACATCGTCCTTGCGGTGGGTTCTGGGACGCGGATCCCGGAGGTGGAGGGGCTCGACCGCATCGGCTACTGGACGAACCGCGAGGCGACCGCGACGCGGGAGCTGCCCGGGAGCCTGGTGATCATGGGTGGCGGGCCGACGGGCGTGGAGCTGGCACAGGTCTACGCCCGCTACGGGGTACCCACGACGATCGTGGACTCGAACGAACGCCTGCTGGCGCGCGACCATCCGCGCTCATCGGAGGTCATCCGAGCCGCCCTCGAGCGTGACGGCGCCACCGTCCGGACGGGGGTGCGAGCGAAGGCGGTCCGGGCGGCCGAGGGGACCGATGGCGCCCACGTCGTGGAGCTCTCGGACGGATCGACCATCGAGGGCCATGAGATCCTCGTGGCGGTCGGGCGCGCCTTCCCGGTGGCGGACCTGGGCCTGGAGACCGTGGGCATCGAGGTGGAAGACAGACGGCCGCCCAAGCCCGACTCGGCGCTGCGCATCGCCGATGGCGTCTTCCTGGTGGGTGATCCAGCGGGACCGGAACTGCACACGCACCTCGCCCACTACCAGGGCGAGATGGCCGTGCGGATCGCGCTCGGCGAAGAGATCACACCCGACCTGCGGGCCATCCCGCGGGCCACGTACACCGATCCCGAGACCGGCTCGGTCGGGCTGCTGCTGGACGAGGCGCGCGAACAGGGACACGACCGAGCCTTCGAGGAGACGGCCGATATCGCCACCTCGGCCAAGGGCTACGTCACGCAGTCGGAGGGCCACGTCTCGATCGTCGTGGACGCGGCAGACGGTGCGCTGCTGGGAGCCTTCATCGCTGGCCCCGGTGCCTCAGAAGCCATCCATGAGGCGGTCCTGGCCATCAAGCTGCGGACCCCGGTGCACGTCCTTGCCGACACCCTGCACGCCTTCCCCACCACGGCCCGGGTGATGGGCGGGCTCTTCGCGGAGGCACAGAAGCGCATCCATGGGGAGAGCGCCTCCGGCTAGACGCCGCAGCCGGCCATGGAGCGCAGCGTCCCGCGGAGCGCCGGCCACGCGGCACGAGCAGGCCGTACCCTGTCGCCATGGCGGGACTGATCGTCGGGCCGCTGCTGCGCTGGGTCTCCGAGACCGACGCCACGGTCTGGGTCGAGACCGACGCACCCTGCACGGTGGAGGTGCACGGTCACACCGCGCGCACCTTCCACGTGGAGGGCCACCACTACGCCATCGTGCCCATCCGGGCCCTGGAGCCGGGCCGCCGCTACGAGTACTCGGTGCGCCTCGACGGCGAGCTCCGCTGGCCGATCGCGGACACCGGCTTCCCACCGAGCGTCATCCGTACGCTCGATCGCGCCCACACCCTGCGGATCTGCTACGGCTCCTGCCGGGTCAGCGTCCCGCACGTCTCGCCCTTCAGCCTGGATCGCCTCGTCGACCGGCACGGGCGCGGGCTGGATGCGCTGGCGGCCTTCGCCCGCCGGTTGATCGACGCGCCACGCGAGGTGTGGCCCTACGTGCTCCTGCTGCTGGGCGACCAGGTGTACGCCGACGACGTGCCAGAGGCCACGCTGCGTTTCATGGAGTCGCGCAGGGACACGGGCCAGCCGCCGGCGGAGTCGGTGGCCGACTTCCAGGAGTACGCGCGCCTCTATCGCGACTCGTGGAACGAGCCGCTGACCCGCTGGCTCCTCTCCACCGTCTCGACCTCCATGATCTTCGACGACCACGACGTCATCGACGACTGGAACATCTCGGAAGCCTGGGTCGCCGACATGCGCGCCACCGACTGGTGGGACGACCGGATCGTGGGCGCCTTCATGAGCTACTGGATCTACCAGCACCTGGGCAACCTGTCGCCCGCTGACCTCGACACCGATCCGCTCTACGCGCGCGTGCGCGCGGAGCCGGACGCCGGTCCCGTGCTGCGGCGCTTCGCGTTCATGGCCGATCGCGAGAGCGCCGGCCACCGCTGGACGTATCGACGGGACCTGGGCGGCACGCGCCTCATCGTGCTGGACTCGCGCGCGGCGCGGGTCCTGGGCGACGGCCGGCGCGAGATGCTCGACGAGGCCGAGTGGGATTGGCTGGAGGAGAACCTCCGTGGCGACATGGACCACCTCGTGGTGGCGAGCTCGCTGCCCATCCTCCTCGCACCGGGCATGCACCACGCCGAAGCATGGAACGAGCGTGTGACGGCTGGAGCGTGGGGACGGGCGTTCGCCGCGATCGGGGAGCGGCTTCGCCAAGGCCTGGACATGGAGCACTGGGCCGCGTTCGGCGACTCGCTCGAGCGGCTGCTGCGGCTGCTGGCCGAGGTGGGCAGCGGCCGGTACGGTCGACCGCCGGCCAGCATCGTGATGGTCTCGGGTGACGTGCACCACGGCTACCTGGCGCGTGTCGCCTTCCGCCGCTCGAGCGGGGTCCGAAGCGCGGTCTACCAGTCGGTCACCTCCCCCTTCCGCAATCCCCTGGGCCGCGATGAGCGGCTCTTCCAGCGATTCGCTGCGTCGCGCTTCATGGAGATGGTGGGACGGGTTTTCGCGGCGGGTGCGGGCGCTCCTCCGCCGATCGTGCGCTGGCACCGACTCGAGGGGCTGGCCTTCGACAACCAGATCTCCACGCTGGAGATGCGCGACCGGACGGCGGTCCTTCGATCGGAGCGGGCCGTCGAGGGCGACGGACCGGAGGGCGGCGCACTCGAGACGCTCTGGGAGCGCCGCCTCTCGCCTGCACCACGCTCCGCGGATGCCATGCCGAGCGACACCGAGGGCGTACCCGCGAAGGAGGCCGATCCGCTCCCCGAGGGCGTCGACTCACGCCGCTCATCTGAGAGCGAGCCGCAACCTGCCGACACGGAGCGCTCGGGAGGGCGCAACGGCGCCTGAGCCTTGATTCGCTGAGCCCCACCGGAGTAGGCGATTGACAGGGATCCAGGTTTCCTCGCGCGGGCACGGGCTCGCCTCCGGCGACTGGCTCGAGACGCACTTCCAGGCGTGTCTTCCGGAGTACCAGCAGATGCTCCGCTCGGTCGGGTTGCGCCCCGGCTGGCGAGTCTTGGATGCCGGATGCGGCACGGGCAGCTACCTGCCGTTGCTGACCGAGCTGGTCGGGGAGTCGGGGTCGGTGGCCGCCGTCGATGCCGCCCCCGAGAACGTCGCCGCCATCGAGGAACGACTGGCCAGGGGTCGCCTCCACTGCGAAGTGGAGCCGCGCATCGGCTCGCTCACGGAGCTGCCGTTCCCGGACGACTCGTTCGACGCCGTCTGGTGTGCCAACGTCCTCCAGTACTTCCCCGACGAGGCGCTCCCCCGCCTGCTCGCCGAGCTGCGCCGGGTGGTGCGGACGGGCGGTCTCGTGGCCATCAAGGACGTCGACATGACGCTGCTGCGCATCCACCCTGCCGATCCCTTCCTGGTCGCGCATCTCTCCGAGGCCAGCGTCCGGGGTGCGGACGGCGGCTCGTGGTCGGAGGGGTCGCTGCGCGGCCGGGTGCTCCGTCACCACCTGGAGCGAGCGGGGCTGCGCGACGCCTGGCAGCGGACCACGCTCATCGAGCGCTGGGCGCCGCTCGCGCCGGCCGAGCGGCGCCTCTGGTCCGAGTGGCTCGCGTTCCTCGCCGGTCTCGCCCGGGAGCGGGAGTGCCCGAGAGGGACCTGCCCGCGTGGCGAACGTTGCAGGACCCGGACGATCCTGCGAATCCCGTGAACGATCCGCGGTTCTACGCCTGCGAGGGCCAGGCCGTGGCCGTGGGCCGCGAGCCCTCGGCGCCGGGTGCCGGGCCATGAGCCAGCGACTCGCGGCGACCTACATCCTGCCCATCCGTTGGGAGGTCTTCCGCGATCCCAGGGGCCTCGCCGACCTGACGGCGTACCTCGCCTGGCTGTCGCAGCGGCTCGACGTGGTGGTCGTGGACGGCTCCCCCGTGGGCATCTTCCGCCTGCACGCGGCAGCTTGGGGCCATCTCGTTTCGCATGTCCCCCTGGACAGCGACCTGGAGACCCCGAACGGCAAGGTGGGCGGCGTCCTCACCGGCGTACGCCGGGCACGACACGAGCGGCTGGTGATCGCCGACGAGGACGTCCGCTATGACGATGTCGGCCTGCGCCGCGTCGTGGAGGCGCTCGACGCGTTCCACGTCGTCCGACCCCAGAACCACTTCCGCCCGATGCCCTGGCACGCCCGGTGGGACACGGCACGCGCGTCTCCTCAACCGGATGAGCGGCGGCGATTGGCCGGGCACGCTCGGGGTGCGCCGTTCGGTCCTGGAAGCGACCGGTGGCTACGACGGCGCGGCGCTCTTCGAGAACCTGGAGCTCGTGCGGACGGTCGTCGCGGCGGGCGGCCGCGAGCGGCTCGCGCTCGACCTCTACGTCTGCCGCCGCCCGCCGGACCCGGCGCACTTCTGGTCGCAGCGCGTGCGCCAGGCGTACGACGAGTTCGCGCGCCCGCAGCGGCTCCTCCTCTGGCTCTCACTGGCGCCCATCACCCTGCTGCTCTGCCTCCGGCGCCGCTGGGATCTCCTGCTCATCGGTCTGGGAGGGAGCGTGGCGCTGGCCGAGGGTGGACGCCGGCGAGCCGGGGGCCGCGCCGTGTTCCCGGTCAGCGCATCGCTGTTCGCCCCGATCTGGCTCGCGAGCGCGCCATCACGAGCTGGATCGCGGTGGGCGCGCGTCTGGCGCACGGCGGTGTCGCATACCGGACAGGGACCCTCAGCATGGCCGCGACGCCGATGAGCACCCTGCGCCGGCGCCACGAGCGAGCCTTGCAGCCCGGTGGGGCGGCCGCGTGACGGTCGCCCGGCCGCCCGGTCCGTTCGCCACCCCGTTCGCGAAGGCCATGAGCACCTACGCCGCTTTCCGGGAGGGGCGTCTCGTCCGGGTCGCGAGCCCTGAGACACCCGTGCCCCTCTCGGCCGAGCGCATCCACGCGTCCTTCCGCGCCCTGGTGATGGACCCGCGCTTCTCGTGCCTCGGCGCTCGCTCGGCGATCCAGCGAGGGCAGTACCGGACCGGGCTCTACCCCGAGATGGGCTCGAGCGCCGCGACCGAGACCCTGGCCCATGACCTGTTCACCTTCGTGAGCGAGCAGGAGACGATCGGCCGCGACTTCACCACCTTCATCTGCTCCTTCACCGGACCGCTGGACCTGTCGGAGCGAGGCTTCGAGGAGCGGCTCTGGAGCCAGCTGGCAGACCTGCACGAGCTGGACCGGCGGCACCACGGCTGGGATCCTCGGTCAGCTCCGACCCGGAGGCGGGCACCTTCGCCTTCAGCTTCGCGGAGCGCGCCTTCTTCGTGGTGGGCCTGCACCCAGCGAGCTCTCGCCTGGCTCGCCGTTTCGGATGGCCCACGCTCGTCTTCAACCCCCACGAACAGTTCCAGCGACTCCGGGCGGAAGGCCGCTTCACGCGCATGCAGGACTGATCCGCGAGCGCGAGCTGGCCCTCCAGGGCTCACTCAACCCGAACCTGAGCGACTTCGGGGTCCGCTCCGAGGCAGCCCAGTACTCCGGCCGTGCGGTGGACGAGCGATGGCGCTGTCCGTTCCGGCCCCAGCCGCGCGAGGAGCCGTAGATGGAGCGGATCGTCCGATCGCGTCTCGAGCCGCAGACCGGGACCGCGCTGGAGATCGCGCGCGGCCAGGTGCTGCGCATCATCGACCCGCTGGGAGAGCAGGTGTCGGACGTTCTTGCGTTCGCCGCCGCCGACCATGCGGAGTGGCTGTCGTCCGGCCGCACCATCGACTACGCCAACACCATCTACCTCACGACCGGCCACCTGCTGTACTCCAACCGCAGCAACCCGATGTTCACCATCCTCGAGGACCGCGTGGGACGGCACGACTTCCTGCTCACGCCGTGCAGCCGCGACACCTTCCGGATCCTGTACGACCACGACGGGTACCACCCGAGCTGCTTCGAGAACCTGTCGCGCGGCCTTGCGCCGTACGGCATCGCGCCCGACGCCCTGCCGACCACCTTCAACGTCTTCATGGACGTGGAGGTGCAGCCGTCGGGAGAGCTGCGCATCGGGCCGCCACGATCGCGGGCCGGCGACTTCATCGACCTGCGGGCGGAGATGGACCTCGTGGTCGGGGTCACCGCCTGCTCGGCCGAGAAGTCGAACAACGGCCGCTTCAAGCCGATCGATATCGAGGTCTACGAGGAGGCGCCCTCAGCTGACGGCCCGTAGCGAACGCCTGCTGGCCAGATGGTCTGCCGCCCGCCGTGCGTCGAGTGCCGGAGCGTAGAGGTGCCCTTGGCCAAGGCGGCAGCGCAGGTCGAGCAGCACGGCGGCCTGCTCGGCGCGCTCGATGCCCTCGGCGACGATCTGAAGGCCCAGCCGCTCCCCCAGGTCGATGATGAGCCGGGCGACGGCGGAGCCCTCGACGCCCTCACTCACCGTGTCGGTGAAGGTCTTGTCGATCTTCAGCGTATCGATGGGGTAGCGGGTGAGGTAGCCGAGCGAGGAGTAGCCGGTGCCGAAGTCGTCGATGGCGATCCGGACACCCAGCCGCTTGAGGGCGCCCAGCTGCGCGACGGCTCCCTCGGGGTCCTCGATGAGCAGGCTCTCGGTGATCTCCAGCGTCAGAAGCTCGGCCGGCAGCTCTGCCTGGGCCAGCGCGGCGATGACGTCCTTGCCGAGTCCCGGGTCGCGCAACTGCCGGGCCGAGAGGTTGACGCTCACGCTGAGCGGGCCCTGGTGCGGGAAGCGGCGCTGCCAGCGAGCCATCTGGCGGCATGCCTCGCGCAGCACCCAGCGCCCGATGGGCACGATGAGGCCCGACTGCTCGGCGAGGGGGATGAACTCGCCCGGGCCGACGCTGCCCCGCACCGGGTGCCGCCAACGAAGCAGCGATTCGAACCCCACCACCGTACCGGTGTCCAGCTCGAGGATGGGCTGATAGTGGAGTCGGAACTGGCGAAGTCGGAGGGCACTCTGGAGGTCGGCCTTCAGATCGAGTCGTTGCACGAGCGCCTCACGCATCTCTTGGTGGAAGATCCTGCGTCGGCCCTTGCCATCGCTCTTGGCCTGGTACATCGCTACGTCGCGTTGCGCAGCAGGATCTCCGCCGGCTCATACGCCGCGGTCGGCACCGCGATGCCCATGCTGGCCGCCGTGGATAGCCCACGGCCCTGGATCCTCAGCGGGGTCGCGAGCACCCTCAGGATCCGGTCGGCGGTCCGGACCGCGTCGTCGAGACTGCCGTTCTGCTCCAGGAGCACGGCGAACTCGTCGCCACCGAAGCGAGCCACGGTGTCCGCGGTCCGCACGCAGCTGCGGAGGCGGGAGGCCACGACGCCGAGCACCTCGTCACCCGCCTCGTGACCCAGGCTGTCGTTGATGGCCTTGAAGTCATCGAGGTCCAGGAACAGCACCGCGATCGAACCGTCTGGCCCGCCTCGGCGCTCCAGGGCATGCCTGACACGGTCGCTGAAGAGCGTCCGGTTGGGCAGTCCCGTAAGCGGATCGTGGAACGCCCGGTGTGTCAGCTGCTCCTCGAGCAGCTTCCGTTCGGTGATGTCGTGTATCGCCACGACGGCGCCCAGTGACCGCCCGTCCTCGGCGACGATCGGCTGGCCGAGGCGATCAGTCGGCGAGCCGCCGCGTCCTTCGGTGCCACGACCATCTCCTGGTCGCGCACCCGCTCTCCCTTCAGGGCGCGGTAGAGCGGGATCTCATCACGCTGGAGGCGCGTCGTGCCGTCCGCGTGGTAGAGGTCGTAGTGATCGGCCCAGCGCTCTGGCGGGATGGCCTCGGCGGGGAGCCTGTGCAACTCGCGCGAGGGACGGTTGAAGAGCGTCAGGTGCCCTTCGGCGTCTGACGCGACGATGCCGTCACCCAGGTTCTCCAGGACCGCTTCCAGGAAGTGCTGCTGTCGCTCGAGGGCGTCGCTCGCCTGGCTGCGCTCGGCCGTCACGGCGGCAAGTGCAAGGGCCGTGCCGGCGATGACCGCGACGAACGCCTGGGCGATCACCAAGTCTTCCTTGACGAGACCACCGCTGAATGGCCCGATGCGCTGGAGGGTGCCTGTCACCACGAACAGGGAGAGCAGAGCGACGGCCATCGCGGCTCCGCGGGGCCCGAGCCGGATAGCTGCCCAGACGATGAGCGGCACGACCGCGAAGGTCCCCCGCCCGCCGGGGACCAGGGAGTCCCCGAAACCCACGAAGATGGCCTGGGCGACGAAGGCGAGCCCCAGCAGCGCCGCGGCTGCCTCCACGGGGCGCGCTCTCGAGTCGGGCGCGTCGGACCCGAGGGTGAGGATGAGGGGCGCCACTACGAGAGCACCGAGGGCATCGCCCACCAGCCAGACGACGGTGCTGGGCACGTAGTCGGCCGGCCCGATGATGCCTGCCGCAAGGAGCCCACCGACCCCGATCACCGCCGCCAGGGACGCTCCCGCCACGACGGCGAGCAAGAACGCCAGGACGCTGCGCAGAGTGGTCAGATCGAGGCGAAAGCTGACGATATGCTGGAGCAGGTATCCGGCCACCAGCACCTGGGTGGTCGCGGCGATGCCCTCGAACCCAGCGGCCAGCGGGGAGGCCGCAAGAGACGCTGAGCCGAGCACTGCTCCGCTGGCGACCCCAGGCCACAGCCAGCGGCCGTAGAGCAGGATCGCCCCAAGAGCCACGCCGCTTGCCGGCCAGACGGCTGTGACGTTGCCGGGTGCGGTGGCGAACTGCTGGCCGAGCCTCGCCGCGACGGCGTACGCCAGTGCGAGGAGGCCGATGCCGACCCACGGACGCCAGCGGAGGGCGGCGCGGCGAGCCCCTAGGTACGTATGATCCCTGACAGCCCTTGCCGTAGCGGCCGACATATGAACCCCTGTGCGCCTTTTCGACGGCCGCGTCCCGTGGATGAGCTGGGCCTCAAAGGCATCCCAGGGCCCCTGGCGTTATGGTCGATCCATGTGCTCGATCCATGGCTGATCGTCCCGCGTCCGCGAGCGATCGACGGAGCCGGCGTGCGGCTCCCGAGGCGCCGACCAGCTGGGACCGTGTCGCGATTTGGTACGACGGCTGGGTGGGCGACCGGGGGAGCCGGTACCACCAGGGTCTTGCCATCCCCGCTGCGCTCGAGCTGCTCGACCCGCGGCCGGAGGAGGAGATCCTCGACATCGGCGCGGGGCAAGGGGTGCTGGCCCCGTACGTCACCCGGCAGGGGGCTCGCTACACGGGCGTCGACGCGAGCCCGCGCCTGGTGGAGGCGGCGCGAAGGCGTCATGGCGGGGTCGGCCGGTTCCTGGCAGGTGACGCTCGGAGGTTGTCCTCCGTCCCCGGCTTGCGCCGGTCCGGCTACGACGCCGTCGTCTTCCTGCTGAGCATCCAGGACATCGACCGCTGGGACCGGTCCTCGACTCGGTCCGCTGGGCGCTCCGAGAGAGCGGCCGGGCCGTGATCCTGATGACGCACCCTGCTTCCGCCAGCCGCGCCATTCCGGCTGGGCTGGGATGAAGGGCGCAAGCTCGTGTTCCGGCGCATCGGTCGCCCTGAGCCCGATGGCCGTGCCGATGAAGTCCATCGGCGGGGGCCGCCCACGCGCTCCTTCCATCGGCCCATCAGCACCCACGTGGAGGGCCTCGCGGCGATCGGACGCCATCGATGCGATGCGCGAGGTGCCCGACCTGCCTCCCGAGATGCGGCCCCGGGCGACCGCCAGGCGCACAGTGCGGACGGAGGCGCAACGAGCCTCAGGGGCCGAGGCGCAACGAGCCGCACGGGCCGAGGCCGAGATCCCGCTCTTCCTGGGGCTGCGGGCCATCGCTCGCTGAGGCTGGCCTCGGGTCACGGACTCCGAGGGTGCCGGCCTAGTCCTTGACCTTGACCGGCGAGTGATGTCCCTCGTCGACCGGCTCCTGTTGCGGGAGCGTGAACGTCCGGTCGATCGTTTCGGCGGTCGGTGCGGTCGGGCGGCTCACTCCACCGCACCCGGCCAGCACGAGCGTCAGCGTCAGCGTCAGCGCTGCGATGGTCCTCATCGGTCTGCCGCCGTGCACTCGGATATGACACCTCGACCGGCACCGGATAGACCTCGGCCGCCGGATGCCCCGCTCGCTCATGGATCCGCCGAACGGCATCAGCGTCGGGTGCCTCGGAGATACACCACACGTTGCCCGAGTCAGGGTCCGCCCATGCCCGCTGGAAGTCCACGCCTTCCTCGCCCTGGATGTCGAGATCCGCTTGGTGGGCCTGCTGCAAGGCCTCAGCAGTCACGCCGTGCATGCCGTGATGAACGTCCATGAACTTCGGCACTGGTCCGTCTCCCTTCTACCTTCCCCACTGGGAGGCCGATCCTACACGACCTGGATGGTGCTCCGAGGGTCCGTGCCGAAGCACGGCCCGGACCCTGTCCTTGGCGGGGCAGTCGAGTCAAGGTTCGGCCCTCGCCGGTCAGCCCGCGTCGAGAGCCGGTCGTGCTTACCCAGCTGATGCTGGCGTCCGGCACGGTCCGCTGCCTGCAACGGCGTTCATGGCGGAGGTCGTCAGCAGCACCAACGACGCGCGTCTCGATCGGACCGACCGCTGAGGACCCTGTCTTCAGCGAGGACTCTGACGAGGACGAGGGCGGCTCAGCTCTGCGCGGGCAGGACGACCGACTCGAGATCCTCGGCTTGGGCGACGGCCAGCACGTGGGGATCGGCTGTGGCGATCCGGTCGCCTTGCCTGGCGGAGGCGATCAGGACAGCATCGGCGAGGGAGATCGGACGCGAGGAGCGGTGATAGTGGTCAGCTCGGATCTCCGCAGCCCGGCGGGCCACCGTCAGGTCAAGGGGCAGCGGATCCAGCGAGGCCTCGAATAACGGCTCCAGGATCTCCATGGCGCGCGAGATCGGCACACCGAAGACGCGCTGCGAAACGTCCAACGCCTCGGCCAGGTTCGCGGTCGCGACCGCCGCATCGCCCTCACGCAGGAGGGCACGGACGTGGGGGGCTGCCGGTCCTCCCACCAGGAACGCGATGAGCGCGTATGCGTCGAGAAGGATCACCGCGCCCGGCGGTGCTCCCCGGCCTGCTCAGCTTCGCGCGCCGCGCGGCGCAGCCGGGCGGTGTCGATCGCTCCGAACTCCTTGGCCAGCGCACCCTCCGCGGCGGCGATCGGGTCGTCCGCGGCGGGCGAGACAACGAGTCGATCACCTTGGTCATGGAGCGTAACGGTCGACGTTCCCCACCGATGCCGGATGGCGGCCGGAATGGAGATCTGCCCGCCCTTCGAGATTCTCATGCGCGCCTTCATGGTCATGAAGGTTACCATGAGGTGACCGGCCCACCACTATCCAGGTCGGAGCTGCGGGAGGTTGCGGGGCGTGGGACCCGGGAGTGCCTATCCATGACCTGCGCAGAGCTTCCGACTGGCGCCGGTGAGACGCTCGCAGGGAGACAGGGCCGGGGCTGTCGGAGGGACTTAGGGACAGGGAGACCCTCTGGCCGCGCTCGCAAGGGAAAGTCTGGAGCGGGAGACGGGATTCGAACCCGCGACATCCTGCTTGGGAAGCAGACACTCTGCCAGCTGAGTTACTCCCGCTCAGCCACCGTATCGTAGCGCGCTGAACGGCCGACCGACAACGGGCTTGATGGGCTTCCACGCCCGCTATCCCACCCCCCTCAAGGGACGCGTGGCACCATCGGCCGGTGCGCCGGCTGCTGCTCTGGATGGCCCGCAACGCGTGGCTGCGCGACCATCTGCCGCGCCTGCCCTTCGCTCGTCGGGCGGTGCGCCGCTTCATGCCGGGAGAGACGGTCGACGATGCGCTGGCAGCGGCGGATCGGCTGCTCGCTGAAGGGATCGGCGTCCTCTTCACCCATCTCGGCGAGAACCTCACCAGTGCCTTGGGCGCCGACGCGGTGGCCGCTCACTATCACGCCCTGCTCGACGAGGCCGGCGCTCGGACCCGCCCACCGGAGATCAGCGTCAAGCTGACCCAGCTGGGTCTCGACATCGACCCTTCCCGCGCGTGCGACCACGCCCAAGGCCTCGCTCGCCATGCGGAGCAGGTAGGCTCCTATCTCTGGCTCGACATGGAGGCCTCCGCCTACGTCGAGCGGACCCTCCGGACATACGAACGCCTGCGATCGGCGCACCCGCCGACCGGCATCTGCCTCCAGGCCTACCTCCGCCGCACGGCCGACGACGTCGAGCGGCTCCTGCCCCTCCAGCCGGCGATCCGGCTGGTCAAGGGCGCGTACGACGAGCCGGCATCCACCGCATACCGCTCGAAGGCGGAGGTGGACGCCA
>JAUJNA010000007.1:39557-62713 GCA_030446555.1 Chloroflexota bacterium | reverse complement strand
CGCTCTGAGTGGCTGGGTCGCATCGGCTACCGCGAAGCGTGGGCACATCAACACGAGCTGGTGCGGGCTCGTGCCGAGGGGCTGATCCCTGACACGCTGCTGCTCCTGGAGCACGACCCTGTCCTGACGCTTGGCCGACACGCCGATCCCTCGTTCGTGCGTGCGTCCAGCGAGACCCTCGAAGCGCGCGGCATCGAGCTGATCCGCGTGGAGCGTGGCGGCGAGGTGACGTACCACGGCCCGGGCCAGCTGGTGGCCTACCCCATCATCCGACTCGCCGATCGAGCCCTCCTGCTGCGCCCGTTCGTCCGTGCTCTGGAGGCCGCCATGGCCGACACCGCGGCGTCCTACGGCGTGGAAGCCGGCCACCGCGAGGGTCACCCGGGCTGCTGGAGCGCGGCAGGGAGCGACCAGCCGCGGAAGCTGGGCGCCCTGGGGCTGCGCGTCGAGCGTGGGGTGAGCTACCACGGCATCGCCCTGAACGTCACGACCGAGCTCACCGCCTTCGAGCTCATCGACCCGTGCGGTCTGGCCGGCATCGAGGTCACGTCCATCGCGCGGGAGGCCGGTTGGAGCGGCGATGCGGCACGACCGTCGACCTCGAGCGTCGCCACCGCTGCGGATCGTTTCCTCGCCGCCTTCTCGCAGCGCATCGCCGAAGCGGGACGCCTCCGCGACCGCGCCGCGGCCTGAGCTCGGCACGTGGCGACAGGCCTGTTCGAGCTGCGCAAGGACGACATCACCGGTTGGTGGGTCGCCGTGGTGGTCGATCGAGAGTTCGCGCGGGAGCGATTCCAGGTCGCTGCCCGCCCGGTCGGCAGGCCGGGCGACGCCTGTCAGAACTGCCAGAGCCCCTCGGGCGATGGCGTGCGGGTCCGGTCGCTGAAGCCCCAGGCGTTCACCGTCGCAGGCACCGGCCGCGAGGCCCGCGGGTCGGAGCGCGCCGAGCAGGAGCAGGGGCTGGGCCTCCTGGGTGACTGCGGATCGTGGCAGACCATCGTCGCGCCACCGGGGCACCATGCACCGCTGGCGGAAGAGTCGTCCGCCGTCGTGGTCGAGATGCTCGCGCGCGCGCGCGACGCCATCGCCGCCGCTCGCCGCGCAGCGGAGACGGACTATCTCCAGGTCGTCCAGAACTGGGGTGCGCAGGCGGGCGCCCGCACGGACCATCTGTGCATCGATTTCTACGACCTGCCGCAGATCCCTCATCGCATCGGCGAGGAACTGGGTGGCGCTGCCCGCTACCTCATCCGGGAAGGCGTCTGTCCCTTCTGCCGGCTGGTCCGCGATGAGGTGTCCGGCCGCGAGCGGCTCGTCTTCGAGGACGCCGCGTCGGTCTGCTTCGCGCCGTACGCCTCCCGATCGCCGTTCGAGCTATGGGTCGTCCCTCGACACCACGACGCGGACTTCGGCCGTGCCACGGACGACCAGCTGACGAGCGCCGCCGAGACGCTCCAGAAGGTGCTGCGCCTGCTCGCGGTGCTCGACGGCCCACCGTACAACCTGGTCCTCCACACGAGCCCGCTGCGGGAACGCGTCGACGAGACGTATCACTGGCACTGGGAGATCCACCCGCGGCTGCGGGAGATCGCGGGACTCGAGCTCGGGACGGGCCTTCCGGTGAACCCGGTCAGCCCTGAGGAGGCCGTGGACGAGCTCCTCGCGCAGGCCCGCGCCGGGGTGCTGTCGGGACAGGCGTCGAGGGGCATGGCGGTCGGCGGGCGCAGTTGGGACGCCTTCCCTCGGGAGGACGCGCGATGACAACGTCACACCCCATCAGCGCTGTGCGTCACAGCGTCACGGAAGGCGCCGGGGCCCCAGGCGGCGCTCGATGACGACCGACCAGGCCACCGCCCGCGCCTGGGTCGAGGAGTTGTACGCCGAGCATCATGCCGAGATCTACAGCTACCTGACCCGGATGCTGCACGACCACGAGCTGGCAGCCGACCTGACGCAGGAGACCTTCGTCAAGGCCTTCCGAGCCTTCGACACGCTGACCGATGCCGCCCGTGCGCGCCCCTGGCTCTACCAGATCGCCGGCCGCACGGCGCTCGACGAGCTCAGGCGCAGGCGCATCGTGCGCTTCGTGCCCTGGACCGGGGAATCGCGCGGGATCGCGGCTTCAGCAGAGGAGGTCGCGCTCCGCGGTCGGCTCACGGGAGAGATGGAGCGGGCTCTCGCCGCCATCCCGGGACGCCAGCGGATGGCGCTCCTGCTCGCGGAGGTGCACGACCTCAGCGGCCAGGAGCTCGCCGATGCGCTCGGCGTCTCCCACGTGGCGGCGCGCGCGCTGCTGACCCGGGCCCGTGAGTCCCTGCGCCAGGCACTCGTCGTGGAGCAGGCACGGGGCGCCGTAGCCGACGAGCGCCCGGTGCTGCGCTCGGCCCCGGGTGTCGCTCGTGGGGGGAGCCGGCGAAGCTCGGGACGCGGGGAGCCTCGCCGTTGAGGCACGCGGTCGATCCGCACGCGCGGTTCCGTGAGCTGATCTCCCAGCGGCTCGACGGCGCACTCTCGCGTGAGGCGGGCGTGGAGCTCCGGTCGCACCTGGCCGTCTGCCCGCGCTGCCGCATGGTGGAACGCGGCTACCTCCGGGGCAGGCAGCTGCTTCGCGTGCTGCCGCTCCTGCCGCCGCCCCGTGACCTGTGGGCGCGCACGTCATCCGCCCTCGACCGGGAGCTCGCTCGTCGATCGCGCCGCCGGCGCCGGCGCCACCGCGACGATCTTCCGCCGCGCGTCAGCGGCTCGCCGGCGCTGATGCTCTCCTCGCTGGCCAGCCTGGTGCTGGCCGTGATCGTGGTCGGCACGCAGCTCGGGGACACCGCACCTCCCGACCAGCAGCGGCAGGCACCCGGCGTCCCGGATCCCACGCCGTTCGAGGTGGCCACGCAGGCGCTCGCGTTCGTCGAGTTCACGGACGAGGGATTGGCCATCTACGAAGCGACCGTCGACCGCGCCTGCCCGCCGGCCGCCCTGGACTGCGCCGATGTGGGAACGGCTCGTCGCGAGCTGGTCGCCCTGCCGGGTGCCCGGTCCGCAAGCACGCTCGACCTTCACCGACCCAACGGTCGCCTGGCGCTCCTGACCACCGACGAGCGCGGTCGAGAGACCGTTTCCGTGGTCTTCCTGCCCAAGCCCGCCGCGCCGCCACTCGGGGGCCGTCCCCTGCCAGGCGACGAGATCCCCAGCCCCATCTCCGGCCCGGGACAGCCGACGCAAGCCGGCAGCACTGGCTCGAGCCCCGACGTCGATCCCTCGCAGGGACCGGGCATGTCGGATCCATCACCGGGGCGTGCGACGGCGACGCCGGGGGGGTCCGATGACGAGCTGCCTGCCCGTTCGGCCGCGGCCTCGGACGGGCCTGCCGGTAGCGGGGGCGGAAACTCGCTGAGCCCGCTGCCGTCCGAGACCGCCACCACGGCAGTGGTCCAGGAGGTACTTCCCGATGTCCATGTGGTGGGGGCGCCGCCGGCCTGGTCGGCAGACGGCGAGGTCCTTGCCTTCAGCGCCATGCCCGCCGACCGCAGCCGCGGCCCGGACCTCTACACATGGCGGGCCGGGGATGGGAGTGCGAGTCGGCTGACCACGGATCACGGCTCGTACTTCGCCTCGTGGGCCGGGTCGCGCATCGTCCTGAGCCGCCCGCTGACGGTGGAAACGGAGGCAGGGCCAGCGATCTCGGCCCGCACCGCCGTGATCGACCCGGTGACGAAAGAGGAGCGGCCACTCCGCCTGGATGGTCTGTGGTTGCCCGCCGTCGACCCCATGAGCCGCCTGGCGGTCGTCTGGCGGGGAGAGCTCGGCTTGGACGCGAAGCTCGTCGAGCCCCAGCGAGGGGCCCTCTTCCTCATCGACTGGCGCGCCGTCGATCCATTCGCGGTGCCACGGCAGCTCGACGAGGCTCTCTCCCCCGAGCCGAGCGGTGCCGCCCAGCCGGAGGCCACGCCGGACGGGCAGCGACGGGAACGTGGTGATCGAACGGGAACCGGCGACCGAGCGCGCGGCGAGCGAGCGGGGGGCGGGACGCGTGGCAAGGGCACGCCACGCCCCGAGCGGACGGCACGCCCCGAGCGGACGGCGGTCCCCCCTCCGTCGCCGACCGCCAGCCCTGAGCCGGTCCGATCCGAGCCCGTCGAGCCGGACAGGGATGCGACCATCGAGCCCGTACGGGAGTGGCAGGTGCGCTGGTCCGACGACGGCACGTCCTTCGGCTTCTGGGTCAGCGAGACGCCGGGTGCGGCATGGGGAGAGCTGGCGGTCGTTCGCGTGGACCGTCAGAGCGGCAGCATCGACCGGTCCGTGGAGCTGCTCCCGCCACACTGGCGCGTCGTCCGTTCACCATCGGCCAGGACCGTGTCGCGTGGGTGGCCCCTTCCGACACCCGTCCGGGCGGTGAGCTGCGTCTGCGCACTTGGGGCGCGCCCGGCTTCGGGGGCCTGCGGATCAGGGAGATCGACGTCACGTCGGGCACTCCCGCCTTCTGACCCCGGGCGCTATCCTGAGGCGCACCTTCAGGGACCGGCCCCGTGAGCCCGGCAGGGAGGAGATGCCGTGATCGAGAGCGGACGCCGCATCCTGACCGCTGACGAGGTCCGTCGCGCACTCGTCCGCATCAGCCACGAGATCGTCGAGAAGCACGGCGGGGTCCACGGACTCGTCCTGGTGGGCGTCCAGCGACGCGGCGTGCCGCTGGCACATCGCATCCGTGCTTCCATCGAGGAACACGAGGGCGTGAGCCTTCCCGTGGGCACCCTCGACATCACCTTCTACCGCGACGATCTCTCCCGCGTGGCACGGCAGCCGCTCGTGAAGGGCACCGACCTGCCGTTCCCACTCGAGTCCTCGGTCGTGGTGGTCGACGACGTGCTCTACACCGGTCGGACGGTCCGGGCGGCGATGGATGCGCTCATGGACCACGGCCGCCCACGGGCCGTGCGCCTTGCCGTACTCATCGACCGTGGCCACCGGGAGCTGCCCATCCGGGCCGACCATGTGGGCAAGAACGTACCCACGTCGACCCAGGAGACGATCCGGGTCCACCTGGGCGAGGTCGACGGCGGTGAAGATGAGGTCGTCATCGAGCGACGCCCGGATGGCAGTGCCGCGCCGATGCCGGCCACGGACCAGAGTGCCGCGCCGATGCCGGCCACGGACGGCAGGAGCGCCGCCTGACCGCGAGCGAGGGCGCGCCACGCGGCCCCACTCTTCCCGGGGACGGCCCGGCAGCGTGGCGCCACCGTCATCTGCTCGACGTGGACGGCCTGGATCGGGCGGACCTCCAGACGGTGATGGCCACGGCCGACGACCTGCGAGAGGACCTCACATCGCGCGGGAAGTCCCTCGAGGGCATTCGCGTGGCGACGCTCTTCTACGAGCCATCGACTCGGACGCGCCTTTCGTTCGAGCTCGCCGCCCGGGCGCTCGGGGCGCTCGTGGTCGATCTCCCGGTCCCATCGAGCTCGGTGACGAAGGGCGAGTCGCTGATCGATACGGTCCGGACGCTGGAAGCGCTGGGCGTCGGCATCCTCGTGATCCGCCATCCTCGGAGCGGCGCTCCGTGGCTCGCGGCACGCGTCTTCGGAGGCCACGTCATCAATGCCGGCGATGGCTGGCACGCCCACCCCACGCAGGCGCTGCTCGACCTGTACACCCTGCGCGAGAGGCTGCTCCGGGGCGTGGAGGGCGCCCGCGTGACGATCGTGGGCGACGTGCTGCACTCGCGCGTCGCTCGGTCGAACATCTGGACGCTCACCGCGGCGGGCGCACGCGTGACGCTGTGCGGGCCTGCGAGCTGGCTGCGCGGCTTCGAGGCCTGGAGCGCGGCGCTACCCGGGGATCGACCACCACCGTGACCGCTGACCTCTCCGCGGCACTGCGTCGCGCTGACGCCGTGATGGCGCTGCGCGTCCAACAGGGAGCGTCTGAGCGGTGCGAGCCCACTGAGCGAGCGGGCGTACGCGGCCCAGTACGGGCTCACGCGCGAGCGACTGCGCGATGCCAGCCCCGACGTCGTCGTGCTCCATCCGGGGCCGATGAACGAAGGCGTGGAGATCGCCTCGGACGTGGCCACAGGCCCCGGTTCCGCCATCACCCGCCAGGTCAGCAACGGCCTGCTCATCCGCAGCGCGGTGCTGACCCTCCTGGCTGGCACAGGTTTCTCCGCGTCCGATGCCCGGCCCTGAGCGCGGCCGGTCAGCCGGACCCGGGCTGTCGGTCGGTCGACGGGTGACGGTCCTCGAGATCGCCGACGCCTGGCTCCTGGATCCAGCAACAGGTCGTGAGGGCGTGGGCGCCATCCGCGTCGAGGGCGGCGTCATCACTGACGTGCGCTGGCGGCGCGGTCGGTCGGCCGAGCCGCCGCCCATCCTGGTGACCGCCGGGCTGGCCGATCTCCACGCCCACGTCCGCGAGCCGGCGGGTACGGACGTGGAAAGCACCGCCACCGTGCTGGCAGCAGCGGCTCGCGGCGGCTTCACCACCGTCTGCCTCATGGCCAACACACAGCCCCCCACCGACCGCTCAGAGCTGGTGACGCGCCTCCGAGACACGGCCCGCGCATCGGGATCCCCGGTCCGCGCACTCCCGTACGGAGCGGTGACACAGGGACGGGCGGGGACGGCGCTCGCCCCGCTCGCCGGCCTGGCGACGGCAGGTGCGGTCGGCTTCAGCGACGACGGCTCTCCCGTCGGCCACCTTGAGCTCCTGCGCGCGGCCATCACGGAAGCCGGCGTCCTGGACCGGGTCGTGGTCGAGCACGCGGAAGATCGGTCGCTCACCGAAGGCGCGGAGGCTGGCGAGGGCCTGCCCGCCACCATCCTGGGCCTGCGTGGCGCCCCACCGGCCGCCGAGTGGTCGGCCGTCGGGACGTCCATCGCCATCCTTCGCCAGGTCGTCCGGGAAGCGCCCGCCGACTGCCGGCCGCGGCTGCACCTCACGCACCTCTCGACCGCAGCGTCCATCGCCGTGGTCCGCGCGGCCAAGGCGGAGGGGCTGCCCGTCACCTGTGACGTGACACCCCACCACCTGGCGCTCCACGACGGCTGGGTCGGCGGGGACCGCCGCTTCTCCTGGGAGGCCATCAGGTCACCGTGGTCCGGTGGGCCCTCTGAGGCGGCGCCATTCGATCCGGCGACGCGCGTCAACCCGCCGCTTCGCTCACCTGCCGATGCACTGGCACTCGTGGAAGGGCTCCTGGACGGCACGGTCGATGCCATCGCCACCGACCACGCGCCGCACCGCGACGTGGACAAGGAGGTCGAGTACGGCGACGCCCTGCCCGGGATCAGCGGGCTGGAGACATGCGTGGGGCTCGTCGTGGCGACCGTCGAAGCCGGGGTCCTGCCGCTGGCCACGGCCGTCGCTGCCCTCACGCTGGGGCCGTGGCGCGTCCTGGGTGGACCGCTCGTGGGCGCGGCCTCACCGGCGCTCGAGGTCGGACGAGCGGCGGATCTCGTCGTGATCGACCGGGGCGAGCGTGTGATGGTCGATCCGGCGGCTTTCGCGTCACGGGGGCGGAACACGCCGTTGGCCGGCATGGCCCTCCCCGGTCGGGTGCTGCTCACCCTGGCGGAAGGACGCGTCGCCTTCATGGATGAGGCGCTGGGTGCAGGGGATCAGACCGTACGGATCCGGTAGCGCACCTCATCCACCTCGGTCGATCCGATGGCTTCCCGTCGGGTTGCCCCGTCGGTCCGCCATCCACGCGCCTCGTAGAAGTCACGCGCCTGTCGGTTGCCGGCGAGCACCCAGAGCGTCGCCTCGGAGTAGTCGTGGACACGGAGGTCCCTGTGGGCATGGTCCATCAGGTGCCGGCCGATGCCGCGCGACCAGCACTCGGGGTCCACGTAGATGGCGTACACCTCGCCGACCCGCGGCGAGGCGTCCTCATCGCGGCTGGGTCCCGCGGACACGAACCCGGTGATGCGCCCCTCGAGCTCCGCGACCCAGGGGCGTTGCGCCTCGGGCAGGACCTGCACCTGGCTGCGCCAGAACTCCTCACGTCGAGTGACGCTCAGGCGCTCCAGGACCTCGTCCGGAAGCAGGCCGCGATAGGCGTGTTGCCAGGTGCGCACGTGGACGACAGCGATCCCCGGCGCGTCATCCGCGGTCGCCCGCCGCAGATGGACGGGTCCATCGCAGGACATGAATCGACCCTCCATTCGCATGGTAGGACGAGCGTCCAGCGTTACCATCCTCGGCGTGACCCTCCCGTCCGCGGCGACGCCCGAGCGCCGTCCCGATGTGGCCGTGCCCGGTCCGGGCGGCGCCGATCCGCCGCCCGCACCCCAAGCGCCGGTGCCCGCCTACAAGGGGGAGCCGCTGGATGCGGCGCGCGGCCCCGGGCTGGGCTGCTTCTGGGTGCAGGTCGCGGTGCTGACCATCCTGCTGGTGGCGACCCCGCTCAGCGTGGTCATGGGCGCACCGCCGTGGCTGAGCGGTGCCATGCTGATCGTCACGCTGGTGCTGCTGCTCTTCGCCGGCCAGACGGTGATCTTCCTGCTGCGGCTCGTGGCCGCCGACCGCCGTTCGCGCCGCCGCCCGCTGTCCACCACGGCACGGCGCACGGTGGGCATGCTGGAGGACGAGGGTCGTGAGAAGGCCGCCGAAACGAGGACACGTGTGACGCGGGGGGAGCGAGAGACATGAAGCTCGATGTCGTGGGCGTGGTCGTCGAAGACATGGCGGCCGCGCTCGCCTTCTATCGATCGCTGGGCCTGGAGTTCCCGGAGGGCGCAGAGGCCGAGGGACATGTCGAGACGACACTCGGCGGAGGGCTCCGCTTGGCCTTCGACACCGTGGAGGTCATGGGCAGCTTCGACGGTAGCTGGTCGACCCCCTCGGGCAGCCCTCGCATGAGCCTCGCCTTCGCGTGCGAGGGCCCCGCCGAGGTGGACGCCAAGTACGCCGAGATGGTGGGGCTCGGCTACCACGGCCACAAGGAGCCGTGGGATGCGCCCTGGGGCATGCGCTATGCCGTGTTGCACGACCCTGACGGCAATGCCGTGGACCTGTTCGCCGATCCGGGAGCGGACCAGGCAGCGGCTTGACGCAGCGGAGGGCGGGAGGATGCCGAGCGCGATCTCGCCATGAGTGGCTACCGAATCAAGCCGGGCAAGGGCATCTCGGCGCTCAGCGCGGTCGTGGCCTTGGGTATGGGGATCTTCGGCCTGCTTTTCCTTCTCCCGATGTTCGGTTCCGCGGGCGGAGGGGCCGGCGGGGCCTTCGCCCTCCTGTGGGTCATCGTGGCGTTCGGGATGGCAGCCTTCTACGGCTACAACGCGCTGAGCGAACGCGGCGCCTCGCTCGTCGATCTCGATGAGCCCACGCGCTCACCGCCCTCAGGTCCCAGCCACCTGCCTTCAGCGGACTTCGAAGCACGCCTCCGGAAGCTGGACGCTCTCCGTCGCGACGGCCTGATCACCGACTCGGAGTACCAGGCGAAGCGATCGGAGATCCTGGCCGAGCGCTGGTAGCGGGGCGCGTCAGCCGCTCGCACGCCCGTCGGATCCGGCCGGTCCAACGTGCCGTTCCCGGCCCGTCGTGCGTACCGTTGGCTGGGCTGGGCGCGACTTCGCACGGCCGAGCCATCGACGGACTGCTAAGTGCCGATCCGAGGGGCTCGTGACCGGGGCAGGCGCACCGTCGAGCGTGGAACGACACGATGGCGCTCTCACTCCGGTACGTGCAGCGGCGATCTGACACGTACCAGTCCAACGGTGACTCAGACGTGCGGGACTCCCCTCTCTTCGCACGCCCTACTCATAGTCTGACTAGGGCGGACGAAACACTCGCCCACCGCGCTGGCGCATCCGGCAGCTACCCCGCTGGCGCAGCCCGCGGCTACCCGCTGGCGCAGCCGGCGGCTATCCCGCTGGCGCAGCTGGCGGCTACCCCGCAGGCGCAGCTGGCGGCTACCCCGCAGGCGCGTCCCTTTCCTCTCACGAACGGCGCATGGGCCGTGCGACAATGGCGCCCGCCCGAAGTCCGAGCCGGGCGTCACCCAGCCAGGGTGCGACCACCTAGCCAGGTGCGATCACCCGGCCAGCGTCTCCGTGCGTCGGGGTCGCGACCCCTTCTTCAAGTTCTTCATGCGCAAGCTCTTCCCGCGCCAGGTGAAGCGCTACGAAGAGGAGTTCGGGATGCGGTTCCTGGGCTGGTACAACGTGGCCTACGGCTGGGACTTCGACAACGTCATCCTGCTGGAGCTTCCTGACTACGCCACGATCGACCGGCTCGAGGGTGACGAGCGCTCACGGGCGGTCGGCCACCGAGCGGGCGAGTGGATGTTCGAGCGCCACCACGCCATGTTCCTCCGCGAGCGGATGGGACCCGATCTCGAATACCACCCGTAGGAGGGACGCATGGATCGCCGAGGAAGCGCCGACGGGATGAGCGACCCGGAGGACAACGACACGGACCGAGCCGGGATGCTGGGCGAGATCGCGGCCGACGCGGCCCTGGAGCGGGATGCGTTCCTGGCCGACGCCGGCCAGCAGCTGGTGCGCTTCATCGAGGCCAACCGCGAGCGACTGCGTGAGCTGGGCGGGATGGTCCTCATCGACGACGACCCCGATTACCTGTCCGTAGCCCCCGACGGCACCTTCCGCTCGCGCAGTCGCTATCAGGATGAGCAGACCGGCGAGTGGATCAGCGAGACGGAGGTCATCGAGAGCCCCGCCGAGCTCGTGGAGCTGTACAACCCGGCCGACATCCTGGCCGCGTTCGCGGAGTCGGCTCGTGAAGAGGCCGGGCTGCCCGATGAGCCCACCGCCGCCGACGACCTGATGGACAGTGCCGGCATCGCTCCCGAGGAGACGGTCGGGGTGGGTATCGGCGGCAGTGACCCGTACGTGGGAGCGGCTGACGACTGGGCCGCCACGCGCGACGAGGACGTGCCCGAGGATCCCGAGACGGCCGCCCGGCGCCTCTATGACCTGGCGCTGACCTTCCAGGAGCGAAGCCAGCTCTCGGAGGCCAGGCTCATCGAGCAGTTCGAGGTCGCCGCCGGGGACCTCGCCGGCGTGGTCGGCGACACGATGATCCTGGACGACCAGGACGAGCGGCTCTGGTTCAAGGCCGACGGCTCGTTCGAGGCGGAGGTCGTGCCGGAGCAGGACGAGGATGGCGACGGCCAGGGCGACGAAGGCGCCGACCGCTGGCAGTCCCTGGGCAGCCCGGAAGAGCTGGTCATGTTCTATGACCCGACCGACCTGTTCGGGGATCTCGCCGAGGCGCTGGCGGACGCCTATCCCGCGATCGGCCCCACCGACGCCGAGTCCGGGACGGCCGCCGGTGGTGAGACCGAGGGTGCGGCCTTCGATGAGGCCGAGGGCACCGACGAGGCCCCCGACCGCGACGACGGGGAGGCTCGGCCCACCCGCTGAGCGCGACCATCGACGCCGAGCTGATCGCGGCGCGAGAGTACCTGCCCGGCAGCTGGCTCCAGACCTGGCGCGCGCCGGTCCTCGCTACCTCGGCGCAGCCGGGTCAGTACGTGCACTTCCGCGGGCTCGGACCGCCGGGATCCCTCCCCCTGCGGCGTCCCGTGGCCATCGCGGGCATCGACCGGAAACGCGGCGAGGTGACGCTGCACCTCCCATCCACCGACGCTGCGACCCCGTGGCTGGCGATGCGTCGGGCCGGGGACCGGGCGGATCCCATCGGACCGCTGGGCCGACCCCTCGCCATCGAACCGCGCACGCACCACCTGCTGCTGATCGCCGAAGGCCTCTCCGTGCCGCCCCTCGGGCCGCTCACCGAGGCCGCGATCGCCACGGGTCGCCGCGTCGCACTCCTGCTCGGCGCACGCTCCGCCGCCGAGGTCTACCCCTCATCGTTGCTGCCCGATGAGCTCGAGTACGTGGTCGCGACCCAGGACGGCTCACTGGGCCATCGCGGCTCCGTGGTGGACCTGGTGCCAGCCTACGAGGCGTGGGCCGACCAGGCCGTGGCGAGCGGTGGACCGGCGCTCCTGGAGCGGGTCGCGCACCTGGCGCGCGGCCGTGATGCACGACTGGGGGTGGCGTGCCTGGGCCGGCGGACCGCTCGGCGCGGCCGGAGGACCGGGCGCGTCACGCGCCGTTCGTGGCTGTCCGTGGTCCTGGAGCAGCGGGTGGGCTGCGCCCTGGGGGTCTGTCTCGGCTGCGTGGTCCCGGGCGCGTCCGGTCCCGTGCGGGTGTGCCGCGAGGGTCCCGCGTTCCGCGCCGACGAACTCGCCTGGGAGGAGTCCGCGTGACACTCGCGGGCGATGCGCGGACGCTGACCGACATCTCGGTCGACCTGGCGCCCCAACGCCCCGGCCGCCTCCTGGTTCGCACGCCCTTCCTGGCCGCCGCCGGCTGCCTGGGATACGGCGTCGAAGGGGAGGGGCAGGTCCCGCTGGACCGCTTCGGGGCGATCGTCACCCGCGGCGTCACGCTTGCGCCACGTTCCGGATCGCCGCCACCGCGCATGGCGGAAGTGCCGAGCGGTCTTCTCCACGCCATCGGCCTGCCCGGCCCGGGGATCGAGGCCGTGCTGGAGCGCTACGCCCCTCGCTGGCTCGCCTGGTCGGTGCCCGTCATCCTGAGCCTGTGCGCCGCGGAGGCGGTCGACTTCGGGAGCCTGGCGCAGCGAGCGGACGGCGTCCCGGGCGTGGCCGCCCTCGAGCTGGACCTGGCGTCGCCGGATCTTGCTCGGGGTGGGCGTCCGCTGTCACTCGACCCGACGCTCGCCGCGGATGCCACGGCAGCCGCACGGGCCGCCACGGAGCTGCCCATCCTCGTCAAGCTCTCGCCGGCCGCCACCGACCTGAGGGCGCTGGCCCGAGCCCTGGTGGAAGCCGGCGCCGACGCACTCACGTGCACGGGCGCGATGCCGGCTCTCGCCATGGACCCACGCGGTGGAGGTCCGTTGCTGGGCAGTGCTGCCGCAGCGCTCTCGGGTCCAGCCCTGCGGCCCATCTCGCTGCGCGTGGTGAGCGAGGTCCGCCGCGCGGTCTCGGAGCCCATCGTCGGCTGCGGCGGCGTGTCAGGGCTCCCCGACGCGCTGGAGTACCTCGCGGCTGGCGCGGATGCGGTGGCCATCGGCACGGCCGCGCTCGCTGATCCGGCGCTGCCTGCTCGACTCGGCGACGAGCTCGCGGCTCATGGGCCGGTCGCCCGGCCCGGGGTCACCGACCGCCGGCGACAGCCCCGAACGCCTCACGCAGCTCGTCCTCGCTGACGAGTCCGGCGAACTTGGACGAGAGCCGCCCGTCCGACCCGACGACGAAGATGTAGGGCTCGGCCGGGAGCCCCCACTCACGGACCGGGCGAACGACCTGAAGCTGGTTCTCCTCGTCCAGCACGGGCTGGAGCTGACCGTCGCGCATCTCCAGGATGTACGGCTCCACGTGGATGAACGCCAGCTCATCCTTGAAGTCGGACGCCGCGGACTTCACGACGTCCAGGGTGGGGCCACAGGTGGCGGTCTGGCAGAAGGCGGGAGTGGCGAAGACGAGCACGAACGGCTGGCCCTCGGCGAGCGCCTGCGTCCCCGAGACCCGGTAGAAGTCGGGGTCGGGCTGCTGGTCGGTCGAGATGGCGGCGATGGCGTCCCGTGTCTGGGCCGTGGGCGTCTCCGTGGACGGGACCGCCTCGCCCACTGACGGCGTGGCCGAGTCGGACCGCACCGGGAAGACGACCCGGGCTTGACGGTCCTCCCTGTCGGCGATGCGCGCCGTGATCTCGGCACCCCAGTCGCCCGAGCAGCCGAACTCGACGGGCACCGTGTACAGGCCGCGTCCTTCACCGGCCGCCATGTACTCGGCCATGGCTTCGACCGTGGGCGTCGCGGGGTCGGTCGCGAGGTCGAAGAAGCTCACCTCGGCGGTCACCTCAGGCGACGCGACGAGTCGGTTCTGATCGTCCACGAGGGTGAACTGGAAACGGTTGGCACCGACCGCCAGCTCCGGTGACGCCAGCAGCGGGACGAGGTCCCGGAGCAGGCCACGGCCACGAAGGCGAGGAGTGCCAGGGCCGCGAGCGCCGGCGAGCGGGTCATGGGCTCACGATACCGGCCACCGCGGGGAGGTGCCCGGAAAGGGCTCGCGGCATGCCTGCTACGATGCCGGCGCCCCGATGACGCGCTTCCAGAAGCTCTCCCTGACGACCGTCGTGGCCACGTACGTCCTCGTGGTCATCGGAGCCATCACCCGCAGCACGGGCTCCGGACTGGGGTGCCCTGATTGGCCGCTCTGCCATGGGCGGATCCTCCCCGAGCTCGGCGATACGAGCGCCTGGATCGAGTGGAGCCACCGGTCCTGGGCCACGCTCGTCGGTCTGCTGGTGCTGGCCATGGCGTTCGTGGCCATCCGCGACCACCGCCGCGACCGATCACTCGTGCTGGGCTCGGTGGCGGCCGTCGCGCTGACCGGCTTCCAGGCCTATCTGGGCAAGGTGACCGTCGAGACGCGCAACGCAGGCGAGTGGGTCACGGCCCACCTCGCGACCGCGATGATCCTCCTCGCACTCCTCACCTTCGTCGCCATCCGCGCTCGCTATCCACGGTCCGTGCCGCGGCCCGGTGCCAGCCAGCGACTGACGCTGCTGCTCGCGTTCACGGCGGCCGCCATCTACGCGCTCCTGCTGTTCGGCTCGCACGTGACCGCGATAGGCGCCGCCCTCGTCTATACCGACTGGCCGCTGTTCGACGGCCAGCTGCTCCCCACCTTCGACGAGGATCCGGCCATCGCGGCGCTCCAGACGAGCCACTGGCTCCACCGCATCGTGGCCGCGGCCGTGGGCGTCATCGTGGGCGTCGCTGCCATCGCCGCGTGGCGCTTCGCGCGAAGGTCCAGGGGCACCCCCCAGGCTGCCGCCGCTCAGGCCCTGCTCGGGCTGACCGGCACCTGTGCCGCCCTCTTCGGGGTCCAGGTCATCGTCGGCGCGCTCCAGATCTTCACGACGCTGGCCGCGTGGGCCGTGGCGCTGCACCTGGCGCTGGGGGCGCTCATCTGGCTGCTGATGGCTGACGCGGCGATGCTCGCCTACTTCGAGGCGAGGGCGGCCGGCGCCGTGGGCATCCCGCATGCCCCGGGCGAGGGGTCCAGGCCGCAGGTCGGATGGCGCGAGCGGGTCAACGCCTATGTCGCGCTGACCAAGCCGCGCATCATCGAGCTCCTGCTCGTCACCACCGTGCCGGCCATGGTCCTGGCGGAGCGGGGCATCCCGCGCCTCGACCTCGTCTTCTGGACGCTGCTCGGGGGCTCGCTGGCGGCCGGCGCCGCCAACGCCATCAACTGCTACCTGGACCGCGACATCGACATGCTGATGAGTCGCACGCGCCGGCGTCCGCTCCCCGACCACCGCGTGGAGCCGGAAGATGCGCTCGTCTTCGGCCTGGCCCTGGGGGTGCTCGCCTTCGGCCTGCTGGCCGTCTTCGTCAACCTCGTGGCCGCCTTCCTCACCCTCATCGCCATCGGCTTCTACGTCGTGGTCTACACCATGCTGCTGAAGCGGTCCACGCCCCAGAACATCGTGCTGGGCGGCGCGGCCGGCGCACTGCCGCCGGTCATCGGCTGGTCTGCGGTCACCGGTGACATCGGGCTCCCGGCGCTCGTCCTCTTCGCCATCGTCTTCTACTGGACGCCGCCCCACTTCTGGGCACTCTCGATGCGCCTGGCGCGCGACTACGAGGCGGCACGCGTGCCGATGATGCCGGTGACCCACGGCGTCCCCGAGACGACGCGGCAGATCGCCATCTACTCGGTGCTCATGGTGGCGCTGACACTCGTCTTCTTCGCGGTCGCACGCATGGGCCTCATCTATCTCGCCGGTGCGCTCCTGCTGGGAGGCCTCTTCCTGGCCCAGGCCTTCCAGATGTGGCGCGAGGGTACCGACCGACGCGCCATCCGCCTCTACCGCTACTCGATCACGTATCTCTCGGCTCTCTTCGCGCTCGTGGTGGTCGACGTCCTCCTGCCGCTCGGGTGACCGCCTGCCCGAGCCGAGCGGGTCTCATCGTCGTCGCCCTGGTCGCGCCCCTGGTCGTCGCCGGGTCGTGGGCCTGTTCCGGACCCAGCGAGAGACGGACGGTCGAGGGGCTGGTGGTGGAGGTGGTCGGCTCTTCTCCCGCCCACGTCGAGCGGTTCACCCTGCGCAGCTCGGACGGCCAGCTGTTGAGCTTTACGGTCGGCACGGTCGAGCTCGACGAGCCTGCCTTCCCGCCGGCCCACCTGCGGGAGCACCAGGCCGTCGCGGAGCTGGTCGAGGTGACCTACCAGCAGGATGGGGATCGGCTGGTCGCCGTGCGCCTGGAGGACGTCGAGTAGCCCCTTCGGGCGTCAGGAAGCGGCCGGACCCGTCTCGGTGGCCGCCCCCCGCTCGGCGCGTGCTCGCTCACGGTCCAGCCTGGCGTCCACGCGCTTCCCCTGGGCATCCTCCGCTCGGAGCCATGCGACGACGGCCAGCACCAGTGCCAGCAGGAAGACCGCGTCGCCACCGGCCCACATGAGCCCGCCCGCCACGCGCTGGTCCTCGAGGGGCGGCGGCGCCCAGTCGAGCGACAGTGACGCGTAGTGCGGGTAGAGCGGCGAGGAGGCCGAGAAGATGGCCAGTCCCAGGAACGAGCTCCAGGGCATGCCCAGGAAGAGGTAGAAGACGCGCAGCGGGTGAGGCAGCCGCCAGGGGCTCGGGTCGGCCCCGATGACCGGCCACCAGAAGAGCAGCGCCGTACCCAGGAAGAGGCCGTGCTCCAGGACGTGCATCGGCTCACTCTCGAGCGCCGCGTCGAAGAGCGGGCTGAAGTGGCTGACGTACGACACGCCCGCGAAGAGGACCCACGCGATGACGGGGAAGGAGAGCAGCCGCATCGGCCTTGAATGCAGGACGGGCAGGACGATCCGACGGCGGACCTCCGGGCGCACGACCCGCAGGAGCAGCGTCACCGGAGCCCCCAGGGCCAGCAGCGGCGCGGCGACCATGATCAGCAACAGGTGCTGGACCATGTGCACCGAGAAGAGCGTCGTGTCGTACGTGGCGATGGGCGACTGGAGCGCCAGGAAGAGGACGGCCATGCCGGCGTCCCAGGCAAGGACCCGGCGACGCGGTACGCGCGACCGGGGATGGGCGCGTCCCACCGAGGCCACCGCCCAGTGGTAGGCCACGACCGAGAGGACGATCGGCAGCCAGACGTGGACCTCCAGCGACCACCCGGTCAGCAGGGTCCAGGGTGTGGGAGCGGGAGGCGTCGCGCCGTGCCCCAGGACCGGTGCCGGCACGGCCAGCGCGACGGTCGAGATGAGCGCGGGAACGGCCGCTCGGAGCGCGAGCCGGGGCATCAGCCCGTATGATAGGCGCCGCCCTCGTCCCGGCCTATCCCAAGGGAGTCCGTGCGTCCGAACATGAGCACCCTGTTGCCGCGCAGGGCGATCGCCGTGCTCCTCCTGGGCCTGCTCGCGCTGCTCCTCGCCGGGTGCGCTTCCGAGGCGAACCAGAACTTCACCGGGGACACTCGTCCCCCGGGGTTCTTCCCGGGCGAGGTGGTCACGGAACAGGGTCGCTTGAGCGCGGGACTCTCCGACGTCGTCTTCATCATCGCGGCGGCCATCTTCGTGCACCCTGTTGCCGCGCAGGGCGATCGGCGTGCGCCTCCGGGCCCTGCTCGCGCTGCTCCTCGTCGCGTGCACTTCCGAGGCGAACCAGAACTTCACCGGGGACACCCGCCCGCCCGGCTTCTTCCCGGGCGAAGTGGTCACGGAGCAGGGGCGCTTGAGCGCGGGGCTGTATGACGTCGTCTTCATCATCGCGGCCGCCATCTTCCTGCTCGTCGAGGGCCTGCTCATCCTCATCGCCATCCGTTTCCGGAGCCGCAAGACGGACACCGGCCTGCCGGTGCAGGACCACGGCAACAACCTGCTCGAGATCGCCTGGACCCTCATCCCGGCGATCATCGTGACGGGGCTCTTCCTGGGCACCGCGAGCGTCCTGGGGCGCGTCGATGAGAAGGTCGAGGATCCGGGACTGGTGGTCGACGTCACCGGCTTCCAGTGGCAGTGGACCTTCGAGTATCCCGGGATCACGCGCGCCAACGGCGAGCCCATCAGCTTCACGGGCTCGGGCAGCGACGGCCCGGAGATGGTCGTGCCCACGAACGAGCGGGTCCGCATCCGGCTCAAGGCCCAGGATGTCATCCACTCGTTCTACGTCCCGCAGTTCTTCTACAAGCTGGACGTCATCCCTGGCCGCATCAACCAGTTCGATGTGGTCGTGCAGCAGCCCGGCACGTACGGCGGCCAGTGCGCCGAGTTCTGCGGCCTCGCCCACAACGAGATGTACTTCACGGTGCGGGCGGTCGACCGAGCGGAGTTCGACACCTGGGCGCAGGACGCCGTGCAGCAGGCGAACGCGACGCCCGCGCCGGCGCCCAGCGGCGCCGAGAGCCCGGCGCCCGGGGGGACCGTGGCCGTCACGTCGGTGAGCACCCTAGAGGGCTTCGATCCAGCGAACCTGAGGGCGCCCGCCGACACGCCCATCACCTTCCAGTTGACGAACGCGGACCCGGCGGTGCCGCACAACGTGGCGGTGAAGGGAGGCAACCCGGATGGGACCGACTGGATCGGCCTGCCCGTCGCCGAGCCGGGCGCGAGTGCCACGTATCAGGCACCGGCCATGGCCGCCGGTGACTACGAGTTCTTCTGCAGCATCCACCCCAACATGCGGGGCACGCTGACGGTGGGAGGATAGGGACCGTGGCGACGACGACGCTCCGACCGCAGCTCGGCACATACGGCTCCACGCGCTCGTGGGTCTACGAGTGGCTGACCACCACGGATCACAAGAAGATCGGCGTCCTCTACATCACGACCGCGTTCCTGGCCTTCCTCATCGGCGGCGTGATGGCGCTCGGCGTGCGCACCGAGCTGGCCGTGCCCGGCCTCCAGTTCGTGGACGCCAGCCTCTACAACCAGCTCTTCAGCCTGCACGCCATCACGATGATCTTCCTCTTCGTGATGCCCATGTGGACGGGGCTCGCGAACTACATCGTGCCGCTCATGCTGGGCGCCGCGGACATGGCGTTCCCACGCATCAACGCCCTCTCGTACTGGATGATCCCGGCGGGCGCGGCGCTGATCCTGGGCTCGTTCGCCTTCGGTGGTGCGCCGATCGGCTGGTACATGTACGCCCCGCTGTCGGCGACCGACCCGGCCAAGGGCGTCGACATGCTGCTCATGGGCCTCGTCCTGCTGGGCACGAGCTCCATCCTGGGCGCCATCAACTTCATCGCCACCATCTTCAAGATGCGAGCGCCCGGTCTGACGCTGATGCGCATGCCGCTCTTCGTCTGGAACACGCTCGTCACCAGCGTCCTCCTGCTGTTCTCGCTGCCCGTGGTGACATCGGGGATCGCGATGCTCTTCATCGACCGCAACTACGGCGGCGGGTTCTTCGACCCGGCGCTGGGCGGCAACCCGGTGCTGTGGCAGCACATCTTCTGGTTCTTCGGGCATCCCGAGGTGTACATCCTGATCCTGCCCGCATTCGGCGTGGTCAGTGAGATCGTGCCCGTCTTCTCGCGCAAGCCGCTCTTCGGGTATCGCGCGTTCGTGCTCGCGACGGCGTCGATCGGCGCCCTCGGGTTCAGCGTCTGGGCGCACCACATGTTCGTGACCGGGGCCGTCTACCTGCCGTTCTTCGCCTTCTTCACCTTCCTCATCGCGGTGCCCACGGGCATCAAGTTCTTCAACTGGCTGGCCACGATGTGGGGCGGCCAGTTGCGCTTCGACACCCCGATGCTCTACGCGATGGGCTTCATCTCGCTCTTCCTCATCGGCGGACTCGACGGAGCGTTCCTGGCCGTCGTGCCCTTCGACTTCATGGTCAACGACACGTACTGGGTGGTGTCCCACATCCACTACGTCCTCGTCGCAGGATCCGTCTTCGCCATCTTCGCGGCGCTCTACTACTGGTTCCCCAAGATGACCGGCACCAAGCTGGACGAGCGACTGGGCAAGGTCCAGTTCTGGATCCTCTTCATCGGGACGAACCTGGCGTTCTTCCCGCAGCACCTGCTGGGACTCGACGGCATGATCCGCCGTGTGGCGGACTACGCGTCGAACGCCGGTTGGACGGAGCTCAACTTCCTCTCCACGATCGGCGCCTTCCTGATCGGCGTCAGCACCCTGCCCTTCCTCTGGAACGTCTTCGTGACGCTCCGCGGGCCGCGTGACGCGGCGGACGATCCGTGGGACGCGAACACGCTCGAATGGGCGACGACGAGCCCGCCGCCCACCTACAACTTCGATGCGCTGCCACCGGTCCGTTCGGAGCGGCCGCTCTTCGACCTCAAGCACGGGGCCGTGGCCGCCCACGCGACCGCGCTCCCAGCCGCAAGCGGTCAGACGCACGGCGAGCTGCGCGAGGACGCCGCGGAGGAGCGGCTGGGCAAGCCGGTCGAGGGCGACCGGGACGAGTCGGGGGAGCCGCGCGGCGTGGCGCCCGGTGTCTCGGCGGAGGCCCCTGATGCGACCCCGGTCGCCGGGCGCTCCGAGCCCGACATGGCGGAGGCGCTCCGGCAGGATGCGGAGAAGCCGAGCAAGCCGGGAGAGCCCACGTGACGGCTCACGGCGCCGTCGTCGCGCCGCACCAGGAAGAGGGTCCCACGGCCGCCGGCCACGGCACGCAGGGCATCGACACCGCGCTGCTCGGGATGCTGCTCTTCATCGGCAGCGAGATCATGTTCTTCGCCGGGCTGTTCGCGGCCTACTTCAACGTGCGTGCCAGCTCCCCCGAGTGGCCGCCGCCGGGCATCGACTTCATCCAGCCGCTGCCCCTGCCGGCCATCGTGACCGGCATCCTCGTGCTGAGCTCGGTGACGATGCAGCTCGCCGTGTGGCGGATCCGTGCCGATGATCGGCGCGGCCTCGTCCGGGCACTGCTCATCTCGCTGGCTCTGGGCGTGGTCTTCCTCTTCCTCCAGGTCTACGACTACTACGTCCTGCTGACCGACGACGACTTCGGCATCGACAGCGGCGTCTACGGCTCGCTCTTCTACACGCTCACCGGGTTCCACGGTGCGCACGTCTTCGGCGGCGTGGTGGGCATCAGCGTGATCCTGCTGCGCTCCCTCCAGGGCCAGTTCTCGGCGCGGCACCACATCGCGGTCGAGGCAGTCAGCGCCTACTGGCACTTCGTGGACGTGGTCTGGATCGCGCTCTTCATCACCATCTACCTGCTGAAGTAGCGAGCGTCGACGATGTTCACCTGGCGTGGCGCGATCATCATCGGGATCGGGTTCGTGGTGGTGGGGATGGCGTACCTGGTGCTGCAGGGTGACAACGACCAGTGGTTCGACCGTGCCGGAGCCACCATGCTCATCGTGCTCGGGGTCGCCATGGCGTTCACCTTCTCCGTCCTCCTCCGTGGATCGCGCGAGCTCTGACGCTCGCCGCATCGCATCACCGATGAGCCGATGAACGACGAGGAGCCCCGCGACCTCTGGACCCAGTTCCTGGACCTGCTCCAGCAGGTGGTCGCGCCGGTCTGGAACGACCTCATCCCGTTCCTGCCGCTCCTGATGCTCGGCCTGGTGCTGCTGGTGCTTGCGTGGATGGCGAGGACCTGGCGACGCTCGATGGCCAAGAACCGGAGCCGCGTGCCACCGCGCCGGCGCGGCCCCCCGCCTGTCGGCGTGCACCTGCCGGGTCCTTCACCGTGGCCGTTCGTGGCGCCGGTCGGCATGGCGCTCATCGTCCTCTCGCTCGTCTTCGGTGGCGGCGGTCTGCCGGTGAACGTGCCGCTCTTCCTGGCCGGTCTGGCAGTGGGCGCCGCTGGTGTGGCGGGCTGGTACCTGGACGCAGGTCGGGAGTGGCGTCGTGCCGAGTCGGGCGCTCTTGCAACGGGTCACGGCGGCGCCACGGCGATCTCAGGAGGCGCCGTCCCGCAGCTGCCCGCATGGGCGGTGGAGCCACCTCCCGGCGTGCACCTGCCGGGGCCCAGCCCGTGGCCCTTCTTCGCGCCCATCGCCATGGCGTTCGTGGTCCTGGGCCTCATCTTCGGACCGTTCCTGATCATCGGCGGGCTGCTCATGGCGGCGGTCGCCGTCGTCGGCTGGTACCGCGATGCCGGACGGGAATACCACTCGGTGGAAGCCGGCCACATGCCCGAGCCCGTCACCCGCGACCCGGAGAAGGCGTTCCCCAAGTCGCTCGTGCCGCTCTACGGCAGCATCGCGGCGCTGGCCATCGGACTGACGCTCTTCCCGGTCATCATCGGCCTCTTCCCGGGGTCGGGCGACGCAGCTGCCGGGGGAGGTGCGCCGGCCGAGTCACCGGACGCTGCCCCGGCGATCGCCGCGAACAGCGCGGTCTCGTTCACGAAGGACCGGCTCGTCGTGCCCGCCGACACGCCCGTCGAGCTGACCTTCGAGAACCAGCAGGAAGGCGTGCCCCACAACGTGGCCATCCTCCAGGAAGGGACCGCGCTCTTCACCGGGGAGGTCTTCCCCGGACCCGACACCCGCACGTATGACGTGCCGCCGCTGCCCGCCGGCGAGTACACCTTCATCTGCAGCGTCCACCCGCCGATGACCGGCACGCTCGTCTCCCAGTGAGGTCACGACGCTCTCACTCCTGAGGCCACCGGTCCGGCTGGGGGGCCTCCTCGCCGCTCTCGTCCTGCTCGGGGCGGTCAGTGCCTTCGCGCTGGTGGACCTGGGCGGGACCGATGGACCCGGCGGGCGCGCTACATCGGGCGAGAGCCCCACCGTGATCGGCGGCTCCCCGCTCCTCGACAAGCCCGCACCCGGATTCACGCTCCGCTCCCTGGACGGCACGGAGGTGAGCCTCGCCGACTACCGCGGCCGTCCCGTCATCGTCAACTTCTGGGCCAGCTGGTGCGGTCCATGCAAGGAGGAGTTCCCGCTCTTCGCAGCGGCCCGGGAACGCCACTCGGACGAGGGACTGGAGATCCTGGGCATCGTCCATGACGACTCCGCCGAGGCGGCCGGAGCCTTCGCCCGAGAGATGTCGGCGGCCTGGCCGATGCTCCTCGACCCCGACGACAGCGCCTGGAAGGCCTACCTGGGCCTGGGCGTGCCGATGTCGTTCTACATCGACCGGGAGGGCGTCATCCGAGCGGTGAGCTTCGGTCCGCCGCCATCCCGCTCGCTGGAGCTCCAGATCGCCAAGATCCTCTGAGCCG
>JAUJNA010000007.1:35512-39457 GCA_030446555.1 Chloroflexota bacterium | reverse complement strand
GGTCCGCCGCCATCCCGCTCGCTGGAGCTCCAGATCGCCAAGATCCTCTGAGCCGTGGAACGCCGGAAAGAGGAAACCCCGGGGGGCGGGCCCCGGGGTTCCACGGTGTGTTCACTGGTTGCGGGGAAGGGATTCGAACCCTTGACCTTCGGGTTATGAGCCCGACGAGCTGCCGCTGCTCCACCCCGCGACCTTGAAGTCTACCCCAGATCCCGCCTCGCGTGCAGTGAGCGCCCCACGCCACAGCTCCACCGCCCGCGGCCACCAGCGGTCGATGATCTCATCGTCGCCGTACCACGGGCCACCGATGTGCCCGTGGCGCACGTCGTGGAAGGTGATGTGCTCGGCCCCGGCCAGCTGGGAGGCGTCCAGCTGGACGATGCCATCGCCACCGAGTGCAGCGTGCGGCCCCACGAGTCGGGCGAAGGCCCGACCACGGAGACGGTCCCACAGCCAGCGCGCAGGAGCCTCCTCCGGTCGCACCAGGTCGGAGCCCACGGTCAGGTAGGCCGTCCGTGGCGAGAAGAAGGCGCCCGGTGTGACCGCATCGAGGAAGCGGACCGCCGTTATGCCCTGATGCGCATACGGAACGGGCGCCCGGGCCAGCCCGTGGGGCGTCCCCAAGGTGACGAGCGCGCCAACGGCCTCGTCCATGGCGGCGCGACGGCCGCGGAACGCGACGGGCGACATCGCCAGACGTGTCAGGATCCCGCCCGCCGAGTGACCGACCACCAGGATGGGCCTGCCTCCTCCGGCTCGGCGGGTCTCTGTGAGGGCACGCCCGACCCGCATCAGCAACGGCCCGAAGCCCACGACGCCGGCGGCGAGCCAGTCGGGTAGGTGCACCGGGGCGATCGAGACGCTGGCCGCGCCCCGAGCCAGGAGCCGACGGCGCATCGGCCAGTAGTTGAAGGGTTCGGTCAGGAAGCCGCCGACGATGAGGACCTCGGGCGATGGACTAGCCGCGACTCCCGCCCGTGGTCCGCTGCCATTCGCGGCCTTTCCAGCTCGGCGCGCTGCTCGCTGGTCCGGCGCGCGGTTTGGTCCACCCCTCATCGACATCGGTGACCACGACCCCGCCGCTGGCCTCGATGAAGCGCCGGACCGCCGCGACACGGGATTCACGGAACCTCCCAGCGAGTACGACGGAGCCATCGGTCGGCTGGTCGGTCCCGCCAAGGGGTGCCAGGCTGGCGTCGTCCGAGCCGAGCTCCAACCGGTGGCGGAGATGCGCAAGGGCGCGGTCGGCGGCAGCCGCGTCGATGAACCTCGCTGCGAGCACCCGCACAGTGCATCCTCCCCGTGCGACGAGAGCGTGAGCCCTCGAAGCGATGACACGCTCAGTGTCGATCGCCTCGGGTCACAGCGGGGCCGCCGCGGAAGGCGCCTTCTCTTGCAAGGCTATCGCACGGCGGAAGGCGGAGCCCATCCCTCCAGGTTCTCGATGGGGACCGGCGCGATCTGATCCGCGAGCGGGAAACCGAACAGCTGGGCGTAGAAGGAGATCTCCGCCTCCAGCGCGTGGGCCAGGTTCTCGGCCCGTCGGAAGCCGTGCCCCTCGCCGGGGAACGCGAGGTACGCGTACGGGATGCCCTTCGCGGCAAGGGCCGCCACGAGCTGCTCGGCCTGTGCCGGTGGGACGACGCGGTCGTCCAGACCCTGGAGGACGATGAGCGGGCACGACAGCCGATCGGTGGCATGGATGGGCGAGCGCTCGCGGTAGAGATCGGCACGCTCCGGGTACGGGCCCACCAGCCGCTCGAGGTAGCGCGATTCGAACTTATGGGTGTCCCGCGCCAGCGCCTCCAAGTCGCCCACACCGTAGTGGCTGGCACCGGCGGCGAAGACATCGGTGGTCGTGAGGGCCCGCAGCGTGGTGTAGCCGCCGGCGCTGCCGCCCCGGATCAGCAAACGTCGGGGATCCACCAGGCCCGAGCCGGCCAGATAGCGTGCCGCGTTCGTGCAGTCCTCGACGTCCACGATGCCCCAGGCACCGTCCAGGCGCTGGCGGTACTCCCGCCCGTACCCGCTGCTGCCGCCGTAGTCGACGTCCGCCACCGCGAAGCCCCGGCTGGTGAAGGATTGGATCTCGAGGTCCAGTGCCGCGGTGGCGTTGGACGTCGGCCCACCGTGCGAGATGACGATGAGGGGCGGCAGCTCGCCCACCGGCGCACGCGCCGACGGATTCTGTGGCGCGTAGTAGAGCGCATGAGCCTCCCGGCCACCGGAGGTGGGGAAGACGATGGGTCGAGGCTGGGACAGGAAGGCCGGGTCCGGGCTGGTCACCCAAGCGCGATGCACCACGCTGACCTCTCCGCTCGGGAGATCCAGGAGGATGATGGAGGCGGGAGTGGTCGGGCCCATGCCTCGGAAAGAGACACGCCCGCCGCCCACGCGCACGCTCGCCAGCTCCGGGAACGGCTGCTCGATCTCTCGCGGCGCTTCGGCTCCGTCGAGTATGTAGAGTCGGTCGCGCCCCTCCGACCGGCCGGCAGCCACGATCGACCCGTCGGCCGCGATGTCGTAGCTCGAGGCGCCGAAGACCCACTGCGGCCCGGAGAACTCCGCAGCCATCGGGGCCAGCGGCTGCGCGGCCGTCGCGCCGGGGCTGTCGTCCCGCCAGCGATAGAGGTTGTACCAACCGGTGCGGTCCGAGACGAAGACCAGCGAGCCGTCGGGCGCCCATTCGGGCTGGCCGATCGACTCGGACGGTCCGCCGGCGACCAGTCGGGCATCGGTGACCGAACCGTCGTCGTCGATCCGCCCGACCCACAAGTCGCTCGCGTCCCACGGCATGTTCGGATGCGACCAGCTCAGCCAGCACAGCCGCTCACCGGACGGGTCGAGCCTGGGATGGCTGAAGAAGTCGCGGCGGTGCACCAGCACGGTGGCCGCTCCGGTCCCCAGGTCCACCGCCACGATCGTGTTCTCCGGCTCGCGCCCCTCGCGCGTGTGGTCCTCGCGCACGCACAAGACACGATCCCGCCGCGCATCGACCCGCAGGTCGGCGTAGCGCAGCGGCCCCTCCGCGGTGAGCCGGCGCGGCGACTCCCCGATGCGCTGCGTGTAGAGGCAGCCGTTGGAGAGGTTCGAGAAGATCACCAGCCCGGCATGGACGACGAAGGCGCCGCCACCGTACTCATGGACCATCGATCGGACGTTGTAGCCCACAGGCGTGACGTCCTCCACGACCCCGTCAGCCGAGCGACGCATGATGACCTGGCGGCCACCTTCTTCGGGTCGGCCCTCCAGCCAGTAGACGTCTTCCCCAGCCAGCCAGACCGCGCCCAGGCTCCGCGCGCCGCTCACGACCATCTGCACGGAGATGGGCGATGGCCAGGCGCCGAAGGGCAGCTCGGTCGGCTCGCGAGGCTCTCTCGGCATGGGCCGGAACCTACACCCTGACGGTGGGCGACGTATCCTCGCGGCGCCATGTCCCACGAGGAGGCACCGCGGCGCACCGGCACGGTCCCCCGCGGACCTCTCCGACGTCAGCGACCA
The DNA here is from genome assembly GCA_030446555.1 of Chloroflexota bacterium. Taxonomy (GTDB): domain Bacteria; phylum Chloroflexota; class Limnocylindria; order Limnocylindrales; family CSP1-4; genus Palsa-1032. The sequence continues at coordinate 35,956 of JAUJNA010000007.1, read as the reverse complement.
CCACCCGATCCGCGGGCAGGCTGGGTGCTGGTCGTGGCCGCGCTCGTCGTGGGCACGGTCGCCGTGGCATGGCTGCTGGGCGCGACGGGGACCAGGGGCACGGCCACCGCGAGCCCGACGCGCGCAGCGGTCACGACCAGCTCACCGGTCCCCGCGACCCGCTCGCCGCTGGAGCGGAGCCCCGAGCCGACCACTCAGCTCACCGCAGAGCCGAGCGTCCAGCTCACGCCCCAGCCGACCAACGTGATCACCGCAGAGCCGAGCGTCCAGCCCAGCCCGCAGCCGACGACCGCGCCCCAGGCGGGCCTGGCGATCGACTTCCCAGCCGACGGCGAGGTCATCCGATCTCGCCTCATCAACGTCGTGGGCACCGCGCCGCCCGGTTCCATCATCACGCGCGACATCCCGCTCTGGTTCGACGCCCACACCACGACGCGAGCCGAC
>JAUJNA010000007.1:0-35412 GCA_030446555.1 Chloroflexota bacterium | reverse complement strand
CATCACGCGCGACATCCCGCTCTGGTTCGACGCCCACACCACGACGCGAGCCGACGGCATCTGGATGTTGCCGGTCGAGCTGATGGAAGGTGAGAACGCCCTGACCTTCCGGATCGGCGACGACCGCTCCACCGAGATCCGCCTGACGGTCAGGTATCGGCCAGGCCGATGATGCGGTCGCATCCCCCGGACCCCGGCGGGGTAGTGGTCGTCGTGGGCTCCGTCAACGTCGACATCGTCGTGCGGGTCCCGCGAGCACCGGAAGCGGGCGAGACCGTGACCGGCGCCACGTTGCACCGGTTCCACGGCGGGAAGGGCGCCAACCAGGCGGTCGCCGCCGCGCGACTCGGCGGGAGGGTTCGCTTCGTGGGGGCGGTCGGTGACGACGAGCATGGCCGTGAGGCGACCGCCGTCCTCGGTGCGGAGGGGATGGAGGCAAGGGACCTGCAGGTGGTCCCCGGCGTCCCGACCGGCGTCGCGATCATCGTCGTGGAGGCCTCCGGCGAGAACAGGATCGTGGTGGCGTCGGGTGCCAACAGGGCACTGGACCCCGCATGGGTGCGCGACGCCCTCCAGCGTGGACCGGAGCGGGGCGGCGTGATGCTCCTGAACCTCGAGATCGGCGATGGGCCGCTGCTGGAAGCCGTGACCTGCGCCGACCGTGCCGGGATGCGCGTGATCCTGAACGCGGCGCCGGCTCGCCGGTCAGATGAGCGACTCATCGCGGCTGCCTCGGTCCTGCTCCTCAACGAAGGGGAGGCGCGCGGCATGACCGACCGCGACGATGTCCAGGAGGCCGCGCGCGCCTTGGCTCAGCGCACGGCAGCGACCGTGGTGGTGACGCTCGGCCCCGAGGGGGCTCTCATCCTGGACCACGGGACCCTGGAGCGGCTGCCCAGTCATCGCGTCGCCGTCGTCGACGCGACCGGCGCGGGCGACACGGTGGCCGGGGTACTGGCCGCGGGACTCGCGTCCGGTCGGCCGATGCGCGAGTCGGTCCAAGTGGCGTTGGCTGCCGCGGCGCTCTCCGTCGGCGTGACCGGAGCGCGCGAAGGGATGCCCGACCGAGCCTCCCTGGAGGGGTTCCTCAGCGGACGCGGAAGACCATGAGGTCCGCGCCCGTCGCCGACCGGAGGACGACGGCCGCTACATCGGCATCGACGGGCACCCGGAAGGTCACGTTGCCGGTGACGATGGCGCCCGCATCGACGCTGCCTGCACCGAGCGCGGGGTCGGCATCCACGAGCGCCCAGCCGTGCCGGGTCCCGGCGGAGTCGACCACGAGCCAGTCCGCTGCGCGGTACTCGAACCCGACCTTCGCCGTGTACGTCACCGGCACCACCACCCAGCGCTGGCCCTCCGGCGCGCGCGTGCCGTTCAGCTTGCGGCGGTAGTCGGGCGTGCCTGCGACCACCGTGCCCATGGGCTGGCCCCCGATGACGAGCTGGGCTGGGGTGCCGACGGCGGAGGTGGTGATCGATGGTGCCACGGTGGGCGCGGCGGAGCGGGCCGCCGTAGCCGAGGGTCGGGCAGACGGGCTGGCCGACACCGCCGTGGCCGTGGAGCGCGGGGAGACTCGAACGGTCGGCGTGGCGCGGGCTTCACCTCCCGGCATGCCGCCGAGCAGTACGAACGCCCCGACCGCCAGGATCAAAAGCAGCGCCGTCGCGAACAGTAGAGCGTTGCGACCGAGGAGGTCGCCACGCCGTTCCTGGAGCCGAGGGTCGGACGGCGTGTTCCGGTCGATCACGCGGACAATGATGGCGCGTCGGGTGGTGCTCTGCCCGTCGTCTGGAGCGTCACCATGCTGCTGCGAGCGACACGAAGCTGCAATCGCCGGGCTGCCGTTGACCGCCACCTCGTCGCGGGCGATCTGGGACAGTTGCGCTTCCCCACCCGAAGGAGGCACCCATGGCGTCCGATCCCACACAGCAACGCGGAACGGGTTCGCCGGTCTCGGCAGATCAGGCGGACCAGTCGGCCGGCTCGTCAGAGCCGCGGCGGGACCAGGAGGTCGACCCCGCGGTCGTCACCGGCGCGACGGCCGGATCGCAGCCCGCTCTCAGCGACGAGGTGACCCCGAATCGGAGCGGCTCCGGCGGGTCGGGAGGCCCGGCCGACCCGGACGCCCCTCTGGCCGAGGATGGCAGCGGCGGCCGCTCGATGGATGAGATGCTGGGCTCCGGGTCCGGCGATCCCGGCCCACGCCACTGAAACGCCCGGTCAGTCGCTCATCGTCGTGGCCTCCGGGCCCACCGGCAGGCCAGCGCGAACGGGCCCGCACCAGCAGCGTCGCGACGCACCAGCTCGAACGACGGAGGCAACGCATGACCGTCCACGGCCGGGAGCAGGGCCGTGACCCCGACCTCGCGTACTGGCTCGAGATGTCAGAGGCCCTCGCATGCGAGGACGCCTTCGTCGCCGCGTCCGCCCTGCCCGGCAACCCGACCGGCGCAGCCACGGTCCGCGTGGGCGGCGGGGTGGCGTTCGGGCTCACCGTCATCGACTTCGTGCTCTTCAATCGCGTCATCGGGCTGGGCACCGCGCGGCCGGCGACAGAGGCCGATGTGGAAGCCGCATCGCGCTTCTTCCTCGAGCTCGGTGTGACGGAGTCGGTCGTCCAGGTCCCACCCAGCGCTGAGTCGCCTGAGTTGGTCTCGTGGCTGAGCGCGCGGGGCTACGGCCAGGGCCGCCGATGGGCCAAGCTGTGGCGGCCACTCGACGAGCTTCCGGCCCCCAGCTCCCGCGTGTCGAGCGCATCGGCGGCGCCGAGGCGGAGGCGTGGGGCGAGGTCTGCCTTACCGCCTTCGAGATGCCGCCGCAGGTCCGCGACGCGCTGACCGCGACGATCGACCGGGCCGGATGGACCCACTATCTGGGCTTCGACGGCGACACACCGGTCAGCACGGCTTCGCTGTATGTGACGGGAGACGCCGCATGGCTGGGCAACGCCGCGACGCTGGAGGAGTATCGCGGCCGGGGCTGGCAGACCGCCATGTTGGCCCAGCGGCTCGCTGACGCGCGTGACGCCGGCTGCCGCTGGGCCGTCTCCGAGACGGGCGAGGAGACGGAGGAGGATCCCGTCAACCCCTCGTATCGGAACATGGTCCGGGCGGGGTTCCGCCTCGCCTACGCACGTCGGAACCGGGTGCGACGTCCTGCTCCCGCCGAGTGACGCGCTCCGCTGGGTGATGACGTCCTGCTGGCCACGGACGGTCCCGCAAGCCCCTCTGATCATGCACCCACGCTGACTATGCCCCGATCCGACTCGGCGGGCGCGGGTGACCCCGGATCCGGCGGCTGATGCTGGACGCGCCATATCCTTATCGGACGATGGTTCGGCGCTTCCGGTGGGCACGAGTCGTTGCCGTGCTCCTCGCCCTTGCGGCTCTCACGGCCTGTGCGGCCCCGGACGCGAACCGCGGCGACCTCCTGACACCTGACGCCGACCCGAGCGGCGCACCGACCGCGCCGGAGGGGTCCCCGCCGGTCCCCGAGTCGCTGCCCGTCCCGGCCGCACTCGACCGCGACCTGACAGACCCGCCCGAGCGACGGCAGGCGCGCGAGGCCCTCGTGTCGACGGCGATCGATCCAGCCGTCGAGGACCAGCGCGTCGTCGACGCGATGCTCGCTGTCCCGCGTCACGCCTTCGTGCCGACGGACGTCATCGACGAGGCGTACCAGGACTTCCCGCTCCCGATCGGCCACGGCCAGACGATCTCACAGCCGTCGCTCGTGGGACGCATGACCGAGCTGCTCGAGCTGGAGCCGACGGACCGTGTGCTGGAGGTCGGCACCGGGTCGGGCTACCAGGCCGCGATCCTGGCCGAGCTCTCCGACGAGGTCTTCTCCCTCGAGATCGTGCCGCAGCTGGCGGGTACTGCCCGCGGCGTGCTCGACGGCCTGGGCTACGCCGACGTCCGCATCGACCGCCGCGACGGGTACCTGGGGTGGCCGGAGCACGCCCCGTACGACGCCATCGTCGTGACCGCCGCGCCGGACCACCTGCCACAGCCGCTGGTGGAGCAGCTCCGGCCCGACGGCGGCCGGATGGTCGTCCCCATCGGACCGGTGGGTGATGTCCAGACGCTGTGGCTCGTGACTCGAGAGGACGGAGAAGCGCGCATGCAGCGCATCCTGGATGTGCGCTTCGTGCCGCTCGTCCGCGACGAGGGATGGTCGACTCAGGCAGCCACCGCGGTGGCCGGTCCCATCGAGCGCCGAGGGACGAGGACGGCGGCGAGCAGGTAGAGCGCGGCCGCCACCGCCAGGACGACGCCGAAGCCGAACGACAGCGCGATGATGGTCGCCAGGATCCCGCTCACCACCGACGCGCTCCCGTTCGCCGCCCACGCCCAGGCGACGAGCTCCGGCGATGGGCCGATCGCCTTCACGAGCCGCGGGAACGGCACGCCCATCAGGAACCCGACGGGCGCGATGACGGCCACGACCACCGCGAGCGGCAGCGGGTCGGGAAGGGCGAGGAGTGCCGGTCCCACCACCCAGGAGAGAGCCGCGTGGAGCCCCAGCAGTGCCACCAGCGCCAGCATCGACGGCTGCCATGGCAGGCGCGCGGACAGCGCGCTGCCTACCCCGGACGCCACGAGGAGCGTCCCCACCACGGTCGCGAACGCATGCGTCGGATCGCCCAGCACCAGGATGGCGCGCTGCACCAGCGTCACCTCGACGAAGAGGAAGGCGAGCCCGAGGGCCACGACATACGCGATCGTCCGTGCCGCCAGCTCGCGGCGGCCGCTGAACGCCGCGCGGAACCGTCGCCGGGCGAGGAGCGGCATGACCACCGCCGTCCCCGCGACGACCACGGCGAAGCCGAGCAAGGCGACGAGGATGAAGTAGCCGCCTCCACCGAACGGCTGCCACCTGCGGCCCAGCTCCTCCACCAGCGCGGAGGTCTGCTCGAGGCGGAAGAAGTGGAAGAAGAAGGGCCGGTCATCGGTCGGCGGCGCCACGTCGAAGGGGTAGCCGGCGTAGAAGCTCGAGCGATCGCGTGTCCCGACGAGCTCCAGGGCGCGCTCATGGTCGTCCGGGCTCGGCACCTCCGCCCAGCGGTTCACCAGATCCGATCGCACCTCGGGCGCAAGGACAAGGTCGTATCGGAGCTCCTCGATGGCTTCGAAGAAGGCCGCCTTGTCGGCCGGCGCCAGCGGCTGCTGGCTGGCGAGGAAGGTGACCGTCTGGAACGAGCGAAACGCGAGCAGGTGCGCGCGGGGGTCCGGCACACCTCTCGCCTCGAGCGCGTCGACGATGAGCGCGAGCGTGCGCAGCGACTCGGTCGGGCTCGTCTGCGCCCAGCGCGTCACGACGAGGAGCCCCTCGGGCGAGAGGCGCCCGAGATACGCCCGGAACGACTCGGACGTGAGCCGGTAGTCCTCGGTCAAGCTCAGCGCGCCCGACGACACGGGGCGGTACGCGTCGGTCAGGGTGAGCTCCACGACGTCGTAGGTCTGTGGGTCGCGCTCGACGAAGGAGCGGATCGGCTCCTGCACCAGGTGTACGCGCGGATCGTCCGCCAGCCCGGCCCATGAGCGGAGGTCGATCCGCAGCGCGTCGAAGATGAGCGCGTCCGGTTCGACGATGGTCACCTCCGAGGCGCCGTTGCGGAGCGCGGCCCAGGCGTCCGTGCCGCCCCCCGAACCGAGGAGCAGCACCCGGCCACCCGGCCGGAGCCGGTGGGCGACGGAGACCGGCAGGGATCGGGCGAGGGCGTCGGATGCCCCTGAGGCCGCGGGCACCGGAAGCAGATCGTTGGCGTCGACGACCAGACCGGCCTGGACAGGGAGCGGGCCGGTGTAGGAAAGACTCAGCCCGGGTGCCGAGTGGATCGTCGGGCTCGTGACGATGTCCAGCCGTGAGCGGGCGTCCTGGCGCGTGGCGAGGAACCGCACGTCGGGGTCGAGGCGGAGCTGCGCGAGGCGTCGATGCGGCGATGGGTGGAGCTCGAAGCCTGCGGTGACGGCCGCCGCGAGGACGCCGACGACGATGAGGCACCAGGCGACCGTGACCGCGCGGCCCCGCGGACGTGCCCCGTCGGTGCGCGTTCGCCGGCCGATGAGGCCGAAGGCGGCGATGCTCCCCAGCAGGCCCGCGAGGAAGACGGTCCGTTCGCTCCCGAACTGGTCGAGCAGTGCCGGCGCAGCCAGTGCGCCCAGTCCGGAGCCGAGCAGGTTGGCGCCGTAGACAGCACCCGCCCGCTCCGTCGTGCGGGAGAGCATGGCGCCGATCAGCAGACCCGCGAATAGGAACGGCAACGCGAGCGCGATGAGGTCGGCGAACAGGAGGAGCAGCTCCGTCGTGTCGCGGGCCACGAGGTACGGGTCGAACGGAAAAGCGTCGAGGAAGAGGAACGCGCCGCCCGTCGCTGCTCCGTACGCCGATGCGTACCACGGCCACATCCGTGGCTGGCCGAGGCGCGGCGCGACGGCCAGGAGTGTCCCGCTGGCACCGAAGCCCAGCAGGGCAAGGCTGATGACGAGGAACGCGAAGTGGTACCCCTGCGCGATCGCCAGGACCCTGGTGAGACCGACCTGCGCGGTCAGCGCCGCGCCCGAGACGAGCGCGACCGCGAGCAGCGACATGGCGCCTACCGTACGCGGTCGCCACCAGATGCACGACCGAACGGGATACCCGACGCTCCGTCTGGCCCGTCGACCGACGAACGCGCCCATCCATACTGACGGCGATGGACCCAGTGGCCGTCAAGCGGGCACAGCGCGAGCTCTACGACGCGGGCGAGTACTACGCGCTCTCGAACGTGCTGGCACCCGCAGCGGGGGTCCTGGTCGAGAAGACCGGCGTCGCGGCAGGGACAGACGTGCTTGACGTGGGCGCGGGCGACGGCAACGTCGCGACCGCAGCAGCGCGGCGCGGTGCGGCGGTGATGGCGACGGATCTTTCCCCGGAGCAGGTCCAGCGTGGAGTGGCCCGCTGCCGGCGCGAAGGCTTGACGGTCGACTGGCAGGTCGCCGATGTCGAGCAGCTTCCGTTCGCCGACCGCAGCTTCAGCCACGTGCTCTCGGCGTTCGCGGCGGTGGCCGCGCCACATCCAGAGGTCGCCGCGCGGGAGATGTTCCGGGTGTGCCGCCCCGGTGGCGCGGTGGCGTTGACGGCTTGGCCTCCCGGCAGCTTCATGGCCGAGCTGACCGATGCGGTGCGCCGTGCGACGCCGGCGGATTCCCATTCCCTGACCAGGAGCTGGAGTGGGGCGTCGAGGAGGTCGCCCGCGAGCGCTTCGCGCCCTACGCCGACGACGTCTCCTGCTCCCGCCTGACACTGCCCTGTGACCCGGGGGCGCGTGCGGCTGCCGGCCAGTCCGACTTCGTGGTCGAGTACTTCCGCAGGCACCTGCCCCCGCACGCCTTCCCGGCCGTCGCGGCGGCACGGGACGAGGTCATGCGCGGGTTCGCCGGAGGCGGCGCGATCAACGCCGAGTACGTCCTGGTGGTCGGAACGGCGCGCTGACAGGGCTCGGGCGGTCTCCGGCCGTTTCGATCCTCGAGCTGGCTCTCAGCGTCGCTGCCGGGCCGCATACCCGTCCGCAGGTCGTGCGATAGCCTCGCTCCGTGCCGTCCGCTTCCGTTCAGCCTGTCGACCGCCTTCTTGCGCCATTCCGCGAGTTCGCACGTACGAGCGCATCCGGGGGACTTCTCCTCATCGCAGCGGCTGCCGTGGCGCTCGTCTGGGCGAACTCGCCTGCTGCGGGCTCGTACGTGGATCTTGGGCGACGGACCTTGGGTTCGCTCTTGGTGATCTGACCCTTTCCGACTCGCTGGTCCACTGGGTCAACGACGGGCTCATGGCCGTCTTCTTCCTCGTCGTCGGCCTCGAGATCAAGCGCGAGGTCCTGGTCGGCGAGCTCGCCTCCGCACGCCGGGCGACGCTGCCGATCGCAGCCGCCGTGGGAGGCGCCGTCGTGCCTGCCCCGATCTTCCTCGCTGTCGCCGGAGGCGGCACGGGGGCTGCCGGCTGGGGCATCCCGATGGCGACGGACATCGCCTTCGCGCTCGGCGTCCTCGCCCTGCTCGGCAAGAGAGCACCGCTCGGACTGCGCATCTTCGTGACCGCCCTCGCGATCGTCGACGACCTGTTGGCCGTGCTGGTCATCGCCGTCTTCTACACAGCGGATCTTTCCTTGCCCGCCGCGGGCGCTGCCGCGGCCGTCCTGGGTCTGCTCGTGGCCGCGAATCGCATAGGCGTTCGCCGTCCCGCGGTATACGCGGTGCTGGGCATCGCGCTCTGGCTCGCTGTCTTCCAGTCCGGGATCCATGCGACCGTCGCGGGTGTCCTGCTCGCGTTGACCATCCCGGCGACCACCCGACTCGATCTGGACGCCTACGTGGAGCGCGCGAGGCGACACATCAGCGACTTCGAGGGCCGGACGGTGGGCGGTGAGGACGCGAGCACGGAGGAGCATCACGCCGCGCTATGGGAGCTGGAAGACGCGACCGAGCGGGCACAGGCGCCCATGCTGCGTATCGAGCACGCGCTCCATCCGTGGGTCTCGTTCGCATCATCCCGCTCTTCGCCTTGGCGAACGCGGGGGTTCGACTGGAGACCGACATCGCGTCGACCATGGGCGACCCCATCACGATCGCCGCCATCGCCGGTCTCGTCTTGGGCAAACAGATCGGCATCACGCTCGGTGCGGCAGCCGTCGTTCGCCTCGGCCTGGCGTCGCTCCCCGCAGGTGTCGGGTGGCGACACGTCTATGGGGCCGCGTGGCTCGGCGGCATCGGCTTCACGATGAGCCTGTTCATCGCGACGCTCGCGTACGGAGAGGGAGCTGCCGAACTCGCACTTGCCAAGGTCGGGGTCCTCGCCGCTTCCATCGTCGCTGGCGCGGGTGGCTTCGCGATCCTCCGCACAGCGAAGTCCGTGACCCGACGCGATCAGAGCTCATGACCGGGCGAACGAGCTCCGACCGAGCCGCCGAGCGGTGGGCATTGCTTCGCGAGCTCGACCGACTCACCGAGCGCCCGCTCACGGTGCTCGCATTCGTTTGGCTCGGCCTGCTGGTCGTCGAGCTGACGAGAGGGCTCTCGTCAGCTCTGGAGGTGTTGACGTACGCCATCTGGGGCGTCTTCATCCTGGACTTCGTCGTCGAAGTGACCATCGCACCTGATCGCTGGCGCTACCTACGCAGCAACTGGCTGAGCGCCGTCTCGCTGCTCCTTCCGGCGGCCCGCGTGGTCCGCCTCGCGAGGCTGGCACGCTTGGCCTCGATCGGGCGCGCGACGCGGTCGTTGAGCCTTCTTCGGATCATCACAGCGGTCAATCGCGGTATCGGAGCGCTCGGCGCGACACTGGCGCGACGGGGCCTCGGCTACGTGCTCGCGGTCAGCGCCATCGTCGCACTCGTCGGCGCGGCCGGGATGCTCTTCTTCGAAGGGGCAGAAGCCAGCGGGCAACCGGCCGCTGGGGACAGGCCGGCGCGGGACCGGCCGGCGGATTCCGAACTACGCGGACGCGTTGTGGTGGACCATCATGGTCCTCGTCACCATCGGCTCGGACACGTGGCCGACCACCCCGGAAGGGCGCATCCTGACCCTCCTCCTCGCGGTCTACGGGTTCGCGGTCTTCGGATACATCACCGCAGCGATCGCCAGCCACTTCCTGGGGCAGGACCGTGGCTCAGATCGATCGAGCGATACGCTCGATGAGACGACCGAGCTGCGGCTCCTCCGACAGGAGGTCGCCGCGCTGCGCCGCGAGTCGGAGGCGCGTCGCGACCCGCGTTGAGTCGGGCTTCGGGGGCCGGCCCGCAGGGACAGCTATAGCCGGCGTGTCACGCCGCCAGGAGTCAATGGCAGCGGCCGCTGCCTGAATCGGTGAACGAGGCGCCGGCCACCGGCACGAACGTCCAGCTGTAACCGGTATCGGCGAGCTCCAGACGAAGGACGCCGTGCGTCGTTCCACGAACGACGCTGTTCGGCTCGACCGTCGGGAAGGAGCGGAGGCTCGCGCCGCCGGTCCCCACGACGAACTCTCGGAGACCACGCTCCTTGTCCCACGTGCCGCTCGGGTCCATCTTGCGGAAACGCTCGTAGTCGTGGTCGTGGCCGTTGACGACGATCTCCGCCCCGGCGTCATACAGGGCTCTCCAGAAGCCGCGCATGGCATACGAGCCGCCGTGCACTCCCGAGCTCCAGCGTGGATGGTGCCAGATCGCGATGGCGCAGGTGCGTGGGTTGCGCGCGAGGTCGTCGCGCAGCCAGGCCGTCTGCTGCGAGAGCCTGAGGCACCCGCCGACCTGGGCACAGTTGCTGTTCAGCATGTAGACCCGCCAGGAACCCAGGTCATAGGCGTACCAGCCCTGGCTCGGAGCACCGGCCGCGGCGCCGAAGTACCCGAAGTACCCGGATGCGCCGGCCGTCCCGTACTCGTGGTTCCCGACGGCGGGCCGCGTGCGATCGCGGTGACGACCCCACGTCGGCTCGTAGCAGTCGGCATACTCCGTCGGCGTGCCCCTCTCGTAGACGGTGTCGCCCGCGACGAAGACCGTCCCGCTGATGCCATCGAGCAGCCTGGCGGTGGCCTCGTCCGCGGTCAAGCCGCACGACGCGACGTCGCCGGCTCCGACAAGGACAGCCGCACCCTCTGCTGCATCGGCCCCGGGCGCAGCGGCCGGGATCGTGCGAGCCAGCGCGCCCGGTGGCGTCATTGCGGATGCCAGGATCACCCCGAGCACCGTCGCCCGTGCCAAGCCCGTACGCGCGGTCGGCCGCTTCGTTCGCGCCATCCGTCCCCCCATCCCCGTCCACACCGCGGTCGGTCGCCGCGGGCACCGTCAGGATGACCCATCGACGTCGGGGGTGCATCGGGCCGATGGTCCGGGGCCGGCGATCCAACGGTAGGTGATGCCCCAGTCGGTCCGCGAAGCACTCGAGGCTACCGAGCGCCGGGCGACGCCTCCCGGGGGAACACGCGACTGCGCATCGCTCGAGCTTCCGCTCGCTGGCGCAGATCCTCGAAGTGGCGCCGCATGGCCCGGACGATGACCGGTCGCGCGACGAGGTATGCGCGCAGCGCGTCGCGAGGACCGCGCGGCTGGTAGATGCCGGAATACGTCATCCGGGTGCGCCCGTCGGCAACGGCCGTCAGTGCGATCGACTCCTGGAGGCCCCTGACCGGCCCGTCGAGGTGCACGTACTCGACCTTGGCCGGCGGCCGGAGCGTGACGCGCTCACGCGTGCGGACGAGACGATCGACGCCACCGGGAAGCGTCACACGCGTCCAGAAGTCACACACGAGCACGTCGCCGTCACGCTCCAGCACCTCGGATCTCTCGCCGTCCGTCTGTGGCCCCTGCCCGATCGCGGACAGCATCTGATAGACGAGCGCAGCCGGCGCCGCGACGGCACAGGAGACGGGGCCGATGCGCACGGGTCTCATCGCGCGTCCACGGGCCAGGCCGTGACGAGGACGCGCCAGCGTCGCAGACGGCCTCGCCGGATCAGCCGCGCGACCGCCGCCTCCTCCCAGACCACCAGCCATAGTGCTAGCCGGCCGCTCCACGGTGGCCGGTCTCGCAGGAGTCGTCTGGCTGTCGCGGCACGCTCGCGACTCCGTACCTCGAACTGCGAGGACACGTCCTCCAGTCGCTCCAGACGGACGCCGCCGGATCCGATGAACTGGGCGAAGGACTCGCCTGTGAGCCAGCGGTGGTCGACGAACGTCACGAAGATCCGCCCGGGGGGATCGAGTGAGCGCGATAGGCGGGCGAGCACCTCCGGCGGTCGCGGGACGAACATGAGCGAATCGAGGGCGTAGCCCGCGGACCCGCGGACCGACCGGGACCTCAGGTCGGTGACCTGGAATCGAACGGCTTCGCCGACCCGCGCCGCCAAGGCTCGGCGTCGCGCCTCCACGACCGCCTCCGGCGCGGCGTCGAGGCCGACCACCCGACAACCGGTCCGCTGGTGGATCGCGATCGCGACCTCGCCGAAGCCGCAGCCGAGGTCGACGAGGACATGCTCCGGGGACGGGCGGATCGCTTCCAGCAGCGCCTCGACATCTTCGGACGTCGCGTACCCGTGCACAGCCGGGGAGCCTGGAGCCGCCGCGGCTCGGCCGAGCTCACGCCCTGCCGGCGTCGCGAGCAACCGATAGCTGATCCGGAAGTAGGCGCCCGCGATCCGTGAGGTGGACGCGGCGCCGATGGCCGTGACAAGGGATCCCAGAGACACAGCTCCCCACCTCACGCGCACGATCCCTGACGGGGCCGGGTAACGGTCGAGCGGATCCTGCCCGGGTCCGAGCCGTGCGGGGCCCGTCGCCTCGGCTAGCAGTATCCTGCCCGCCGTACGTGCGGAGTGTGGCGCGCCTCACAGCCCGGCGGTGCCGCCACGGTGATGCTGGGGGACCAGGCCCGCCGACCGCGCGAGCCGAAGACGAGGATAGGTGCCGCCATGGATCGCCAGCTGGACGGACACGAACGGCGTCGGCTTCGTCGTGGACTGCCCGAGCCCGATCGTGGCGCCGAACGACTTCGAAGTCACGCCGGCGTAGCGGACGGAAGAGCGGGGCGAGGATGACCGGATCGAGGCGCTGGCTGGCACTCACGACCATCGCGCTGACCGTCGCGGTGGTCACCCTCGTGGCCATCGGATCGGCTCCCACGGCGTCAGACCCCCATGCCGTCGGATCCGACGCGATCGCGGTGCCTTCGCCGTCCACGCCCGATAGCTCGATCCCTCCTGCCGACCCGGCGCGGCTGGGCGTGGCGGCGGCGGGCTGGAGGACGGAGTTCGCGGTCGCCAGCGTGGACCTGGCGGAGTTCGTGAGCGGCGGTCCCGGGAAGGATGGGATCCCCGCCATCGACGATCCCGCGTTCGAGTCCCTCGATTCGGCTCGGGGCTGGCTCGACGAGCGTGCACCGGTGATCGCACTCGAGATCTCGGGCCAGGCGCGTGCCTACCCGCTTGCGATCCTGACCTGGCACGAGATCGTCAACGACACGCTGGGCGATGTGCCGGTGGTCGTCACGTTCTGTCCGCTGTGTCATACGGCGCTCGTGTTCGAGCGACGGGTCGACGGAGTCGTCCACGACTTCGGGACGACGGGCAACCTCCGCTTCAGCGACCTCGTGATGTACGACCGCCAGACGGAATCGTGGTGGCAGCAGGCGACCGGTGAGGCGATCGTCGGCGAGCTGACCGGCACCCGGCTGACGTTCCTGCCGTCTCAGATCGTCTCCTTCGCGGAGTTCGCCGCGACCTATCCGACAGCCGACGTCCTGAGCCGCGACACGGGACATCGGCGCGACTACGGGCGCAACCCGTATCCGGGGTACGACCGCGCCGATGAGCGCCCGTTCCTGTTCGAGGGCGTGGTCGACGGACGCATCGCACCGAAGGAGCGCGTCGCGACCGTCCGCATCGGTGACGAGGCGGTCGCCTACCCGTACTCCGAGCTCACGGCGGTCGGGGTCGTGCAGGACCGGATCGCCGGTCAGCCGGTGGCCGTCTTCTGGCAGGCGGGCACGGCGTCCGCGCTGGATGCGCCGATGATCGATGACGGACGCGACGCAGGAGCGACCGGCGTCTTCCGGCCGGTCGCCCGCGGTCGCACGCTGACATTCGAGCGATCGGCCGATGGGACGATCCGCGACCGGGAGACCGATTCGGTCTGGTCGGTGACCGGTGTCGCGACCGGTGGACCGATGGAGGGCGAGCGCCTGGAGCCCATCCCGCACGGCGACCACTTCTGGTTCGCCTGGGCCGCCTTCGAGCCGGCGACACGGATCTGGACGTCGTCGGGCGCGGTCACGGAGCCGTCGCCGTCAGGGAGGACCGGGCTCGCGGCGGTCTTGCCGGAAGCGGTCGACGGCCTGCCCGTCGGCTGGATCGATGTCGACGTCGCGCGTCTCCTCGCCGACACCACGCGAAATGTCGACATCGGCGATCTGAGGAGCGTGGTGCGGCGTTCCGGCGCGGGACCGCACGAGTTCCGGATGGTCATCGGAGAGGCGCACGACGACGTGCGCGGCTCGGTCTTCCTGACGGCGTTCCAGGCCTCGGGCGTCGCCGGCTCGCGGCTCGCAGGGATCGTCCGCGAGTCCGCGATCCCCGCGCCGTCCGACCGTGGCGCGCTGCCGTCCGGTCCCACCGGGTTGCTATCTCAGGTCGTCACCGTCGGCGACGCCGCGATCCTCGTGTCTGCGTCGGATCCGGGGCTCCATGCCGCTGCCCTGGCCGCGCTCGCCGAACCGTGATGTCCGGCGCATCGGACGGCGGGCTGCCCGCTGTGGCCCTGCCGGCCATCGGCGCTGCCACCATGCGGTCGATCGACCGCCTCGCGGTCGACGAGTTCGGCATCCTCGTGCCGCAGATGATGGAGGTCGCCGCTGCGCGCCTCGCGGACGTGGCGTCGCACGAGCTGGACGGCCTCGCGGGCGCGCGGCTCGTGATCCTCGCCGGTCCAGGGAACAACGGCGCGACCGGCATCGTCGCCGCGCGCCACCTCGTCACCAGGGGTGCTTCGGTCCACGTGATCCTGGCCCGGCCGGTGAACCAGCTGGCCCCCATCTCTCGCGACCGCCTGGCGACGCTGATCGCGATGAGCGTCCGATGCTGCGTGGCCGTCTGGGACATGTCCGGCGAGGAACTCGACCAGATCCTGCGCGACAGCGATCTGATCGTCGATGCGCTTCTCGGCCTCGGCGCGTCAGGCCCGGCACAGGACGGGGTCGCCGATCTCATCCGCCGGACCGGCGCAGCGGGCAGGCGCGTCCTCAGCCTCGACGTGCCGTCAGGGACCGACCCCGATACCGGTGAGCCGCACGATGTAGCCATCCATGCCAGCGCGACCATGGCGGTCGGCCTGCCCAAGGCCGGGCTCCTCACCGATGCCGGCCTCGCGCGGGCGGGCCGCATCTACGTCGCGGACAACGGGCTGCCCGCGGAGCTCTACCGGCTGGCGGGCCTGAGCGTCGACCGCCCGTTCCGGGATGGACCCCTCATCCGCCTAGACTGCCCGGGATGACGGTTCGCACCTCGACGCGCTCGCTGTCAGAGAAGATCGGCCTCCTGCGGGAACTGGACCTCTTCCGCGGTCTCAGCGATCGCGACATCGAGGCCATCGGACACGCCACGACCATGACCGTGTGCGTCCCGGGTCAGATGCTGCTGTCTCCGGATGACCCGCCCGACCGGATCCACATCGTCAAGAAGGGGAAGGTGCGCGTCTACCGCGTGACACCGGACGGCAAGCAGCTCACCCTCGACATCTACGACCGAGGCACGATCCTGGGCGACATGCGGATGATCGGCCAGGATCGGCTCCCCGAGGCATACGCCGAGGCGGTCGACCAAGGCGTGATCTGCACGTTGACGCCGGATGAGCTGCGGCGGCTGATCGAGCGCCATCCGACCGTCGGGATCAACATCATCCGCCACCTCGCCACGCGCCTCCAGGAGGCGGAGCGCGAGCTGGAGGCGATGGCCTATCAGCGCGTCGGGCAGCGCCTAGCCCGGAAGCTGGTCGACCTTGCGCAGCGCTTCGGCGTCGAGACGGTCCGTGGGACGCTGATCCAGGCGCGGCTCACGCAGCAGGAGCTCGCCGACATGATCGGCACGACGCGCGAGACGCTGGCCCACACGCTGGGCGATCTCCGCCGCCGTGGGCTCCTCACGACCGAGCGCCACCAGGTCGTGATCAGGGACGCCGAGCGGCTGCTCGAGCTCGCTCGCGGCGACGCTGACTGACGGGCCGTGTGACCGCGCCCACAGCGCGGATGCGCGGTCTAGCCTACGGTGCGCGCCATGAACATCATCGAGCACCTCACGACGGTACGTTCGGTGACCCGCCCGGGGGATCCGCGACCAGGCAGCGAGCGGTTCGACTTCGTGGTCATCGGGGCGGGGACCGCCGGTGAAGCGGCGGCGCACCTGGCCCTGGAGCGCGGCGCGAGCGTCGGGATCGTCGACCGCGAGCTCTTCGGCGGTTCGTGCCCGTTCTGGGCGTGCATGCCCTCGAAGAGCCTGCTGCACGACGCCCGGATCCACGCCCTCCGCGGCGATCGGACCTGGCGCCAGGCGTCCGACCGCCGCGACTGGATGATCAACCGCGAAGGGATCGACACGCCCGATGACAGCGGGCACCTACGCGGCCTGGAAGGGGCCGGCGCGGCCGTCATCCGAGGCGAGGCACGTATCACCGCGCCGGGCCGGGTCCAGGTGGAGGGCGCCGGTGGTGCCCGCGACCTCGACGGCTCGCACGTGATCGTCGCCGTCGGCACGCACCCGACCGTGCCGCCGATCGAAGGACTCGACCGGGTCCGGCATTGGACGAATCGTGAGGGCACCACGGCTCGAGAGCTCCCGCGGAGCCTGCTGATCCTCGGCGGCGGACCGACCGGGCTCGAGCTCGCGCAGGTCTACGCCCGGTTCGGCGTCCACATCACGCTCGTCCATCCGCATGACCGTCTGAACCAGCGGGATCACCCGAACAACTCAGCGGCCGTTGAGGCGTCGCTCGCCCGGGAGGGTGTCGAGATCATCAAGAACGTCAAGGCTCGCCGCGTGGTCGCCGGCGACGGTCCCGACGGCGAGCACTGCGTGGAGCTCTCGAACGGGAGCGAGGTCCTGGCTCATGAGATCCTCCTCGCTGTCGGACGTTCCGTGCCGCTCGATGGCCTGGGCCTCGAGAACGCGGACGCCGGCCTTCGCGACGGGCGGATCCCGGGCGATGGCACGCTGCGGCTCGCCGAACGGCTGTGGGTCATCGGCGATGCGGCCGGTCCCGAGATGCACACGCACCTGGCGCATTACCAGGGGGAGACCGCCGTCCGCATGGCTCTGGGTGATGACGTGCAGCCCGATTACCGGGCCATCCCACGCGCGGTCTACACCGATCCGGAGATCGCCGGCGTCGGGATGACGCTCGAGGAGGCGCGGACGGCCGGGCTCGACGCCGTCGAGCACACCGAGGATCTCGGGCACACGGCCAAGGGATATGTCGCGGACGCTTCCGGGCACGTGACGATCGTCGTCGACCGAGGCGGACGGGCGCTCGTCGGGGCATTCATCGCCGGACCAGCTGCCTCGGAGACGATCCACGAGGCGGTGCTCGCCATCAAAGCGCGAACGGCCCTCGACGTCCTCGCCGAGACGATCCACGCGTTCCCCACGACTGCGCGCGTCCTTGGCGGTCTCTTCGTGAAGGCGGCACGGGACGGATGACCCCGCGGACCCCCGGCCTGGTCATTCGATGGGCGCTGGTGATCGCCGCTGCAGTCACGGTCGCGGCATGTTCCGCCGGTGCCAAGATCGAGCGGGCACCTGCGGCGAGCACCGACGAGGCATGGCGGACGACGCCACTCCGTGACGTGCGGACCGGCGAGGAGTTCCGGATCGACGATCTACGGGGCCGCGTCGTGATCGTGGAATCCATGGCCATCTGGTGCGTGACATGCACGATCCAGCAGGACGAGGCCGCGGAGGCTCTCGCTCGCGTGGGGCAGGACGACGTCGCCTACATCAGCCTCGACATCGACCCGAATGAGGCGGAGGAAGAGCTCGCCCGGTATGCGGACGAGCGAGGATACGGGTGGCGCTTCGCCGTCGCCTCGCGAGAGGCCGCACGCTCGCTTGCGCAGGCCTTCGGTGATCAGATCCTCTCGCCACCGTCCACCCCCACGATCCTGATCGCGCCCGATGGGACCGTCACGGATGTCGGCTTCGGCATCCGCAGTGCCCGGGACATCGAGGCGGAGGTGGCTCGCCTGCAGCCGTGATCGAGCGAACTCCGGTACAGGACCGGGGCGGGCACTGATGGAGGCGCTCCTCGCCTCGTTCGTGCTCGGTTTCGCGACCGCCGCGAGCCCGTGCCTGCTCCCGCTCTATCCCGCGTTCGTGGCGTTCCTCGCCGCTCGGCAGGCACAGCGACCGGGCGTGCCGGCGCTACTCGGGCTGGCCATCGTCCTCGGCGTCGTGACCGCGATCAGCATCGCCGGGATCGCGGTCACGGCTCTCGCGACCTCGCTGAGCGGTGTGCTTTCGGTCATCGTGCCGCTCTCGACCGCGGCGCTGGTCGTGCTCGGGCTTCTGCTGCTGACCGGGCGCGATCCTTTCGCGAGGCTGGCGGCGATCCGCGTGCCGGTCCTCGATCAGCCCCTCGCCCAGGCATACGTCTACGGCCTCTTCTTCGGGCCCGTCGCGCTGCCCTGCGCCGGGCCATTCCTGGTGGCGCTGTTGGCGATCTCACTCGGCGTGGCGGAGACGACGGCCAGGCTTCTGGGGTTCACCGCTTTCGGCATCGGACTCGGAGCGCCGCTCGTGGCGCTCTCGATGCTCGGCGCGATCCGCGGACGCACGGTCGCCATGGCGCTGGCGCGCCACCATGGGGCGCTGATGCGGCTCTCCGGGATCCTCCTCATCGCAACGGCGTTCGCCGAGCCACTTCGGCTGGCGCTGACGGGCAGATAGCGCGCTCGACGCGCGATCCGCAGTGATACCCGGCCGAGCCCCAAGAGGTCCTCTCGTTCTCAGTCCCCGCGGCGAGCCACGAACCACCCACGTCGTGCATCCAACCAGTGATCGAACTCGGATCCAGCGTCCGCGAGCAGCTCACGGAGGTCCGACTCGTCGCGGATCCGCGCTGCGAAGGGCTGGTGCCAGCTCCGATCTCCCATGCGGTAGCGGACCTCGGCGTCAAGATCGAGACCGTCGACCCTGGCCCGGATGACCGTGACCTCGACCGGTCCCAGCATGCTGGTCCGGCCGACCGCAGCGGCCCAGTCCATGGTTGGTGGGTAGACCTCGGCGATGATCAGGCCACCGTCTTCGAGGTGCGCTGAGGCCGTGGCCAGGAACGCGCCGGCATCGCGATCGTTGAGCAAGTGGCTGGCCAGGAGCACGGCATCGAACCGACGGTCCAGCCGCACGGTCCGCGCGTCCCCCAGCACTGGTTCCACACGCGCATCCATGGCGGCCAGCATCTCTGGTGAGTCGTCGACGCCCGTCACCGGGTGACCGAGCTCGACCAGCGGGGTGGCGATGCGGCCGGCTCCGCACCCCACGTCGAGGATCCGAGCCCCCTCCCCGGCCGCCGCGTGGATGAGCTGCGGCTCGAGATCGGCCGGTAGCGCGCGGTAGATCTCGACCGGGCTGCCGTCCCTCGCCACGTCCCCTGACGACCGCACGGGCTCTGGAGCCTACGCCCGACGCGCGTACGTGGTGTCCTCCGCGTCCACCCGGAATCCGGCGCCGAGGTAGAGGTCGCGGGCGGCGTCTGTCGCGAAGCCCACCTTGAGCCGTGTCGCGCCTCGACGCGCCAGGCGATCCAGCCCGGTCGAGAGCAGTGCCCGGGCGAGACCCCGCCGTTGCCACGCGGCTTCCGTCCGCATCGGCTCGACCAGCCCGACCCGGGTGACAGGGTCGAACCAGAACAGGCCGTACGCCGCGACATCGCAGGTGGGTGCCCGGATCGCCAGGTCGAGCGCCGGGTCGTAGAGCGACAGCTGGTTCAGGCGTGCCTCGACGGTCGGATGGTTGCGCACCGCAAGCGGATGCGGCCGGTCACCGGAACCGAGCCGGTCGACGAGCTCGAAGCCTGGGGGAAGCGCCGGCACGGTGGGGCGGTCTGCGGCATCCATCCAGGTCACGCCACCACGGTCGTCCGTCGCCTCGAAATCTGCTGAGCGAAGGAACTGCGCCAGTGCTTCGTCATCATCGCGAACGAGCGTCTCGACGTTGACGAGCGACAGGGCGTCGATGCGTTCGACCGCGGCGGACCATACCTCGGAGCGCACCGCCGCGGGAACGTCCGGGACGACGATCGGCTCGAGGCCCCACGTATGCCCCCAGTCGGTCAGGAGCGCCGTGGCGATCGGCCCGTCACCGTCGAGCCAGAAGGGCTGATCCAGCTCATCGGACGCTCGCGGCGTGCGCCACCACCATTGGAGGTCCGCCGCCTCCCAGATACCGGCACGTGCATCGGCGAGCCGCATGCGGTGGAGCAGCTCCGTGGCAAGACCCAGTGCCTGGAGACCGGATGCGACCGTCTGCCGAATGCGCATGTCGTGGGCAAGAGGATGGGGCAAGCCGAGCCGGCCGGCGACGGAGACGCCATCGGCTCCGCTCACGCGCTAACCAGCTTGGCGGTTCGCCCCTCGGGGACAGCGGCATGCCCCTCGAACGCCGGGGCGTCCGCCCCGTCTAGGTGAGCGCCGCCGGGCCTGGTGCGACCTCGTCGATCGCGCGGAGCAACTCGTCGGAGAGGAGGGGTCGTCCGGACGCGGCCGCATTCTCCTCGACCTGCTCGACCGTCTTCCCGCCCGGGATGGGCGCGGTCACGGCGGGATGGGACAGCACGAAGCGCAGGGCGAGCTGCCCGAGCGTGAGATCGCCGCGATCCAGCGCCCGGAGGCGTTCGACGGTCGCGACGTTCGCGGCGTGGCGAGGGTCGCTCAGCCATCCGTGGCGGATATCACCTTCGGGGTACGTCGACGTTCGGTCGAACTTGCCGGTGAGCAGCGCCTTGAAGAGCGGTCCGCGCACGAGGACGCCGAGCTCGTGCTCGTGCGCATAGGGAAGGATGCCGGCCTCCGCCGCGCGGTTGAGGATCGAGTAGTCGACCTGGACGGCGTCGACGCCGCCGTCCCGATGGAAGTGGCGGAGGTGATCGAGGCTGTCGGTCGAGACGCCGGCGGCACGCATCTTCCCGGCCCGCTTCAGCCGCGCGAACGCTTCGAGGAAGGCCTCCGTCTCCTCGTCGTGGTCCCACCAGATGTGGCACCAGTAGATGTCGACGTGGTCGGTGCCCAGGCGGCGGAGGCTCGCCTCGAGCGCCTCCACAACCTTCTCGGGTCGGTCGTACACCGGCTCCCGCTCCGGATCCCGGTGGTGGCCCATGAGGCCGCCCTTCGTGGAGATGACGACCTGCTCGCGGCGCCCGCGGACCGCCCGCCCGACGATCGTCTCGCTGCGGCCGTCACCGTAGACGTCCGACGTATCGACGAGGTCGATGCCGAGCTCGAGCGCTCGTTCGATGGCGCGCTGCGACTCCTCGTCCTCGACCGGTCCCCAGGCGTCGCCGCCGATCGCCCACGCCCCGAAACCGATCTCCGAGACACTGATGCCCGTCGTCCCGAGCTCCCGATGTTCCATGCCACTCCCTTCGAGACCGCCCGCCGGCTGGGGGTGGAGGACGGTCACGAGCGGACCGTGACGGTCTGGTTCATCGTCGGATGGAACTTGCAGGTCACGGGGAAGACACCCGTCTCCCCGAACTCCACGTCCACGCTCGCGTCCTTCTCCTGGAGCATCGAACGCGGCGCCTGGGAGCGGTTCGCCATCCCGTCCATGGGTCACGGTGTGGGCGGCACGGTCCCGGTTCACGTAGCGAACGATCGTTCCCTGGCTCACCTCGAGAGTGGTGGGGACGAACTGGAAGCCGGACACGTCCACGGTCACGGCGTCGGCGGAGGACGAGGGCTCCGCTCCCGATGACCCCTCCGAAGACACAGCGCCGGTCCCGCCGCCGCAGGCCACCGCAACGATGGCCAGGACGAGCAGCGGTGACGGGACGCGCGGTCGGAGCGCCGAGCGCCGGTGTCGTGCGACCAGAAGGAGCGCACGCGGCGAGAGGCGGCCCATGCCGCGTCTCCGGGGCCCCGTCGCGATCGGGCTACGCGGCGGGGATGTCGCCGCAGGCGGTGTACGTCTCGATCGCCTCGGTCGACTCGTGGAGGTCGATCGCGAACTCGCCGGTCTGGACGTCGGCCAAGCTCGCCTCGATCTCCGTCATCGAGGTGCCGTTCTCGATGTCACTCAACGGGTACTTCGGCGCAGGGTCGAGCTCTTCACACGTCCCGGGGTGGATGTGGGCCGGCATCGCCTCGTTCCCACCGGCCTCGACATCGATCTCGACGCGAAGCATGCCGTCTCCGAGGTCGGTGAGGGTCGCCGTCCCCGATACGCCGCTGTCGTTCAGCTCGGCGAGTTCCACCTCGACAGCCTGCCCGGTGCCGCCGGTCGCAGCCTCCGTCGCGGCTGCCGGAGGCGGGCTACCACCGGCCGAGGGAGCGCCGGACGCGGAGCCGCCCCCGCCCGTGGCCGTCCCGCCGCCGCCGCCCGCGCACGCCGCGAACAGCAGGGTGGTGATCGATAGGGACGAGAGAAGACGTGATCTGCTCATCGGGATCGCGGGCCTCCTGGGCCGTTGCGGGTGTTCGTCAAGGGATACGCAGGCGGACGCGTGATGGATCGCTTTGCGGGTCGTCGGTGTGCGGATCGGCGACAGCTGCGCGGGAGGGGGACGGGCGGGAGCTGGCGGATGGGCGGGTCATCACGAGCCGGGCCGCCGCCGGTATCGGACTGGCCAGCCCGACGATCCGCGCGTCGACCTACGCCAGCTACGACGCCATCGTGGCGGGACACCTCATCCCACTGACGAGGACCGCGGCGGGACGCGAGCGTAGCGGTCGGAATGGCTCTGCGGCTTCTCGTCGTGCGACGATCACGGCCATGCGCTTGCTGCTCGCGCGGGATCTGCGTGACGAGGCATCACGGATCGTCGAAGCCGAGCGCACCCGGCTGTCCCGACTCGTACCCGAGGGCCAGCTCTCGCTGAGCGGCGCCATGTCGGTGGAGGGGATGCTGACGCGCGGTGACGTCGACCTCCACCTGCGCGTCCCGCTCGACGCGTTCGAGGAGGCCGTCTCGGCGGTGAGCGACGTCTACGAGGCCGTCCTCGCCGCGATATGGACGCCCTCGCTCGCGACGTTCAGCATCGCCGGGCACACCCTGCCGACGGGCGTGGCGGTCACCGCCATCGGTTCCGAGCACGACGTCCTCTTCCGTCGGACCTGGCGACGCCTGACAGCCGACCCGTCGCTGGTCGCACGGTTCAACGCGATCAAGGCGAGTCACGCGCGAGCCGGCGAAGCGGCGTACGAACGCGCCAAGGCTGACTTCTTCGCCCGGCTAGCGACCGACGACCGGATCGGTTAGCGCGACCGAGCGCCTCGACGATCGGCGGACACCAAGGGGCCTGCGGCGCCGTCGCCGGAGCGTCGGTCGTCCTTGCCGCGTGACCTCCGGTGCGCGATCTGGTAGGCGATAGGGGTTGCCACTGTGCCGAGGCAGACAGGATCACGACCGCGTGAAGCTGCCCCGCTCGGTGGAAGAGCTCCTACCGACGGGCTGGTACGTCGGGCGCCCGAGCTATCCCGATGAGCGTCGAATGGGTGATGTACGCCTTCG
This sequence comes from Chloroflexota bacterium, assembly GCA_030446555.1. GTDB lineage: Bacteria > Chloroflexota > Limnocylindria > Limnocylindrales > CSP1-4 > Palsa-1032. The sequence goes on along the minus strand of JAUJNA010000007.1, from coordinate 12,190 downwards.
ATCCGAGCGAGCGGCCGAAGGTCAGGCTGCGGCGCCGCGAGTGGACCGCGGTCGCGCCGACCGAGGAAGGCGTTGTCCGTGGAGAGGGCCCCATCCAGATCCCGTCGCAGTGGCCAGACGGCTTGAGCCGCGTTCTTCGCGGGCTGGAGACGCCGTTCGCTAGGGGGAGTAGCGGATGCTGTCACTCCGTACTTGCGACCAGTTGCCGAAGACGTCGCGCCACTGGACGTAGACGGTCTGGACACCCGGCTGTGCCGGCGAGCCGTCCGGCTGGGTAAGCTTCCATCGCAGCGTCCTTGCGTATGGGAACTGTCGAGCCTGCGCGAGCCGGCCGTCCACGAGCGTCGGCGATGCGGACATCCGCACGTACGCGAGCCCCGTCCCGCTCGTTCCGTCCGCCGCCGGCACATCCACGCTCACGAAGGCCGACGAGGTCGACCGTCGGCCGTCGGCGATGCTCACCGAGCCCGTCGGGGGGCTGCCGTCCTGCTTGCCGCGGAACGTCACGCGGAGAAGCATCGAGAGCTCGGGCCCCCCTTCGTACCCCAGTGCCCACATCCCGGCACCGCGCAGACCGGCCGACTCCACGAGGGCGTACTTGGCGGCGAGGCTGTCCAGATCGTCGTAGTAGGTCTGACGCCAGCGCTCGGCGCACGTGCTGCAGGGTCGCTCCTTGTATGCGAGCCGGGCGGATTCCTGCCCGGGGACATACCGCCGCCCGAGCTCCCGCGCTCGCGCCACCGCACTCGCATGGATGACGACCGTCGACGGACTGAAGCCGCTCTCCGTGGATCCGTCGGGGATCACCCCTGCGCCCACCGAGCCGTCCACCGTCGGCCAGCTACGGCCGTAGTACGGCAACCCGAGGATGACGCGGTCGGCGGGGATCAGCGTGAGCAGGTGCCGCACGGTATAGCCGAGGCTGCATCCGGAGGCTTCCAGCGGCGCGATCGACGACACGACGCCGGTGATCGGATCGCGATACTCGTATCCCATCACGAAGACGGCGTCGGCGGCGCCATCAGCCACCAACGCGGGGAGGTCGTACTCGCCCTCGAAACGCTCGATCGGGATCGTGAACGTCAACTGGTACCCGGGCGCTCGCGCATCGAGCGCCGAGCGCAGCTCGCGCACGAAGCTCGTGTATTCGTCGGACAGGCCGACCGGGATCGGCTCGAAGTCGAGGTCGACCCCGTCCGCGCCGCGCTGTCGGATGGCCGCCGCGATCTCCCCCGCGAGTCGCGTCCGACGTGTGGGGCTCGAGAGCAGGTCGGTCGTCTCGTCGACGCCGCCACGGGTCCACGCGAACCGCTGGACGACCAGGACGACCCGGGCGCGCTTCTCGTGCGCCCGCTCGATCAGGTTCGTCATCTGTCGGCTGTTCCACCCCGCCCATCGGGGATCCGGGCTACCCGAGCTCGTCGTCGTCACGAGCCGGCCGAACCGACTGGCCTCGATGCCGAAGTAGGCGACCGTCGAGATGGCGTTCAGATCGAGCGACGCGGCCTCTTCGGACAGGTTCCAGTACGGCAGGTACCCGAAAGTGACGCGCCGCGATGTCTCCCCGGCCGGCGTCGGTTCCGGGAAGGCGGTGCTGCACGTGCGGTCGCCGGGCCACAACCCGACCGCTGGATCCGATCCGCCGGTCAGCCTCGGTGGCGACGATGGACCGTCCCCGTCCCCGTCGCCGGATCCGCCGCGCCGCACGGCGTCTCGCCCCGCGCGTCGGATCGCGCGCGCGTCCAGCATCTGCTCGCCGGAGAGGAGGCCGGCGGGGAGCGCCACGGGGATCCGGCCGCCGACCGGCCACCGGTCGTCCGCAGCGGGACGGAACCCGTGCCGCACATGGTCCCCGGCCTCGAACCTGATCCGCTCATCCGCATACGCGGCGGCATCGCGCGCGTGCGCGCCGCGTTCACGCATCTCGGTGCGGCGACCATGGGCCTCGACGGCGGGTGGTGGAGCACCGAGCACGCCGACGGGAACCGCGAGCGCGATCGCGAACCACACGGCCGCCGAACGATTCATCCGGTCACGTCTCATGGAGTCCCCATTCGGGCGAGCGGCGCCATCCGCGGCGAGCGTACACGGCGCGTCTACCCGTGGACGGGTGCAAGAACGTGGACGACCGGCCGCGGGCGACGGCGTACGTACGCGAGTGGACGGGCGTGACGACGCGGTCCCGGGTGGTTGCCACTCGTCGATCATCGTCATGCATAGTGATCGGGCGTCCGAATGCTCCGAAGACCTATGGCGCTCTGAGGACGATCATCCCTGAGCTCAAGGCACGCGGCTACCGCTTCGTGACGCTGTCGACGCTGCTTGGATCGTAGGACCGATCGGAAGGTCGAGGTAGGCCCCTGCTGCACGCCTGCCTTGCCAGAGGTCCGCACCGTTCGATCATGGCCAGGGGACGGGCGTCTCCGAGCGCGCCTCAGGACGAGCCCGCGCATCCTCTAGCCATGTCCCGAAGTCGCAGCGGGGTCGGAAGCCAAGCCGTCGGTCGATCGCCTGCATCGGGTAGAACTCCGTGATCGGCTGGAGCCCTTCGACCCCGCGGTCGCGCAGCAGCTCCGCCGCGCCCGGCCAGTACCGGTCGACGACCGTCAGTGGGTCGCGCCGGAGATCGGCGCCATCCTCCACCATGAAAGGGACCGGCGACTCCACATTGAAGGCGGCCCAGCGAACGCTGCCTTCGGTCAGGACCCTCAGGGCCGCCATGACGGACCCCGCCACGTCGGTCGTGTCGACGCCGCCATAGAGCAGGCGGATGCCATACCGGAAGAACGGCTCAGGAACGAACATGCCGTAGCGCAGTGCGATGCTCGGGATGCCGTGGCGGCGCCCGTAGTAGCGGCACATCTCCTCACCGACCACCTTCGACAGCGCGTAGGGGTCGGCGGGCCGCAGCGGCGTCTCCTCGGCCAGCGCGACCACCGCGTCGTCGTTGGGCGGTCGACGGCTGTCGCCATACACGCCCATCGTGCTGCTGAAGACGAAACCACTGACGCCCGCCTCGGCGGCAGCCTCCCAGGTGTTGAACGTGCCCGTGAGGTTCAGCTCGTAGAAGTCCTGCGCCGAGTGGTCGCGGAGGTGGATGCCGTGGATGGCGGCGCCGTGGACCACGAACTCGACGCCCTCCATCGCGCGGCGGACATCCCCTAGGAGACCGTATGTCGCCCTGGATCATCGGGTACGGCGTCTCGAACGCCTGGACATCGAACAGGACGGGCTCATGGCCCTCGTCGGACAGAGCGGGTGCCAGCGCGCGCCCGAGCGTCCCTCCGGCGCCTGTCACGAGTACGCGCATGATCTGCCTCCCGGATCGTGATCCCACGGTGGCCATCTGGTTCATCGGATGGAACGACCAAAGAGTGACCGACGCAGGCAAGTGGCCGGGTCCGTCTGGACCGCCACGGTGGGCAAGCACTCGGTCTCGATACCCACGCCGAGCGAGCTAGGACGAGCATCGACCGGAGTCAGGGATTGACAAGGCGCCGCTCGGTGCCATAGTCGCCGGATAGGCACTGGAGGAGGTGGCACGGTGCGTTTTCCGTCTCGAGCAAGGCTCAGCATCACAACGGTCCTCAGCGTGTTCCTGCTCGTGGTGCAAGTCGCAACGCCGATCGCCTTGGCGAAGGACGACAGCGAGACCGACGTAGCGGGCATCGATGTCGATGCGACGACCATCCCGGAGTTCCAAGCGTTCATGAACGAGGGCAGGCTCACGTCGGAGCAGTTGACCGAGTTCTACCTCGACCGGATCAACGCAGTCGACCGGAAGCTGAAGTCGGTCATCACGGTCAGTCCGACCGCGCTCGATGACGCGCGCGCCGCGGACGAGGCTCGCGCGACCGGTGACTCCCGTCCGCTGCTCGGTATCCCGATCATGGTCAAGGACAACATCAACACGACGGGCATGGCTACCACGGCCGGCTCGTGGGCACTTGCCGACAGCATGCCCCCGGACGCGTTCATCGTCCAGCAGCTGCGTTCGGCTGGGGCGTTGATCCTCGGCAAAGCGAACCTGTCCGAGTGGGCGAACTTCCGGTCCATCCCATCATCGAGCGGCTGGAGCGGCATCGGAGGCCAGACGAACTCCCCGTATTCACTCGACCGCAACCCATGCGGCTCGAGTTCCGGTTCGGCGGTCGTCGTCACTGCCAGCCTGGCGGTGGCTGCCGTTGGCACGGAGACGGACGGCTCGATCGTCTGCCCCGCAGGCACCAGTTCGGTCGTAGGGATCAAGCCGACCCTCGGGCTCTTGAGCCGCGAAGGGATCATCCCGATCAGCGCCGACCAGGACACCGCGGGGCCGATCGCCCGCAACGTCACCGATGCCGCCGTCCTCCTTGGAGCCATGACCGGCGTCGACCCAGCCGACCCAGCGACGGCCGCACAGGAGGGCAATGCCTTCACCGACTATGTGCAGTCCCTGGACCTGGAAGCGCTGGACGGGGCACGCATCGGCGTGTGGCGAAAGGGCACCTTCGGCATCGATGCCAAGGTCGATCGCATCATGGAGCGCGCGATCGCGGCGCTGGAAGAAGCGGGCGCCGTCATCGTCGACCCGACGAACGTCGCCATCGACGAGGCATACGGTCCAGAGTTCACGGCACTCCTGTGCGAGTTCAAGGACGACATCCGTGGCTACCTCGAGACGTATACCGGTCCCGGCTATCCGAAGAACCTTAGCGACCTGATCGACTTCAACAGGGCTAACCCGGACCTCGAGGGCCCGTGGAACTCGAAGATATTCGTGCTGTCGCACAAGACCGGTGGGCGGGACGATCCGAAGTGCGTGAAGGCGCGCGAGAAGGCGAACAAGATCGCCTTGGATGCTATGAACGCCACGATGGCCGACAACGATCTGGACGCGATCATCGCGCCCACGAACGGTCCGGCCTGGATGACCGACCCGACCAATGGCGATCTCGGTGGTGACTTCTCCACGTTCATCGGGTCGTCGACGCCGCCCGCGATCACGGGCTACCCATCCATCACCGTCCCTGCCGGCTTCGTGGGTCGCTCGCCGATCGGTATCACGTTCATGGCTGGGCGGTGGGACGAGCCCGCGCTGATCAGCTTCGCCTACGACTTCGAGCAGGCGACTCACGCACGACGTGCCCCGGGGTCGATCCTGCCCGATACGGCCACCGCCGCGCCGACCGATCGCTTCGACGATGGGAAGGCCGGCGACGTCGCCTTGCTTGCGGGCACACTCACGTTCTTGGTCACGCTCGCGGTATTTCGGCGGCGCCAGGTGGTCGTCCACTAGGCGGGCGCACGTACAACGGCTCTGAGATGCGGCATCGGGAGGGGCAACCGGAACCACTACGAGGTGCATCCGGAAGTGCCCTCTTCCTCTCGGTCCTCCTGAAGAGCCGGCGGCGCACTGGTATCCCCCCGGTGGCCGCATTGCCACCGCCGTGGTAGACGGTACGAGCACCGGACCGCGCACATCAATAGCCGGCCGCCTGGCCGTCGCCGCGGCGGTCGCTACCAGCGACATACGCGCCCGATGACAGCCGCCAGATGATCTGCCCACGGCCATACGCGTCGCGTTCCAGCGCGATAGAAACATCGTGGCCACGACGATGGAGGTCTTCCGCTACCCATAAGTCGATCGTTGGCTCGAGCAGCACGCGACGACCCCTGAGCCAGTACCAGCGAGGCTGGTCTAGGCTTGTCTGCGGATCCATCAGATGGTCGACCGTGTTCACGATCATCTGAACGTGCCCCTGCGGCTGCATCGAGCCCTGCATCACGCCGAACGGTCCGACGGCCTCGCCGTCCTTCGTCAGGAATCCTGGGATGATCGTGTGGAATGTCCGCTTCCCCGGCTCGAGGTAGTTCGGTCGATGCGGATCGAGGCTGAACCCGGAGCCGCGGTTCTGCAGCACGATCCCGGTTCCCGGCACGACGATGTGGCTACCAAAGGCGTCGGAGGACGACTGGATGTAGCTCACCATCATGCCGTCGCCATCCGCCGTGCAGAGGTAGGCCGTATCTCCGCGAGCTGGCTCGCCGGGTGCCGCTAGCGACGCGCGATCGCCGATGAGGGGACGACGGCTGGCTGCGTAGTCCTTCGAGAGGAGCTCCGCGACCGGGATTTGCACCCGGTCCGGATCGCCGACGTAGCGGTAGGTGTCCGCGAACGCGAGCTTCATCGCCTCGATCTGGATGTGGAAGCTCTTCCCTGAGGTCCAAGGGATCGATGCCAGATCGAGGCCCTCGAGGATGTTGAGCGCGATCAGTGCCGCGATGCCCTGTGTGTTCGGTGGCATCTCCCACACGTCGAAGCCGCGATAGCCCGTGCTGATGGGCTCGACCCAGGTGCTCGCATGCGAGGCCAGATCAGCAGGCCCGATCACCCCTCCCGTGGCTTCGGCGAATCGGACGATGCGTTCTGCGATGTCGCCGGTGTAGACGGTGTCGCCGTTCGTCTCGCCGATGAGACGGAGGCTGTGGGCCATCTCCTCGCTGCGCCAGATCTCGCCGACACGTGGAGCGCGACCGCCGGGCGCGTAGAGACCGATGAATCCGGCGACCTCGGCGCCGCGCAGCTTCGGATGCTCCTCCTCCACCTCCCACTGCCAGTGCCACGCCGAGATCGGCGATACCGGATGTCCACGCTCGGCATAGTCGCGCGCTGGTTCGATCAACCGCGCGAACGGCAATCGCCCGAAGCGCGCATGTAGATCGCGCCAGGCGGCCGGCACGCCCGGAACGGTGACGCTGAGCCAGCCGCGCTCAGGCATCGCGTCATGCCCTTGGCCACGCACGACCTCCGCGGTCAGACCGGCGGGCGCGCGGCCAGATCCGTTCAGGCCGTGAAGTCGCTGGCCGTCCCAGACAAGAGCGAACGCATCACCCCCGGCCGAAGAGGTGGGAGCCTCAACGACCGTCAGCGCGGCCGCCGTCGCAACAGCAGCATCCACGGCGTTGCCACCATCGCGGAGGACATCGATCCCGACCCGCGCAGCGAGCGGCTGACTCGTCGCGACCATCCCTGCGGCCGCGAAGACCGGTTGGTTGCGGCCAGGCCAGACAAGATCTTGGAGGTTCAGCTCCATCGCCGCACGTCTGTCAGCTCCATCGCTTCACCTCCCAAGGCAACCCTGCAGAGTTGATGAGGGCTGCGGCATGAAGAGGCGTGGCGGGGGCGCCGGCAGTCTCCTAGCGCGGCGTGGTGCCGCGCGAACGGCGTGGGATAGTCGGCCCGTTTGGAACGGGAAGGCGCGGACTGATGCTGTAGGGAGCTGAGCGCCGAGGGCGGCAGGCATGACCCCAATGGCTCTTCTCCCGCATCGTCGGAGTCTAGCGGGCGGTCGTCGCCCTCGGTCTCGCTTCCCCGGCTCGCGGCCGAGGCGCTCCCCACACTGCCAGCGTCTGAGTGGCTTCGACACCACGAGCCACGGGATCGCGGTCCAACCTAGCCGGGCGTTCGGAAGCTGCGTGGTTCGGCTGGCCACCGACCGAGCAGCGGCGAGCGTCTAGCACGCAGAGGCGAGCTCGAGCACCGGGCTGGAGACGGGACGCTCGGATCGCCTGTCCATGCGACCGCACGGTGTCTACCGAGTGCGTTTGCCGTGGCTGTCAACGTGGCTGTCAAACAGCCCTCCAGGGCGCCTTCGGGCACCTCCGAGAGCCCGTGAGCCGGCTGGGATTCGAACCCAGGACACGAGGATTAAAAGTCTCAGCGGAGAGCGTTCACAGCGTCCTTTGAGGCGATATGGCGTCCACATGGCGCGCGGCCCGCGTCCATCGGCTCCAGCGTCTATGACGGAGGCGCACGGCCGTGGCTGTCAGGTCTCGGCTCGTGGAGCCCCTTGGTCACCCGACCCATCGCCGGCCGGCAGGCGCGTCCCCTCAGTCGGGACCGCGCCACGTGGTCCCGCCGTCGTCGGAACGGTAGAACAGCGTGTCCTCGTTGACCGCAGCGATGGTCGACCCCTCGCCCGCGATCGCGACCGCTAGGACCGTCCCGGTCCGGAGGATGTGTCGCCACGTCGTGCCGCCATCGTCGGAGCGATACAGCCCGTCTGGTCCCCCCCATCACCAAGATGCGCCCGTCCGGCGCCGCTGCGAGGCTCGTCACCGGGCTCGTGGGCGGCTTCCCTGCCGGCTCCCAGGTCCTCCCGCCGTCGAGACTTCGGACCAGACCCCTGTAGGGATCGATGCCCCACAGCCCGTCAGCGTCACCCTGCCTGATCGCCGTCAGGTGGATGACGTGACCGTCGGTGACCTTGGTCCACGTGGCACCGAAGTCGGTCGACTCGTAGACGCCGCCCTCCGCGAGGTAGGCCCACATGCGCGCCGGGTCGGTGAGCGAACGCGCGAAGCCATGGATGTCGAGGCTCGGCAGGTCGGCATCGATCGGTGTCCAGCTCGCGCCCCCGTCGCGGCTCGCTTGGAACACTCCGTGACCCGCGACGACGATCGACCCGTCGGCGGCGGCGGCCATGCCCATCGCGTCCTCGCCGAAGTCGAGCGGCGTCCAGCGGCGGCCGCCGTCGGTCGAGCTGAGGACACCCCCGTGGTGGCCGAACAGCAGCCGATCCAGCCCGGCCCGGGGAAGCTGAGCGAGTGGACATCCTGCGTCCCGAGACGGGTCCACGGGACAGCCTCGGCCTCGGCGGTGCGGTCCGACGAGCGGAGGACGACCGCTGTCAGGACCCCCACGCCGACGACGCCGAGCGCTGCGATGAGCAGCCACGGTAGGCGGCGACGGTCTCGGGGCTGCCGCTCTTGGTCCGCGGGACCGACCGTCGCTGCTTCGCCAAGGATGACCTCCGACCTTCGTCATCGTGTGCCCGCGATGGCATCGACCCGCTGCTGCATGCCGCCGGACCGTGACCTCATGGCGCCAGCGCGTCCAGCCGCGCATTCATCTGCTCAAGGCTGAGCGGGCCGAACCACCGGTCGCGATCCTACCGTCCGGGCATGAGGTAGTGGGTCGGAAGTCAAGACGCCGTACGCACGGAACACCGACGCATCGCTGTCCAAGTCGATGCGGTAGGTGAGGTCGTACGTCGTCACGTATGACCGAACAGCATCCGCGGGCTCCTCGACGTCGACCGCGATGAGTGCCAGCACGATGTCGCCACCCCAGCGGCGATGGCGACCGCGGCCACCACACGTCTGCGCGTGAAGGTGCCGACGATGCTCCACCGGGCCCCCTGCGCTTCCTCCAGGCTGGCTGGTCGTAGGCCGGGTTGTGCACGGCTCGACGGAAACCGCGATTGCATGGGACGCAGCGAGAGCCGTTGGTAGTGGCATCGCGCAGCCGAGGCAGACGGTGGCCCTAGCCACTCACGCGACTCTCTCGCGCTGGGTGATCGTCGCTCGTTGACGGGCCGTGCAAGGCCCCGCGCCGCAGGAGGCGCGAAGCCTGCCAGCGCACGGGTAGGTCATCAAACCCACCGTATCGGCGTCGAACGATACGGGAGGGGCACCACCGAACGCGCGTACCGACGTGGTACGAACGTGTGCCCAAACCACTTCCAAGTGAGGTCCACCACTGCGGTGGCGGCTGGCGTCTCGGACCACGTATAGACGTGCGAGGAGATTGCGGCGCTTCTCGACTAGGTCCGTGTGCGACCGCCGAAGCGGAACGCTAAGGCAGAGCCGTCAGGATCAGGCTCCGTGGTCGGTCAATGAAAGCATCAAGGCGAGGTAGCCGCTCCTCCACGAAGCCGAACCGTCGATAGAGACGGAGTGCTTGAATGTTGTCTTCCTCCGTCTGCAACACCAAACGGAGAGCACCAGCCGAGATCGCAGCCGTTCGGATATGCGTCAGCAGCGCACGGGCGACGCCCAGCCGACGGCGGGCCGGAACGACAAACAGGTCCCCGATCTGCCAGTAGTGACTGAGACCGAGTGACGCCGGAACTTCCATCGTGATCGCCAAAGCCGACGAACTCGCCCTTGATTCGCACGACAAAGGCGTCGAGCAGCCCACTGCTGATGTGCCGCTCCAGCCATCGGGTCGATCGTGCCGGGTCGGCGGCGCACCCATAGTGGCCACGGTAGCGTTCGAATAGACCGGTAAGTGCTTGAAGCTCCGCCGTCGTCGGCGTCCTACCTAGCGCGCTCACCGCATGCTCAAAGCGTGCAGGCTCAGTCGCCGGACCGCTCACGGCTCGTTCCCTTCCAGCGGCCTTGAGTACCGTGCCGAGCGGCGAGCATCCGGGGCAGCCACGTCACAATGCTAGCTGCGTCGGAGCCTACTCAAACTGAGACACTACCGACCGTCGGCTAATGGGCTGCTGGGGCGTCCGCTTGGGCTCCGATTCCGGCGGACGGCGCCGGGGAGACCCTGACATCGGCGGCCTCCTGCCCGTGCCGGCCAACGTGACAGCCGGGATGCCGCACCATCCACACCGTGGCCGAACTCGAAGCCGCCTGGAACGCCGTCCACGACGCCCTACCGGTCAGCTGGTACGTCGGGCGACCGAGTCACTGCTTATCCTTCTGGTGACCCTGATCCTTGGTGAAGCGGAGATGAAGGATGCGCGAGTTGGACGGCATGCGGATCATCGGCCCGGGGGACGGCCAGTTCGAGCTGACCTCTCGCTCGAAGTCGCGGGAACTGGTTTCGGCCTCGGACACGGACGGCGCCTGGCGTCTCGGCGAGGTCATCGCCACCGCCGAGCCGAGCGTCGGCACGCACCTGCATCCCGGCGAGCCGGAGGCGCTCGTGATCCTGGAGGGCGAGGTCGAGCTGCACGGTGCGCAGGGAGTGACGCGGCTGGCACCGGGCGATGTGGTCTTCATTCCGCCCGATACGGAGCACGGCATCCGCACGCCGAACGGTGGGCGCTGGCTCGCGATCTGGCCGAAGAGAGAACGCATCCCGGGCGCGAGGTACTCGACCTAGATCGACTATGCCGAGCGGCGGCGCCGGGATGAACGATGGCCGACCCCCCGCGCCTGGTGCGATGGGTGGACCGAGATCCTCCTGAGCACCTCCAGCAGCTGTGGACATCCAGGTGTCTACGGGCCGAAGGCGTGAGCGAGCTCGAAGCCTCCTGGGCCGCCGTGCATGACGCCCTCCCGGTCGGCTGGTACGTCGGACGCCCGATCTACCACGACGAGCGGCGGGAGTGCGTGCTGTACGCCTACGACCCGAGCGAGCGGCCGAAGGTCGGACTCCGGAGCCGGGAGTGGACCGCGATCGCGCCCACCGAGGAAGGCGTCCTCCGCGAGACGGCACGCTGCGGGAGGGCAGGACGGCCCGCTGAGCGAGGAGGCCGGCGGCGGATCTGACCATGATCGGAACGTCCGGGCACCTTGACGGGGTGAACACGGACCCGTCAACCTTCGTCCCGGACGATGGCCCGCTTCCGCCTGACGACCCACGTCGCTGCGCCCCCGGACCACGTCTTCGACCTGTGGAACGACCTCGACCGGCTGCCCGAGTGGATCGAGGGATTGACGAAGATCGCGGACCTCACGGGACCGCCGGACCGCGTCGGCGCCCGCTACACGGCCTGGTTCGGCCCCATGCGCTATCGGAACGAGGTGCTGGAGTTCGAGCGCCCCCGGCTGGTCAGGACGCGTTTCGACGGCCGGCTCCTGCGTGGCGAGACGACGGCCGTTTTCGAGCCCGAGGGCGACGGCACCCGAGTGAGGCAGGAGTTCCTGACCGAAGGGCTGATCCCCTCGATCGTCGGTCGGATCTTCGCCACCGGCTCGTACAAGGGCAGCTTCCGCGGCGAGCTTGAGACGTTCCGGAGAATCGCTGAGCGGGAAGCACGGGATGGGGCTCGCCCGTAGCCGAAGCGACGCGCGGTAGGCGTGATGACGCCCTCCGGCCGAGTCATCGGCGGGCCCGATCCTCGGCTCGGCGGCCGAGAGTTCCAAGATCCGCGGGCGGAACGGGCGGATCAGCGAGGCGCGGACACTCGGCGTCAACGAGAAGCGGCGCTCGAAAGGGTTAGCCGGCGTCCGAGCCCTCCTCGCGATTCGTCATACTCGGGACGGGGCTGCGAGATTGATCGCCCGGCTGAGGCCGTCCATCGAGTAGGCGGGGGTCCACCGAGTCCTTTCCCGCGGCTGTCAACGTGGCTGTCAACGGCCTTCTGGCGCCCTCCGCAGGGGGTCAAGAACTCGATTCTGAGCGTGGAATGGTGGTGAGCCGGCTGGGATTCGAACCCAGGACACGAGGATCAAAAGTCTCAGCGGG
>JAUJNA010000012.1:18937-20826 GCA_030446555.1 Chloroflexota bacterium | reverse complement strand
CGTCGCAAGAGTTGCGCGTTGGCGGCCACCACGATGGTCGAAGCGCTCATCGCCACCGCGCCGAGCGCCATCGGAAGGTCGATGTCCCATGGCACGAGCACGCCCGCGGCGACGGGGATGGCCAGCACGTTGTAGCCAGCGGCCCAGATCAGGTTCTGGATCATCTTGCGGTAGCTGGCACGCGAGAGCTCGATGGCACCCACCACGTCACGCGGGTCGTCGCGGACGAGGACGATGCCGGCCGACTCCACGGCCACGTCCGTCCCCGCGCCGATGGCGATGCCCACGTCGGCCTGGGCGAGCGCGGGGGCGTCGTTGACGCCGTCGCCCACCATCGCGACGCGCCGTCCGTTCGCCTGGAAGCGCGCCACAGCGGCCGCCTTGTCCGCGGGCAGGACCTGGGCGTCGACCTCGTCGATGCCCAGCCGGCGCGCGACCGACTCGGCCACCGCCTGGCTGTCGCCGGTGATCATGGCCACGCGAACGCCGAGGGAATGCAGCCGTTCGACGGCCTCGCGTGACGTGGCTCGGATCTCGTCATCCACGACGAGCGCCCCCACGACGCCGCCCTCCCGCAGGACGTGGAGGACCGTGCGTCCTTCGGCCGCCCAGGCGTCCGTCTGCGTCACCAGCTCAGCTGGCAGCTCCACGCCGGCCCCGGAGAGGAGCGCCGGGCCGCCCACGGAGACGAGCATGCCCTCTACGGTCGCTCGTGCGCCGCGACCCGGCAGCGCCTGGAAGTCGGACGCTCGTGGGATGTCCGTGGAGCGACGGCGGGCGCCCTCCACGATCGCCCGGCCGAGTGGGTGCTCGGAATCCGCCTCCACGGCTGCCGCGAGGCGGAGCACCTCCTCCTCGGTGAAGCCGGGTGCGGCATCGATGCCGGCCAGGGCAGGCCGGCCCTTGGTCAGCGTGCCGGTCTTGTCGAAGATGACCATGCCCAGCTCGCGCGCCCGCTCGAGCGCCAGTCGGTCCTTCACCAGCAGCCCGTTGCGTGCCCCGATCGAGGTGCTGATGGCGATGACCAGCGGGATGGCCAGGCCCAGCGCGTGCGGGCAGGCGATGACGAGCACCGTAGCGGTCCGGACGAGCGCGCCTTCCTGGTCGCCGAGGAGCCACCACGCGACGAGCGTGACGATGCCCGACGCCAGCGCGACGTAGAAGAGGAAGGCAGCCGCGCGATCGGCCAGCGCCTGTGCCCGCGAGGCGGACGCCTGCGCCGCCGCCACGAGTCGCATGATGCCCGAGAGGGCGGTCCCTTCCCCCACGGCGGTGACTCGCACGCGGAGGCTTCCGCCCGCGGTGACGGTCCCGGCCACGACGGGATCCCCCACCGCCTTGGCCACGGAGCGCGACTCGCCAGTGATCATCGACTCATCGACGTCAGCGTCACCCTGGACGACCGAGCCATCGGCCGGGACGCGCGCCCCGGGACGGACGAGGACGACGTCCCCCGGCCGCAGCTGGCTCAGCGGCACGGTCTCCAGGCCGTCGGGCAGCACCCGCTCGGCGGTGTCGGGCAGGAGCTCGGCCAGTGCGCTGAGTGCCCCGCGCGCCTGGGCGATGGAGCGCATCTCGAGCCAGTGCCCCAGCAGCATGATCGTGATGAGCGTCGCCAGTTCCCACCAGATCTCGATCTCGAACAGGCCCAGAGCCGCGGCGACGGACGCGGCGAAGGCGACCGAGATGGCGAGGCTGATGAGGGTCATCATCCCCGGCTGCCGACCGGCAAGCTCCCCCGCGGCGCCGCGCAGGAACACAGGCCCGCCGTACAGGAAGACGATCGTGCCCAGGATCGCCGGCACCAGCTCGGAGCCCGGGAAGACCGGTGCCATGTAGCCCAGCCACTCCTGGATGTCGTGGCTCCAGATGACGACGGGCAGGGTCAG
>JAUJNA010000012.1:15794-18837 GCA_030446555.1 Chloroflexota bacterium | reverse complement strand
TGTAGCCCAGCCACTCCTGGATGTCGTGGCTCCAGATGACGACGGGCAGGGTCAGTAGGAGGGAGAGCCAGAACCGGTCGCGGAACATGGCCACGGAGTGACCCGCGTGACGGTCATGCGCTGCATGCTTGCCTGCTGATCCGGCTGCGGCCCCCACGTCGTGGCCGGCGACCGGTGCGCCGATCGCATGCGTGGGGTGCTGGTGGTGTGTCATCGACGGATCCCTTGAGTGCAGTACCGATACTCCCCCCCAGTATCAGTCGGCCGTCAAGGGGTCGGGCGGTCAGCCCCGGCGCTAGGGCCTTGCGCCCCCGAGCGCCTCAGGGTCCGATCGTGATCTCCGCCCTCATCCCTCCCGCGTAGTGGCGGTCGACATGGCAGCCGGCTAGCGTCTTCCCAGCCTTCTCGAACGTCATCTCGAGGGTCTTCGTCTCCCCCGGCGGGACGAGCACGCCGGTCGCCTCGTGATGGTCCATGCCTCCCTCCGCCATCTCCTTGGCGTGCTCCTTCTGAGCGCGTTTGCCACCCACGAAGAACTCATGGTCGATGGCGCCGACGTTGGTCACCTCGAAGCGGACCGGCACGCCGGCCTTCACGGTCATCTGCGCCGGCTCGATGCGCAGCGCGTCCGTCAGGCTCACCTCGACGAGCTGGACCTCGCCCTCAGCGCTGGCCGGGGGCTCGCTCGGCGAACCGCTCGATGCCTGCTCGGTCGGGTCCGCACCCGTGGGAGCCGCGGGACTCGACGAACCGAGCGGCGCGCCCGATCCCGACGCGGGCGCGCGCGTGGCAGAACCGCCGCCGCAGCCCGCGATGATGGAGATCGCCGCGACCGCTGCGAGCGGGATCCGGAGCAGACCGGGGGGCGTGGGCATGGGGGACACCTCGACGGGGCGGATGGCAAGCTCATCGTATCCGGGAGTCCCGGGGCCCGCTGCCCCGGGTTCAGTCGATGCGGATGTCCTCCCGACCCGGCCTCTCGTCCGCCGGCTCGTCCCGGAGGCGACCGATCCAGTGATCGAGCAGGCTGCGTGTGGCAAGCATCTGCTCGCGCACGGCGGCCCGGAGGTGCTGGCGGGTCTCCTGGGGCACGAGCTCAGACGCCAGCCGCCGGGGCCGTTCCAGGGCGCCCGATCGACCCTCCAGCCGCTGGAGGCGCCCCTCCATCTCGTCCAGGCGGTCCTGGCTATCCGTCCCGCCGTCCTCGTCCGTCACCATCGTCCCTGCCTCCAGGCTTGCGCCGCGTGGGCGCGGTGAACCGCACCGTGAGCGTCCGGTCCTCCATCCGCGCGCCCTCGGTCGGTGCATCCAGCAGCACCCGCGGCAGGACGAGATTACGCCGCCACGCGCCCACCTGCAGCAGCAGCTCGTCGCCGCTCCGCGACAGCGCGATGTCCTCCCGCGAGGCGAACGGCAGCTCGACCGAGAGCACGAATGCGTCCCCGTCGCGTTGCACCCGGTAGGGCCGGCCGCGGTACAGGAAGCGCGACGGGTCATCCTCCCCGAATAGTGCGCGGCCCAGCTCGCGAAGACGCTCCAGCCCGACCACCTCATGGTCGAAATAGGGCACCGTGCGAACAGGCACCGGCGCGAACTGCTCCTCCACCAAGGGCAGGTACGTTCGCTGCTGAGCCTCGCGCCACTCCCGGAAGTAGTCGCCGGCCGCAGCGGGCAGCACCCGGTTGCAGCAGATCAGATCGGTCGGGTAGCCGTACAGGTGGAAGTAGGTGAAGGAGCGCTGCGCCTCCTGGATGGCCACCCGTTCCAGGTTCAGGACGAGGCGGATCGACGAGCGATCGGGGTCGGCCAGGAGCTTGTGGACGTACTGGAGGCGGGCGAGGAGCTCCTCCGCGGCCAGGTACACGGTCTCGTCGGGCACGGGCACGCCGACCACCCGCCGCAGGAGCGGCCCGCCGAACTTGGTCACGCGCCGTCCGATGGGCGCCATGCGCTCGATCCACCACCGGCTCGCTTCGGGCAACGAGAGCAGTCTCACCGTCTCGCCGGTGGGTGCCGCGTCCACCACGATGACGTCATACGCGCCGCGATCAACGTGCTCGCCGATCCAGAGCAGGCTGCCCAGCTCGTCCATGCCCGGCAGGACCGTCATCTCCTCGGCCATCAGCTCATCGAGGCCGCCCCACGAGAACAGGCTCGCGAAATACGCCTGGATCGTGCGCCAGTACTTCGCGATGTTGAAGAAGACGTCCGGTTCGTGAGCCCAGAGCCCCGGCGCCACCTCCGTCGGCTCTGGATCCACAGGATGGTCGAGCGCGTCGGCGAGGCTGTGCGCGATGTCCGTGGAGACGACGAGGGTCCGGTAGCCGCGCTCGGCGCAGAGTGCCGCAGTGGCTGCGGCGACGCTGGTCTTGCCCACCCCGCCCTTGCCGGTGTAGAGCAGGATCCGAGGGATCGGGCCGCGTGTGCTCATGGCGGCGCGTCCGATCGGCGGCCGGATGCGGGGTCTAGGGTCGCTTGCCCCGGTTCTCCGCCACGTGCGCGCTCCACTCCGATGGTCGCGACCCGTTGGTGGCGGTGCTGCCATGCCAGCCGCACACGCAGGTGACCGTCTGGGCCCGGTGCTTGTACTCGGCGATGACGTGCTTCAGGAATCCGTCGGCAGAGGCGGGGCGGTTGCTCGGGATGGACAAGCGAAGGCTCCCTTTCCGACCTCCTGGCCGGAGGCGCTCCGATTCTACGATCTGGCCGCCGGATCGGCTTGCCGCCTGCAGGCGCCTCCCAGGCCCGAGGGCTGACGGGAGGATGAAAGACACCGCCCGGCGTTCTTCACGCCACCCGCAGGCGCGCCGATGGAGACTGGCGCCATGGCACACCAGGTCCCCACAGGTGACCTCGCCGAGTCCCACCGGACCCCGCCCAGTGACGACCCCTCCCTGTCGGGAGGACGGGAAGCGGAGCCTGCGCACCCGGGATCGGTGCCACCGGGCGGCATGGGCATGCTCGCCGGCGTCCTCTTCCTGCTTGTCTTCGTGGCCGTCCTCTTCCTCGCCCTGATCTGGGCCGTCCAGGCCCTCGGGTAGGG
>JAUJNA010000012.1:13938-15694 GCA_030446555.1 Chloroflexota bacterium | reverse complement strand
AGGGGCGAGATCGAAGCCGATACGACCCAGCGCCAGGCTGGCAAGATGAAGACATGCCGGAAGCCGACCGCGCCTACCTCATGATCCGCCACGTCGAGGCCCGACGCCGTCGCGACGCGGCGGCCCTGGGCAGCGACGAGTATCGCGACGCGTCGATCGAGATCGCCTCGATCGAGATCGATATCGCGGCCATGGAGGAGCCGCCCAGCGAACTCGCACAGGCCGCCGCGGCTCCGTCGCCCGGCCAGGAGCCGCAGAGCGGCCACTGACCGGACCGACCATCACATCCGCGCGATGGAGCGCGGTGGGAGGCGAGGCCCACGGCGAGGCGGCCGAAGGCCTGACAGTTCGACGAGCCGGACGGCGCGTGCGCGCTGACCACGGTAGGGCTCGAGCAGCTCCAGCATCCGGGTCTCGTCGCCCGGTATCCGTCCGAGGGCCCAGCAGACCAGGCTGGGCACGTGATAGTCGCCGAGGCTCACCGCGTCCGGGTCGCCGAACGCCGTCCGTGCCGCTTCCGCGGCCGTCCACGGTCCCACGCCGCGGACCTCGCGGAGACGTCCCAGCGCTTCGGCCGGAGCCAGCCGCGATGCCTCCTCGAGGCGCGCCGCCGTGGCGGCGACGCGCATGACCGTCAGGGCGCGTCGCGCCTCGAGGCCCAGCGGATGGAAGGCGTGGTACGGCATCCCGGCCAGGCGCGCCGGATCGGGCGGCACGATCATGGCGACCGGCCCCGGCGCCGTCTCGCCGAAGGCACGCAGCAGCGCGCGATAGCTGGCCCTCGCCTCGAACCCGGTGACCTTCTGCTCCACGACGGCCGGAAGGAGCGCCTCCACCACAGCGTCGGTGCGCCCGAAGCGCAGCCCCGCGAACCGCCGATGGAGAGCCCGGAGCAGGGGATGGACGGGCCGGAATGCGTCGGGGTCGTCCCGCTCGCCAAGGAGGCGTGGCAGAGCATCCACGGCCCATTCCCGCCCGGGTCCCCATGCCAGGACGTGGAAGGTGTCGCTCTCCGCGCGCAACCGGATCGTCGCCGCCCCCAGCGGCGTGCGTGTCGCACGCCAGGTGGTCGGTCCCTCGGAGCGGATAGTGGGATCCCCCGAGCCGTGGCGGAGATGCGCCAGCGCCAGGCGCGGATCCACCGGGAAGCCCAGACGGATGCGCGTCTCGAGCGGTCGTCCGATGTCGGTCACGTCTATCGGGAGCTGCCCACGGCTCAGGTGATGTCGATCCACATCGGCGCATGGTCCGAGGGCGATCGGCCCTTCCGCGCATCACGGTCGATCTCGGCGGCCACACAACGCGCGGCCAGTGAGCGCGTGCCCAGCAGATGGTCGATGCGCATCCCCAGGCCCTTGTGGAAGTTGCCCGCGCGGTAGTCCCACCACGTGAAGCGACCGGGTTCGGGATGGAACATGCGATACACATCCACGAGGCCCCATTCGATGAGCTCTCCGAATGCGGCGCGTTCAGGTCCCGACGTATGGGTCGTGCCGACGTACACCAGCGGGTCGTACACATCCGCATCCGCCGGCGCGACGTTGAAGTCACCGCCCAGGATGAGATCCTCCGATGGGTCGGCACCGCTTCGCAGCCACTGGAAGAGTCGCGAGTACCACTCGATCTTCGCGGTGTAGAAGGGTGTATCCAGGGCACGGCCGTTGGGCGCGTAGATGCTGATGACGCGGATACCACCGCACGTCGCGGCGATGCATCTCGCGCCCTCGGCGTCCGGGCCGCTCGCCTGGAAACCGAA
>JAUJNA010000012.1:0-13838 GCA_030446555.1 Chloroflexota bacterium | reverse complement strand
CCGAGCTCGGCCAGTCGGGCGAGATGGTCCACCCGGCCCTGTCCCGGGTCGGGCAGCTGCTCCCACCACAGGTGTGCGGAGATAGCGAGCGTGGCCGGATCACGGCCGATCTCCTCGCATCGCGAGCGGGCCACCGGCAGCGCGGCGGCGATCTCGTCGAGGTCCGTCAGGTCCAGGTTCAGCTCATCCGCGAAGCGCGCGGCGAGCCGCCAGGTGACTTGTGGACCGTTCCCGCCGACCATGATGGGCAGGCTCGCCTGGAGCGGCTTGGGGACGTTGATCGCGCCGACCACGCTGGCGTGCCTCCCCTCGTACGTGGCCCGCCCGGGTCGGAGCATCCGGGTGATGACCTCCAGATGGTCCTCCAGGATGCGCAGGCGCTCGGGGGTGTCGGGGAACCCGTAGCCGTAGGCGAGCCATTCGTCCCGTTTCCATCCGGCACCGATACCGAGCTCCATCCGCCCGCCGCTCATCACATCCATGGTGCTGATCATCTTCGCCGTGAGCGCCGGGTTGCGGAACCGTGTGCAGATCACGACGTGACCGAGGCGGACGCGATCGGTGAGGGCCGAGATGGCGCCGAGCGAGGTGAAGGATTCGAAGGTGATCTCTTCCTTGGGTCGCGGAACGGTGTGGAGATGGTCGTAGAGCCAGACCGACTCGAATCCCAACGCTTCCACCTGTCGGGCGACATCGAGGGTCCGTTGCCAGGCACGCGAAGGATCCCAACCATCGAACTCGCCGGTCCAGCCCTGGGGTGTGATGATGCCGATCCTCACGTTCGCCTCGACCTCTTACCGTCCAAACGTGTCGATGCCCGTGCGTCATCCGTCATGACGGTCGGATCGCTCGGAACCGGACGTCGTGCGCCGCGGTCGCTCGATCGTCGTCGCGAGCGAGTGTTCACGTCATGTATCGTATCGTCCCTGCGCTCATCTTCGATC
Organism: Chloroflexota bacterium; assembly: GCA_030446555.1. GTDB lineage: Bacteria > Chloroflexota > Limnocylindria > Limnocylindrales > CSP1-4 > Palsa-1032. The sequence continues at coordinate 12,894 of JAUJNA010000012.1, read as the reverse complement.
GGGGGCCGTTCCACCCGACGAGATGAGTTGGGGAAGGAAGGGACAGCATGGTCAGGATCCAGAAGGTCGATCGTTCAGCGATGGATCGAAGCGGTCGCAGTCGCGGTGGCGCCAGGGAACTGACTCCCGCGCAACGCGAACGTCAGGCTCAGCAGCGTCAGCTGGCCCGATTGATGAACCAGCTGACCGACACGGAGACCGTCTTCGAGGTCCGGCTGAGCCGGGACGACAAGCCTGTGACCGTGCGCCAGCGGCTCATGCGTGCGGCACAGGATCAGGGCAAGGAGATCGCTGTCAAGAAGTCGCCCAATGGATTCGTGGTCGGACTCATGACGCCCGAGCGACGCTCGAACCGGGGCCGCAAGCGGGCGACCGCAGGCAGCTGACCCCGTCGCGCGTCCAGGTCTTCGGCCGGCGCGACTCCCGAGACAGTCAGAAGGCCGTCCGCTTCTTCAAGGAGCGACGCGTCGAGATCAGCTTCGTGGACCTGGCGACGCGGCCGATGGCCCCGGCCGAGCTGAGCCGATTCGCCGCCCGGCTCGGTGCGCGGGCGCTGCTCGATTCATCCGGCCGCGCCTTCCGCGATCAGGGTCTGGGCTACCTCCGGATGGACGAGAGGGAGGTCCTGGAGCGGCTTCGAGACCGCCCCGAGCTGATCCGCCTGCCCCTCATCCGCTTCGGCGCGCTGGTGACCGCTGGCGTCGACGAGGCCACGTGGAAGACGTGGCTGGCCGCGTCCAGCTCATCCGGTCAGTAGGGCAGCGTGCGCGACCACTCGAGCGAGGTGTCGTCGAAGGGCGTACGCGGGATCATCTGGTCGTACGTGTTGCGCAGCGTCTGCAGACGGGTGCCGTACGCTGTCACGGCTCGATGACCTTCCTTCGCTCGCCCATCTCGGCCGATGAGGTCGCCGCGGTCCGAAGACCGGTGGACCGCGCCTCGCTGCTCCCGCCGCGTGTGTTCCACGACCCCGACGTCTTCGCCTACGAGCAGGCCGCATGGTTCGCGCGGGATTGGGTCTGCGTGGGACGGGAGGAGGACGTCGCGGAGCCGGGCGCGTATGTGCTCGCCACGGTCGCCGGGGAGAGCCTGGTGCTGGTCCGTGGCCGCGATCTCGTGCTGCGCGCCTTCTACAACGTCTGCCGGCACCGCGGCTCGCTCATCGTGACCGAGCCGCAGGGCCACCTGGTCCGCTTCCAGTGCCCGTACCACGCGTGGACCTACGAGCTGGACGGCACGCTCAAACGGGCCGGCCACACCGAAGGTTTGTTCCGCTTCCAGCCGGCGGAGTCCGGGCTCCATCAGGCCTCGCTCGAGACCTGGCAGGGCTTCGTCTTCGTCTCGCTCGAGCCGACGGGCAGTCTCGCCGAGCAGCTCGCCGATCTGCCCGGGCACACCGAGCGGTTCGACATCGGCCGCTTGCGTCGAGCACGACGCATCGAGTACGAGGTCGCGGCCAACTGGAAGGTCATCGCCGAGAACTACTCGGAGTGCTACCACTGTCCCGGTGTCCATCCTCAGCTGAACCGGCTCACGCCCTACGATCGGGGACGGAACCTGGAGTCGGAGGGGCCGTGGGCCGGCGGCTGGATGGAGCTGAGTGGCGAGGCGGCCACGATGTCGACCGACGGCGAGCGGCACGGACGGCCGCCGCTGCCGGGTCTCAGCGCCGAGGACCAGCGTCGCATCCACTACTTCGTGCTGTGGCCCAACCTCCTGCTGAGCCTGCATCCCGACTACGTCATGACCCACCGGGTGGAGCCGCTGGAGCCCGGCCGCTCACGGGTCGTCTGCGAGTGGCTCTTCCACCCGGACACCATGGCCCGGGCCGACTTCGACCCGAGCGACGCGGTCGACTTCTGGGACCTCACCAACCGCCAGGACTGGCACGTGTGCGAGCTCCAGCAGCGCGGCACGAGGTCTCGGGCGTACGTGCCGGGCCGCTACGCGCTCATGGAGGACATGGTCCACGCGTTCGATCTGATGGTCGCGGACCGGTATGCCGGCGATGGCGTGGCGACCCGCTTCGCCCCGCGCCATGACAAGTGGCGGCACCGCGTCGCCACCGAACGCGCAGGCCCGGCCCCAGCCGAAGGACGCTTGACAGAAGGCGTTCACTCCGGAAAGCGGACCTCGATCCGCCCGTCCACCACGCGAAGGGGGTAATAGCGCAGCCGGCGCACCCGGGTGAGGGCTCGGGCCCGTGCCTTGTCGTCGGACGGCTCGGGCTTCGGCGGAGCGTCGAGCGGGGCCCACGGCCGGTGGTAGGCGCCGTCGGCGTCCAATCCGCCGGTGGTCGGGAAGCGCACCGTGGCGCCGGTGGCGAGGTCGAAGCGGCCCTTGTGCAGCGGACAGTCGACCTGGCAGCCCTCGAGGCGGCCGACCGACAGCGGGGCCGACATGTGGGGGCAGCGGTCGTCGGTGGCGACGAGGCCCGCTTCCGTGTGCGCGAGCAGGAGGTCGAGATCGCCACGGCTCAAGCGGAGCATCCGTCCGGGGGGCAGGTCGGACAGCGTGGCGACGGCGCGGAACGGGGCATCCCCGGTGCCGGGCGCCAGCAGGTCCCGCGGGATCGGAAGGATCGTGGCATCGGACATCGGAAGCATCGTATCCGGCGCGCGGCGCTAGTCCGCGGCGGGTGCTTCGAGCGCCGGTCGGGTCGCGACGGCCGCCTTCACGTCGCGCGGGGCAAAGCCGCGCAGCGGCCGCTCATGAAGAGCGAGCACGACCGCGACGAGGGCTACCGACGTGGCCAGAAGCCCGAACCAGAACGTGTCTGCGATGGCCAGCGAGAAGGCTTCGTGGACGCCACTGACGATGGCGGGGATGAGCGGCTGGAGCGGCGCTGGCAGGACGGCGCTCAACGTGGCGGCCAGGTCGGTGCCGGCCGCCGTGAGCTGGTCGCCCGCTCCACTCGCCGCCGCGGCGGCGATGCGGCCGGCCGCTGGTGCCGGGACACCCGCCGCGACAAGCTGCAGCTGCAGCTGTGAGCCGAAGCTCTGGGCGAAGATCGTGCCCACCAGCGCAAGACCGACCGAGCCTCCGATCTGGCGGAAGAAGGTGAGGCTGCTCGTCGCGACGCCTAGCCGCTCGAAGGGCACCACGCTCTGGACGACGATCGTGAAGACGGAGAGCGTGGGACCGATGCCCAGGCCGGTGATGAACATCCAGGCCCACAACACGGGCAGGTCGGTGTCGGCGCGCAGCCCGGTGAGCAGCAGGATGCCGATGGACATGGTCGCGAGCGAGCCGATCGCGAGGTTGCGATATCGACCGGTGCGGCTGACGAGCATGCCCGAGATGACCGAGCTCAGGATCACGCCGGCGAGGAGGGCAAGGACCTGCAGGCCCGACTCCGTGGGGCTGACGCCTCGCACGAACTGGAACCAGCGGGGCAGGAAGATGATCGCGCCGAAGAAGCCGATGCTGGCCAGGAACGTCGCGAGGATGGTCACGGAGTAGCCCCGGTCGCGGAACAGGCCGAGGGGGATGATCGGCTCAGCGGCACGCGACTCGATGAACAAAAAGATCGCCCCCACCACGAACGACGCAGCGATCAGCCCGCCCACCCAGACCGAGGACCAGTCGCTCGCCGCCTTGTTGGTCAGCCCGATCATGAGGAGCGAGACCGCCACGGTGAACACCACGGCCCCCAGATAGTCGAGCGAGCGATGCGAGCCCCGGCCGCGGACGGTGGGCAGGTAGCGATAGATGATGACCAGCGTGAGCAGCCCGACGGGCAGGTTGACGAAGAAGATCCAGTGCCAGCTGATGTTCTCGGTCAGCCACCCGCCGAGCAGCGGTCCGATGATCGAGGAGAGCCCGAACACGGCCCCGAAGAGTCCCTGGTACTTGCCTCGCTCGGCCGGCGTGAAGAGGTCGGCGATGACCGCCAGCGAGATCGGGAAGAGCGCCCCGGCCCCGATGCCCTGAAGACCGCGGAAGAGGATGAGGCTCTCCATGCTCCAGCTGAGGCCGGACGACACGGAGCCGAGCAGGAAGATGGAGACACCGATGAGCAGCATCGGTCGCCGCCCGTAGAGGTCGGACAGCTTGCCGTAGAAGACTCCCGTGATCGTGGCCGTGAGCAGGTAGACCGTGACCACCCAGGTGTAGAGCTCGTTGCTGCCGCGCAGCTCGCCCACGATGCGCGGGAGCGCCGTGCCCACGATCGTCTGGTCGAGCGCGGAGAGGAAGAGTCCCAGCAGGATCGCCAAGAGGATCTCCATCTTTCGCCGCTGCGGCAGGTCAAGAGCGGGATCGCTTTGGGCCACGCCCGGCGTGGCGGGGGCCTGGTCCATGGGCAGGTGGCTCCTCTCGTCTGATGGATCGTGACGGATCGGGTCGAGCGGTCAGCTCTGTGTGGCATCGACGCGTTCAGCGGCCTGGCGAAGCAGGCGGAACGCGTCACGGCAGGTCCGCTGCTGGTCAGCGGCCATGGTCTGGAGCAGTGCCCGGAGGTGCTGCTGGCGCATCGTCTCGAGGCGGCCGAGCGCGGCGCGACCTTCCGCGGTGACCCGGACCAGCACGAGCCGACGGTCACGCTCGTCACGGAGGCGCTCCACGTAGCCGCGCTCCTCCATGCGGTCGACGATGCCGGTGGCATTGGGGAAGGAGCAGAGCAGCGTCTCTGCCACGCGGCTCATCGGGACGGCGCCCTCCGCATCGAGGATCACGAGCACGTGTAGATGGGTCATGCTCATGGTCGACCGACCCTGGGTCGTCGCGATGCGCCGCCGCTGATGACGGATGAAGGCGTCCAGCTCGGCCACCGCCTCGGTGACCAAAGTGGTCTCCTCCGCGCCGGACCGGCCGGGGGGAGGCCGAGACGTTCGTGTCACATGAACCATCTTGCCATGGCGAACGGTTACGTCAAGGCGAATATCTGGAGGAAGATCCGTGCGCTACTGCCTCATGACCGAGCCCCAGCAGGGCCTCACCTACGAGGAGATCCTCGCCGCGGCGACCGCCGCCGAGGAGTCAGGCCTCGAGGCGTTCTTCCGCTCTGACCATTACGCGAGCTTCCCGGGGGACGGTGGGCTGCCCACGACCGACTGCTGGGCGACACTGGCGGGCCTGGCGCGCGACACGCGGACCATCGGCCTGGGTTCGCTCGTCTCGCCCGTCACGTTCCGCATCCCGGGATCGTTCGCGAAGGTCGTCACGACCGTCGACGAGATGAGTGGCGGGCGCGTGGAGCTCGGCGTGGGCGCCGGTTGGAACGAGCTGGAGCACGCACAGCTCGGCATCCCGTTCCCTGGGGCGCCCGAACGCGTCGACATGATGGAGGAGCAGCTCAGGCTCCTCCATGGCCTCTTCCAGAAGCCGGATGGCTGGAGCTCCGACGGCCCCCGATGGCCCGTGCGAGACGCATCCTTCCGGCCCCGGACCCGGCGACCCAACCTGATCGTGGGCGGCACCGGCAAGCCCCGCTCCCTGCGTCTGGCGGCGCGCTACGCGGACGAGTACAACACCAGCTCGTCCGGGCCCGACGCCTGCCGCGAGATCGGCGAGCGGCTCGACGAGGCGTGCCGAGCCATCGATCGAGACCCCACGACCATCACTCGTTCGGCCATGGTCGGGGTGCTGATCGCGGAGTCCGAGACAGACCTGCGTGACCGCGTCCGTGAGCAGGTCCGGATGTTCGGTCCGCCCTTCGATGAGGCCAAGGGCTGGCTCGCCGAGCGGCGGAAGCGCTGGGTGGTCGGGACGCGCGAGCAGGCGCTCGAGCGAGTCGACGAGTTCCAGCGGGCCGGCGTGGAGCGGGTGATGCTCCAGGACTTCCTGCCGCGAGACCTGGACATGATCCGGCTGATGGGCCGTTTCTTCGTCGGGTAGCGCGCCCCCGCGGCGGATCAGCGGACCCGGCCCATCCTCCGGGGGGGCCAGTAGCGGAACCAGGGGCGGCCGATGACCGCGCTCGGCGCCACCGGACCCCATGACCGTGAGTCGGTCGATGCGTCCGGCGCGTCACCCAGCAACACCAGGCCGCCCGGTCCCGTCGTCGCGACGCGCTTCACGATGAGCCGCTCGCGAAGGCGCGGATGGGGGACCACCACCAGATCACCCGCGCGTGGCGGGCGACGGCTGAACGCGGCCGGGTCGACGAGGAGCCAGTCGCCCGAGCGGAGCGTGGGTCCCATGCTCGAGCCCGAGACGGCGACTCGCGCGCGCCACGAGCGCGCCAGTCGCGAGGCCCGAGCGTTCAGCCGACCCCGAGCGTTAAGCCGACTCCGACCGTTCAGCCGACCGGCTGGAGCTGCTGCATCCGCGTCGTCGTCGCACCGCCCGTCTCGCGCCACATCACGTCGATGCGGTCGATCAGGTCGAGCAGCTTCTGTGCCTCGGCGATGTCCACCGTACGCTTGACCTGCGAGGCCTGCTTGGACGCCTTCCAGCAGACGTCGTGGAGGTCGGGGAACTTCTCGACGTGCTCCGGCTTGAAGTAGTCGTGCCACATCACATCGATGTGGTGCTTCGTCAGCTCGGCGCGCTCCTCCTTGACGTGGAGGCAGCGGCCGCGGAAGACCTCGTCTTCGGATGCCTGGTACTTCTCGATGATCCTGTAGCACGACTCCGCTTCGATGCGTGCCTGCTGCGGATCGTAGACACCGCACGGGATGTCGCAGTGAGCATGGACGGTGCGTCGCGGAGCGAGCGCACGCAGCACGGGGTTCACGAGCAGAGCTCCCTTCTGCGCTGGGACGCCCTCGCTGGGCTGCGGCCGGGGGTCCGGCGCGGATCCGCCTTGGAGATGGGGCGTCCGCACTCGATCGTGCCACGTCCGGACGGGCCGTGCACGCCGCCCCTGGGAGCCTCCCTCATGCCGTCCGCGGCCGGTGCCGAACCCACGGCGGTCCGCCGGGCGCACGGCCGCCAGGACGTGACGGTGACGTCGAACGGGGAGGTGGAGTGGATCGCCGTCTTCGAGGTCCCGGAGGACCGGCTCGTGTGGCTCAGCCCCAGATCAGCGTGGGCAGCGCCAGGCCGATCGAGAGCAGCGTGATGGCCACCGTCGCCGTTTCCCGCCCCAGCCGGCTGAGCAGGAAGGCCCCGGGGACCATCGCGGCCACGGAACCGCATAGCAGCGGCACCACCAGCCACCAGTCGGGTTCCACGCCTCGGAAGGCGGTCGCGCTCAGGACATAGGCCACGACGGCAGTGGCGGCCATGAAGATCCGCCCGACCAGTGACGAGCCGATGGCCTGGCGCGGATCGATGCGCGTGAGGATGAGCAGCTTGACCCCGATGGGTCCCCACCCGGCGCCACTGATGCCAGACGAGAAGCCGGCCGCCACGCCGATCCCCCCGACCTTCAGCCGCGGGACATCGCCCTCCGCGCGTACCGTCCCGAGGCCACCCCATCGAAGCGTCGCGAGCACGAGCAGGCCGACGCCCACGATCATCCCCGAGACCACGCGGGCGATGAGATCCTTGGACAGAGCGGCTGCGAAGAACGGGCCGAGGAAGGCGCCGATCATGCCGCCGATGATCAGCGGCACGGCGATCGAACGGGTCACATTCCCCAGGCGATAGTGGCTGGCGGCTCCCAGCGGGATGACCAGCACCTGGAGGAAGAGCGAGATGGCCGCCGCGAAGCGAGCATCGACGCCCAGCAGCAGCAGCCCCGGCACGAGCACCCCGCCGTACACGCCGATCGAGGTCGCTGCCAACCCGGAGGCGACCGCGACCAGGCTGCCGCCCAGGATGGTCGGGCGCTGCGCCTCGGGCGCCACCACCAGGATGCCCAGGATGATGGCGGTGCAGACGATGGGCAGCCCTACCGAGGCCGTGAAGGCGCGCGGGCTGAGGCCGGTGCGCCTTCGGACTGCGCCGATGCGTCGCCGACCTGCCCCCAGTGCCCCCGGGGACGGCTGGCCGACCACATCGGCAGGGACCGGCAGGCGCTCCGGAGAGGCGTCGGACACGGCGGCTATACTACGCGACGGCTCCGGCCGCCCGTCCCCGTGCATCCATCCCCCAAGCCAGGTCGCACCGCCCGATGATCGAAACGGCTACCTTCTCCGAGCGTGCCCTCCGTCGGCACTTGACCCATCTCGACGCGCTGGAAGCGGAGTCGGTCTTCATCATGCGGGAGGTCGCCGCCGAGTTCGAGCGGCCGGTCCTCCTGTTCTCCGGCGGCAAGGACTCGATCGTGCTCTTGCGCATCGCCGAGAAAGCGTTCCGTCCGGCGCGTTTCCCGTTCCCGGTCATGCACATCGACACGGGCCACAACTTCCCTGAGGTCCTCGACTTCCGCGACCGCCGCGTCAAGGAACTCGGCGAGCGGCTCATCGTCGCCTCGGTCCAGGAGTCGATCGATAAGGGCCGCGTGCGCGAGGAGCCGGGCAACCCGTCCCGCAACCGGCTGCAGACCACGACGCTCCTCGACGCCATCCTGGAGCACGGCTTCGACGCGGTCTTCGGCGGCGCGCGGCGTGACGAGGAGAAGGCCCGCGCCAAGGAGCGCGTCTTCTCCCTGCGTGACGAGTTCGGCCAGTGGGAGCCCAAGGCGCAGCGCCCTGAGCTGTGGAGTCTCTACAACGGCCGGCTGCGCAAGGGCCAGCACATGCGTGTCTTCCCGATCTCCAACTGGACCGAGATGGACGTCTGGCAGTACATCCAGCGCGAGGAGCTGGAAGTCCCCAGCATCTACTTCGCGCACGAGCGGCCCGTCTTCCGCCGGGACAGCATGTGGCTGGCCACGAGCGATTTCCTGCCCCACGGACGGGACGAGGCGGTCGAGACGATGGTCGTCCGCTACCGCACCGTGGGCGACATGACCTGCACCGGCGCGGTCACCTCGAGCGCTGCCTCGGTGGCCGAGATCATCGCCGAGGTGGCGGCTGCGCGCATCACCGAACGCGGCGCCACGCGGGCCGACGACGCGTTCTCCGAGACGTCCATGGAAGACCGCAAGCGCGAGGGATACTTCTGATGGATCTCCTGCGCTTCTCGACGGCCGGATCGGTCGACGACGGCAAGAGCACGCTCATCGGACGGCTGCTCTTCGACTCGAAGGGCATCTTCGAGGACCAGCTCCAGGCGATCGAGCGCACCAGCCGCCGGCGCGGCTACAGCCAGGTCGACCTGGCCCTCCTGACCGACGGGCTGCGCGCCGAGCGCGAGCAGGGCATCACCATCGATGTCGCCTACCGCTACTTCGCGACGCCCCGCCGGAAGTTCATCATCGCCGACACCCCGGGGCACGTGCAGTACACCCGCAACATGGTCACCGGCTCCTCCACGGCCGATCTCGCGATCGTCCTCGTCGATGCGCGCAAGGGCGTGCTGGAGCAGTCCCGCCGGCACGCCTTCATCGCCACGCTGCTGGGCATCCCGCACATCGTCGTGGCGGTCAACAAGATGGACCTCGTGGGCTACGACGAGTCGGTCTTCGACGCCATCCGCACCGAGTTCGAGGAGTGGGCCCAGAAGCTGGACGTCCACGACATCACGTTCATCCCCATCTCCGCCCTGCACGGCGACAACGTCGTCCAGCGTTCGCTCTCCATGCCGTGGTACCAGGGCCCGTCGCTCCTCTACCACCTCGAGAACGTGTACATCGGTTCCGACCGCAACCTGATCGATGCGCGGTTCCCCGTGCAGTGGATCATCCGGCCGCAGACCGACGAGCATCACGATTACCGGGGGTACGCCGGGCAGATCGCCACGGGCGTCTTCCGGAAGGGCGACGAGGTGGTGGTACTGCCCTCCGGGCATCGCACGCGCATCGCTCGGATCGGGACGATGGACGGCGAGCTGGAGGCGGCGATGCCGCCCCTCTCGGTCTCCCTTCAGCTGGAGGACGACATCGACGTCTCGAGGGGCGACATGATCTGCCGGCCGCACAACCAGCCGACCGTGGCCAGCGAGCTGGACGCGATGGTCTGCTGGATGAACGAGGCGCCGCTCCGGAAGGGTGCCCGGTATCTCCTGAAGCACACCAGTCGCTCGGTGAAGGCGATGGTCGACGATCTGATCTACCGGATCGACGTCAACTCGCTGCACAGCGACCGTGCGGCCACCGAGCTCGGGCTCAACGAGATCGGCCGTGTGCGGCTGCGGACCAGCGCCCCGCTGCTGCTCGACGAGTACAAGCTCAGCCGCACGACCGGCGGCTTCATCCTCATCGACGAGACGACCTACGACACGGTGGGCGCGGGCATGGTCGAGCACGCCGGACCGCCCCAGGAGGTCCCCGAACCGGATCGCCTGGCCGCCTGAAGCAGGGCTCGTCCGGCCGGGTGTGGCCGCTCGACTCGGGCAGGCTCGCCACACTCCGACGCCACGTCCCCGGCCGTATCATCGCCGGCGATGGACCAGCAGGCCGGCCTCCATGGCTTGGAACCCCGGGCGTGCCCCTTCGTGGCACTCGCGGAGGAGCGTGATCGACGCGTGGGCGTGCCCGACGACCGGCATCGCTGCTACGCGGAGCCGACGCCCCAGCCGCGCACGCTCGGCCATCAGCGGACGTACTGCCTCGCGCCGTCGTTCACCGCGTGCCCCGTCTTCCTGGACTGGGCGGCCCGAGCCGCGGCCGATCCGATCGCCACCCAGCCGGAGGCGCCGAGTCCCGCCTCCCTGACGCATCCGACCGACGCGCCGTCGTCGCCTCCGACGGACGCGGCGCCGCGACGGTGGTCCTCACCGCCACCGTGGAGCGGCGGGGGGGCAGGGGCGGCGGCGCCGTCGGCTGCCGCGGGCACTGCCGGGCAGTGGCAGCAGTCGGCCGCGTTCCCCGAGGAAGCTGATCGTGACCTCGACGTCGATGTCGGCGACCTGGGCTCGGCTCCCGCCGGGGAGCCCCCGCCCTTCCTGGCGGATCGGCACTCAGGTGCCCGTGAGCCGTCCCGGCCGGTGGCGCCAGCTCGTACCGCGTTCTCCCGACAGGCGCGACCCTCGCCGCCCAAGCGCGCCGACGACGGTCCCGAGTGGAGCCGCCCTCGTCGTCACGAGGCGTATCCCAGCCTCTCGACCCGGGTGGGCCTGCGGCGCGTGTCACCCATCGTGCTCGGCGCGGTCGGTCTGGCGGTCGCTGCGCTCATCCTCTTCCTGCTGCCGAGGTTCCTGGCAGGCGGAGGGGACGAGCCGACGCCGCGACCGTCGCAGGCCGCCGTTGTCACGCCGAGTCCGGAGCCCACGCCGAGTCCCGAGCCCACCCCGCAGACCTACGCGGTCCAGCCCGGCGACACGTTGTTGGGGATCGCCCGGTCGTTCGGACTGACGGTCGAGCAGATCGCCTGCGCGAACGACATCCAAGACGTGAACCGCCTCCAGGTCGGTCAGGTCCTGGTCATCCCGGACGACGAGTTCGAGTGCGCGGCGGGGAGTCTGGTGCCTTCAGCGTCTCCCTGAGCCATCCGGGGCACGCCCGGGGTCGGCGCCGGCCGCCCGGGTCAGCGTGGAGCGAGGTTGATGGCCGTGATGAGCCCGGCTTCCACGCGGAACGTCGCATCGAGGTGCTGGGAGGGCGCGCCCGGTCGGACGACCAGCACGTCCGCTTCGTACGTGTTCCCCGTCTCCCGGACGTCGCCCGGGATCATGCGAAGACCCCGGTCCGCTCGGAGGAACCAGCCGCCGACCTGCTCCACGCCGCGTAGCGTGCGCACGTTGCCCAGGACGTGTACCCGCATCTCCGTGCGCTCGTCCATCAGCTGCACCGCCGCCTGGCGATCGCCCGCGTTGAGCTTCTCGAAGAAGGTCTCCATCGTCTCCACGGCTCCCACGGCCGAAGTCTAGCAGCGGGCGCGGGCCCGACGGCCCGGTCAGAAGCCGCGGCCCGAGCCGCCGCCACCGCCGCCGCCGCCCCCACCGCTGCAGCTCGGCGGCGTGCTCGGCCGTGGCGTTCGCGTCGATGCGCGCCAGCCCGACCTCCCGCGGTAGCCCATCGCGGGCGACGGCTCGGGCCGTGGCCGGCGGGTCAGGCCGTGGCCCCCTCGGGCAGCGCGGCGCGCAGGCGGCGCACGAGCTCGGCGCCCATCTCATAGCGACCGAAGCTGGGCATGATGTACGTGCCGTCGACGAGCCCGCGCATGCCTTCCAGCAGCTCCAGCGCCATCTCCAGGCCCACCTCGGCGCCCCGCTCGCCCGCGGCGTGCATCGCCGCCCGCACCGTGTCGGGGATGGTGATGCCGGGCACCTCGTTGTGCAGGAACTCGGCGTGGCGGGCCGTGTGCAGGGGCAGCACGCCGAGCAGGACCGGACGCGGTAGGCGATCGCCCCAGCGGGCCGCCGCGTGCCCCATGAACCGTTCCCACTGGTCGCGGCTGTAGATCGGCTGCGTCATGACGACATCGGCTCCCGCCTCCAGCTTGCCGGCGAGGCGGTCCATCTCGTGCTCCACGTCGGCGGCGGTAGGATCCAGGGCACAGGCGATGGTGAAGCCAGCAGGTGCGCCGATCGGCTTGCCCGCCTGGTCCTCGCCGCGATTGAGGCGCCGGAGGATGCCGATGAGCCCGGTGGAGTCGATGTCCCAGATGCCCGTCCCGGTGGGGTAGTCCCCGACGCGCGGGGGATCCCCCGTCAGAGCCAGGATATTGCGCACCCCGAGCGCGTGGGCACCCAACAGCTCCGACTCGAGCGCCATCAGGTTCCGGTCGCGGGTGGTGAAGTGGACCAGGCACTCGAGGTCAAGGTCGTGCTGGATGCCGAACGCGACGGCCATCGCGCCCATGCGCACGCGGGCCATGGCGCTGTCGCTGATGTTGACCAGGTCCACCCCTGCCTCCTGGAGCAGGCGCGCGGCCTCGATGGTCCGCTCGATGCGCACCGAACGCGGCGGATCGATCTCCACGCTGATGACGAAGCGACGCTCCTCGAGTGCACGGCCCAGTCGCGTGGGCGGGGGCGGCTCCTGGCCCGAGCCGGGCGCCGGGCGCTCGCCGATGGCGG
>JAUJNA010000006.1:132059-156073 GCA_030446555.1 Chloroflexota bacterium | reverse complement strand
TCCCGCCTAGCGACAGGTGCAGTGGCAGCCGGTCGAGGGAAGCGCAGCAGACATCAGTCCGTACAGCGTATCACCGTATTCTTTACGGCTCGTCAGACGCTAGCGCCGAGCCCGGCCATTCCCGATCTCCCGGTCCCCACGGCGACCCGCTGAGCCTCCTGCCGCTGCCGCTGGCGATGCAGCCCGTCGACCGCGACGGCTGGCAGCATGACGGTCCGGCGACTGCGCCCGGTCTTCGGCGGCGAGAGGCACCATCCGCCATCCGCGGCGCGCGCCATCGCCCGGCGCACGACCAGCGAACGCTCGTCCGGGGCGACGTCCGACCGCGCGATCCGAGCAGCTCGGCGAGTCGCAGGCCGGACCCGACAGCGACGGCGTACAGCGGCCCGCAGGGATCGTCCGCAGTCGCCGCGAGCAGGCTCCGTACCTCATGGCTGCTCAGCGCGCGCATCTCGCGGTGCTCCAGCCGTGGTGGCCGCGCCAGGGCGGCCGCGTTGCGTGTCACCGAGCCGTCCCGCTGCGCATCGTGGAGTGCCCGGCGCAGCGTCGAGTCAGCGGCACGCGAGCGAGCGGTGCGAGATAGTCGCGTACATGGCGTGCGTACTCAGGGTGTCGCCGGCCGCAGTCGCGGCCGGACCGCCTCCACCCAGCGCGCCAGGTACTCGCCCGTCGTCTCTGGCGGGTCGCGAAGCCGGACTGCGCCTCCCGCTTCAGCGCGTCGAGCTTGCGGACGGCCTCCGCGCGGGAACGGCCCGAGACGACGCGGCGGGTGCGCCTGCCATCGTTCGGATGAGTGACCACGAGAGAGGCACGCCATCGCCCCTCCGAAGTCTCGTACACGGATCCCTCGCCCGCCGAGCGGCGGAGCTTGTGGGATGCTGCCATCGGGCGTCCTCCACTACAGGACGTTCTCGGCGCCGGGCCGGGCCCTGGGCGTGGGGCGCCGGGCCGCGTCCGAAGTCGCGCTCAGGTGGGGACCGTGCACGACCGTGGGACGCTGGTGCCGAAGGAGGGGATCGAACCCTCACCCACTTGCGTGGAACGGTGTTTGAGACCGTCGCGTCTGCCGATTCCGCCACTTCGGCGCGGGCCGCGATTCTAGCCCGGCTCGTGCTCCGACCCGATGAGCCGATGCTAGACTCCCGCCGCCGGCGCAACCCCGCGGTGCCGATGATCAGCCACGACCGCGAACGGCCACCCGATCCGACGCGCATGAGGACGACCGCCACTCGTGGAGGACCGTACCCGGCAGGGCGCCAGTGAGCAGCACGCACGCGACCGCGCCCTCGTGGAGCGCGCACTGGACGGCGATCTCGACGCCTTCAACCGGCTGGTCGAGCTCTACCAGGACTATCTCTTCGCCCTGACCGTGCGTGTCGTCAACGACCGCGAGGCAGCCGCCGATGCGGTCCAGGAGGCCTTCTTCAGCGCCTATCGCAACCTCTCCCGCTTCCGGGGTGACTCGTTCCGCAGCTGGCTGACGCGCATCGCCCTCAATGCCGCGACGGACGTCCTGCGCTACCGCAAGCGGCGTCCCGCCGACCCGTACCCCGAGTGGGAGGACGAGGCCTGGCAGCCGCCGGCCGACGACTCGGAGGCGCCCGAGCGCACGGCCATCCTCCGCTCCCGCAGCCGCGCCATCGCGTCGGCCATGGAACGGATCACGACCGACCAGCGCACGGCGATCCTCCTGTTCGACGTGGAGGGCTACGACTACCACGAGATCGCCGAGATGACCGGGGTGTCCCTGGGCACCGTCAAATCACGCATCCACCGGGGCCGGCTGGCGCTCCGTGAGCTGCTGCTTCCCGAGATGGAACTGCTTCAGGACTGAGGGCGTCTGGAGGGAACGATGAGCCGCCGTGATGTGGCGCCGCCCGGCGCCGAGCACTCGAAGCACGATCCTCTGCTGATCGCCCGCTATGCCGCGCGTGACGTCGACGCCGCGGACATGCAGGTCGCGGAGCGGATCGTCGCCGAGTGCACCGATTGTGCGGCCCTGGTGGCCGACCTGCGCGTCATCGCCCGAAGCGTGGCCGCCGTGCCCACCCCTCGCCGCCCTCGCGACTTCCGGATCTCCCCGGAGCAGGCGGCAGCCGTCCGGGGCTCCTTCCTCGAGCGCATCCTCCGCCGTATCGCGATGCCCGGCACCGCGGTCCTCCAGCCGTTCGCCGGTGCAGCAGTGGCGATCGGCCTCGTGCTCGTGGTGGTGGGCGGCACACTGCCGGGCACGTCTTCCGCTCCCATGGCTCGGGCGCCTGCGCCGTACGCCGCGGAGTCCGCGTCCTCGGCCCGCCCTGGTGCGGAAGTGGACGCCGGGGAGCCGGGGGCATCGGCTGTCGCTGGCGACTCGATCGGCCCCGCCGCTTCGGAAGCCGCACCGTCCCCGTACCTGGGTGCACCCGAGCTCGATGCCGAGAGCGCCCCGCTGGTGACCGAGGGCGCTTCCCCCGCGGCCGCGGAAGGGGCGCCGAGTGACACGGACCCTGAGACCGGAGAGGGGCGTGCCTCTGCATCCGCAGAGCCGAGCGACCCCACGCCCGTGCCGTCGGCTCGCGTATCGGCGCGACCGACCTCCGATACCGCTGCCGTGGGGCCCGACGAGGACACCTCGTCCGGAGGTGCGGCGGAGACGGCCGCCCAGCCGGACCCCGCAGGAACGCCCCTGGTCCTCGTCGGTGCGCTCCTGGCCGCCGCCGGGATCGTGCTCCTGCTCCTTCGCGTCCTGGGCCAGCGCATGATGCGCGATCCGGGCCTCCGCTAAGCGAGCCAGCCCAGTCGCACGCGCGACTACACTCGGGCCGTGGAACGGCTCATGCTGCTCGACGCGCACAGCCTCATCTACCGCGCGTACTTCGCCCTCATCGAGACGCCCCTGACCACCAGCCGTGGGCAGCTGGTCAACGCGGCCTTCGGCTTCTGGAGCATCGTCCTGCGCGGCTTCCAGGACGTGAAGCCTGACTACGTCATCTGCTGCTTCGACGTGGGCCGCTCCTTCCGCGCCGACCGCTTCGCCGATTACAAGGCGACGCGCCGCCCGACCCCGGACGACCTGCGCGACCAGTTCCCTCTCATCCGCGAGCTCCTGGGAGCGTTCCGCATCCCGATCCACGACCGGGAGGGATACGAGGCCGACGACCTCATCGGGGCCCTGACCCGCCAGGCGGAGGCGCGAGACATCGCTTCCACCATCGTCTCGGGCGACCTCGACATGCTCCAGCTGGTGACCGACCGGACGCAGCTGATGACGACGCGGATGGGCGTCGCCTCCACCGTCATCTACGACCCGGGGCGGATCCGCGAGCGCTACGGCCTGGAGCCGTCCCAGATGATCGACTTCAAGGCGCTCAAGGGCGACACGACCGACAACATCCCCGGTATCCCCGGCGTGGGCGACAAGACGGCCGCCAAGTGGCTACAGGACCATGGGTCGCTGGAGGGCATCTACGCGGCGCTCGACTCCATCAAGCCCGACCGTTTCCGCGCCAAGCTCGCCGAGTCGCGTGACCAGGTCTTCCTTTCTCGCGAGCTCGTCACGATCGACCGCGACGTGCCCATCGAGCTGGACCTCTCGACCGCTCGCTTGGGTGACTACGACCGCGGCGAGGTCCTGCGTCTGTTCCGCGAGTACGAGTTCCGGACCCTCGTGGAGCGACTGCCGCACATCGCCGGCGAAGGGTCGCGCGCGCCCGGCGAGCTGCTGCGCGAGGCGGACCGGAGCGCCCCGGTCCCCGCGGCGCTCGTACCGGGACGAGCACCCGCCGGCGGTGCTACGCGATCGGGTGACTCGAACATGGGGGAGGGAACGGGACTCCAGCTGACGATGGACTTCGGCTCGGTGTCCGCGCGGAGCACGGGGGCGTCGAGCACGGCTGTGCCGGGGAGGGCCTCGGCCACGGCTGCCTCGGGCAGCGCCTCGAGCGTCGCTGTCCCGGCCAGCGCCTCGGGCACCGGTACGGCCGTCATCGACGCTCCCGGCACCGACCGAGACCGCGCGGCAGCCACTCAGCCAGCGTCGCGTGCCGGCGGGCTCCAGGACTCGTTGCCGCCGGGCGTGGGCGAGGATCGGCGAGCGCGGCTCGCGGCCGCCCTGCGTGACCCCGACAGGTTCGATCCGTTCGAGGCGGCGCCGGACGTCGCCCCGTGGCTCGCGGCGCAGGCCGAGCTGACGGTCGGCGTGGCGCTGGACGATCCACACCCTCGGCGGGGCGCGCTGCTCGGATTGGCGGTGGCGGGCACCGACGGCAGGGTCGTCGCTGCCGATGCGGGAGCGGCGCCCGCCTTCGCCGAGGCGGTCCTGGCGGCCGGGCCGCCGCTGGTCGGCCATGACGTCAAGCAGTTGCTCGTCTGGGACCTCTGCCGGCGCGATCCACGGGCCGAGCGCAGCGCGAGCGCGGCTGGTATCGAGCTGCCCGGGGTCACGTTCGACACACAAATCGCGGCCTACATCCTAAACGCGGCGCTGCGCAGCCAGAGCCTTGCCGACATCTGCGCCGAGCGGCTGGGGCTGGAGCTGCCCAAGCCGGGTGAGCTGCGGGGTCCCCAGCACGCGGCGGTCCAGGCACTCGCGGTGGCAGCGGCGCGGGAGCAGCTCACCGGGCTCCTCGCCGAGGAGCTCGCACTGCGGCGCGTCCTCGACGAGCTGGAACTGCCGCTCATCCCGGTCCTCGCGGACATGGAGGCGACCGGCGTAGCCATCGACCGCGCCGCGCTGGGCGAACTGGCGCAGACGTTCAGCGCGGAGATGAAGCGCCTGGAGGCGGCCATCTACGAGTCGGTCGGCCACGAGTTCAATCTCGGCAGCCCCAAGCAGCTCGAGCAGGTGCTCTTCTACGAGCTCGACCTGCCGCGGGGTCGGCGCACGAAGACCGGCTTCTCGACCGACGCCGGTGTGCTCGAGGACCTTCGTCCAGCCCATCCGATGATCCCGCTGCTGCTCGATTGGCGGCTCTTCTCCAAGCTCAAGAGCACGTACGTCGATGCGCTGCCCACGCTGCTGGACCCGGTCACGGGACGCCTGCACACGACCTTCCAGCAGGCCGTCGCGTCGACCGGCCGACTCTCCTCCACCGACCCGAACCTCCAGAACATCCCCATCCGCACCGAGCTCGGGCGGCGGATCCGTCGCGCCTTCGTGGCCGGTGGCCCGGAGTGCACGCTATTGGCCGCGGACTACAGCCAGATCGAGCTGCGCATCCTTGCCCATGTTTCGGGCGACGTGCACCTGCGCGAGGCGTTCGAGCGACGCGCCGACATCCACCGCGAGACGGCCGCCCGGGTGCTGCACAAGATCCGGCCGCGGTGACATCGGACGAGCGCTCGATGGCCAAGATGGTCAACTTCGGACTGGCCTACGGCATGAGCGACTTCGGGCTCGCGTCGCGGGCGGGCATCCCGCGGGCCGAAGCACAGGAGTTCATCAACGGCTACTTCGCGGCCTACAGCGGCATCGCCTACTACATGATCCACATCAAGGACAGTGCCAAGCGGCGCGGCTACGTGGAGACGCTCCTGGGGCGGCGGCGCTGGATCCCCGAGCTGGAAGCTCGCAACTCGGCGCTCCGAGGCGCCGGCGAGCGGATGGCCATCAACATGCCCATCCAGGGCACGGCCGCGGACATCATGAAGATCGCCATGATCCGCCTGCACGAGCGGCTGCGGCACGAGCGATCGGCGGCGCGGATGCTCCTGTCGGTCCATGACGAGGTCGTGCTGGAGGTGCCGCGCGACGAGGTCGCCGCGCTCGCGCCGATCGTGCGCGAGCTGATGGAACGCGCCGTCGCGCTGGACGTGCCGCTCGACGTGGACCTCAAGACCGGCGACGACTGGGACTCGATGACGCCCATCCCGCGCGCGTAGACACGAGCGATGCCCGAGTTGCCCGAGGTCGAGACGATCGCGCGCGAGCTGGCGCCGCGCGTGGTCGGTCGCACGATCACCGGCTTCAAGACCGACTGGCCGCGCGCCATCAAGCACCCCGATCTGATCGCCTTCGCCCGTGAGGTGGTGGGCCGCGAGGTCCTCGACGTCGCCCGCCGCGCGAAGTGGCTCGTCCTCTCGTTGAGCGACCGGGCGGTGCTCGCCATCCAGGTCAAGATGACGGGGCAGCTCTTCGTGGTGCCGCCGGAGATCGTGGGGGACCGGCACGTCCACCACGTCTTCTCGCTCTCCGACGGCATGGAGCTGCGCATCCGCGACACTCGCAAGTTCGGGCGGCTGGGGCTCTACCGGCGGGACGAGGCGGGCCGCGTGCTGGGCTCGGACGAGGCGAGCGAGCTGTTCGCGGGCCACGGTCCCGAGCCGCTCGACGAAGCGTTCACGCTGCGCGCCTTCCGTGACCGGACGCGGGCGCGTCGCGGCCGGCTGAAGCCGCTCCTGCTGGACCAGTCGTTCCTCGCCGGGATCGGCAACATCTACGCCGACGAAGCGCTCTGGCGGGCGCAGCTCCATCCGCTCCGCAGCGCGGCCAGCCTGCGACCCGCGGACGAGCGTCGCCTCTACCTGGCCATCCGCGAGGTGCTCGATGAGGGCATCGCGCGACGCGGCAGCTCCATCGACTCCTACACGTCCCTCGAGGGCGACGGACAGATGCAGGAGTCCCTCGACATCTACCAGCGGACCGGCCGGCCCTGTCCACGCTGCGCGCGTCCCACCCGGCGGATCGTGCTGGGCGCACGGGGCACGCACTTCTGCTCGTGGTGCCAGCGCCTTCCGGCCGAGCAACGCACGCCGGCCGTGCGCCGGCTGCTCGCGGCCCCCGGTAGGCGCGGCGCTTCACCGGGAAGCGGTCGCCGGAGCGGCCAGCGCGGCAGCACCAAGGCCTGATGTCCATCCTGCGACTGGAGGGCGTCCGCCGCGAGATCGGCGACTTCGTCATCCTCGACTCGATCAGCGCGGCCATCGCCCATGGGGAGCGCATCGGGCTGGTCGGGGCGAACGGGGCGGGCAAGACGACCCTCCTGCGCATCCTCGCTGGCCGGGACGAGGCTGACGCCGGCCGCGTGACGGCCGCCTCGGGGACCGGCATCGGCATGCTGGCGCAGGAGTCGAACCTGGATCCGGCCGTGGCCGCCGCCCACGATGCCCGAGCGCTGGTGCGGTCGGGCGCGGTCGAGGCGGAGGCTTTGGAGCGCGAGCTGGCGGAGCTCGAGGCGGCGGGAGCGGCGGGGGTCGGATCGGCGCGGTATGCACAGACGCGCGAGCGCTTCGAAGCACTCGACGGCTACCACCTGGACCAGCGTGTGGACGAGGCGTTGTCCGGGCTGGGCGTGCCACGGGAGGACTGGGCACGCCCGCCGCTCGAGCTGTCGGGCGGCGAGCAGACGCGCGTCGCCCTGGCGCGCCTGCTGGTGGCGGGGCCCGACCTGCTCCTGCTGGACGAGCCCACCAACCACCTGGACCTGGCGGCGCTGGAGTGGCTGGAAGGGGCGCTCACGAGGCGCCGGGGGGCGCTGCTGGTCGCATCCCACGACCGTGCCTTCCTGGACGCGGTGGCGACGCGGATCTGGGAGCTCCGCGATCGTCGCCTGACGGTGTTCCGCGGCGCGTACTCGGCGTACCTGATCCAGCGCGAGGAGCGCGACGCCCGGCAGCGCAAGGATGCCCAGACCAGCGCCGCCGCGGCGGCCCGCGAGGCGGAGCTCATCGCGAGCTACCGGAGCCACCGCAAGTTCGCCAAGATGCACGAGCACGAGCGCAGGCTCGAGCGGCTCGTCCCGGTCGACGCACCGAAGCGCTCGGCCCGACTGGCACTCCCGACCACCGGTCTGGTCGGTGGGGGCCCGGTCCGTTCGGGTGACATGGTGGTCTCGCTGGAGGGAGTCACCTGTGGGTTCGCAGGCGCCGGGGCGGAGGCGGGGCCTGTGCCGGTGGTGTCGGTCCGGCGGCTGCTGGCGGCTCGCGGCGAACGTGTCGGGATCGTGGGTCCCAACGGTGCCGGCAAGACGACGCTCCTGCGGACGATCGCCGGCGAGCTGGCGCCCCTCGAGGGGTTCGTGCGCCTGGGAGCCGCTGTGCAGCCGGCCTACCTAGCCCAGATCCGGCGGGGGGCCTTCCCGGGTGCCACGGTCCTCGACGCCGTCCTTGCGGTGGCCCACGTGGATAACGGACCGGCACGCTCCTACCTCGCTCGCTTCCTGTTCCGCGGCGAGGAGGTCTTCAAACCGGTCTCGCAGCTCTCCGGCGGCGAGCGCTCGCGCCTGGAGCTGGCGCTGCTGGGTGTCACGGCCGCCAACCTGTTGCTGCTCGACGAGCCCACGAACCACCTGGACATCCCGGCGCGCGAGGCGCTCGAGTCCTTCCTCCGCGAGGTCCCGGCCACGCTGCTCATCGTCTCGCACGACCGGCGGCTGCTGGAGAGCATCTGCGATCGGCTCTGGGTGGTCGAGCCGGGCGCACGGGGCGCACCCGGTCGCGCCGCTGCCTTCGAGGGCACCTACGGCGAGTGGCGAGCCGCGGTGGCCGATGGCTGGACCGTGGGATCGGAGCTGGAGCTCCAGGCGAGACGACTCGACGGAAGGGCGCCCAGGCGCCCGGAGCCTGTGAGGCCAGGAGCGCGAGGAGCAGCGGGTCCCGCGTCCGGGGACGGCCGGGCGCCGCCGACCGCGGCGGGTCGATCCCGTGCTCCTCGGCCGAGCCCCCTCTCCAAGGATGCCTACCGGCGCCGGTCGGCCACGGTCGAGGCAGACCTCACGAGGCTGGGGCTCCGAAAAGGGCAGCTCGAGCTGGCGCTCGGGCACCCCGAGGTCCAGGCGAACTACGTCGAGCTGCGGCGTCTCTCTTCCGAGTTGGCCGACGTGGATGCGGCACTCGCGCAGGCCGAGGATGCCTGGTTGGCGCTGGCCGAGCGAGCCCCACGATGACGAGCGCGGGCGCGGGGGAACCTCCCGGGAGGGCGCCGATCACGATCGGGCTCACCGGGCCCATCGGCTGCGGCAAGTCCACCATCGGGCGGATCCTCGCCGAGCTCGGCGGCACGGTCATCGACGCCGACGCACTGACGCGGGTGGCGACCGCCCCGGCGGCGCCGGCGCTGCCGGCTATCCGGGAACGCTTCGGTCGCGGCGTCTTCCATGCCGACGGATCGCTCGACCGCGAGGCCCTCGCGGGCATCGTCTTCGCCGACCGCGCCGCCCTGTCGGACCTCGAGGCCATCGTTCACCCCCACGTCCGCCGGCTGATCGAGTCGGCCGTGGTCGACGCTGCGAGAGCCGGCGCGATGTTCGTCGTCATCGAGGCCATCAAGCTCGTGGAAGGAGGCCTCGCCGGGCGGTGTGATGCCGTGTGGCTCATCGAGTGCGATCCGGCCACCCAGCGTCAGCGGCTCGCCGCCCGCGGCCATGCGGCTGATGACGTGGAGCGCAGGATGGCGACCCAGGGACCCGACCTGGCAGAGTGGCTGGCGGCACGCGCCACGCGCCGCATCTCCTCCGAGGGATCGCTGCACGAGGTGCGCGAGCGCGTCGAGGACGCGCTGGCGGACGCCCTGGCGCCGGTGCTACTGGAGGACGCCCTCGCTCAGGGCGTCGGCACGAAGGGCGAGGGCTCCGCGCCGGGCTGGGGATAGGTATCCAGATCCAGGATCCGCGGCACGGGCAGGTTGTACTGCTCGAAGATCCGCTCGATGGTCTCGCCGTAGCCTCCGCGTGCCACCGGGCGGCTGTCGCCGTCGGGCCGGAGGGCGAAGCTGAAGTCGAGCTCGAAGCCCAGATCTTTCGCCGCCATCATGTGGCTGATCTCCTCAGCCTGGTGGAGCTCCACCTTGAGGACGTAGATGTCCGCGTCGTCGTCCTTGGCCAGGATCTCGACGTCTTCCCAGCTCAGCTTGGTCGAGAGCCCGGGCTGGTTGCCTGAGACCGCATCGGGCAGCGACTCGAGCTTGCCATCCTTGTTGGGCACCAGCGTCTCGATCTTGATGGTCGCGAAGAAGTCCAGGCGCTGGCCGATCTCCACGTGGCCGCCCACGGCCCGCTCCTTGGGCACCATCACCGAGACGGCTCGCCACGCTGGCGAATCCGGCGAGACGGTCTCGGTCGGGGAGAGGATGCTGAATTCGGCTCCCGCCGCGTTCGTGGCCAGCAGGTTGGGGGTAACCGGCTGGTTGGCGTAGATGGAGACGCCGGTCAGCCGGCCGATGAGCAGGGCCGGGTCATCCACGGCCTGTGCGACCGAGGGATCGTCGGCGACCTCACGCTGGGCCAGCATCCCGGAGTCGAGCACCACGCGCGCCGGGATGTCGTTGACGGCCACCACGACCGTCTTCATGGGCACCTCGACCGCCTGCGCGGTGCCCTGGCTGCTGAGATAGAAGGCAGCGCCTCCCGCGACGAGCGCCAGCACGACGCCGAGGAGTACGAACACCTTGCGGCGCCGGTTGCTGCTGTCTTTGAACTCCATCTCCACCATCCGAGCATCGGCGAGGGGACCGCCAGGGACTATGACCCTTCGGTCGCCGCGCCCTAGGACCCTCGGGTGGTCGTCATGGGTGCGGAGGGGTCCGCGGCGGTAGTAGAGTCGGGCCATGCCGGACTTCAAGCTCGTCGCCGACTTCCAGCCGACCGGTGACCAGCCCGCAGCCATCGAGAAGCTGGCATCCGGCCTTGCCAAGGGCATGAAGTCCCAGACGCTCCTGGGGGCGACCGGCACGGGGAAGACGGCCACCATCGCCTGGACCATCGAGCGGCACCAGCGGCCGACCCTCGTGCTGGCGCACAACAAGACCCTCGCTGCGCAGCTCTACAGCGAGCTGCGCGACTTCTTCCCGGACAACGCGGTGGAGTACTTCGTCTCCTACTTCGACTACTACCAGCCGGAGGCCTACCTGCCGCGGAGCGACACCTACATCGAGAAGGACTCGTCGCGCAACGACGAGATCGACAAGTTGCGTCACGCCGCCACGCGCGCCCTCTTCGAGCGCCGCGACACGATCATCGTGGCCAGCGTCTCGTGCATCTACGGCCTGGGCGCGCCGGTCGATTACGGCGCCACGGTGGTGCGCCTGCGCGTGGGGGGCCGCTACCGCCGGGACGGTGTGCTCCGTCAGCTCGTGGACCTCCAGTACCAGCGCAACGACCAGCAGTTGTCGCGGGCCAAGTTCCGCGTACGCGGCGATACCCTGGAGCTCCAGCCGGCCTACGACGACTTCATCGTGCGTGTCGGGTTCTTCGGCGACGAGGTGGAGCGGATCACCGAGCTCGACCCGCTCACCGGCGAGCTCCTGGCGGAGCGAAAGGAGCTCAACGTCTACCCCGCCTCGCACTACGTCACGCCGGCCGACAAGCTGCGCGACGCGATCACCGACATCGAGGCGGAGATGGAGGAGCGGGTCGCGCAGCTGAACGAGAAGGGGATGATCCTGGAGGCCGAGCGACTGCGGCAGCGCACCACGTTCGACCTGGAGATGATGCGCGAGCTCGGCTTCTGCTCCGGCATCGAGAACTACTCACGGCACCTGGCACGCCGCGCGCCGGGATCACGGCCGTGGACGCTGCTGGATTACTTCCCGCCGGACTGGCTGCTCGTCGTCGACGAGAGTCACATGACGATCCCGCAGTCGGTGGGGATGTACAAGAACGACCGGACCCGCAAGGAGATCCTGGTCGACTTCGGCTTCCGACTGCCGTCGGCGCTCGACAACCGGCCGCTCACGTTCGAGGAGCTGGAGGCGCACCTGGACCAGGTCGTCTTCATGAGTGCCACGCCCGGCCCGTACGAGTTCCAACGCTCCGAGCAGGTCGTGCAGCAGCTCATCCGCCCGACCGGCATCGTGGATCCCACCATCGAGGTCCGCCCCACGGAGGGTCAGATCGACGACCTCATCGACCGGGTGCGCGAGCGGGTCGAGCGCGGCGAGCGGGTGCTGGTCACGACGCTCACCAAGAAGATGGCGGAGGACCTGGCGGACTACCTGCACGAGATGGGCGTGAAGGTCAGCTACCTCCACAGCGAGGTGGACACGCTCGAGCGCGTACAGATCCTGCGCGACCTGCGCCTGGGGATCTATGACGTGCTGGTCGGCATCAACCTGCTGCGCGAGGGCATCGACCTGCCCGAGGTCTCCCTGGTGGCCATCCTCGACGCCGACAAGGAGGGCTTCCTGCGCAGTGCCTGGTCGCTCATCCAGGTCATCGGACGAGCGGCCCGCAACGTGGGCGGCGAGGTGGTCATGTACGCCGACAGGGTCACCGAGTCGATGCAGGTGGCCATCGAGGAAACGAACCGCCGCCGGAGCGTCCAGGAGGCCTACAACCGCGAGCACGGCATCGTGCCCCAGACGATCATCAAGGGCATCCGTGACATCAACGACCGGCTGCGCGCCGTGGCCGAGGCGGGCGGTGTCTACGGCGACGGCGGGTCTCGCGAGCTGTCCGACATGTCCAAGGAGCAGATCGGCGCACTGGTCGGCCAGCTGGAAGCGGAGATGCGCGCCGCCGCCAAGCAGCTCGAGCTCGAGCGCGCGGCGGCGCTCCGTGATGAGATCCAGGACATCCGACTGCGCGTCCTCGAGGGCGATGCCTCGACCGCCGTGCTCAAGGCCGCGGAGCGGGCGGCCGGCGGTGCGCGGGCTGCCCGGGACGCGGTCGAGGCGGGGCACGGGGAGGGGAGCGTGGCGCCCTCCAAGCGGATGGCCGCCGTGCGCTCGGGGGAGCGTCGCGGGCGCCGCGCTGCCGCGGAGGATGGGTCGGCGCTCCAGGTGACCAGCGTGACGGTCCTCGACGCGGAGGAGGAGCCGGCCGAGACGCTGGACGGTTCGCGCCCCGGCGACGGGCACGGGCACGAGCACGGGGACACGCGCGTCGACGAAGGAACGGCCGGTGACTGGCTCCCTGGCCTCCGCGACGAGCACGAAGGCGACGACGCCGGCTGGATGTCGCGCTGGCTCGACAAGCCCACCTGGGACCGCCGCGTGACCCCCAACGTCATCAAGCGGACCGGCGAGCGACCGAGCCGAGGACGGCGCCGCCGCTAGGGTGGGCCGCGCGTCGCCGCTCTGGTCGAGGGCCGGCGGCGGCCGGCGTACCCGACTGATCTGCACGGTCGGTCCCGCCTGCGTCACACGGCTGGAGGAGCTCGCTCTGGCCGGGATGGACGTCGCGCGCATCAACTTCTCGCATGGCGACGCCGCCCAGCACGCCGCCGCGGCCGATGCAGTACGCAAGGCTGCGGCTGCCACGGGTCGCGCGGTCGCGCTGCTCGCGGACCTGCGCGGCCCCAAGGTCCGGCTCGGCGAGATGACCGGTGACGCGACCGGGATGACCGGGGCCGCCATCGAGCTCCGGACGGGTGACCGTTTCACGCTCCGGAGCGGTCCCGGACCCGTGGATCAGCGCTCCGCCGGGACGAACCATCCGCGCCTCCACGAGGACGTGCGGGCGGGTGACCGGATCCTGTTGGCCGATGGCGCCGTGGAGCTGCGCGTGATCGAGACGTCCGACGGGGTGCTGACGGAAGTCGTGGCCGGCGGCACGATCCGATCACGAGCGGGCGTCAACGTGCCGGGTGACCGACTGTCACTGCCTGCGCTGAGCGATCGCGATCGCGGCGACGTGGTTCGCGCCATCGAGCTGCGGGCCGACATCGTGGCGCAGTCGTTCGTACGGCGGGCGGAGGACGTCGCGCAGCTGCGGGCACTCATCGGCGCCCAGCCCGTGCACGTGATGGCCAAGATCGAGACACGGGCCGCCATCGAGGATCTCGACGGCATCCTTGACGTCGCCGACTCGATCATGGTCGCCCGCGGGGATCTGGGAGTGGAGATCCCGTTCGAGGAGGTACCGATCGTCCAGAAGGAGCTGATCCGCGCGGCGCGTGGGCGGCGACGGCCGGTCGTCGTTGCGACGCAGATGCTCGAATCGATGGTCG
Organism: Chloroflexota bacterium; assembly: GCA_030446555.1. GTDB lineage: Bacteria > Chloroflexota > Limnocylindria > Limnocylindrales > CSP1-4 > Palsa-1032. The sequence continues at coordinate 142,213 of JAUJNA010000006.1, read as the reverse complement.
ATGCCCCGCGACCGACCCGCGCCGAGGCCAGCGACGTCGCGAACGCCGTTTTGGATGGTGCCGACGCCGTCATGCTTTCCGCCGAGACCGCCATCGGGCGCCATCCCGTCGCAGCCGCGGACGCGGCGGTCCGCATCTGCGTGGCGGCCGAGGCCGCTGCCGAGCGGTGGGGTCGAGACACCCGCGGAGCACCGGGAGGGGGACGCTGAGCGCCTAAGGCGGGGGGAACGGCGGACCGCAGTCGTCCGGTCCGGGCTCAGGCTCCGACGCGGGCGACAAGCGGATGCTGGCGATGAGCTCGTCCAGCTCCCTGCGCATCCGCGCGACCCCCGGGCCCCGATACTTCGCGTGGATGGTGAACGCGCGATCGACCGAACCTGGGACGGCGATGACCCAGCTGCGCCACTCGTCACTCCGGTAGTAGTCCGCCTGTCGAACGTCGTAGTCCGTGCGAAGTGCCGGCCGGCCATCGACCCGGGCGAGGGAGCCGGTCGCAATCGGGTTCTCCGGACCCCTTCCCTCCAGGTCGGATCGCGTCCTGCCCAACTGGCAGATGTCCTCCCTTGAGAGGAACAGCTGGCCGATGTCGACGCTGATCTGGCCGGGCTGGAGTCGCTGCTGGTAGTGGCAGTTGAGGTCATGGCGCGCACAGGGACCCCATGGCAGCGTGCCGATGACCGCGACGGTCCAACCGAACCCGGTCGACGGCCATCCCTGGTCGTTGGCGGTCCAGGAGGCGGGATAGTCGAGCTCGATGCCATCCAGACGCAGATGACGTGTGCCATTCACTGGCGGCGTGACGGTCGGATCGGGCGCGTCGACGACCTCGATGACGATGGACGCCGCGACTTGCTGGGTCGGCGCGCATTCGGGTGGCCCGTAATGAGCCTCGGCCGTGATGCGGTACGTGCCAGCGGGTAGGCGCAACTGCGGGTCATCGTAGAACTGGCGCCAGAAGTCGCCCATCGGGTCGTCCGACGAGTATCCGCCCGACTTCTGGAACTCGACGGGCTCGATGTCCCCGCGCCGGAAGCGATGCTGCTCACAGTCGGCTTGTCGCGGTCGCCTCCCGTGTCGATGGGCCCGTCGAGCTGCTCGATGAGGAACGCGACCAGGCCGCCGCCCGAGCTCGTCACGGTCGTCGCCTCCGTGCCGAGGTACTCGAGCGACGTGGTGATGACGATCGGCTCGTTCGCCTCGTAGCGAGCTTTGTCGGCCCGGATGGTGACCCGGAAACGCTCATCGCTTTCGGTGGCGCTTGGCGGCTCGGCGATGGGCGGCTCGGCGCTCGGGGGCTCGGCGCTCGGACGTTCGGACGGCGAGTGCTCGGTCGGACTTGCAGACGCCTCTTGGTCGTTCCCCGGCGCGACCGGCGCCCTGGCTGGAAGCGATGTGCCGAGCACGATGAGGGCGATGGCAACGACCGCCGCCGCCCCAAGAGCACCGGCGGCTCCGCGCGGCATCGTCACCGGGCCGCGCGACTCGCTCGAGCGTTTACTGGCGATCCGTGCCTGCCAAGGGATCCCGATCCTGCGTGAGCGGCGGCATGCGCCAGCCCTCGGTGGCCTCCTGGACCCATCGGTCGAGATCACGTTCTTCCTTGGGCGGTGGACGTCCGGTCATGCCCGCTCCTCCTGCATGACTGGGGCATCGTCCAGCTGTGCCCGTAGGCGTGCGCGTGCCCTGGTGAGCACCGCCCCGACATTGCTGACGGAGATGCCCAGGAACCCGGCGATCTCCGTGTACTCGTAGCCGTAGCGGTGTCTCAAGAGGACGGCTGCCCGGGCGACCGGCGCCAGTCCTTCGAGCGCCTCTTCGATGGCTTGCCGCCGAGGCACCGAGGATCCCGGATCGCGACCTGCGTACGCGTCCTCGCTCGACATGGCGGACCGCTCGGCGAGCACCGGCATGGCCAGCCAGCGCACACGGCGCCTTCGTAGCTGATCGAAGGCGACCCGGCTGACGATGGTGTGCAGCCAGGGCCGCAGCGGGCGGTCGGGGTCGTATCGGTCCCAGCGATGGAAAGCGCGCACGAAGGTCTCCTGAGTGGCGTCCGCCGCGTCGTCGCGGTCGTGCAGGATCGCGTACGCCAGCCGGTAGACGTCGTCGGCGTAGCTCGAGTAGGCCGCCTCGATGTCCCGATGACGGGCGCCGTCCTGCATGTCATTCATGGATACGCGCCAGCAGAGCCTTCCTGACAGGTAACGCCCACCGCCTGGGATGGCGGGTCTGGGCGCCCACCCGGCGGGTGCGCCGATCGACCCTCGTTCGAGCCGTCGAGAAGCCTCTCGCTGGCCGCGTGACCCATGCGACGGGCGTCCCGGCCACCACGAGCCTTGCCATCGTCCGATACGCCCGCCCGGTGGGCGCGACCGTCGCCAAGCGCGCGCCCGCCGACGGGCTGTAACGACCGCTATGGGCTCGTTCCCCTGTGCGGCATGGCCGGGATCAGCGCCTGGTCCTCCTCGCCCACGATGTGCAGCCGTTCGTCGGTCGGCTGCCGCGCCTCCAGTCGTCGTGAGAAGCGCGACAGGGGATAGTTGATGGCGAAGAAGATGCACGCGATGACGATGTAGGTCTCCAGCAGATTGCCGTAGTAGTTGTAGAAGGAGCGGCCGAAGCTGAGCAGCTCGGGCGCCGTGATGATGAAGAGCAGCGATGTGTCCTTGATGAGCGTGATGACCTGTGACACGAGCGCAGGCGTCATCCGGGCGAGTGCCTGCGGCAGGACGACGGCACGCATCGTCTGGGCATAGCTGAGGCCCAGCGAGCGCGCTGCCTCGACCTCGCCACGTGCGATGGAGCCGATCCCGGCGCGCACGATCTCCGCGACGACCGCGCTGTTGTAGATGGACAGGCCGACGATCCCGGCGATGATCGCATTCTGCGTCAGCCCCGATCGCAGCAGGACGAGAAGGACGATGAGCAGGATGGCGAGGATGGGCGTCGCACGGGACAGCTCGATGCTCGCGGAGACGATCCAGCCGAGGGGCCCCCGCAGGTGCGATCGTGCGATCCCTAGCAGCAGCCCGAAGGTCAGGCTCAGGAGGAGCGATGCCCCCGCCACGGTCAGTGTGACGAGCAGGCCCTCACCCAGGAAGCGCCACGTGCTGGGAAGCAGGAAGGGCTCCCACTTGCGCGCCTCCAGCCGACCGCTGGCAAAACCGAGGACGATGAGGCTGACGACGATGGCGCCGGCGATGAGCGCCCCGTGTCCGGACGAGCGCCGGCGGACCGCCGCGAGCGCCGTCATCGAGCGAACGCCAGGCGCCGCTCGAGGCGACTGACCACCCAGGCCAGAGGCAGGGTCAACGTCCAGTAGGCCACAAGGACGGCGATGTACGGCGTGAACAGGCCGGTGCGTGATTCGATGATGCCGGCCACCTTGAGCAGCTCCGTGGCGGCGATGCCGCTCGCGATGGCGGTGTTCTTGACCAAGGCGATGGACAGATTGCCCAGCGGTGGGATCACCGTGCGAACGGCCTGCGGCAGGACCACGAAGCGGAGGGCCTCGACCTGGCTCAGGCCGAGCGACCGTGCCGCCTCGATCTGTCGCGGGTCGACCGACAGGATCCCCGAACGCACGACCTCCGTGACGTACGCGCCGGTGTAGATGCTCAGTCCGATCAGCGCGGCCACGATGGGCTCGCGCGTGACGTTGAGGTTCCGCGGTGCGAGCAGCACGGCGATGAACAGCAGCTGCACGAGCAGCGGGGTATTGCGGAAGAACTCGACGTAGGCGCGTGAGAACGACTGCACGATCGGGCCGCCCCACACGCGCGCGCTGGCCACGACCGTCCCGATGACGAGCGACAACGCGAGCGCGCCGGCGCTCAGGACGACCGTCGTCAGGTATCCCTGCCCGAAGAGGTGCGCGTTCTCGTCGAAGACCGGGAAGCCCATCAGGAACGCGTGGGGGTCAGCCGATCGATCGCTTCGACCGGCGAGCGATCAGGGAGCTGGCGGAAGCTCGGGCTCCTTGGTCGTGTACTCGCCGATGTTCTTCTCCCACAGCTGCGCGAAGCGGCCGTCCTCCTCCATGTCGGCCAACACCTGATCGACCAGGGCCTTGAGCTCGGTGCTGCCCTTCTTCATGCCGATCCCGTACTCCTCGGTCGTGAATGGCTCGCCCTTGAGCTCGGTGTCGGGATAAGCGTCGATGAGCCCGAAGAGGATCACGTCATCCGTCGAGACCGCATCGCAGCGACCATCGTTCAGGGCCTGTCCGGCTTCGGTGTACGTCTTGAACAGCACCAACTCCGCCTCCGGCGCCTTCTCTCGGACGTTCGTCTCGGAGGTCGATCCCTCGGCCGAGCAGACGTTCTTACCGTTCAGGTCCTCGATGCTGTTGATCTCCGTGTTGTCGATCTTCGCCAGGATGGACTGTCCGGCGATGTAGTACGGACGGCTGAAGTCGATCTGTGTCTTCCGCTCGTCGTTGATGGTGAAGGTGCTGATGATGAGGTCGGCACGCCGCTCGTTCAGGAACGGGATGCGGTTCGCGCTGACGGCCTCGATGAGCTCGGCCTCGACGCCCAACTCCTTGGCGATCTCACGGCAGATGTCGGCGTCGAAGCCCTCGATCTGGCTGTTCGTCGGGTTGCGGAAGCCGAAGCCGACCACATCGAATTTGACGCCGCAGGTGAGCTTTCCCTTGTCCTTGATGGACTGTGGTGTCGAAACCCCCTCAACGATCAGCGGTGTCGGACTGCCGCCGGCCGGGCCGGCCGGCGACCCTCCGCCCGGTCCGCTGGTGCATGCCGCCAGGGCCAACGCCAGGCCCAGCATCGTCGCGATCCGCTTCATGATCCCTCCTCGTATCGGGATGCCGATCTCCCCTGCCACCGTCAATGGTGCAGGATGGTCTGCAGGAAGCGCTTGGTGCGCTCCTGTTCGGGGTGCTGGAAGAACCGCTCCGGCCGTGCCTGCTCCACGATCTCTCCTTGGTCCATGAAGATCACGCGGTCGGCGACCTCGCGCGCGAAGCCCATCTCGTGGCTGACGACCATCATCGTCATGCCGTCCTTCGCGAGCGCCTTCATCACGTCCAGGACCTCCTTGATCATCTCCGGGTCCAGGGCCGATGTCGGTTCATCGAAGAGCATGATCTTGGGTTCCATGCACAGCGCCCGGGCGATCGCGACGCGCTGCTGCTGGCCGCCCGAGAGCTGGGTCGGCCGCGCCTCCGCCTTCTCGGGGATGCCCACCTTCACCAGGAGCTTGCGTGCCCGCTCCTCGGCAGTGGCTCGGTCGAGCTTGCGTACGCGCATCGGTGCAAGCGTGAGATTGCGCAGTACCGTCAGGTGCGGGAAGAGGTTGAACGACTGGAACACGACACCGATGTCCTTGCGCAGTGCGTTCACGTCCGTGTGCCGGTCGTTGACCGACCGCCCGTCGACGATCACCTCGCCGCCGTCCGGCGTCTCCAGCCGGTTGACGCACCGCAGCAGCGTGCTCTTGCCGGATCCCGAGGGGCCGATGACGACCACGACCTCGCCCCGCTCGATGTGCATCGTCACGCCGCGAAGCGCTTCGAGACCGCCGAACCGCTTGTGCAGGTCGCGGACCTCGATCATCGGCCGCCCGTCCCGTCCGGGAACCAGCGCCGTGCGCGTTGCCGTGGTGGCGGATGCCGCGTCCGTCATGGCTTGGCGGCGATGCTAGCGTCATCGGGCGCGTGACTGGCCGCGATGCCCGCCCTATGGGTCAGCCATCGACCGACTCTTGGTGCCGCGAGAGCGTGCTGCGGCCGTGTGGCCCATTAGGAGGCGCACTGTCGACCGATAGACCCGCGGGGTGGGCAGGCTCACGTCGAGCATCCATCAGGCTGGAGCCACGAGGCGCCATGACGTCGTGGCGCCACCCCGGCCCTCGCACTAGAGTCGGACCCTGATGGAGGACGCCCGCGGCACGAGCCGCCAGAGACGCGGCCGCCGGCGCCGGCGCTTCGGGTGTGGCTGGAGCCAGGGTACGACTACGGCCGCTTCGGAGCCTGGATGCTCGACTGGCCGGGCTGTTTCGCGTGGGGCCGGAGCCGCGACGCGGTCCTCGCGCGTGCCCACCCCGCCGTCCACCGCTTCGTGTCCTGGCTCGCCGACCACGGGGAGAGCTTGGTCGGCCCGGAACCGGGACGGCCGGAGATCGTGGAAGAGGTGCCGGCCGTCCTGGTCGACGGCTACGAGCTGAACGCCCTGTTCGCCGTGGAGCAGCGAGAGGTGGGGGGCGTGGAGCTCGAGCAGGCCATCCGCAGGATCGGCTGGGCGCGAGAAGACCTGCTCGCGTTGGCGGAGCGGATCGACGCCTTCGAGGGATCGAAGGGAAGCCTGCCGCCCGAGTCACGGGATGCCGGCGAGACCGCGCTGGGGGCGCAGGCCGGACGGACGGCGGATGCAGTGCTGCGCCACGTCGCCGGGGCTGGGATCTGGCTGTCATCCAGACTGGACCGAGCATTGGGCGCCGTTCGTTACGACGGCCCGACACGTGACGGAGAGCGGACTCCATTCGTGGAGGCGGCACACGCCTGGGCGATGGCCCGGGTTCGCGATCTCCACAGCACGGACGCCGTCGGGGTGGCGACCGACGGGAAGGGCGAGCGCTGGACGCTCGCCAAGGTCCTGCGGCGCCACCTCTACCACCAGCTCGACCATCTCGAGGAGCTGGACCGGCGGCTCTGCGTCGCCGAGGGCAGGCTGGACCGGGTGGAGCTGCGCAGCGATTCCCCGGTGTCCGTGAAGGCGTTGATCGCGCTGCTGCGAGCGGCTGGCTTGGGCGGTCCCGCCCGCATGGATCCCGACCGCCTCCAGCGGGCCCTCGACGGCTCGACCTCGACCGTGAGCGCGTGGGATGGCGATCGCCTGGTCGGCTTCGCACGGATCGTGAGCGACGAAGCGTCGAACGCGTATGTGTCTACCGTCGCCGTTGATCCGCGCTGGCACGACCGCGGCCTCGGGACCCGCATCATGCGGCGGCTCATGGAGGGCCGTGACGAGGTGAAGCTGGTCCTGGAGGCGCGACCGGGGGCGGACGGCTTCTACGAGCGCTTGGGCTTTCAGCCTGCGCGCCACGCCATGGCACGTCCACGCCTGCGCTGACCCCGGTCCCAGCGGACCGCGCGCTCCGTCCGCTACGCTGCCCTCCGGCTGGTCCGGTTCATGCCATCAAACCGACCAGGCGTTCTATACTGGCTAGGTGCCCCGCCCCGACATGACCGAGAAGCTCGTGGTTCGCGGCGCGCGCGAACACAACCTCAAGGACATCACGGTCGAGCTGCCACGTGACCGCCTCGTGGTCGTCACCGGGCTGTCCGGCAGCGGCAAGTCCAGCCTCGCCTTCGACACCATCTACGCCGAGGGCCAGCGGCGCTACGTGGAGAGCCTCTCGGCCTACGCGCGCCAGTTCCTGGGGCAGATGGAGAAGCCGGACGTCGATCAGATCGACGGGCTGAGCCCGGCCATCTCCATCGACCAGAAGGGCGCCAGCCGCAACCCGCGTTCGACCGTGGGCACGGTCACCGAGGTCTACGACCATCTGCGCCTGCTGTTCGCGAGGATCGGTCACCCGCATTGCCCGTTCGGCCACGAGATCGAGCGCCAGACGGTGCAGCAGATCGTGGACCGCATCCTGAGCCTCCCGGACGGCGCGCGGCTGCTCGTCCTCGGTCCCCTCGTCAAGGACCGCAAGACGGAGGGCGACCGAGTCTTCGAGGCGGCACGCCGCCAGGGCTTCGTGCGCATCCGCGTCGATGGGGACTTGTACGACCTGGACGAGGCGCCCCCGCTGGACCGCTACAAGCGCCACTCCATCGAGGTCGTCGTCGATCGGGTCGTCGTGCGCCACGCGGATGACGATGGGCGTGCGTACGGGCCCGACCACCCGAACCCGGATGCAGCGCGCCTGGCCGACTCGGTGGAGACAGCCCTCCGCCTGGGGGAAGGCGTGGTCGTGGTCGCGCCGGCCGACCCGGGCGCCTTCGAGGAGCAGCGCTTCAGCGAGCGCTTCACGTGTCCCATCGACGGGGCCACCATCGACGAGCTGGAGCCCCGCAGCTTCTCGTTCAACTCGCCGCACGGCGCCTGCCCTACGTGTACCGGCCTGGGCGTCCGCCTCGAGCTCGACCCCGACCGGCTGATCCCCGATCGCGGCCTCTCCATCGCCGAGGGCGCCATCGTGCCCTGGTCGCGGATGCCCATCGCCGACTCGTGGTACGGCAAGGTGGTGGAGGGCGTCGCGCGGGCACGCGGCTTCCGAACGGACGTGCCGGTGCGCGACCTGCCGCCGGACCATCTCGAGTATCTGCTCAACGCCCCGCGCCAGGACAAGGTGCGCATCCGCTACCAGCACCACGGCCGCAGCCGCACCTACGACACGACGTTCGAGGGGCTGCTGCCGAACCTCCAGCGGCGCTACCGCGAGACGGAGTCGGAGTGGGTCAAGAGCGAGCTCGAGAAGTTCATGGTGGAGCGTCCCTGCCAGACCTGCGGGGGCCAGCGGCTCAAGCCGGAGGCGCTGGCCGTCACCATCGAGGGGCGCAACATCTCGCACGTGGCGCGCCTCGCCGTGACCGATGCGCTGGCTTGGGCGCAGCGTCTCCCGGACCGGCTGACGGACCGCGAGCGGACCATCGCCCGGCAGGTTCTCAAGGAGATCCTCGCGCGCCTCGGTTTCCTCGTCGATGTCGGGCTGGACTACCTGACCGTCGACCGCACCAGCTCCACGCTGTCCGGTGGGGAGGCCCAGCGCATCCGACTGGCGACGCAGATCGGGTCGAGCCTGGTGGGCGTGCTGTACATCCTCGACGAGCCGACCATCGGCCTCCACCAGAAGGACAACGCGAAGCTCATCGCGACCCTCATCCGGCTGCGCGACCTGGGCAACACCCTGATCGTCGTGGAGCACGACGAGGAGACCATCCGGACGGCCGACTGGGTGGTCGACATCGGGCCCGGAGCGGGTGAGCACGGCGGCGAGGTCATCGTCAGCGGTCCGCTCGACGCGCTGCTCCGATCACCGGGGTCGGTGACGGGAGCCTACCTGCGCGGCGAGCGCAGCGTGCCCATCCCCAAGGTCCGTCGGTCCGGCAGCGGCAAGGCGCTCGTCGTGCGCGGCGCGCGTGCCCACAACCTCAAGGATCTCGACGTGCGATTCCCGCTGGGCACCTTCACGGCGGTCACGGGCGTCTCCGGCTCGGGCAAGAGCACGCTGGTCACCGAGATCCTCTACCGCGCGCTGGCGCGACGGGTGAGCGGGGCGCGCGAGCAGCCAGGCGACCACGACCGGCTGGAGGGGGTCGAGGCGGTCGACAAGGTCATCGAGATCGACCAGAGCCCCATCGGGCGGACCCCGCGTTCCAACCCCGCCACCTACACCGGCCTCTTCGGCCCCATCCGCGAGCTGTTCGCCGGCGTCCCCGAGTCGCGCCTGCGCGGTTACAAGCCCGGCCGCTTCAGCTTCAACGTCAAGGGCGGGCGCTGCGAGAACTGCCGGGGCGACGGGATCCTCAAGATCGAGATGCAGTTCCTGCCCGATGTCTACGTGCCCTGCGAGGTGTGCGGTGGGAAGCGCTACGCGCGCGAGGCGCTGGAGATCCACTACCGCGGCCACTCCATCGCCGACATCCTCGAGATGACCGTGGAGGAAGCGCTGGGCGTCTTCCAGCCCGTGCCCTCCATCCGGACCAAGCTCCAGACGCTCGTGGACGTCGGTCTCGGCTACATCCGGATGGGGCAGCCGGCGACCACCCTGTCGGGCGGCGAGGCCCAGCGCGTGAAGCTGGCCACCGAGCTCTCGCGACGAGCGACCGGGCGGACCGTGTACCTGCTCGATGAGCCCACGACGGGCCTCCACTTCGCGGACGTGGAGAAGCTGCTCGAGGTGCTGCATCGGCTCGTGGAGACCGGCAACACGGTCATCGTCATCGAGCACAACCTGGACGTCATCAAGACGGCCGACTGGATCGTGGACCTGGGCCCCGAAGGCGGGGCGCGCGGCGGCCGGGTCGTGGTGGCGGGCACTCCCGAGACCGTAGCACGCACCCGGGGCTCGGCGACCGGCGAGTACCTCGAGCGGGTGCTGCGGGGAGAGCCGCTCATCCCGCTCAGCGGCGACTCGTTCGCCGAGGCGGCCGGGCGCGGGCAGCGGCGACCGGTCGATCGCCC
>JAUJNA010000006.1:117187-131959 GCA_030446555.1 Chloroflexota bacterium | reverse complement strand
CAGAAGTTCGCCGTCCTGGGCGGGGGCGTCTCGCGCCTGGGCGGCCCGAACTTCCCGCTTCGCCATCCGCACCTGGCCCTCGTCGTCGGCCTGGCCGTCACCCCTGAGGAGATCGGGCACGAGCTCGATCTGCGGTTCGTGGTGCTGACCCCGGACCAGAGTGAGATGGCCAGCGCGCAGGCGTCGATCGTGGCCGGCGGCCCCGACGAGGGTCGCGACAGCGTCCTGACCTTCGCGTTGGACCTGTGGAACCTGGCGTTCCCCGTGCCTGGCGATTACGGCATCCGCATCCTCATCGACGGCGAGGAGCGCAAGCGCCTGCCACTCGTCGTGGAACAGCGCCGCGTGACCGCGAGGCCGCGACCGGTGGCGGCACCGGACAGCGTCACGCCACCCTTCCCGCCGCCCACCGGCAAGGCCTGAGGATGCTCCCGGGCTTCGACCTCGAGCAGCTCCTCCTGTCCAGCGCGCCCATCGCCTTCGCGGCTCTCTTCTTCATCATCTTCGCCGAGTCGGGTCTCTTCTTCGGCTTCTTCCTGCCCGGGGACAGCCTCCTCCTGACGGCGGGCGTGCTCGCGGCCGCTTACCCCGAGACCTTCCCGCTGGCGCTGGTCTGCCTGCTCGCGTTCGTGGCCGCCGTGACGGGCGACGCCGTCGGGTACTCCTTCGGCAGCCGCGTGGGACGGCGCCTGTACGAGCGACCCGACTCACGCTTCTTCCGGCAGGCCCACCTGCGCGCGGCCGAGGCTTTCTACGCGCGACACGGTGGCAAGACGATCATCCTGGCTCGCTTCCTGCCCTTCGGCCGCACTTTCGCGCCGATCGTGGCCGGGACGGCGAAGATGGCCTATCGTCGCTTCGCGCTCTTCAACTTCACGGGCGGGGTGGTCTGGGCGATCGGGCTGCCCGTTGCCGGGTACGTGCTAGGCCGCGTCCTGCCTCCGGAGATCCTGGACCGGTACCTGCTGCTCATCCTGGCCGTCGTCGTCCTCCTGTCCACGCTGCCCACGGCGATCCATGTGATGCGGCACAACCGAGAGGAGATCGGCGCGCGCATCCGCTCGCGTGGCCGTCAGGGAGCCGCGCCACAGGCCCCGCTCGCCGAGGAGCCGGCCGTGCCTGCCACCGGGGCCGAGCGCCCCACCCCATGACCGCCGCGCCCAGCCGAGAGGAGGCGTGGTCGCTCCTGCGCGAGTGGACCGCATCGGATGCGCTGCGACGGCATGGGCTGGCCGTCGAGGCCGCCGTCGGCTGGTACGCCGAGCACCGGTTCGGCATCGCGGGACCGGAGCTGGAGACGTGGCGCATCGCCGGGCTGTTGCACGACTTCGACTACGAGCGCTTTCCCGACACCCACCCCCTCCAGGGCGCGGACGAGCTCCGTAAGCGGGGCTATCCGGAGAGCGTCGTGGAGGCGGTGCTTGGTCATGGCGATCACACCGGCATGCCGCGTACGACGGACATGGCCCGCACGGTGTACGCGTGCGACGAGATGAGCGGCTTCGTGGTCGCCGTCGCCTATGTCAGGCCGAACCGAAGCCTGGACGAGGTGGACGTCCGCGCGGTCACCAAGAAGATGAAGGACAAGGGCTTCGCCCGGCAGGTGCCGCGTGACCAGCTCACGAAGGGCGCTGAGGAGCTGGGAGTGCCCATCGACGAGCACATCGCGAACGTCGTGGCGGGGCTGAAGACGGTCCGCCACGAGCTCGGTCTGTGAGCGAACGGTTCGTCGAGCTGGAGCGACTCCTGGACGCTTCCCCGAGCCGGGTCTACCGAGCCTGGTCGGACCCGGACGCCCTCACCGGCTGGTTCGCACCGGACGTGGAGGGCTCCCTCGCGCCGGGCGCCCGGTCCACGCTGATGTGGCCTGACAGGAGCCTCTGGATCGACGTCCTGGAGGCGGAGCCTGATCGGCGCTTCCGGTTCCGGTGGGCGTGGCTGGAAGGGGACGACATCACCACCGAGGTGCGGGTCGATCTCGAGCCGCGCGGGTATGGCACCCGGCTCGTGCTGCGTGATGGACCGTTCGAGCTGGACCGTCAGGGCGGCCTCGATGCCTGGGCGGAGGCGATCGAAGGCTGGGCCGAGTCGCTGGCCAATCTGCGAGCCCAGCTCGACTTCTCGGTGGATCTGCGGCGGCTTCGGGGACGGGCGGGGGCCGGTCCGCGCTGAGCATCAGGCGCTGAGCATCAGGCGCTGAGCATCAGCTGGCGCGGAGCACCTGGGACGCTGACCACGCCTCGGGTCGAGCTCCTGCGCGTCGAACGCCTCTCGCAGGAAGAGGGAAGGGGTGGCCGGGTCGTACACGAGCGTGAGCGACCGGCGAGCACGGGTCCAGGCGACGTACGCCAGGCGACGCTCTTCCTCCAGAGCTCGGGCAGGGTCCGTGGCCTCGTCCAGCGATCGGCGGCTGGGGAAGGAGCCGTCGTCCAGGCCCACGCAGGCCACGTGATCGAACTCCAGCCCCTTCGTCCCGTGCGCCGTGGCCAGGACCAGGACCGCATCGTCTCGTCGCAGCGCCGCTCGCGCCTCACGCGCCCGTGCGACCGCTTCCCTGAGTCGAGCGGAGGTTCGGAAGGGGGCCGCCCACGACAGCAGCGCGATGCCTGCCGGACGTCGCTCCGCCGGTAGCGAGGCCACGCGTCCGGCCAGCCAAGCCAGGAGCGGCACGGCTTTCGGGCTCGCTCCGCTGCGAGGCGCCTCGCCCGCGACCCCAGCGACCGCCTCGCTCGGCAGCTCGGCGAGCAGTGCATCGACCGTGGGATGGTCCAGCATGAGCCCATCATCGACCGCTCGGTACGGGATGCCCAGCTCCACCGCCACGGCAGCGTATGGCGCCAGGGCGGCGTTCGTCCGCGCCAGGATGGCGTGGCTTCCGGCGCCACCCACGAACCATCCGCGCAGCAGCCGGCGCGCGCGGGTCACCTCGTCGCCCGGATCGGCCGCGAGGCGGATGACGCCGCGGGCCGACGGCGACGGCTCGATCCGCTTCTGGAAGCGCTCCCGATTGTGTCCGATGAGCCGCGACGCTCGGCGCACCACCTCGGGTGGACAGCGGCGGTTCGTGATCAGGTCGTGCCGGCGCAGGTCGGGGAGACGCGCCGCGAGTGACAGGACCCGGCGCACGTCGGCGAGGCGCCAGGCGTAGATCGTCTGGTCGTCGTCGCCCACCAGGAAGAGGTCGGGAGATGGACCGGCGAGGAGCAGCGCCATCTCGAGCTGGCTCCGGTCCAGATCCTGCACCTCGTCCACGAGCAACGACGTGGAGGCTTCGCGCCAGCGCGCCAGCAGGGAAGCGTCGTCGCGCAGCGCCGCCAGCGCGCGGCTGACGAGGTCGTCGAAGTCGAGAGCTCCTCGCTCGGTCAGAGCGGCTTGGTACCGGTGGAACGCGTGGGTCAGCTCCGGACCGATGGCCGCGGCACCGGTCGCCGCAGTCGGGTCGAGCTTCAGGCGCGAGAAGGCGTCGTCCAGCCGCCGCAGGACCGCGGGGTCCGCACTCGGTCCGAGCAGCTCTCGGAGCAGCTCGGCGCGGTCCGCCAGCCTCCCCACATCCACCCCAGCGTCGAGGAGGATCTCCCGCCCGAGCGCGTGGAACGTGCGGATGCGGACGGCCGAAGGCGCCGCGCCCAGGGGTGCCAGCGCCTCGTCGACGCGGACGGCAAGCTCGTCGGCGGCACGGCGGTTGAAGGTGACGGCAGCGAGCGTGGAGGGAGACACGCCGCCGTCCACGAGCCAACAGATGCGCGCGACGAGCGTCGTGGTCTTGCCGCTGCCGGCCGGAGCGACGCAGAGCACGGGTCCGCGTGGCGCCGTGGCCGCGGCACGCTGGTCGAGGGAGAGCCGGGCGAGCCGGTCGCGTACGGCAGGGTGGAGACCGGTCATCGCGCGAGGATGCCGACCGTCGCTTACCAGCCGGTGCACTAGGATCGAACGGTGACTCCCGGTCTCACTCCCGCCCTCCGGGCGACGCTCGCCAACCTGCCCGACCGGCCCGGTGTCTACCTCCTGAAGGATGCCCGTGGGCGGGTGCTCTACGTGGGCAAGGCGCAGAGCCTCCGCAATCGCGTGCGGCAGTACTGGCAGCAGTCGCGCGGCGCCGCCCCGCCGCTGCGCATCGAGTCCGCCATGGACCGGGTGGCGGACGTGGACTACACGCTGACGGACACGGTCAGCGAGGCGCTGCTCCTGGAGGCGACGCTCATCAAGCGCTTCCAGCCACGCTTCAACGTCCGTCTCAAGGATGACAAGAGCTACCCCTTCATCAAGGTGACGCTGGGCGACGACTTCCCGCGCATCGAGCGGACGCGCAAGCTCCCCGCGGACGGCAGCCGCTACTTCGGCCCGTACGCGTCGGCGAGCAGCGTGGACGAGGCGATGAACCTCATCCGGCGGCTGTTCCCGTTCCGGACCTGCACCATCGAGATCAAGGAGGGGGTGCGCGCCCTGCCCAGGCCGTGCCTCCTCTACCACATCAAGCGCTGCCAGGGCCCCTGCATCGAGGCCATCGGCAAAGCGGGGTACCGAGCCGACATCGACCAGGTGATGCTGTTCCTGGAGGGCCGCCAGGAGCAGGTCGCGAAGGCACTCGGTCGGGAGATGGAGAGCGCGTCGGAGCGTCTCGACTTCGAGCGCGCGGCCGCCCTTCGGGACAAGGTCAGGTCCATCGAGCGGACGATGGAGAGCCAGAAGATGGCCGCCTTCGCCGGGACCGATCAGGACGTCCTGGGCTTTGCGCGCGCCGGTGGTGAGGCGGCCGTCCAGCTCTTCGCCATCCGGGACGGCAAGACCATCAGTCGTGACGTCTTCCTGCTCGAGAACCTGGGCGATGGCACCGACGAGGAGGCCATCTCCGCGTTCATCAAGCAGTACTACGCGACCGCGGGCAGCGTCCCGGCCCGCGTGCTGGTGGGTCGGTCCCTGCCTGACGCCGCCGATCTCGTGCTCCTGCTCGAGGAGCGCCGCGGACGGCGCGTCGTGCTGTCGGTCCCGCAGCGCGGCGAGGGGCGCAAGCTCATGGAGCTCGCGGCGCGCAACGCGGCCGACACGCTGGGCCGCGAGCAGGCTCGATGGCTGGCCGACCAGGGCAAGACGCTCGCCGCGCTCGAGGAGCTCGCGGCGTCGATCGGGCTGGCAGCCCCGCCGATGCGCATCGAGTGCTACGACATCAGCACCATCCAGGGCACGAACACGGTGGGCAGCATGGTCGTCTTCGAGGAGGGCCGCCCGCGCAGCGGTGAGTACCGCCGCTTCCGCATCCGCACCGTGGAAGGCACCGATGACTTCGCGAGCCACCGGGAGGTCCTCCGCCGGCGGTTCCGGCGCGCGCTGGCTGGAGAGGAGGGGAGTGCCGAGGAGCTGCGTTGGCGGCTGCCCGACCTGGTCGTCATCGACGGCGGCCTCGGCCAGGCGAACGCCGCTCGGGGGGTCCTCGATGAGCTGGGCCTGGCGGACATGCCGATCGTCGGGCTGGCCAAGGAGCGCGAGGAGCTGTGGCTCCCGGGGAGCGGCGCGCCCATCGTCCTGCCGGGTACCTCACAGGCGCTCTACCTCGTGCAGCGATTGCGCGACGAGGCGCACCGCTTCGCCGTCACGTACCACCGCAAGCTGCGTGCCAAGGCACAGACGCGTTCGGTGTTCGACGACCTGCCGGGCGTCGGTCCCGCCCGGAAGCGAGCGCTGCTGCGCGTGTTCGGCTCGGTGAAGCTGATGCGCGGCGCGACCGTCGAGCAGATCGCGTCGGTGCCCGGCATCAGCCAGGGCCTGGCGGCGCGCATCCGGGACCATCTCGACGCCTGAGGGTGGTGCGCGGCGGACGCGTGAGGGGTGCGCGGCGGACCGCTGAGCGACGCGCCGACCCTGAGCCGGCGCGCGCGGCTTCATCTTCCGTCAGATGCGCACCAGGGAGGCACGGTACGACGCGACGCGGCTCATCTTGTGTCAGATGGTCGTGGGGTGCGCATCTGACCCGGATCGGGCGCGGATCGGACCGCCTCGCGTGGATCGTCGTCGTCTGACGCCCCAGCTGACAGGAACCGGCGCCGCGCCAGCTCTGTTCCTCGCTCCTCTTTCCAAGGGTCGGCTGGAAACGCGTAGTAGGCCCGCCTGCGATCGGAACTCGGGACTCTGCTAGCATCCGGCGCGATGCGTCGCATCCTCCCCTTCATCATCGTGGCGGTCGGTCTTGCCGCGCTCGCGGTCGACCTGCTGCCGATGAATCGTCCCGGCAGCGAACCGCCCGAGCGCATCGAGACGCGGCTCGGCCTCGACCTGCAGGGCGGTCTCCGCGGCGAGTACCAGGTCATCGGCACCGAGGGCGACCCCATCACGCCGGAGATCATGGGCACCACGCGCACGATCATCGAGCAGCGCGTGAACGCCACCGGTGTGGCCGAGCCCATCGTCCAGACCCAGGGCAGCGACCGCATCAGCGTGGAGATCCCCGGAGTCGAGAACGTCGAGGAGGTGCGCGACCTCATCGGCTCTACCGGTCTCCTCCAGTTCGTGCCCATCCCAGCCGGCCAGACCCCACCGGGGGCAAGGTCAGCCCATCCCGCCCGACCTCGACCCCCTCTTCAGCGGCAACGAGGTCGACTTCGCGCAGCCGGGCTTCGATCCACGAGGCCGGCCGCAGGTGGAGTTCACGCTCAAGCCGGAGGGCGCGCGCCTCTTCAGTGAGTACACGAGCCAGAACGTGGGCAACAACTTCGCCATCGTGCTGGACGGCAACGTCGTATCCGCGCCCGTCATCAAGAACCCGATCCCGGGCGGCAAGGCGTCATCGAGGGCGACTTCACGGTCGCCGAGGTCAACAACATCGTGACGGTCCTGAAGTTCGGTGCGTTGCCGCACGAGATCCGCGAGGTGGGTTTCAGCCGCATCAGCGCCACGCTGGGCACCAGCTTCCTGGAGCAGAGCCTGCTCGCCGGCGCCATCGGCATCGGCCTCGTCTTCCTCTTCATGCTGCTGCACTATCGGTTGCCGGGGGCCATCGCCTGCATCGCGCTCCTCTTCTACGCGATCGTCGTCTACGCGATGTTCCGGCTCATCCCCGTCACGCTCACGCTCGCCGGCGTGGCTGCCTTCGTGCTCTCGGTGGGGATGGCGGTCGACGCCAACATCCTCATCTTCGAACGGACGAAGGAGGAGCTGCGCGCCGGCAAGACCATCTCCGCGGCCATCGAGGCGGGGTTCAACCGGGCCTGGAACCTCGATCATCGACTCCAACGTGTCCAGTCTCATCACGGCGGCGATCCTGTACTACTTCGGCTCGTCCACGATCCGTGGCTTCGCCTTGGTCCTCATCATCGGCGTGCTGACCTCGATGTTCACGGCCATCACGTTGAGCCGCGAGATGCTGCGCTGGATCGTCCGCCAGGCCGTGGGCGCGCCAAGCAGAATCTGTACGGCGTCAAGGAGGAGGAGTTCACCGTCGCCACGCCCCAGGCGCGTGGCCGCTCGCGAGAAGCCAGCGCTCGTGTTGATCTCATCGGGAAGCGCCGCTGGTTCTACATCTTCAGCCTCCTCATCACCATCCCCGGCGTCATCTTCATCCTGCTGACGTTCGTGCCCGGGGCTCGGCTGGGGCTGCAGTTCTCCATCGACTACACCGGCGGCACGATCTGGGAGGTGCACTTCCAGGAGAGGACACCCGAGGTGCCGGCTGTCAGGGAGGTCCTCGCCGCCCAGGGCCTGGCCGACTCCAGCGTGGCCATCACCACTGATGGCGACCGACAGTACGTGCTCATCCGCACCGAAGAGATCGGTCTCCAGCAGGCGCCACCCGCATCGCCATCACCGGCGGGCTCGGCATCGCCCGCATCATCCTCGGCGGCCTCGGCCAGCCCGGCGGCCTCGGCCAGCCCGTCGCCCTCGGCAAGCCCGTCCCCGTCCCCGTCCCCATCGGCCGGACCTGCGCTCATCGTCCCCACTGAGGGCAAGCTCGGCGAGGTCGCGGCGGCCCTCCAGGAGCGGTTCGGGCCGATCGACGAGGTCCGCCAGGAATCGAACGTCGGCCCCATCGTGAGCCAGGAGGTCACCACGCAGGCGCTGATCCTCATCGCCCTCGGCTCGGTGGGCATCCTGCTCTGGATGACCTTCCGCTTCGGTGACTTCCGGATGGGCGCGACGGCCATCGTTGCGCTCATCCACGACGTCATCGTGGTGGTCGGCACGTTCGCCATCCTGGGCACGCTCTTCGGGCTCCAGCTGGATGCCCTGTTCGTGACCGCCATGCTGACCGTCATCGGCTTCAGCGTGCACGACACCATCGTGGTCTTCGACCGGGTGCGCGAGAACCGCATCCGCCATGCCGGCGAGCCCTTCGACGCGATCGTGAACCACAGCCTGCTGCAGACGCTGGGACGGTCGATCAACACGTCGCTCACGGTGGTCCTCACGCTCACGGCACTGCTGCTCTTCGGCGGCGATGCCATCCGGACGTTCGTGCTCGCGCTGCTCATCGGCATCGTGTCGGGCACCTACTCGTCGATCTTCAACGCCAGTGCCCTGCTGGTCGACTGGCATGCCTGGGACGATCGCCGACGCGCACGCGAGTTCGCGGCCTCGCGGGCCGGATAAGCCGACGTGGAGCCGCGGTCGCCAGACTTCGGTCCCATGGCCCAGCCGACGCCCCGCTACCGGTGGGTGCTGCCGGAGCCAGCCGACCTGACCCCGGAGTTCCGTGACGCCGGCCGAGCGCGCGGCCTCTCGGACCGCGTCCTTGCGCTGATCGCCGCTCGTGGCCATCGCGATGGCGATGCCCTGGCGTCGCTCTTCGATCCTCCGGAGAGCGGCCTCCACGACCCCCGCCTGCTTCCCGGGGCGGCCGCCTTCGCAGCCCGCATCGAGCACGCTGGCGCCCGCGGCGAGCGGGTGCTCGTCGTCGGGGATTTCGACGCCGACGGTCTGACCGGGCTGGCCATCATGGTGCGGACGCTGCGCGCGCTGGGCATCGACGCCTCGCCCTACGTCCCCAGCCGGCAGGACGAGGGCCACGGGCTCTCGCTCGCGGCGGTGGACCGGGCGCGACGGGAGGGCCGAGCCGTCATCGTGACCGTCGACTGCGGGATCGCCAGCGTCGCCGAGGTCGAAGCGGCCATCCGGTCGGGCATCGACGTGCTCATCTCCGATCATCACCGCATCCCAGCGGTCCTGCCGCGCGCGCTGAGCATCGTGGACCCCCACCTGGCCGGCTCGCGCTATCCGCACCCGGATCTCGCGGGCAGCGGTGTGGCGTTCAAGCTGGCGCAGCTCCTCCTGGCTGACCAGCCGACGGGGCACGACACAGCACTGGCACTCGCCGATCTGGCGGCCATCGGCTCGGTGGCGGACCTGGTGCCCGTCGTGGGCGAGAACCGGGCCATCGTCCGCCTCGGGCTGGAGCGACTGAGAGCCGGACCCCGGCCGAGCCTGGCGGCCCTGCTGCGCCACGCGGGCATGCCGGCCGAGCGGGTGGATCCCGAAGCCATCGCGTTCTCGCTCGCGCCCCGGTTGAACGCGCTGGGGCGAGTGGGCCATGCCGCCGCCGCGGCGAGCCTGCTCCTCACCGACGACGCGGACGAGGCCGAACGCCTGGCGGCCGAGCTGGAAGCGGCGAACCTCGTGCGACGCGAGCTGACAGCGTCGGCGGTGGCCGAGGCGGAGGGGCGGCTGGCCGACGCGCCGGAAGCGCCCATCACGATCCTCGCGGGCGACTGGCCGGTCGGGGTCATCGGTCTCGTGGCCGGTCGCCTCGCGGAGCGGACCGGCCGTCCCGCGGTCGTCTTCTCGCGCAGCAGTGAGCCGTGGCGCGGCTCGGGTCGCAGTGCCGCCGGCTTCGACCTCGCGGCTGCCTTCGCCGCCTGTGGCGATCTGTTCGAGCGGCACGGAGGCCATCCCGCAGCGGCCGGCTGCAGCCTACGCTCCGACAGGTACGCCGAGCTCCGCGAGCGACTCCTCCTGGCGGCCACGGGACTGCCGGATCCGGACCCTCGCCCAGCCCTCCGGATCGACCTTCTGGCCGGCGCGGATGACGTCGATCACGTACTCTTTCGAGAGCTGGCCGCGCTGGACCGATCCGGCGAGCCGCCGCCGCTGCTGGGGATCAGCGGGCTGCGCGTCGCGCGGATCCGGGCGGCAGCTGGTGGTCACCTCCAGCTCGTCCTGCGCAAGGGGAAGGAAGTGCTCGATGGCATCTGCTTCGGCCGTTCGGAGGACCTAGTGGGCGTCATCGCCGAAGGGCAGGAGCTCGATCTCGTGGCGCGCCTCACCAGCCGTTCATTCGGCGGGTTCGAGACCCTCCAGCTCGAGGTGCGCGATGTCGCGCCGGCGGGTCACCTGGCCGGCGCCTCCGCGGCGACCGGCACGGTGGGACGGGCGCTCGCCCGAGCTGTCGCGTGACGAGGGTCACGCGTCGCAGCGCGCCTGACGAGGGGACCCGGCCTGGCCGTCAGGTAGGGCCGGCCGGCCGACGCCCCACGCTGGCGGGCGGGCTGCTCGCGCCGCTGATCGCGGCCGTGCTCGTGGGCCTCATCGGGCTCGCGAGTGTGGGATACCTCCTCGCCGCGTCGGCGCCACGGACAGGCGGGGGCGGGGACGGCGGGGACGGCGTGGACGGCGATGGCCTCAAGGGCGGCCCCATCCGATTCGGCCGTACGCCGAACCCCAGCGTGGTCATCACGCCGCCACCGGAGGAACGCACGGAGGTACGCGGGACGCTCCTCTTCGCACGCACCGGCAACATCTGGGCGGCGAGCGGCTTCGACCTCCGCCAGCTGTCGAACAAGGGCATGGATTCGTCACCCGCCTGGAGCCCCGACGGCTCAGCCATCTACTTCATCGAGACCCGCACCAAGCAAGCCAAGGTCGCGTGCGGTCGCTTCGAGACCGGCTGCGCGAATCGGCTCGCCAGCTACACGCTCTATCACCCCGTGATGATGCGGATGGGCCCCGACGGCTCGGAGCGCGTGGAGATCGAGAACGGCCTCTTCCGCGATACGCGCTTCTCGCCGGCTGGCGGCGAGTGGTTCACCTGGCTGCTCCAGCCTGACGTCGGCCCCGACGGTTCCACGCTCGTGCTGACGAGCGATGGTGCTGACGGCAGCGGGAACGTGGTCCTGAGCACGATGCCGGCCGAAGGAGGCCGGGTGACCGACCTCAAGGTGCGCAACACCTCGGGACTGGGGCATAGCGACCCTGCCTGGAGCCCGGATGGCACGCGCATCGCCTTCACGTACAACGCCCGGAGCGGCAGCGTGGGCGCTCCGCGCATCGGCATCTACGGCGTCGCCGACCGGACGTTGAAACTCCTCAAGGGCGGGTACGCCAATCCCTCCTGGTCCCCGGATGGCGCGCTGCTCGCCGCGGAGCGGACCACCGGCAAGGGCCGCGACATCGTCATCATCGACGCGAACACCGGCGCAGAGGCCGCTCGACTCACGGACGATGGGCGCAGCTTCTCGCCCGAGTTCTCGCCCGACGGCACGCAGATCGCGTACCTCCACCTGCAGGGCCTGGGGGTCGACCTGCGGATCATGACGCTCGGGCGTGACACGGGAGCGATCACGCTCCAGGACGACAAGGCCATCACGGAAGACGGTTCCCTGGACGCCTCATCATCGCCCGCCTGGTGGTTCCCACCGGAGCTGCGCCCCTCGATCACCCCGGCTCCCATCCCTTCATCGCCCGAGGAGCCGACACCCAGCCGCGCGCCGTGAGCCTGGTGGCGACAGGTCCCTATCTCGATCGCCTCTCGACCCGTCTCCGCATCGCTGCCACCTCGTTCTGCCTCGGCATCGACCCTGACCCGGCTGGCCTGCCGCCGGGATGGCGCGCCGATCTCTCGGGGATCGAGGCGTTCGCCCGACTGGTCCTCGAGTCGGCCGGTCGCCACGCCGCCGCCGTCAAGGTGAACCTCGCCTTCTTCGAGTCGTGGGGGAGCGAGGGTGTCGCCATGCTGGAGCGGCTGCGGCGAGATGTGCCCGTGGATCTGCCGTTCATCGCCGACGCGAAGCGCGGTGACATCAGCTCCACATCGGAACGACACGCGGCATGGCTGTTCGACCGGCTGGGTGCGGACGCTGTCACGGTCAGCCCGTACACCGGTGAGGAGGGCATCGCTCCGTTGCTCGATCGCGCCGACCGCTTCGTGTACGTCCTGTGCCGGACATCCAACCCGGGCGCGGGCGAGCTCCAGGACCTGCTGGTCGTCGCGAACGACGCCGATGAGGTGCAGGCTGCCGAGGAGCCCGCGCCGCTGTACGTCCATGTCGCCCGACGAGTGGCCGCCTGGGATGCCGGACGCGGGACCTGCGGTCTGGTGGTGGGTGCCACGGCGCCACAGCAGGTGGCCGAGGTCCGTGCCGCGGCACCGGGGCTGCCGTTCCTCGTGCCAGGTGCGGGACGCCAGGGAGGCGACCTGGACGCGGTGAGATCCCTGGGCCCGACATCGAGTGGGCCGGCCGCCGGCCTGCCCGGCGGCGGCCTGCTGGTCAACGTGTCACGCGCCATCGCGGAGGCGGCGGCAGGATCGAAGGACCCGGGCGCCTCGCTGGAGGAGGCGGCGCGGCTCTGGGCGGCGCGACTGAGGGTGTAGCATGTCGGACCACCACCGCGCACCGGGAGGCTCGCGACCAGGCCCATGGGGCTCCCCAACATCGGTCCCCTCGAACTCCTCCTCGTCCTCGCCATCGCGCTGCTGATCCTGGGCCCGGGCAAGCTGCCCGAGATGGGATCGGCCATGGGCCGGACCATCCGTGAGTTCCGCAAGGCGTCGACGGACTTCCAGGAGTCGACGACCGTGACGGCGCCGCCCCCGCAGGGTGCATCGACCGAGCGCCGACCGGAGACGGCCCCTCGCGGTACCCCGAACGACCCGGCGGACGACGCGCCCTGACGGGCACGGCCGCGCGCCCGCGCGTCCGGCTCCTCAGCCGCGGCCATGAGTGATCACGCCGGCGAGAGCCGCGGGCCCGTGCGCGCGGTGAGTGGCGAGGTCCTCATCCCGGCCCGGCAGCCACGGACCGAGCCGCCGGGCACCACACCGGCCTCCTCTCCCGAGCCGTCCGAGCCCGGCGAGGAGAAGGTGATGTCGCTCGTCGACCACCTCTCGGAGCTTCGCCGGCGGATCGCCATCAGCCTCGCCGCCGTCGCCCTCGGCGCGGTCGTGGGCTTCGTCCTCGCGCCGCGCATCGTGGAGGTCCTGCTGTACCCGGTGCCGGGGGGACGCGTCTTCTTCCTCACCCTGAGCGGTGGCTTCCTGATCCAGCTCCGGATCGCCGTGATCGTGGGCATCCTGCTGGCACTGCCGATCGTGCTCTACCAGCTGTGGGCCTTCGTGTCACCGGGACTGACGCCGCGTGAACGACGTGCCGCCCTGCCGTGGATCCCATTGACCATCGTCTTCTTCCTGCTGGGCGCTGCGGTGGCCTACGTCACGATGCCCTACGCCATCGGCTTCCTCCTCGGCTTCCAGATCCCGGGCTCGCTGGAGTCGTTGCTCAGCGCCGAGGCGTACTTCGGCTTCGTCACGACCATCTTCCTCGTCTTCGGATCGGTGATGCAGTTCCCGGCGGTGCTGGTGCTGCTCTCCAAGCTCGGTGTCCTCTCGGTCGAGCGCCTCCGCTCCTCGCGCCGCTACGTGGCGGTGGGCATCGTCGTCTTCGCCGTGGTGGCCACGCCCGGGCAGGACCCCGTCAGCCCGCTCATCATGAGCGGCGTCATGTACGTCCTCTACGAGTTCACCATCCTGCTCCTCCGCCGATCCGGGGCGGCGGCCGATGGGTGAGGCGGAACGGCCACGCGTCGCGATCGTGACCGGGCTCTCCGGAGCCGGGAAGACGGCCACGAGCAAGCTCTTCGAGGACCTGGGCTACCACGTCGTGGACAACGTCCCGGCGGAGCTGCTGGCCGACCTGGCGCAGCTGGTGGCCGACGATCCGATCCGCTTCCATCGCGTGGCGCTCGTCCTCGACGTCCGGGTCGGCGACGCCGCGCTGGCACTCCAGGCGGCGATGGGCGCGCTGGAGGGTCGCGGCATCGAGCCGCAGGTCTTCTACCTGGAGGCGCGCGACGAGGTGCTCATCCGCCGTTTCAGCGAGACGCGTCACCGGCATCCCCTCGCCACCAGCCGGGGCAGTGTCGCCGGGTCGATCGCCGCGGAGCGGCGCATGCTGGAGCCGGTGCGCGAGCAGGCAGACGTGGTCATCGACACATCCGAGCTGTCGGGCCGTCAGCTCCGCGAGCGGATCCAGCGGGCGCTGAAGCTCGAAACCGATGTCAACGGCATCGCGCTCCAACTCATCAGCTTCGGCTTCAAGTACGGCCTGCCCCTCGAGTCGGATGTCGTCTTCGACGTGCGCTTCATGGAGAACCCCTTCTACATCCCGGAGCTCCGGCCGCACTCGGGACTGACCGAGCCGGTGCGCGACTTCGTGCTGGGTCAGCCCGTGACCCAGCGGTTCCTGGCCTTCACCCGAGAGTTCTTCGACTTCGCCATCCCGGCCTATCAGGCGGAGGGCAAGACGCGGCTCACGGTGGCCGTCGGGTGCACCGGCGGTTACCACCGCTCGATCTCCATCGCGGAGGAGATGGCGAGCGAGTGGCGCCGCTGTCATGACGGCCCGGTCGATGTGTGGCACCGGGAGCTGGAGCGTTCATGATGCCGACCGCACCATCCACGGGCCGATGACCCCTCCCGTGCCTCTCCGGCCGTCCCCCCTTGCGGCGAACCGCGACGGTCGCCTTTCCCGGCTGCGGCGCTGGCTGCGGCCCGGTATCGGCGTCAAGCGCTGGCTG
>JAUJNA010000006.1:107731-117087 GCA_030446555.1 Chloroflexota bacterium | reverse complement strand
GCGCTGGCTGCGGCCCGGTATCGGCGTCAAGCGCTGGCTGGCCGTCGTCTTCCTGGGAGAGCTGCTCCTCGCCCTCGCGGGCGCCCTCGTCATCCGCCTGGCCTTCCGCGACGTCCCCGCCGATTCGCCCGCCGGCCGGTTCTTCGACCTCGTGAGCCTCCAGTCGCTGCCCCTCGAGCTCCGCCCCGCGGTCATCCTCGCACTCGGCGTGGCGATCTTCCTCTTCGGGTCTTGGCGGCTGCTGGGTGCGCTCCTGGAGCCGTTCCCGCAACGCTCGGAGCCGCTGGTCGAGCTGATCTACCAGAAGCGGTCGCTGGCTCGTGGACCGCGCGTCGTCGCCATCGGCGGCGGCACCGGTCTGTCGACGCTATTGCGCGGCCTCAAGGAGGTGACGAGCAACATCACGGCGGTGGTCACGGTCGCCGACGACGGCGGATCGTCGGGCAAGCTCCGCCAGCAGCTGGGGCTCCCGCCCGTGGGCGACCTGCGGAACTGCATCGCCGCGCTGGCCGACGCCGAGCCGGCGATGACGCGACTGCTCCAGTACCGCTTCCCGCGGGAAGACGCTGATGCGGGCGTCAGTGGCCACGCCTTCGGCAACCTGCTCATCGCGGCGCTGAGCGCCATCGAGGGCGACTTCGAGGAGGGGGTGCGCCAGTCCAACCGGGTCCTCGCCGTGCGGGGTCGCGTGCTGCCGGTGGCGCCCGTGGCCCTGACGCTGCACGCCGAGCTGACCGACGGCCGGACGCTGGAGGGCCAATCGGTCATCGCCCGCGCGAGGGGGATCCGGCGCGTCTGGATCACGCCCTCGGACGTCTCGGCGAGCGAAGACGCCATCGAAGCGATCGCCTCGGCGGAACTGATCGTCCTGGGGCCGGGCAGCCTCTACACGAGCCTCCTTCCCAGCCTGCTGGTGCCTCGGATCCGTGCCGCGCTGGAGGGGGCGCCGGGGCTGCGCGTCTACGTCGCCAACGTGGCCACACAGCTCGGCGAAACGGAGGGGTACACGCTTGGCGAGCACCTGGCGGCTCTCGCAGCGCACGGTGCGGGCGGCCTCATCGACGTCGTCCTGGCCAACGACAACCAGGGTGCCCGGGTACCGGTCGGCTACCTCGCCGCGCCCGTGGTGAACGACCTGCCGAGAGAGGGCGCGGCATCGCGGGTCGTCCTGGCGGACCTCGTCGATGACGAGAACGGCCATCACCATGACTCGGCCAAACTCGCTACAGCACTCCTGCGGCTGCATGATGAGGGAGCCGTGCGACAGGTGCCCCAGGTCGCACGCTCCGCCTGAGGTCGGGACGCGGACCGCGAGCGGGTGATGGGCGGCGTGCGATGATGCCCGTCGTGCGCCCGGTCGTGATCGCCGCCAACTGGAAGATGCACACGACCCCCGCCGATGCCGCCGAGCTGGCGGCCGCCATCGCGAAGGCCACGGCGGTCCCGCTCGTGGAACGGGTCGTCTGTCCGCCCTTCGTCTCCCTGGCCGCGGTCGGTCGGGCGCTGCGTGGCAGCGGTGTGGCGGTTGGCGCGCAGGACGTCCATGCGGAGACGTTCGGCCCCTACACCGGCGAGGTCTCGGCGCCCATGCTCGCCGGTCTCGCCACGTGGTGCATCGTGGGCCATTCCGAGCGGCGCCGCGACCAACGGGAGACGGACGCGCAGATCGGCCAAAAGCTGTTGCGCTGTCGAGAGTCCGGGCTGCGTCCGATCCTGTGCGTGGGCGAGCGACTGGAGGAGCGCGAGCAGGGGAGGGCCGAGGCCACCGTCGTGGGGCAGCTGCAAGGCGCCCTGCGAGTCGTCGCGGCTGGGCCAGACCTCACGCTGCCGGGACTGGTGGTGGCGTATGAGCCCGTGTGGGCCATCGGCACGGGGCGCGCCGCTCGCGGCGCCGATGCGGCGGCCATGGCCGACGTGATCCGAGAGGCGTGCTCCGGTCTGGGCCTGGCCGATGCCTCCTCATTGCCGGTCCTCTACGGCGGCAGCGTGACCAGCACCACGGCGGTCGAGTTCCTGGCCGAGCCCTCGCTCGACGGCGCGCTGGTCGGCGGCGCGAGCCTCAAGGTCGACGAGATGGCAGGCATCGTGGCGCGTGCGGCTCTCACGGCCGCCGCGCGAGACCGGGCCACGACCGCTGCGGCCGAGGCAGGGTGAGCGCGGCCGCCGGTCGGTCGAGGCCGCTCGTCCTGGTCGTCCTCGACGGTTTCGGCATCGGCGCCCGACCCGAAGCCGACGCCATCGCTGCCGCCCGCATACCCGCCTGGCGCTCGATCCTCACGCGCTGGCCGCACGCCAGCCTCGAAGCCAGCGGCGAGGCGGTCGGTCTGCCCGCCGGCCAGATGGGCAACAGCGAGGTCGGCCATCTCAACCTGGGCTGTGGCAGGCCCGTCCTCCAGGACCTGCCACGCATCGACGCGGCGATCTCCGATGGCTCCTTCTTCCGGAATCCGGTGCTGCTCGAGGCAGCGGCGCGGGCCACGCAGCCCGGGAAACGGTTGCACGTCATCACTCTCGTCGGGCCTGGAGGCGTCCACGCCAACGACCGCCACGCGGTGGCCGTGGCCGAGCTGGCCCGCCGCTCCGGCGTTCGGGACGTTCTCGTGCACGCCGTGCTGGACGGTCGTGACACGGCGCCGCGGTCGGCGGTGACCTTCCTCCCCGATCTGGAGGATCGCCTCCGGAAGGCGCATCCCGGGGCGCGCGTGGCGACCATCGGGGGCCGGTACTTCGCCATGGACCGCGATCAGCGCTGGGAGCGCACGGCGGCCGCGTACCGAGCGATCGTCCACGGTGAGGGTCCGCGCGCACCGTCGCCGATGGTCGGCTTGGCCACGGCATACGAGCGCGGCGAGAACGACGAGTTCGTGCAGCCCACGGTCATCGACGCCTCGGGCGGTGCCGTCGGCGACGGGGATGCCCTGATCATCGCCAACTTCCGCGCCGACCGTGCCCGACAGCTGACGCATGCCCTCGTGGACGGATCCGACTTCGCCGGCTTCGAGCGGGGCGCGATGCCCGTCGGCGTACTCGTAACCACGATGACCGCCTACGAGGAGGGCCTCCCGGTCCGCGTCTGCTTCCCGCCTGCGGTGGTGCGCAGCCTGGCCGAAGCCTTCTCCGAGCGTGGGTGGCGCCAGCTGCACATCGCCGAGACGGAGAAGTACGCCCACGTCACCTACTTCCTCAACGGCGGCGTCGAGGATGCCTGGCCGGGGGAGGACCGGATCCTCGTACCGAGCCCCCGCGTGGCCACCTACGACCTGTGCCCGCAGATGAGCGCGGCTGGCATCACCGATGCGCTGGTCGACGCGGTCGACTCGGATGCATACGACTTCCTCGTCGCCAACTACGCTAACCCCGACATGGTCGGCCACACCGGCGTCTGGGACGCAACGGTGCGCGCCGTGGAGAGCGTGGATGCCTGCCTCGCCAGGATCATCGACGCCATGCGGCGAGCGGATGACGTCAGCCGTGCCCGAGGTGGTGGCGGCGCGCTGCTCTGTGTCACGGCCGACCACGGCAATGCCGACCAGATGCGCGATGCCTCCGGCTCGCCCGTGACCGCTCACTCGCTGAATCCGGTCCCCATCGTGCTGGCCGGCTCGGGAGTGGTCGGCCTCCGGCTTCGCGACGGCGTCCTGGCCGATGTCGCACCCACGCTGCTGGCTCTCCAGGGCATCCCATCCTGGGCGGGCATCACGGGACGGTCGCTGCTGGACGCCTCGGTCGCTCCGACGGGCTGAACGGCCGGGGTCAGTGAGCCCCCGTGCTATCCTTCGCGCCCGCCCCATCGACGTCGATCGGAGGAACGCGCGCGCTCGTGGACTTCGCCCTGGGACTCGGCCAGATCGTGGTCAGCATCGGGCTGATGGCCGCCATCCTGCTCCAGTCGCGCGGTGCCGGCCTGTCGGCGGCGTTCGGTGGTGACTCGTCGGTGTACCGGAGCCGCCGCGGCGTGGAGAAGCGCCTGTATCAGTTCACGGTCATCCTGGCGGTGCTGTTCGCCATCGTGTCCTTGCTCGGGTTCCTCGCGACGGAGTCGCAGCAGGTCGCTCCCTAGGCGGGACGGGCGCCCGCGGGCCTCCCATGCGCCGGCTCGACACCCTCCTCGTCCTCTTGGCGGTGACCGTGCTGCTCGTGTTCGGAGCGGGCTTCGTGGCCTCGGCCCCGCCGCGACCGGTGCCGTCGCCGCCGAGCCCATCGATGCCGCCGCCCGCCCGCCCGCAGCTCCTCGTGGAAGGGGCCATCGGTCCGGTGGTCACGCTGGATCCCCAGTTCGCCACGACGCCTGCCGAGCGGTCGATCGGCGCACTGCTCTTCCGCGGCCTGACGCGGCTGGGTCCCGACGGCGCGATCGTGCCCGATCTCGCCACGCACTGGGAGATCGACCCCTCGGGCACCTCCTGGACGTTCCACATCAGACCGGACGCTCGCTGGCATGACGGCGTCCATGTCTCGGCCGATGACGTGCTG
This sequence comes from Chloroflexota bacterium, assembly GCA_030446555.1. Taxonomy (GTDB): domain Bacteria; phylum Chloroflexota; class Limnocylindria; order Limnocylindrales; family CSP1-4; genus Palsa-1032. Next base: position 112,614 of record JAUJNA010000006.1, on the reverse strand, counting down.
CTGACGGTCGAGACACTGGCAGATCCGGCGTACACGGGCCCGGCGGCGGCTGACTGGCAGGGCGTCACGGCCGAGCGCGTCGATCGCTTCACGGTACGGCTGCACCTGCCAGCGCCGATCGCCTCGTTCCTGCCCGCCACGATCGCGCCGCTGGTGCCGGCCCATCTGCTCGCGGGCACCCCGCTCGGTGACCGTCCGGGGACCGACTTCGCGCGCGCGCCCGTGGGCAGCGGTCCGTTCGCACTCGAGACGCTGCGACCGGACTTCGTGGTCCTTCGGCGCGTGGGCTCTCGTCCAGGCGGCGACCCCGCGGTGTACGGGCCGGACGCGGTGGCACGAGCGCCGGAGCCGACGCCGCATCGCGCCGGTGCGCCGCGGCCGTTCCTGGAGCGCTATCGCTTCCAGCTCTACCCCGATGCCGCGAGCCTGATCGAGGCACTGGACGAGGCAGAGGTGCAGGTCGCCGCCGGCCTGGGCCCCAGCGACCTCGGTCCGATCGCCCGCGACCGCGCCATCGAGCCTGTCCGGTATCCTGGCACGCGGGCCCTGGCGCTCGTGCCGAACCTGCGCTTCTCCACCGAGCCGCTGCGCGACGCCGCGGTCCGCCGGGCACTGTCGCTGGCCATCGACCGGGGCAGGATCGGGGCGGAGGTGTTCAGCGGGGCGGCGCTGCCGGCGAACACCCTCTTGTCGCCGGGCTCCAGCCTGTACGAGCAGGAGGCGTCGGGACAGCCGCTCCACGATCCCGAGGCGGCGCGCGCGGGCCTGCTCGCCGCCGGGTGGACCGAGTCGGCCACGGGCTGGCAGATGCCTGGCGCGACGGAGCCCGTGAGCATCGAGCTGCTGGTGCGCGACGCCCCGGAAGCGATCGAGGACCTGCTCGTGGCCGAGCGCATCGCCGAGGACTGGACCACCCTGGGCGTCGATGTGCGCGTGGTCCCGCTGACGCCCGATGTGCTCCTGGAGGAGCGGCTCCGGCCCGGCTCGTTCGATGTCGCGCTGCTCGACGTCGAGCTCGGTCTGGATCCGGACCTCTATCCGTTGCTCGTCTCCACGGAGGCGGTGGTCGGCGGCTCCAATCTCAGCGGTTACCAGTCGAGCTTCATGGACCGCCTCCTGGACGAGGCGCGTCGGGTCGCAGAGCCCGAGGTCCGGGCGGAGCGCTCGCGTGCCCTTCAGGCGACCCTGGCCCGGGAGATGCCCATCATCCCCATCACCTTCCCTGACCACCTGTTCCTGGTGCGCGACGGGGTCGTCGGGCCGACGCCGCGGCAGATCCCGGACCCCCGGGAGCGCTACTGGGATGTGCTAACATGGCGCCTCGCTTCGCGCCCGGACGGGTGATCGTGCGCCTTGCCGAGGTGGCGGAATAGGCAGACGCGCTAGGTTCAGGACCTAGTGACCGCAAGGTCGTGTGGGTTCAAGTCCCTCCCTCGGTACCACGACGCAGTGGGCTGCGAGGCGTACAGCGCCCAGGTGGCGGAATTGGTATACGCGTACGTTTGAGGGGCGTATGACGCAAGTCATCCGGGTTCAAGTCCCGGCCTGGGCACCACCTCGCACTCGACACGGCGGCCGATCGGCCGCCGTCCTTCGTGTCACGGCCGCGCTACGATGCCCGCGGGGCGGTTAGCTCAGCTGGTCAGAGCGTCTCGTTTACACCGAGGATGTCGGGGGTTCGAGTCCCTCACCGCCCACCGGTCCTGGCCCATGAAGGGAGCGATCCCGCCGCGCATCAGCGCCGCTGATCCCGTCCCTACCACGGAGGCATGACTCGATGGCCCCGCTCCATCGACCGCTGCCGATCGGGCGACCAGAGGGGCCCAGCGACCGTCTTCCGTGGCCGCGATGGGTCTGGAGTGCCACGCGGCGCTGCTAGACTGCGCGACAGCCACGTCACGCGGAAGGGAGGGGCATGGACCCGCTCGTCATCGTCATCCTGGTGATCGTTGCCGTCGTGATCATCGGCGGCATCCTCATCTACAACGGCCTGATCCAGCGGCGCCTGCGCATCGACGAGGCCTTCGCCCAGATCGAGGTCCAGCTGAAGCGACGGTGGGATCTGATCCCCAACCTCGTGAACGCCGTGCGGGGATACATGGGCTTCGAGCAGCAGGTGCTGACAGCGGTGACCGAAGCGCGCGCGAACGCGGTCGCGGCCGGTGCACGCGGACCGGCCGAGCAGGCGGCCGCGGAAAACGCCCTGACCGGCACGCTGCGCTCGCTGTTCGCGGTCGTGGAGAACTACCCGGAGTTGCGGGCCAACCAGAACGTCCTGGAGCTCCAGGAGGAGCTCACCACGACCGAGAACCAGATCGGTTTCGCGCGACAGCACTACAACGCCGTCGTGCTCGACTACAACACATCGATCGCGACGATCCCCAACGTGCTCGTGGCCGGCCCGATGGGCTTCCGCCCGCGTGAGTTCTTCGACGCCGAGCCCGCCGCCAGCGCGGTGCCCACGGTGGACCTCACCAACCTGTCCGCGCCGCCCCCGCCGCCGAGCCAGACTCCGACCGTCTGATCCAGCAGCCGGCGCACTGACCCGTCCGCGGCATCAGCGTGAGCGTCATCGGCCAGCGCCAGAGCTTCTACGACCAGATCGCCGCGAACCGGCGCAAGTCGATCCTGCTCGTGCTCATCGTCATCGCCCTGATGGCCGGGGTGGGCTTCGTCATCGGGTTCTTCATGATCGGGTCGGTCGGGGGCGGGTACGCCGGCATCGGCATCGCGGTCATCATCGCGGCCCTCATCAGCCTGGTGACCTACTACAGCGGTGACAGCATGATCCTGGCCGCCTCGCGAGCCCGGGAGGTGAAGCCCCAGGACGCGCCCCAGCTGATGAACGTGATCACCGAACTCTCGCTCGCGGCCGGCATCCCGCCGCCCAAGGTCTACATCATCGACGACACCGCGCCCAACGCCTTCGCCACGGGTCGCGACCCGCAGCACGCGAGCGTCGCCATCACCACCGGTCTCCTCCAGAAGCTCGACCGTGAGGAGCTCCAGGGCGTCATGGCGCACGAGCTGGCGCACGTGCGCAACCTGGACATCCGCTTCACGCTGCTGGTGGGCGCCCTCGTCGGGAGCATCGCCCTCCTGGCTGACTTCTTCCTGCGCTTCACCTTCTGGGGCGGCACCGGGCGCTCGCGTGGCCGCGACTCGGGCGGGGGAGGGGGCGCCGCCATCCTCTTCGTGGTCGCCCTGGTCCTAGCCGTGCTGGCGCCCTTCTTCGCGCGCATGGTCCAGCTCGCGGTGAGCCGACAGCGCGAGTTCCTGGCCGACGCCTCGAGCGTCGAGCTGACTCGTAACCCCTACGGGCTGGAGCGTGCGCTGGCCAAGATCGCCGCCGACCGGGAGGTGTTGGAGGTGGCCAATCGAGCGACCCAGCACCTCTACATCGTCAACCCCATCAAGAAGTTCGAGTCACGCGCGGCAGGTCTCATGTCGACCCACCCGCCCCTGCTGGAGCGCGTCAACCGGCTCCGGTCGCTCAGTGGCTCCACACCGCTGGACGCCCTGAGCACCGACGCGCTGGCGCGCCTGGGCTGAGCTTCCGCGTCAGCGCGCGCGGCGACCGCAGCGACGGCAGAAGCCGGCGTTGCGATGCCCGAACACGAAGCAGACGAGTTCCCTGAGGGTCACGGCACGCCCTCGTTGGCCCACGGCTGGGAAGTATCCATGGTGGGGCACGGTGATCCACGGCGCTGGTCGGTGGTGCGCGGAAGCGGCCCGCAACGGTCGTCGCCTTGTCGACGGCCGGAGGATCGTGGTTGAATAGGACCGCCGCTCCGACGCGCCGAGATAGCTCAGTTGGTAGAGCACGCGACTGAAAATCGCGGTGTCGCCAGTTCGATCCTGGCTCTCGGCACCACCCCAGGGTGGGTCGCGCGGTCGTGAAACGAGCGGAAGTGGCTCAGTTGGTAGAGCATCACCTTGCCAAGGTGAGGGTCGCGGGTTCGAGTCCCGTCTTCCGCTCCACTCCCTACCGCGTCCGGGCCCTCCTTGGCGGCCGCTGGCCCTTCGTCTAGTGGTAGGACGCCGGACTTTGGATCCGTGAACCGAGGTTCGAATCCTCGAGGGCCAGCCACTCACGATGGACGGCAGGACCCGTCCGCCCGAGGCGACGTACCCAAGTGGTCAAGGGGGAGGTCTGCAAAACCTCTATTCACCGGTTCGAATCCGGTCGTCGCCTCCACTCCCTGATAGAGAAGAGGCCCCCGGCTGGTGGACCCGGGGGCTTCGCTGACTCGGGGAGGAGGCAAGCCTACGGCAGGGCGCCCATGACGGCCTCGGCGACCGCCGGAATGTCGGTCTCGACGATGAAGACGACATCCTGAACGCCGTAGGCGTAGCTCGTCGAGTCCTCGGCGGTGTTGCTGACCACCGTCACGTTCTTGCCGCCTACGACGGCCGGCTCCAACGAGATGGCCTCCGGATCCTCCGCTGAACTCTGTGCGAAGGCCAGCAGCGACTGGAACAGGCGGCTGGTCTCGACCCCGGCCGCCCGGAAGGCGGTGATCTCTTCGCTGGAGCCCTCGTACTCGAACTGACCGCTACCGATGCTGACGGCGTCGACACCCACGCCCAGGCTGGAGACGAAGCCCTCGAACGCCGCTCGCTCCTGCGAACCCGCTGGCAAGAGTGCCAGGAAAGCGGCCGCATTCGCGCTCTGGACGGTCACGGGAGCGCCCAGGATCTCGTCGGGGAACAGTGCTTCCAGGTCCGTGTCGGGTTCGAAGCTGGGGATCTCGAAGCTGGGGATCTCGAAGCTGGGGACCCCGCCGCTGGGCACTGGCGGGATGCTCGGGATCTCGATGCTCGGCAGTGGCGGGATGCTCGGGATCTCGATGCTCGGCAGTGGCGGGATGCTCGGGATCTCG
>JAUJNA010000006.1:63900-107631 GCA_030446555.1 Chloroflexota bacterium | reverse complement strand
GTCGTTCGATTCGCCCGATGAGACCCGGACGCCGCCGAGCACCCGCGTGGAGGTCGTGCGGTTCGGCGCCGACTCGGCGGCCCGATTCACGTTCCAGCCCGGGTGGCGCTGGTCTGAAGCGATCAAGCCCGTGGTCGGCACGGACTCGTGCCAGGCACGTCACGTCGGGGCGGTCGTGAGCGGCCGCCTCCACGTCTCCCACACCGGCGGCACCGAGGGTGAGGCGGGACCGGGTGACGCCTACGTCATCGAACCGGGGCACGATGCGTGGGTCGTTGGCGACGAGCCCGTCGTCGCCTTCGAGTTCGAGAGCGCGGAGACGTACGCGAAGGCCTGACCGGACCGCGGGTCGCGCCCCGCGGTAGCTTCGCGCCCGGCCGCAGGCGGTGAGACGCTCGACCGGATGTGCTGACTGAGCGTGAGACCGGACCCGACGGACGCTGACGGACACCCGGCCTGAGGCTTAAACTCCGCTGCCGCAAGGGCGTCAGGGTTCGAGCCCCTGCTTTGGCACTACCCGCCGTCTCGCGGGGTCGCACCCGAGTCGGAGCGGCTGAAAGGCGGCCGAAATGCCACGGCGGCCGGTGACGCCCGGCCGGTGACCGCAGGCGCGTAGTCTCGTCTTCCACGTGGCGGCTCGATCCGCGGCGAAGGCGGGACGAGGCGGGCCCACGATGCAACGGAAGGGATGCCGATGACGGAGCGCACGGAAGACACGATCATCACCGACGAGCCCCGCTATGCCGCCGCGCCGCCCACCCGAGGCGACGTCGTCCAGGAGACCAACCTCGTCAACCCGCGCGATCGCGTCCGCTGGGGTCCCATCGTGGCGGGACTTCTCACGGCGCTGGGCATCTTCATCCTCGCGAGCGTCCTTCTCGTGGCCCTCGGCTTGCAGGGCGTGCGAGTCGGGGACCCGAACGCGGACGATGCGGCGGCGACCGGCGGCATCATCACTGCCGTGATCGGCCTCCTCGCGTTCTTCATCGGTGGCCTCATCGCCGGTCGATCGGCCGCTGTCGGAGGTCGGGTGTGGGGCGCGCTGAACGGGTTCCTCGTCTGGGCGCTCGGACTGTTGCTCCTGATCCTGTTCGCCGGGCTGGGCGTGGGCGGGATCCTGGGGGCTGCCGGTGACCTGTTCCAGCAGTACCGTGCCGCTGGCTCACCGCGACCGGATGTCGATCCGGGCCAGGTCCTCCAGGGCATCAAGGACGCGGCCTTCCCGGCCTTCCTTGGCCTCGCGTTGCCCGCCCTCGCGTCCACGCTCGGTGGCTTCCTGGGAGCGCGCGACGAGCCCGATCCCCGCTCCCGGAGATGGATTCCCGACTGACCCACCGGATAGCCACCGGCGTCGACGCTTCGGCCCAAAGTGTCGGGCCCCGTGTCCCGATAGCTGCCCAGGCACCGACCGTCGCTCGAAGGGCTATACTCACGCGGTCCCTTTCAGCCCCGCCGTCTCACCCGTCGCCCTCCAGCGACCGAACGAGCGGGGCCATCCCCGTTGGAAGGAGTCCCGCGCACGTGCGTCGTTATGAGCTGATGCTGGTGATCCGGCCGGATGTGGCCGAGGATCGCGTCCAGGCCCTCCTGGATCGCGCCACCCGATCCGTCACCCAGGGCTCGGGTCAGATCGTCAAGGTCAGCCCGTGGGGCCGACGCCGCTTGGCGTACCCCATCGGCGCGCACCGCGAGGGGTCCTATCACATCGTCCTCTTCGACGCTCCGTCCGAGGCCGTCCTGGAGCTGGAGCGTGGACTCAACATCACGGAAGAGGTGATGCGCCACCTGGTGACCCGTGTCGAGCGCCCGACCGCCACGCGCCGGGCCGCCGCCTCCGACGCCGAAGCCGAGGGGGCCGACATCGTGCCGCCGGACGAGGAGGAGGCTCCCTCCGAGGGAGAGATCATCGACGAGTCGGAGAGCGAAGCCGCTCCGGCCGCCATCGAATAGCCCGCCGCAGGCATCGGAGGTCGAGCCGTGTCGCTCAACAAGTGCATGATCATCGGCAACCTCGGACGTGACCCCGAGATGCGATACACGCCCAGCGGACAGGCCGTCACCCAGTTCACGGTGGCCACCAACCGACGGTGGAAGGGCCAGAACGATGAGTGGCAGGAGGAGACCGAGTGGTTCCGGGTCGTGGCCTGGGGCCCGCTGGGTGAGCGGACGGCGGAACGGCTGCGCAAGGGCAACAAGGTGTACATCGAGGGCCGCATCCAGACGCGCCAGTGGGAGGACCAGAGCGGCCAGAAGCGGTACACGACCGAGCTGATCGCCAACCAGGTCACCTCGCTGGAGCGCCGCGAGCGGGAGGACGGCGACTTCCCCACCCCGAGCGACGACCGCTTCGCGACCCCATCGACCGCCGGTCCTGCGCAGCGTCCCGCCGCGCCGGGCGGCGATGAATACGACGACCTGCCCTTCTAGACGAGGACCCTCCGATGCCTTCCCCCCGTGCGCGACGGCGCGACGATTTCTACCGCGACCGGCGTCGCCGCAAGGTGTGCGCCTTCTGCGCCGACAAGTCGGCGGCGATCGATTACAAGGAGGTCAACCGCCTGCGCCGCTACCTCTCGGAGCGGGCGAAGATCGAGCCGCGACGGAAGACGGGCACCTGTGCGGAACACCAGCGCGCGCTCTCGATCGCGCTGAAGCGCGCGCGGCACGTGGCGCTCCTGCCGTACGCGCCACAGCACCTCCGACCATAGCCACCCGGACGATCGCCGTCGGCGCCGGAGCGGGCCGGCGGTACGGGTTCGCCTGAACGTGGACATCCTCTTCCTGTTCGGCGCGCTGATCATCATCCTCATCGGCGCCGAGCTGTTCACCAACGGCATCGAGTGGTTCGGTCGGAAGCTCGACCTCGCCGAGGGTGCGGTGGGCAGTGTCCTGGCGGCCGTGGGCACGGCCCTGCCCGAGACGCTCATCCCCATCGTGGCCATCCTGTTCTCGGGCACCGGGGCGGGCACTGACGCGGCGCATGGCGTGGGCGTGGGAGCCATCCTGGGGGCGCCGTTCATGCTCGCCACGCTCGCCATGTTCGTCACCGGCCTGGCGGTCCTGACCGTGTCGCGCCGGCGCGAGCACGGCGACCGGATGCGCATCGACTCCTCGGTGCTGGGCAAGGACGTTCGCTACTTCTTCCTCTCGTACGGGGTCGCCGTGGCCGCCGCCTTCCTGCCGCCGGGAGCCGACCTCCTGCGCATCGGCGCGGCCATCGGCCTCCTGGTCGTCTACGTGGTCTACGTGCGCGAGCATTTCACCGCCGTCCACGAGGTCGAAGCGAGCGACCTCGCCCCCCTCCGCTTCCACCGGCTGGATCGCTCAGGTCATGCGCTGGACCGCCACGCGCCCCGGCTGCGAGTGGTGAACCTGCAGGTGCTGGCGGCTCTCGGGCTCATCCTGGTCGGTGCCGTCGTCTTCGTCGATGCGGTCCAGCACCTGGCCCTCCAGATGGGCATCGCGCCGACCATCCTGGCGCTCGTCATCGCGCCCGTCGCGACCGAGCTGCCCGAGAAGTTCAACAGCCTCATCTGGGTCCGCCAGGGCAAGGACACGCTGGCCATGGGCAACATCACGGGCGCCATGGTCTTCCAGTCGTGCATCCCGACCATCGTGGCGCTGCTCTTCGCACCGGAGGCGTGGTCGGTGGACTTCGCCTCGAGCGAATCACTGGTCACCTTCGCCTCGGCCGGCATCGCCTTCGCGTCGACGGCCATCATCTTCGTGCCCATGATGATGGGAGCCACGCTGCGCGGCCGGATGCTCCTGCTGGGCGGCGCCTTCTATGCCGGCTACCTGGCACTGGTGCTGGTCAACGTCGTGGGGTCCCACTGAGGGCGTCGTATACTCGCCGCGGATGCTGACCCGGAAGGCTGCGACGGCGCCACTCCCTCCCCCTGGCGCTCGTCCCACCGACGTCGACATCGTGTGCTGGATGAGCGGCTCGTTCGTCCCACTCGCCGAGGCGCGCATCGGTGTCATGACGCACGGCTTCCTGTACGGCACGGCCACCTTCGAGGGCATCCGCGCCTACTGGAACGAGGACCAGGGCCAGCTGTACGGCCTCAAGCTGCGAGAGCACTACACGCGGCTCCTCGACTCGGCCAAGGTCCTGTTGATGGAGCCACCGATGGCCATCGACGAGCTGATCGCCATGACGGTCGACCTGCTCCGTCGCAACGCCTTTCGCCAGGACACCTACATCCGCCCCACCCTCTACAAGTCGACCGAGGCGATCGGCGTCCGGTTGCACAACCTCGAGCAGGACCTGGTCGTGTTCGCGGTGCCCTTCGGGGAGTACATCGCCATCGACCGCGGCATCTCCGCGCAGACCGTCTCCTGGCGGCGCAACAGCGACCTGTCGATCCCGGCGCGTGCCAAGATCGTGGGCGCGTACGCGAACAGCGCCTTCTCCAAGAGCGAGGCCCAGCTCAACGGGTACGACGAAGCGATCGTGCTGACCCTGGACGGGCACGTGTCCGAGGGAAGCGCCGAGAACCTCTTCATGGTCCGCCGCGGCAAGCTCATCACACCAGGCATCTCGGACGACATCCTGGAGGGGATCACGCGCGCCGCCGTGATGGAGCTCGCCCTCGGTGAGCTGGGCCTGGAGACCGTCTCCCGGACGGTCGACCGATCCGAGCTCTACATCGCCGATGAGGTCTTCCTGTGCGGCACGGGCGCGCAGATCTCACCGGTCACGTCGATCGATCACCGCCAGGTGGGGGATGGTCGCGTGGGCCCCATCACCGAGCGGCTCACCGAGCTCTACTTCAGCGCCGTGCGGGGACGGCTGCCCGCCTACTCGCACTGGCTGACGCCGGTCTACTGAGGCGCCGATCGGTGCGCGGCGGCGCACCGATCGAGGTCAGTCCTTGGCCTTGAGGTCGGGTGTCTGCGTGCCCACGACCACGACGAACTGGGCCGCCTGGTCAGGATCGCTCTCGAGCTGCACGGTCACCCCGAAGGTCTCCTCGAGCACCGCGACGGTCTCGGGCATGTCGGTCTGCGCACCGTTGTAGGCCGTGATGACCGTCTGCGTGTAGGTCGGCGCCTCGGCGAGACCGCCGTTGATGGGGGGCACCGTCGCGTTCACGCCGATCGAGTCGAGGTACTCGGACGTCTTCGTGGCCCGGGTGTTGGGCTGGGAGGTGCCGTTCAGGACATGCACCACGGCCGCCTCGGCTTCCAGCTTCTCGCGCCGCTCCGCCTCTGCCGCGGTGGTGGTGAAGATGTTCGCCACGGCGCGACGGACCGCCGGCACGTTGGCCCGCAGCTCGTAGAGGCCGGTGCCCGGGCACGGGTAGCACTGTGTCGAGTAGGTGGGCGGCGTGAGATTGAGCGAGATGCGCTGCTCCAGGTCCACTTCTCCGAGCAGCGAGATCAGTCTCGGGAAGAGCTCCGGCGGGATGTCCGTCTTGACGTTCTTGCGGAAGGTGCTCAGCAGGCTGTCGAGGTTGGCCAGGACCTCGCTGAGATCGGTCTGCTGGCGCACGGACGTGACGACGCGCTGCTGTCGTTCCGTGCGGTCGAAGTCGGACGTCTCGTGGCGGGCCCTAGCGTATGCGAGCGCCTCCCGCCCATCCATGTACTGGATGCCGGCCGGGATGTAGAGCTTGATCGAGCCACGCCCGTCGTCCGAGGGGTAGTGGTAGTCCGACACCGGCACCTGCACGTCGATGACCACGCCGCCCAGCTGGTCGACGGCCTCGGTGAAGCCCGCCAGATCGACCGCCACGTAGTACTTCACGTCCAGCTGGTAGAGCTCCGACAGGGCGCCCTTCAGCGCGATGTAGCCGCGCTGGCGATCGTCTCCCGGGAAGAGGCTGGGGTTCAGTCGGGCGATGGTGTAGAGCGTGTTGATCTTGGACGGGAAGGCGCCGCCATAGTTCCGCGCCGCCTGCCAATCCCCGGGCAGCGGCACCTGCGTCGTGTCACGTGGCAGGCTGATGAAGCCGACCTGCTTGGTGACCGGGTCGACCGTCACGACGATCATCGTGTCGGTCAGATAGCTGCTGCCACCCTCGCGGCGGTCGGCGCCGATGAGCACGATGTTGAGTCGCTCCGTCCCGTCCCAGGGCAGACCGGGAGTCTGTGTCGGGGCCGGCGGATCGGTCGCCGCCGGCGTAGCCTCGCCACTCGGTTGGGCGGTGGCGGAAGGAGGCGAGGGGACCGGGGGGATGGTCGGCAAGCCGGAAGGCAGTGGGTCGATGGGCGTCTCGTCGCCCTCGTTGAGGTGCGTCGCCGTGTCGTAGCCAAGGTAGATCGGGCGTGCCACGGCCACGTGCGAGAGCACGAGCACCAGCACGACGCCGGCCAGCCCGGCGGTGGAGGCCAGCCGGAGTCCGGGCTCTCGGCCCGTGGACTCGCGCCGAGCCGAACGGTGCGCGTCCACGGACGACGCGATGCGGTACACGAGGTCGACCCCGATGGCAACGATCAGGCCTAGCTGCCAGCTGGGCGCGGTGAACTGGAACAGGAACGGCTGGCGTGTCTCCTCGTTGGCCAGGATGCCTGCGAGGAGCGCCAAGAGCAGGACGTAGGGCGAGACCCACGCCAGCGCGCGCCCCCAGTGCCGCACGTAGGCCTGGCCGAGCCCGGGGAGGATGGCCGAGAACGCGGCGGCAGCGAAGGCGGAGCGACCGCTCATGGCGGGCTCGGGCTGTTGCATCGCGCGCATGATAGACAGTCCTCTGCGGTCCGGGTCTCCGGCTATCCTTGTCGGCCCATGCCGGAGCGTCACTTCCGCGCCATCCCGGCGCAGCCTGACTTCCCTGCCCAGGAGCGTCGCATCCTCGATCTGTGGCGCGAGCGGGGCACGTTCGCGCGCCTGCGCGCGAAGAACGCCAGCGGCCCGAAATGGTCGTTCCTGGATGGGCCGATCACGGCCAACCACCCGATGGGCGTCGCCCACGCCTGGGGCCGCACCTACAAGGACCTGTTCCAGCGATTCCACGCCATGCTCGGCGAGGACCAGCGGTGGCAGAACGGCTTCGACTGCCAGGGGCTGTGGGTCGAGGTCAACGTCGAGCGTGAGCTCGGCTTCACGAGCAAGCGCGACATCGAGGCATACGGCATCGCCGAGTTCGTGAGCCTCTGCAAGCAGCGTGCGCTGACCTACGCCGCGGTCCAGACGGAGCAGTCCATCCGCCTCGGCATGTGGATGGAGTGGAACGACCCCGACGAGCTCCGACGGCTGCGCGATCTCCTGGCGACCGATCCGACGCAGATGGTCACCGTCGCCGGTCCGGACGGGCCGGTCAAAGACACCGTCGAGATGATCGTCGGCCGGCTGGGCATGCCCGAGGTGGGCGGGTCCTACTTCACGTTCTCCAACGAGAACAACGATCTGATCTGGGGCTTCCTCGCTGAGTGCCATCGTCGCGGCTGGCTCTACAAGGGCCACGACTCGATGCCGTGGTGCGCTCGTTGCGGGACCGGCATCAGCCAGATGGAGATGAACGAGGGCTACGCGGACCGGGAGGACCCTGGGCTGACCGTGCGCCTGCCCTTGGTCGACCGCCCGGGCGAATGGCTGCTCGTCTGGACGACGACCCCGTGGACGATCCCGGCCAACGTCGCAGCGGCCGTCGGGCCCGACCTGAGGTACGTTCGCGTCCGCCAGGGGCGCGACGTCTACTGGCTCGGCAAAGGGACGCTGCGAACGGCGCTCCAGGGGCCGTTCGAGGTCCTTGAGGAACGCCCGGGCACCGATCTCGTGGGCTGGCGCTACAGCGGCCCGTACGACGAGCTGCCGCAGGTCCGGTCGTCATTCGCCGAGATCGGCTATTCGCATCGCGTCATCGAGTGGGACGAGGTGACCGAGGACGAGGGCACCGGCATCGTCCACATCGCGCCTGGCGCAGGAGCCGAGGACTACCACCTCGGCAGGACGCTCGGCTTGCCCGTGATCGCGCCGCTGAGCCAGGACGGCCATTACCTCGCCGGTTACGAGTGGCTGACCGGGTTGGACGCGCAGGCCGTCAGCCCGCGCATCGTCGAGGATCTCCAGCGGCGCGGTTCCTTCTATCACCTCGAGCCGCACACCCACCGGTATCCGCATTGCTGGCGCTGCGGCACGGCGCTGCTCTTCCGTGTGGTGGACGAGTGGTACATCTCGATGGGCGAGGTCTACGACAAGCCGCGCAGCGAGGTGACCGCCGAGGAGAAGGCTCGCAGCCTGCGCTACCAGATCATGGACGTGGTCGACCGGATCCGATGGATCCCGGGCTTCGGCTACGAGCGCGAGCTCGACTGGCTGCGGACGATGGCCGACTGGATGATCTCCAAGAAACGCTACTGGGGCCTGGCGCTGCCGATCTGGGAGTGCGAGGCCTGCGGATCGTTCGAAGTGATCGGCGGCCGCGAGGAGCTGAAGCAGCATGCGGTCGAGGGGTGGGAGGAGTTCGAGGGCCACACGCCGCACCGCCCGTACGTGGACGCGGTCAAGATCGCGTGCAAGGCGTGCGGCGCCGTCGTCTCGCGCATCAAGGACGTGGGGAATCCCTGGCTGGACGCGGGCATCGTCCCGTTCTCGACGCTCCACTACCGCACCGATCCGGACCACTGGGCGCGGTGGTTCCCGGCGGATTTCATCACCGAGTCGTTCCCCGGTCAGTTCCGCAACTGGTTCTATTCGCTGCTGGCGATGAGCACCGTGCTCCGGAACGAGCCACCGTTCAAGACGATCCTGGGGTACGCGACGCTCTTCGCCGAGGACGGGCGGCCGATGCACAAGAGCTGGGGCAACTCCATCGAGTTCAACGAGGCGGCCGAGCGGATGGGCGTCGACGTGATGCGCTGGATGTATGCCCGCCGACGGCCGGAGGACAACATCCTCTTCGGCTACGGAGCGGCCGACGAGTCGCGGCGGGAGCTGCTCGTGCTGTGGCACAGCTTCCGCTTCTTCTTCGACTATGCCTGCCTCGCTGGCTGGACGGCATCCTCGGGCACAGCCGCGCGCTCGGGCGGACGGCCCGCAGCCGTCCTCGACCGCTGGCTCCTCTCGCGGACGGCGGCACTCGCCGAGACGGTGCACCGAGAGCTGTCCGACTTCGATCCCCGTGGCGCGTCGCTGGTCATCAAGGCCTTCGTCGACGACCTCTCGCAGTGGTACCTGCGGCGGTCCCGCCGGCGATTCTCGCGCAACGACGACCCGGCTGACCGCGACGCGGCGTTCGCCACGCTCCACCGCGCACTGGCGACGGTGGCTTCCGTCTGCGCGCCGATCCTGCCCTTCCTCACCGAGGAGCTGTACCAGGTGCTCGTGGCGCAGGGCGATCCCACGGCGCCGGACTCGGTGCACCTGACGCGCTGGCCGGACCGCGATGCCGCGGAGGAGCGCGACGGGGCGCTCGAGGCCGGAATGGCGACCCTGCGCCGAGCGGTGGAGCTCGCGCGCACGCTGCGTGGCCAGGCCGGCCTTCGTCTGCGTCAGCCCGTGGCGCGCCTCTGGCTGGCGCTGCCGTCCGGCCGCCTCGACGCAGCGCTCACCGAAGCGGACGAGTCCGCTCTCCTGACGCTGCTCGCCGATGAGGTCAACGTCAAGCGGGTCGAGCTGATCGGCGACCGGTCCGAGCTCGTCGAGCGGCGAGTGAAGCCCCTCCTTCCGATCATCGGCCGGCGAGTGGGGTCACAGGTGCCGCAGGTGATGGCGGCGGCGCGCGCCAACGACGTCGAGTACCTGGCGGACGGCCGGGTCCGCCTGGCGGGCATCGAGCTCGAGGCCCACGAGGTGGAGGTCCTCGCGTCACCACGGCCGGGGACCGCGGTCGCGGACGACGACGGTGTCGTCGTGATCATGGATACGACGCTCACGCCCGAGCTGCGGGCGGAAGGCGACGCCCGGGAGCTGAGCCGGGCGATCCAGGACCTGCGCAAGCAGGCGGAGCTCTCGCTGGACGATCGGATCGAGCTCTGGCTCGACGCCGAGGCGGCCTTCCTCGACTCCCTCGATGGCCACCTCCGCACGCTGGCCGACGATACGCTGGCGACGGTCATCCATCGGGAGCCCCCGCCGTCCGGCACGCCGCACGTGGAGGTCGATCTGGCCGGTGGGCGGGTGAGGGCGGCGCTGCGACCAGCCCGCGGCCCGCGAACCGCGAGCATGCCGTGACGACGGCCGCGACGAAGGGGACGGCCGCCGAGCCGGCTCTTCCCGCGCCCCGCGCGTCGGCGGTGGGGCGCTGGGGGCTGTTCACGCTGACGGCGGTCATCGTCACGGTCCTCGACCAGCTCACCAAGGCCTGGGTGGACGGCGAGGATGCGTCGGGAGCACCGCGGTTCCCGCTGGCATCGACCGGTCGACCGGTCCCCGGTCTGGCGGCGCCCACGCCGCTGTTGGGTGAGCTCGTGCGCATCGCCAAGAGCTACAACGACGGCGGCATCTTCGGGCTCTTCGGCGACTCGGCGTTGGTGCTGGGCCTGGCCAGTCTCGCGGTCATCGCGGCCATCCTGGTCTACCAGCTCCGCCAGGGATCCACGAGCGGTCCGTTATGGAGTCTGACGCTGGGCCTGCTGCTCGGCGGCGCGGTGGGCAACCTCATCGACCGGCTGCGGCTCGGATACGTCATCGACTTCGTGGACATGGGCATCGGTGACCTGCGCTGGTACACGTTCAACGTCGCGGATGCGGCCATCAGCACGGCCATCGTCCTGTTCTTCGCGCTGAGCATCCTGGGTGATCGGCTGCCGGGCGGACGGGTCGCGGGTCCTGTCCGGACGGTCCCCGGCGGCGACGGACGCGCCGTGGAGCAGGGTCGCGCGTCCTGATGCCCGAGCGGCTCAGCATCGAGGTGCCCACCTCGTCTGCCGGTGAGCGCGCGGACCGGTTCGTGGCCGACGCGGCGGGGCTGTCGCGCTCCTACGTGCAGCGCCTCATCGGCGACGGTCGCCTGACCAGCTCCGGACGGCCGCTTCGGGCGAGCGCCATCGTGGAAGCCGGAGCGCGGCTCGACCTGGAGGTGCCCGAGCCCGCGCCGGTCCACGACCTTCCAGAGGACATCCCGCTGCGGGTGGTGTACGAGGACGCCGACCTCCTGATCGTGGACAAGCCATCGGGGCTGGTCACGCATCCGGCGCCCGGTCACCGGAGCGGCACGCTGGTCAACGCGCTCCTGGCCCGTGAGGCACCGGAGGGCTGGGGATCGGTCGCCGGTCGCCAGCGCCCGGGGATCGTCCACCGGCTCGATCGCGACACGAGCGGGCTGCTGATGGTCGCCCGCCACGATGCGGCACAGGCGTATCTCCAGGCGCTGCTCAAAGCCCGCCGGGTGAAGAAGCGATACCTCGCGCTGGTGGCTGGTCAGGTATCCGCCCAGGTCGGCCGGATCGAGGCGCCCATCGGACGGGACCCGCGCCACCGGACGCGGATGGCCGTCGTCGCCCAAGGGCGGGCGGCCACCACCGGGTATCGCGTCCGCGAGCGGCTCGGTGACTGGACGCTGCTGGAGCTCGACCTGATCACCGGACGCACGCACCAGATCCGGGTCCATCTGGCCTCCATCGGGCATCCCGTGGCCGGCGACCCGCTCTACGCCACCGGCACGTCGCGACGTGGTCCCCACGGCCTGACGCGGCTGTTCCTGCATTCGTGGCAGCTGGAGCTCGTGAGCCGTGACGGAGAGCGGCTCATCCGAGCCGAGGCGTCGCTGCCCGATGAGCTAGGTGCGGTCCTCGGCGGGCTGCGCAGCTCCTCGTCCGGCGTCGCCGTCCGTTGAGCGCTCCCTGCCTCGGCGCACCAGGCGCGCTGCTGGCGATCATCTCCGGGCCATCGGGGGTGGGCAAGGACACCATCATCGAGGCCCTGCGGCAGCGTCACCCGGATCCCTCCAGGCACTTCGTGGTGACCTGCACGACGCGTGAGCAGCGGGACAACGAGGTCGACGGTGTCAGCTATCACTTCCTGAGCGTCGATGGATTCGCCGCGCTCCGCGATCATGGCGCCCTGCTGGAGGCCTCGGAGGTCCACGGCCGGTGGTACGGCACGCCGCGCGACCAGGTCGTCGAGGCGCTGGCCGAGGGTCGGGACGCCATCCTGAAGATCGACGTCCAGGGCGCCCGGGCCATCCGCCAGCGCGTGCCGGACGCCCTCCTCATCTTCGTGGTCCCGCCATCGCTGGAGGAGCTGTACGAGCGCCTGGCCACCCGACGCACCGAATCCGCGGACGAGCTGGAGCGTCGGCGGCGGGACGCGGCCATCGAGCTGGCACGCCAGGACGACTACGACCACGTGATCGTCAACGAGACCGGCAAGGTCGCCCGGACCGCTGACCGCATCGACAGCATCCTTGCCCACGAACATGGAGCCCATCCTCTTCGCCGCGTCGCGATCTGACGGTGTAGACCCCGTGCCGGTCGTCCCGGGGACGGATGCCCGATTCCTGGAGGTGGCGGTCGACGCCGTCGGCGCGCCAGGCGGGCGCACCTTCACCTACCACGTGCCGGAGGGTGACGCGGGGAAGGGCAGCGACCCCGTACGGCCGGGCGAGGGGGTGCTCGTGGAGTACGGGCGGCGACGGGTGGTCGGCGTGGTGCTCGCCCTTCGGACCGAGCCGCCCGCCCGCGAGACGAAGCCGGTGCTCGCTCGCATCCGTGCCGACGGTCCCATCCTCCCCGAGCTCCAGGCGCGACTCGCGCAGCGTGTGGCCGAGCACTACCTGGCGCCAGCAGCCATGGTCGTCCGACAGATGCTGCCCCCCGGGCTCCTCGAGCGGATCGAGCTCGTGGTGCGGCCCCCGCCGCCCGGCCCGGATGGGGTCGCTCGGAGGGTCAAGGGCGAGGATCGCGGCGAGGGGGGTTGGCTGGATCCCGTCCACGCTGCCGGCGGCTCGGGCGTCCCCGTCGATGAGCTGCCCCGCACCACGAGCCGCGCCGCGTTGATGCGCCGTCTGAGGTCCGCCGAGGCGAGCGGCGCTGTCGTGCTCGAGTGGCGCCTGCGGCCGCCCGGGGCCCAGCCACGATCCGAGCGGCTGGCCCGCCTGACCGATGCCGGACGAGCCGCGGTCAGCGCGCTGGCGCAGGGCGGCAAGCTGCCCGGCCGGCCTCTCGGCCGGCGACAGCTCGGCCTGCTGGACGTCCTGGGTCGGGACCCGACGGAGGCCGTTCCCGCAGCGGAGCTTGCGGCCGGCCACGGCGCCGGGGCAGTGAGCGGGCTGGCTCGGCGGGGGCTGATCTCGCTCGAGACACGGGTCCGTCCACGGCGGCCCCCGGAAAGCCTGGGCCCGGCCGCCCGAGGGGTCGACACACGAAGCTCGCTGCCCTCTGGGGCGCGGTTGAGCCCCGATCAGCGCGCGGTGGTCGCTCGCGTGACGCGGCTCATCGAGGGACGCGAGCACACGGGACTCCTGCTGGAGGGTGCTACGGCGAGCGGCAAGACGGCCGTCTATGAGGCGATCGTGGCTGCCGCACTGGCGGCGGGTCGATCGGCACTGCTCCTGGTGCCGGAGATCGCCCTCGCGGTGCCGCTGCTCGACAGGCTGCGCCACGGCCTGGGCGTCGAGCCGGCCCTGCTGCACTCGGCTCTCTCCGAGGGCGAGCGCGCCGACGAGTGGCGGCGGGCGCGCTCGGGAGAGGCCAGGGTCATCGTGGGCACGCGCATCGCCGTCCTCGCGCCGGTCGGCGATCCGGGGGTCATCATCGTCGACGAGGAGCAAGACCCGGCATACAAGTCCGATCGCACGCCTCGGTATCAGGCGCGCGACGTCGCGCTCGAGCTCGGCCGGCTCTGCGGCGCGCCGGTCCTGCTCGGCAGCGCCACGCCCGACATGGTGAGCCTGGGTCGGGTGCAGCTCGGGCAGCTCGAGCACCATCGCCTCACGGACCGGGCGGCGGGTGCCGGCGCGCGAGTGGAGGTGATCGACCTTCGCCAGGAGCTGGCCGGGGGCAATCGGGGCCTGCTCGCCGGCGCCCTCGTCGATGCCTTGCGGGCGCTCGACCGGGGGGCGGGCGAGCGCGCCATCCTGGTCCTGAACCGACGCGGCAGCGCCTCCGTCGTCCTCTGTCGGGACTGCGGCTACGTCCAGGTCTGTCCGGAATGCCAGCGCCCGCTCGTCTTCCACGCGGCGGTCATGGCGCTGCGCTGTCATCACTGCGGCGCCGCAGCGCCGGTCGCGCGCAGGTGCCCGGCCTGCGCTTCGCCGCGCATCCGCTACCTGGGTGGCGGGACGGAGCGGGTGGAACGCGAGGT
Source organism: Chloroflexota bacterium (assembly GCA_030446555.1). Taxonomy (GTDB): domain Bacteria; phylum Chloroflexota; class Limnocylindria; order Limnocylindrales; family CSP1-4; genus Palsa-1032. The sequence goes on along the minus strand of JAUJNA010000006.1, from coordinate 93,443 downwards.
GCGCATCCGCCTCCCGGACCTGCGCGTCGGTCGGCTGGACCGTGACGTGACCGAGCGGCGCGCCGCCGCCGTGCGGGTGGTCGACGACTTCACCGATGGCCGCCTGGACGTCCTCGTGGGCACGAGCCTCGTGACCAAGGGCCTCGACGTGCCGGAAGTGACCCTCGTCGGCGTGGTCTCGGCCGACATCGCCCTCAACCTGCCCGACGAACGCGCAGCGGAGCGCACGTACCAGCTGCTCGCGCAGGCCGTGGGACGCGCCGGGCGCGGCGAACGGGCGGGACGAGCGATCATCCAGAGCTACCAGCCCGACCACCCGGCCATCCGGGCCGTCGCTCGCTCCGATGCGAGTGACTTCATCGGCTCGGAGCTGGCCGCTCGGCGCGCCTTCGGCGCTCCGCCCTTCGGCCGGGTCATCAAGCTCACCGTCGCGCTCGAGGATCGGGCCGCTGCGCAGGCGCAGGCGAGCGAGTTCGCGGCACGCCTGCGCGACCGGGCCGACGGGGCAGCCGTCGACGGCGTGCCGCCGGCCATCGTCCTGGGCCCCGTACCTGCGTACATCGCCCGGCGAGCCGGCCGCTGGCGCTTCCACCTCATCCTGCGCGGCACTGACCCGCGTGCCGTGCTCGAGGGGGACCCTGGAGCCCCCTGGAGCGTGGACGTCGATCCCGAGACCGTGCTCAGCGCCATCCCGGCGCTGGCATACTCGCGGGTCATGAGCATCCGGCCCATCGTCACGCTCGGCGACCCGCGACTGCGCCTGCCCGGCGAACGCGTGAAGCGCTTCGACAAGGAGCTGCACCGCCTGCTCGACGACATGATCGACACCATGCGTGATGCCCCGGGCGTCGGCCTCGCGGCGCAGCAGGTGGGGGCTGGCGCTCCAGGTCTGTGTCGTCGAGGTCGAGGGGCAGGTCCATGAGCCGATCAACCCGCGCCTCGTCCAGTCGAGCGGCGAACAGCTCGACCTGGAGGGGTGCCTCTCGATCCCCGGCTACTTCGCCGATCGGATCCGTGCCGAGAAGGTCGTCGTGGAGGCGCGCAACCGGCGGGGTCGGCCGCGTCCGCGTGACCGGCAGCGGACTGCTGGCGCGAGCCATCCAGCACGAGTACGCCCATCATCTCCAGGGTGAGCTGTACGTGGACCGATTGCCGAAGGAGACGGAGCTCATCCCGGCCAGTCGGCTGCGGGAGCTGAGCGAGCCGGACGACGAGCCGGCACGCGTGGGCGAGGGCGCGGGGGAGCTGGCGCCCGTCGTGTGACCGCTCGGGCGCGCACGGTCTTCATGGGCAGCGGCGCCTCGGCGTGCCGACACTCGAGGTCCTGGCGTCCCATCCGCGGGTCCAGCTGACCTGTGTCGTCACGGCGCCGCCGCGCCCGGCGGGCCGCAGCCAGGCACTCACGCCCACGCCGATCGCCACCCGTGCAGCCGGGCTCGCGCCCGTGGTGCTCACGCCCGAACGCCTGCGCGCGCCGGACGTCCTGGCCCGGTTCTGCGGAGCTGGATCCGGAGCTCATCGTCCTGGCCGACTACGGCCGGCTGGTGCCGGGGTCCATGCTCGCCGTGCCTCGCCACGGGGCGCTGAACGTGCACCCGTCGCTGCTGCCGCGGCACCGCGGCGCATCGCCCATCCCCGCCACGATCCTGGCCGGGGACGCCTGGACCGGCGTCACGCTCATCCGCATGGATGAAGGTCTCGATACGGGACCCATCGTGGGCCAGGAGAAGGTGCTCGTCCCCCCGGACGCCGAGACGCCGGGGCTGGCATCGCTGCTGGCGAGCTGGGTGCCGACCTCGTCTCGCGCACGCTGGGGCACTGGCTGGACGAGGCGATCGCTCCACGGCCGCAGCCGTCCGAAGGCGCCACGATGACGCGACCGCTGCGCAAGGAGCACGGCCGCCTGGACCCGGCACGTCCCGCGGTGGAGCTCGAGCGACAGGTCCGCGCCTACCGTCCGTGGCCAGGCAGCTGGATCGGGACGCTGACCGGACGCATCGTCGTGGAGCGGGCCAGCGTCGACCGTCAGCCGAGCAGCGCGTCGGAGCCCGTGGTGGCCGGGACACTCACGGTCGACGGAGAGGGAGAGCTCGTCCTGGTGACCGGCCAGGGTCGATCGATCCTCGACGAGGTGAGACCGGCGGGCGGGCGTCCCATGCGCGGGCCCGATCTGGTCCGTGGCCGTCCGCAGCTGCCCGGGAGCCGGGTCCGCTCCTGACGGGTAGGATGGCGACTCGCATGGCCCTCCTCGATCGGACGCGGCGACCGGACGGCCGTCACCCGCGCTCCCGCTGGACCCGCCGCCGGCCGTCGCCCCTGCCACTGGTCGGGCCGATCCGCGGCCGGGCATCTCCGGTGTCGAGCCCCCGAACTCGCCGCCTGGTTCGCCGACCGCGGCCACCCGTCGTACCGGGCCCGCCAGGTGGCGGACCAGCTGTGGCGGCGGACGCCCGAGAGCTTCGCGGCCCTGCGCACCCTGCCGGCCAGCCTCCGGAGCGAGCTGGAGCGCTCGTTCCGGCTGGACACCCTGGTCGAGACCACGGTCCGCCCCGCCGACGAGGGACTGACCCACAAGGCGCTGCATCTGTTGGACGACGGACGCAGCATCGAGTCGGTGCTGATGCGATACCCCGCTCGTGGATCGGTTTGTGCACGGGCCACCGTCTGCATCTCCAGCCAGGCGGGCTGCGCCGTCGGGTGTCCCTTCTGCGCGACCGGTGAGCTCGGCTTCTGGCGGGACCTGACCACCGCCGAGATCGTCGACCAGGTCCGCTCCTGGGCATCCTTCCTTCGCCCGACCGGCGAGCGCGTGACCAACATCGTGTTCATGGGCATGGGCGAGCCGCTGCTCAACACGGAGCGGGTGCTCGCTGCCGCAGCCGCCCTGAGCGACCCACGGCGCTTCGGCCTGGGTGCGCGTCACATCACCATCAGCACGAGCGGCGTCGTCCCGGGCATCGAGCGGCTCACCGAGCAGGGGACGCGATACACCCTCGCCGTCTCGCTCCACGCTGCTCGTCCGGCGCTGCGCGACCTGCTCGTGCCCCTCAACCACCGCTGGCCGGCCCATGCCGTGGTCGCGGCAGCAGCGGCGTACGGCCGTGCGACCGGACGGCGCGTCACCTACGAGTACGTGATGATCTCGGGCATCAACGACACGGCCGACGACGCCGCCGAGACCGCGCGGCTCCTGGGCGGGCAGCTCGCGCACGTCAACCTGATCCCCATGAACCCGGTCGCGCACACGCCCTGGCTGCCCAGCCCGTCGGATCGCATCGAGGCCTTCGCGGCGATCCTCCGGGCGGCCGGGCTGCCGACCACGGTGCGGCGCAATCGGGGCATCGAGATCGGCGCGGCCTGCGGACAGCTCGCCGCGGAACGGGCCGAGCAGCCCGCACCAGCGGCGGTCGCCCGCCGCAGGGAGCTCATCGTGGAGCGCACGTCCGCCGCCTTGGGCCGGGGTATGGCGCAGGGCGGCTCATGACAGGGTGGCGGCCGCTCATCGCCGCGAGCATCCTGACCGCGGACTTCGGGCACCTCGACCGGGTCGTCCGCAAGCTGGAGCGAGCCGGGGTGGACCGGCTGCACCTGGACGTCATGGACGGCCACTTCGTGCCCAACATCACGTTCGGCCCTGACCTGGTGGCGGCCTTCCGCCGCCTGACCACGCTTCCCCTGGACGTCCACCTCATGATCGCCCACCCGCGGCGGTATATCGCCCGCTTCCTCGAGGCGGAGCCCGACACGATCAGCTTCCACGTGGAGGTCGAAGGCTCCGACGAGCTGACGGCAGAGACGCTGCGGTCCATCCGGATGGGTGGGCGCGGCGCGGGACTGGCGGTCAGCCCACAGACCCCCATCGAGCGGGTCCGTCCCTTCCTGACGCTCCTCGACCTGATCATGGTCATGACGGTGGAGCCCGGCTTCGGTGGCCAGCGCTTCATCGCCGAAGCGGCGCCCAAGATGACGGTCGCATCAAGCTGGCTGGGCGAAGCCGGCGGGCAGGGGCAGGTCCACGTGGATGGTGGCGTCAACCGCGATACGGCCGCGGTCGCCGGCCACTGGGGAGCCGACGTGTGCGTCGTAGGCTCCGCCCTGTTCCAACGGGGGCAGGACGCTGCCGACGAGGTGCGACTGGTGCGGGAACTGGCGTGGCGCGCCCGCCAGGAGGGCATGCCCGCCGCGAACGGCTCGCTCCAGGACCTCCACCCGGCAGGACCGATGAGCTCGCGGACCGGCTGACCTAGCCGGATGCGCCTCCTGCTCCAGCGCGTCAGCCGTGCCGAGGTGAGCGTCGATGGGCTCAGCGTCGGCCGCATCGGGCCTGGCCTCGTGGCCCTGGTGGGCGTCGCGCCGGATGACACCGACGACCTGGCCCGCCGGATGGCCGACCGGTCGATCGAGCTGCGCATCTTCCGGAACGACGCGGGCCTCACCGATCGCTCCCTCCTCGACGTGGGTGGCGAGGTGCTGGCCATCAGCCAGTTCACGCTCTTCGGCGACGTGCGGCGCGGCCGGCGTCCCTCGTTCATCGGCGCCGCGCCGCCAGAGCAGGCCAGGTCGCTCTACGAGCGGTTCGCGGACCAGCTGGAGAGCCGCGGCGTGGTCGTCGGCCGCGGCGTCTTCGGTGCCGAGATGGAGGTCGAGCTCGTCAACGACGGGCCGATGACCATCTGGCTCGACAGCGCTGAGCGGCGGTGATGCCGGGGTCGGGCGCGTGACGCTGTCGCGCAGGATCGCCAACCGCCTGGGGCGCCTGCGAGCTCACGCCTGGCGGACGCGGCACCACGTCTCGGCTGACCCGATCGTCGTCATCGGGGGGTCCCCTCGCAGCGGCACGACCCTCCTGCGGACGATCATCGACGCCCATCCCGGACTCTGCTGCGGTCCCGAGTCGTCGATCCTCCTGCCCGGCGCGCCGCCGGTCGAGACGCTCGCGCGGGGGTACGCGATCGAGGCGGACGCCCTGCGCGCCATGGTGCGGGAGAGTCCTTCACAGGCGGCCTTCATCGAGGCCTTCGCGCGGTCATATCGGGCCCGGGTCGGCAAGGCGCGCTGGGCGGAGAAGACGCCGCTGAACGTCTGGCACGTGGACTGGATCTGGGAGCACTTCCCCGAGGCGCGCTTCCTCCATGCCATCCGCGACGGGCGTGACGTCGTCTGCTCGATGCGCCGCCATCCCGACCGCATCTGGCGCGACGGCCAGAGGGTGGACGTCCTCCGCCAGGAGTCGCTCCGCAGGACGGTAGGTCGGTGGGTCACCTCGACCGGCAAGGGCCTGCGTCACCGGGGCGACCCCCGCTACCGCGAGATCCGCTACGAGGAGTTGGTCGCGCGCCCAAGGGAGGTGCTGGCGGATCTCTTCGCGTGGCTCGGCGAGCCGTTCGACCCGACCTCGGTGTCGGCCTGGGAGGATCCGAGCGCAGCCGTGCGCCACGGGGAGGAGTGGGATGCCAAGGGCGCCATCGAGACGTCCTCGGTCGGTCGGTGGCGGCGCGACCTGACCGGCGAGGAGATCGCCATCCTGCGCCGTCACGCGACGCCGCGGCTCGTGGAGCTGGGATACGTCGCTGGGCCCGACTGGTGAGTGCTCGCGCCTGGTGAGGCCGGCGCCTCACGCGCGAGTCAGGTGGTCTTCCGCGCCGTGCGGCGGCATCGTGTGCAGGCCACCACCGTGACCGTGCGACCGGCCTGCTCGATGCGCATGGGATGCAGATTGGGTCGGTACCGGCGGTGCGCGCGAACGCGGTTCATCCCACTCGACTGGGGGTTGAAGCCGCCCATCGCGGTCTTGCCGCAGACGGCACAGGAACGAGCCATGGGGATGGAAGGTCCTCGGATCAGAAGGTCTTGGGCCTGGTCGGGCCCGAAGGCGTGCGTACTATAGAGCATCCCACCGTCAGCCCGAACCGGAGGAGCCCAGGCATCAGCGAGCGACAGACGCCGCACGGCGAAGCGGTGCTGACCGCCCTCCGCTCGGCAGCCGCGAACCTGGACCGGCATGTCGACGAGGTGGACGCACTGAACGTCTTCCCGGTCCCCGACGGTGACACCGGCTTCAACATGGCCGCGACCATCCGCGCCGCGCTCGGTGAGGCGGAGGCGATCCCCCTCGGGGAGCGAAGCCTGGAGCGAGTGGCAGGCGCTGTCCGTTCCGGCGCACTGATGGGAGCTCGCGGCAACAGTGGCGTGATCCTCTCCCAGATCCTGCGCGGCATGGCCGAGGTGGGCGAGCGAGGCGCTCGCCTGGACGGGCCTACGCTGGCCTCGGCGCTGCGGCGTGGTAGCGAGACGGCGTACGCCGCGCTGGCCGAGCCGGCCGAGGGGACCATCCTCACCGTCATCCGCGACGCCGCCGAAGCCGCCTCGGCGGCTGCGGAGCGCGATGCCGATCGCGAGGCCGTGTGGACCGCTGCCGTGGAGGCCGCCGCAGCGTCGGTGGCTCGCACGCCATCCCTCCTCGCGGTGCTGCGCGAGGCGGGCGTGGTCGACGCTGGGGGCCACGGTCTCTTCCGCCTCCTCGAAGGCGCCATCTTCGCGATGCGCGGCGAGGGCGCCGTGGCCGCTGCTCAGCCCAGCGCCGGCTCGCGTGGTCCAGTGCGGGCACGGCCGCACGAAGAGGCGACCCTCGGCTACGAGACCATGTTCCTGCTCTCCGCCGGCGGCTGCGACCTCGACCTCGACGCGATCCGCGAGGAGCTGACGCGGCTCGGGCGATCGGTCGTGGTGGCCGGCGACGAGCGAGCGGTCAAGGTCCACGTCCACAACGAGCGGCCGGACCGCGTCATCGCGTACGGGCTCTCACTGGGCTCGCTGACCCATATCAGCATCGAGGACCTCGACAGCCAGTCGCTGGATGTCGCCGAGGCTCGGGCCCGCTCGTTCACCGGCGGTGCGGACCCCGGGGGTGGCGGTGGCCGCCAGGGTCGTCTCGCACCGACGCTCGCGCCGACGTTGGGCGTGGTGGCCGTCGCCGCGGGAGAGGGCCTGGCGCGGGCGATGGAGAGTGCCGGCGCCACGGTCATCGTCCGCGCTGATATCGGCGATCCAGCCTCCGCTGAGCTGCTGGCAGCCATCCGGTCCACCGGCGCACGCGAGGTCCTGGTCCTGCCCAACGACCGCAACGTCCGCCTCGCCGCGGACCAGGCAGCCGAGATGGCGACCGGCACGACCGTGATCGTCCTACCCACGCGGAGCCAGCCGGAGGGTGTGTCGGCCCTGCTCGCGCTCGAACCGGGGCGCGATGCGGCCGCCAATGCGCTGGTCATGCGCACCGCGGTCGGGGCGCTGCGGAGCCTGGCCGTGAGCACCTGCGTGCGTGCCGTCCCCTTCCGCGATCGCCGTGTCGAAGAGGGCGAGACCATCGTGCTCGATGCCGACGGGGCGCTCGCCGCCGCCGACCCCGACCGGGAGACCGCGGTGCTTGCCGGCGTGGCGGCTCTGGAGCCGCGTTTCGAGCTGCTGACCCTGTACCGCGGACGGGACGCCGATCCCGCGGAGGCCGCGGGCCTCGCTGATCGGTTGACGGCGGCGCTCGGTGGCGTCGAGGTCGAGGTCGTCGATGGCGACCAACCCCACTACCGCTACCTCATCGCCGCCGAGTAGCGTGCCCCGGGCGATCGCAGCCGATCCGCTGACGCAGCGCCCCGAACCTGCAGCGGTGCGCGGCCTCGAGACGGCCCTCGGTTCGAGTCGCCTGCCAGGCGCCACGGTCCTGAAACGCGTCGGGGGTCGGCTCGGTCTGCACACCGTGCGGGACCTGATCTTCAATCTGCCCCGTCGATACGAGGACCTGCGCGAGGTGCGCACCGTGGCCGCGCTGCGCGAGATGGAGGAGGGGGCGATCGCGACGGCGCGGCTGCAGGTGACCGGCCTGCGCGTGGAGCAGACCTTCCGACGACGCGTCCAACGGACGACGGCCTACCTGCGCGACGAGACCGGCGAGGCAGAGGCGACCTGGTTCGGACGGCGTTTCATCGAACGCCGCCTACGCGAGGGGCAGTGGGTCGTGGTCAGTGGGCGGCTCCGCCATCGGGGTTTCGGCTTGACGTTCGATGACCCGGAGTTCCAGGTCGACGACGGTTCGGCGATGCTCCACGCCGGGCGCATCGTGCCCGTCTACCGCCTGACCGATGGGCTCACCGCGCGGACCCTCCGGGCGGCCATCCGCGCCGCGCTCGACGCGTACGGACCGTACGCCGAATACCTCGCGCCGGCGTATCGCCCGCCGGGATCGGTGGGCATCGGTGAGGCGATCGACCAGGCGCACTACCCGGCGAGCTTCGATGCCCGCGACTCGGCGCTGCGGCGACTCGCGTACGACGAGCTCCTGGCCTTGCAGATCGGCATGGTCTCGCGGCGGCGGCAGCGGTCCCTCGCGGAGGCGACCGCGATGGGCATGGACGACGCCGCGGACGCGGCCATCCGATCGGCCATCGTGTCGGCCATCAGCGAGCGGCTGGGAGAGGAGGTCGCCCTCACGCTCGACCAGCTGCGCGCCATGGACGCCGTTCGGGCTGACCTGGCGGGCTCCGAGCCCATGCTGCGGCTCCTCCAGGGCGATGTCGGCTCGGGCAAGACGGCGGTGGCTGCCTACGGCGCCGCGATCGCCTCGCGATGCGGTCTGCAGGCGGCCATCCTGGCCCCCACCGATCTGCTGGCACGCCAGCACGCGGAGACGCTCGATGCGCTCCTCACGGGGCTGGGCATCCCGATCACGCTGCTCGTGGGATCACTCAGCTCGGCGGGCACGAACGCCGCACTGGAGGCCATGGCCGCGGGCCAGGCGAGCGTGGTGGTGGGCACGCACGCGCTCATCCAGGAGAGGGTCGCGTTCGCTCGCCTGCGCCTCGTGGTCATCGACGAGCAGCATCGTTTCGGCGTCGAGCAGCGCGGGCGCCTGGAGGCGAAGGCCGGCGGTGAGCAGCCCCACGTGCTCCTGATGACCGCGACGCCCATCCCCCGCACGCTGGGCCAGGTGCTCTACGCCGACCTGGACGTCACGGATCTGCGTACCCCACCCGCCCGTCGCATCCCCGTGCGCACAGGGATCAAGGCTCCGGACTCGCTGGAGAGCACGTGGCAGCGCGTGCGGCAGGAAGCGCCACTCGGTCACCGGACCTTCGTGGTCGTACCGCTCATCGAAGCCACCGATGAGGATGACGCCAACGCCGCGGAGGAGACCGCCCGGCAGCTGCGCGAGCGCCTCGCACCGCTCCGCGTCGGGCTCGTGCACGGGCGCCTGCGTGCAGCGGAGCGCGACGAGGAGATGCGGCGCTTCCGTGACGGGCAGCTGGACGTCCTCGTCGGTACGACCGTGGTGGAGGTCGGCGTGGATGTGCCCGAAGCGACGATGATGATCATCCTCGACGCCGATCGTTTCGGCCTTGCGCAGCTCCATCAGCTTCGCGGACGGGTGGGGCGCGGGCATGCGGAGTCGTTCTGCGTGCTCGTGTCGGCGGCGCCTGAAGGGTCGGCCGCGCGGGCTCGGCTGGAAGCTGTGCAGCGGACGCGCGATGGCTTCGCCCTCGCAGACGCGGATCTGGAGCTGCGCCGCGAAGGCGATGTCCTGGGGCTCGTCCAGAGCGGCCTGCCGACGCTCCGCGTCGCCTCTCTGCAGCGACAGGATCACCGCGAGCTCGCGACCCGCGCCCGCGCCGCCGCGGAGCGGATCGTGGGACCGGATGGTGCACTGGAGCGCGAACACGATCGGCTGCGGTCGGAGCTGGACCAGGGCTGGCTGGCTCGCATCGCATCGGGCGACGCTCCGAGCGGGGCCTGAGACGTGCCGGACGGCGGGCGCGTCATCACCGGCACGGCCAAGGGCCTGCGTCTGACCGCTCCTGGCCCCGGCACGCGACCCTTGGGCGATCGGGTCAAGCAGGCGCTGTTCGGCACACTCGATTCCGACCCAGGGGTGGCGTGGCCAGCCCCCTTCCTGGACCTCTTCGCGGGCAGTGGCGCAGCGGGCATCGAGGCGCTCAGCCGTGGGGCGCCACTGGCGGTCTTCGTGGAGCGCGACGCCGGTGCGGCTCGCACCATGGGGCACGACCTGCGCCGCAGCGGGCTCACCCGTGGCCGCGTCGTGCGTCGTGATGTCCTCGCCGTGCTGCGGGAGGGTGGCGCCTCACTCGGCGGTCCCTTCGGTGCAGCGCTCGTGGACCCCCCCTATGACGAGCCACGACTCCTGGCCGACTCGCTGACCCTGCTCGGCGAGCCGGGCCTCGCGTGGATGGCGGAGCGAGGACTCGTGGTCGCCAAGCACTTCTGGCGGGTCGAGCCGCAGGGCCGGTACGGGGACCTGCTCCTGGAGCGTGTGCGCCGCTTCGGCGAGACCGCGCTCTCCTACTATCGATGCACCGCAGCCACGGAGGGCGACCCGCAGCGATGACAGGACGGGCGGTCTACCCCGGGTCCTTCGACCCCATCACCCTGGGTCACCTCGATGTCATCGAGCGGGCGGCGGGTGTCTTCGAGCGAGTGGTGGTGGGCGTCCTCGTCAACCCGCGCAAGAGCCCCATGTCCGACGCGCTGGCTCGGGCCGAGGTGATCCGGGAGGCCGTCGGCGAGACGCTGCCCGGGGTGGCAGAGCGCGTCGACGTCGTCACGTTCGACGGGCTGACCGTCGATCTCGCGGCGCGGAGCGGGGCAGGGTCCATCGTCCGCGGGCTCCGCGCGGTCAGCGATTTCGAGGCGGAGATGCAGATGGCCCATACCAACCGGAAGCTCGCGCCGGCCATCGACACCATCTTCTTCATGACCGCTCTCGAGCACGCCTACCTCAGCTCGAGCCTGGTCAAGGAGATCAGCGGGTTCGGCGGTGACGTCTCGCTGATGGTGCCGCCGGCGGTGGCCCGCCGACTGCGAGGTGCTACGATCGCGCGCTGAGGAGGCGGACCCATCGACATCATCTTCCTGGTCGAGCGCCTCGAGGCGCTGATCGCCAACGGCCGTCGCTTTCCGATGACGAACAGCGTGACCGTCGATCAGAGCGCGGCGCTCGACCTGATCGACCAGCTGCGCGTGGCCATACCGGAGGAGGTCCGGCAGGCCAAGCGCGTCAACGAGGAAACGACCCGGCTCGTCGAGCGCGCCCACGAGGAAGCCGAGCGCATCCTGGCCAGGGCGCAGGAACAGGCCGCCTTCCTCATCGAGGAGCGCGAACTGACGCGCGCCGCGGAGATCCGCTCCGCCGAGATCATCGAGACCGGCCAGACCGAGGCGGAGCAGATCCGGCGTGGGGCCGACCAGTACGCGGCTGACGTGTTGGTCCGCCTGGAGGGCGAGTGCATCAAGGCGCTCCAGAGCATCAAGCACGGGCTCACCCTGCTGGACGAGCGTCAGCCGGTGAGCAGCACCGGCGACGCGGGCAGGGACGGGCAGCCCGGTGCTGGCATGGAGGACCCCAGGAGCCATGCTCAGCTTTAACGTCGCCGGTCTCCTGCGCTCCGCGCCGGGGACGACGCGCACGTACCCGGTGACCGTCCCCGACCTTTCCGTGGCCGATGACCTGGAGCTGGCCGGACCGATCGAAGGCCAGCTCCGGCTCTCCCGCACGGGCCGTAGCATCCTCTGCCGCGGCGAGCTGGCAACCCGCGTCGCGGAGCGCTGCAGCCGTTGCCTGGCGCAGATGCAGGCGCCCATCACCATCGAGATCGAGGAGGAGGCATTGCCCTCCATCGACATCGTGACCGGTGTGCCTCTCGACATCGCGGCCGAGCCGGACGCCCTCCGGCTCGACGAGCATCACGAGCTGGACCTGGGGGAGGCGGTACGTGAGGCGATCTCGCTGGCCGAGCCCATCGCGCCCCTGTGCCGACCCGACTGTCGTGGCCTGTGCCTGGTCTGTGGCGCCGACCGCAACGAGGAGCCGACCCACGAGCACCCCGACGATGAGATCGACCCACGACTCGCCGCTCTGGTCGACATCCGCGACCGACTTTCCCGCTGACCAGCAGCCCCCCAAGGAAGGAGCACATCCATGGGCGTCCCCAAACGCCGCGTCTCTCATGCCCGCCAAGGCGATCGTCGTTCTCACCTGCGCTTGACCGCGCCGCAACTGGAGGCCTGTCCCCACTGCCGTGCGATGAAGCAGAGCCACCATGCCTGTGCGGAGTGCGGCTGGTACGGCGGACGCGAGGCCATCCGCGTCCGCCGGGCCAAGGCGGCCGACACCGGGCGACCCTGACCCGCAGCTCCCACCCGACCGGCCCGAGGCCTCGCCATGGACCCGGCTCCCGCCGAGGGGCCTTCTGACCCCACTGCCCGCCGCGTCCGCGTCGCCATCGACGCGATGGGCGGCGATCACGCGCCAGGCGAGGTCGTACGCGGCGCCCTGGACTGGACGGCCGAGCATCCCGATGTCGACCTCCTCCTGGTGGGCGACGAAGCGCGCATCCGCACGCAGCTCGAGGGCGATCTGCCCGGCCAGGTGAGGATCGTGCAGGCCGCCCAGTCGGTGGCCATGGAGGAGCACCCCGCCGCGGCGGTGCGACGCAAGCGGGACGCCAGCATCAACGTGTGCATGCGCCTGGTGCGGAACGGTGAGGCGGACGCGGTCGTGACGGCCGGCCATACCGGCGCCGGCGTGGCCTCGTCGATCCTCCACCTGGGACGACTCCGCGGCGTGGACCGGCCCGCGCTGGCGGTGCAGATGCTCACCGATCGCGGGCCGTTCGTCCTGCTCGATATCGGCGCCACGACCGACTCCACCGGGCTCAACCTCGCGCAGTACGCGCACATGGGCGTCATCTACGCCTCGCGCGTGCTGGGAGTCGCCGATCCCTCCGTGGCTCTCCTGTCCATCGGCGAGGAGGGCGGTAAAGGGGAGGCGCGCGTCCAGGAGGCGACCTCGGCACTGCTGGCGAGCGACCTGCGGTTCGTGGGCAACGTGGAGGGCAAGGACCTGCCCCGACACCCGGCCGATGTGGTCGTCTGCGACGCGTCGGTGGGCAACGTGACCATCAAGTTCTTCGAGGGTCTTTCGACCCTCATCTTCGACATGCTCCGCGAGGAGTTTCACCGGCCGCCGCTGGGACCGCTGGGCTACCTCTTCATGCGCCCGGGGCTCGCTCGGATCCGGCGCCGGTTCGATTACGAGCGGCTGGGTGGTGCGCCGTTGCTGGGCGTCAATGGGACCGTGCTCATCACCCACGGGCGGGCCAAGCGTCGGATGATCGGCTTCGCCGTGGGCGTCACCGCCGTCGCGGCGGGGGCGCGCATCCCGGAGCGCATCGCGGAAGCCCTCGCAGCGGAGCCTCGCGTCCCCACCGCGCCGGTCGATGGTGTCCCAGCCTGACCGGCGATCCGCGTCTGCGGCCGACGGTCCGCGAGGCGGCCATCGCGCGGAGCGCGAGGGACGACGGCTCGCCCTCGGCGCGATCTTCGAGGCGGACTTCGGGCACCGAACGGCGTCACGCGCGTTGGAGCGACGCATCGAGGAGGAAGGCACGCCTCCCGAGGCGGCACGCCACGCCCGGGCACTGGTGGAGGCGGTGATGCGACATCGTGACCGGATCGACGCTCGGATCGAGGCCGCGGCACCCGCCTGGCCCGTCGTCCAGCTCGCTCGGATCGACCGCGCGCTGCTGCGATCGGCGATGGGTGAACTGCTACACTGCCCGACGACGCCGGCCCGGGTCGCCATCTCGGAATGGGTCGAACTGGCTCGCACGTACAGCGGCGAACCGACCCGGCGACTGCTCAACGGCGTGCTCGGGCGGGTGGATGCCGGAGGGCAGGACACCGACGCCCCAGGGAGGGACGGTCGGGCCCGCCAGCCGTGATAGGGGAGGGCGGTTCCCCACCGCCACCACAGGGAAGGAGCACCGGTGACGGCGACGACCTACGAGCGCCTCAAGAAGATCGTCGTGGAGCAGCTCGGCGTCGACGAGGAGGAAGTCAAGCCCGAGGCCTCCTTCGTGGACGATCTGAACGCGGACTCGCTCGACCTCGTGGAGCTGATCATGAGCCTCGAGGAGGAGTTCGGCACGGAGATCTCGGACGAGGATGCGGAGAAGATCCGCACCGTCCAGGACGCCGCCGACTTCATCGACGAGCACTCCCAGGCGTAGTCCCCACGGCCCCCAGCGGGGCGTGAGCTCCCCCGCGGCCCAGCTGGCGGCGCGCCTTGGCCTCCGGTTCCGCGATCCCGCCTTGCTCGAGCAGGCGCTCGTCCATACCAGCTACGTGAACGAGCATCCCGAGCTGGGCCTCGTCGCGAACGAGCGGCTCGAGTATCTCGGTGATGCCGTGATCTCGCTGATCGTCTCGGAAGCCCTGTGGAGCCGATACCCGCTGGAGCCGGAGGGGAGCCTGACGACCCGCCGAGCAGCCCTCGTCTCCACGCGCGGGTTGGCGCGCATCGGTGCCCGCCTGGATCTGGGGTCCGCGTTGCGCCTCGGTCAGGGGGCCGAGCGCTCCGGTGAGCACCAACGCGGGAGCGTCGTCGCCGCGTCGCTGGAAGCCCTGGTCGCCGCCATCTACCTCGACGAGGGCCTCGAAGCGGCTCGCCGCAGCTTCCTGGTCTGGGCAGCTCCCGAGCTCGACGCGCACGACCGGGCTGATGCATCGAAACCCGCCAAGAGCCTGCTCCAGGAGAACGCCGTGGCGCGGACCGGCCGGCCGCCGCTCTACCGGCTGTTGAGCGCGGACGGCCCCGACCACGCCAAGCACTACGTCGTGGAGGTGAGCGTCCTGGGCGAGCGCCTCGGCGTGGGTGAGGGCAGGAGCCGCCGCGACGCCGAGACGGAGGCAGCACAGGCGGCTCTCCTGCGCCTGTCGGGCGCGGGTACGTGAGCGGCGAGCGGCCCGGGGCTCGGCTGCGCGAGCTTCGCATGCTCGGCTTCAAGTCGTTCGCTGAACGGACCACCGTGGAGTTCGGGCCCGGCATCAGTGCCGTCGTCGGTCCCAACGGCTCGGGCAAGAGCAACCTGGCCGATGCACTTCGCTGGGCCCTGGGAGAGCAGGGCCGCTCGCTGCGTACGCGTCGAGCGGAGGACATCATCTTCGCCGGCTCATCCTCGCGCCGGGCCATCGGGATGGCCGACGTGGCGGTCCTCATCGACAACGCCGACGGCCTCCTGCCCATCGACTTCGGCGAGGTGGAGCTGGGTCGACGACTCTTCCGCTCGGGCGAGAACGAGTACCTCCTGAACCGCCAGCGCGTCCGGCTGCGCGACCTGGCCGAGCTGCTCGATGCCGCGAACCTCGCCGACAACGCCTTCCTCTTCATCGGACAGGGCATGGTCGACCAGGCGCTGGCGCTCCGGCCGGAAGAGCGGCGCCCGCTGTTCGAGGAGGCGGCGGGGATCCGCCGGCACGAGCGGCGGCGTCGCCATGCCGAGGCCGAGCTCGCGGAGGCCACCGCGAACCTCGAGCGCGTCCGTGACGTGCTCGCCGAGCTGCGGCCGCAGGCACGCAGGCTGGCGGCGCAGGCCGAGCAGCAAGAGGCCCGTCGCTCGGCAGGCGCGGAGCTCGCGCAGGGACTCGTCGCGGCAGCTCGGTCGCGCATCCTGGACGCGATGCGCGTCGAGGGCGAGGAGCGCTCGCTCCTCGATGCGGCGCGCCGCGACGCCGACGAAGCGCTGGCCGATCTGCGGGAAGCGGAACACGAGAGCGGCAGACTCACCCGGATCCTCGCCGAGCGAGCCGAGACCGAGCGACGGGCTCGTGACGCCTACGACGCCGCACGCACCCGCACGATGGAGCTGCGGCTCACCGAAACGAGGCTCGTGTCCGAGCTGGCCAGCGCGGAGCGCGATCGGACGCGACTGTCTGAGGAGCGCCGAGCGCTGGTGGGACGCAGCGATGAGGCTCGGCGGGTGGCCGCCCAGCCGGTGCCCGATGTCGACCCGGAGCTGCATGAGTCGTCCGACGCCGCCCGCCTCGCTGAGGCGGAGATACGGCGGCGCTTGGCATCCATACAGGACGAGGGTGTCGACGGTGAGGACCATCGGGGACTCGCGCGACGGGAGCGCTCGGCCCGTCTCGCCGAGCTGGAGCGTCTCTCCCGCCGCGCTCGCGACGCTCGCGCGGCGTTCGAGGATCGGTCCGTGCGCGCCGCGAAGTCGCGCCAGCGGGCGGCGGCCAGCGCGACGGCCGCTGAGGAGGCGGCGGACGAGCTGCGGCGAGCATCGCAACGGGAGGCGGCCGCGGAAGCGGCCTTCGAAGGGCGCCGCGCGGAGAGCGAGTCGACAGACGCCGCCGTGTCCGAGACGGAGGTGCGACGGACCCGCCTGACGGCGGAGCTGCAGGGCACGCGCGCCAGCTTGGCCGCGATCGATGCGCTGCTTTCATCGAGCGGTGACGAGCGGTTCGCCAGGGCGGTGCGGGGTCGTGGCGGGCGCCGGGTGGCGCAGGGGCTGGAGGTCGAAGCACACCTGCGCGTGGCGGTGGAGGCCGCCCTCGGTGACACCCTCTCTGCCATGCTCGTGCCCAGCGAGGTCGCGCTGACGATGAGTGACGGGGCGAGCGGGATCCTCGTCCTGGAGGAGCCGACCGGGCGGCCACGGCCCACCCGGTCGCCCGACGCCGTGCGGGCTGAGACGGCTGCCTCCGGGGCTGGTGGTGGCCGGATGGTCGATGCCATCCGACGCGATCCGAGCGGTGCTGTCACGAGGCTGCTCGAGCGGGCGCTCTGGACCCCCGATCTGCCCGGCGCCCTGGCCCTCCGGCCGTTGCTGCCACCCGGATGGCGTATCGCGACGCTCGATGGTGCGGTCGTGACCGAGGACGGGGCCATCCGCCTGGGTGCACGTGAGTCCATCCTCGCGCGCCAGGAAGAACGTGCCGGCCTCCTGCGAAGGCTGGCATCCCTGGAGGCGGCGTGGGCGGAGGCGAAGGAAGCTCAGGCAGGCGCAACGTCGCGCAGCCGGCTGCTGCGCCAGGGGCTGGATCGCTCCCGCGCGCAGCTGGAGCACGCCCGGCGCGAACGGCGAGTCGCCGAGGACCATGAGCGCGCCACGGCGCGTGCGGCCGAGATGGCGGCGCGCGAGCGGCAATGGGACGACGCTCAGCGCGAGCGCGCGGCGCGGGATGTCGAGACCGTCCAAGAGGCGCTGCAGGTCCTCCAGCAGGACGCGCATGGCGCCGAGGAGACCGCCGCGCTTGCCGACGACAGCCTGCGCGCAGCCATCGCTGCGCTGGAGGCCCGTGCGGAAGAGCTGGCACGCCGCCGCCAGGCACTCGAGGGACAGCTCGCCGACGCGGCTCGCACTCGGGCAGCGGCCGAGGACCGCCATCGCCGAGCCGAGGTCGCGCTGGCCATGGACGAGGCGCACCTCCATCGGATCGATACCGAGATGGGCGGCCTGATCGCGGCCGAGACCGACGTCGCGCTCGCCCGCCAGCGGGCCGCCGCCGAACTGGCCGTCGCGGTCGCCGAGGAGCGCCGCCTGGGATCGGTCCTCGCCGAGTCACAGCGGGGTGGTGATGAGCACGGTCGGGCACTTTCCGCCGTCGAACGGCGGCAGATCGACGCTCGCGAGCGGCTGCGCGCGGCCGAGGGGCGCAGTCGCGCCGCGGAAGTGGCCGAGATGCAGGCACGCCTCCGTCTGGAGGGCGTCCGCGAGCAGTTCCTCGTCGAGCTGGCCAGCCTCGGACACGACGGCGTCGCGGTGATGGTCGACGAGAGTGGCCGACTCGAGACCGAGGCATCGGCGGTCGAGAGCCAGGACTCTGCGACGGTGCTGGAATCGGCCCTCGAAGCGGCCGTCGCCCGCTGGACATCCGCGGCGCCCGACCCATCCACCGGGCCGGCCGCACCAGGCGCCGCTCGGCTGGCAGTCCTGCGCCGTCGGTACCACGAGCTGGGGGCGAGCAACCCGTTCGCGGCGGAGGAGTACGCCGAGGTGCGGGACCGATTGGCGGCGCTCGAGGCGCAGCGCGCGGACCTGGAGTCCGCCATCGGATCCACACGCGAGCTCATCGCGGCATTGAGCACGAGGATCGCCGAGCAGTTCCGGCGCACCTTCGCGGCTCTCGAGGATGCCTTCGCCCGGCGGTTCCGGCAGCTCTTCGACGGCGGCGAGGCGGATCTCGCGCTCACCGACCCGGACAACCTCTCCGCGACGGGGGTCGAGATCACCGCGCGGCCGCCGGGCAAGAAGCGCCAGCCGCTCCAGATGCTGTCGGGCGGGGAACGGGCCCTCACCGCCGTCGCCCTCCTGATGGCCATGCTCGAGGTGCGACCGGTGCCTTTCTGTGTGCTCGACGAGGTCGACGCGGCGCTCGATGAGGCGAACATCGGCCGGTTCTCGACGGCGCTCCGTTCCCTCGCCGAGAGGATCCAGTTCATCGTCATCACGCACAACCGCGGCACCATCGAGGCCGCCGACGCGCTCTACGGGGTGACCGTGGGCGACGACGCCGTGAGCCGCGTGGTATCACTCCGACTGGAGCCCTCCGACGAGGGCGCCTCACGGGCCGTGGCGATCCCGGTCGGCGCCCATGGCCCGGGACCCGCCCTGGCCTCGGGGACGTGACCCGGATCGACGAGCCTGCCGCTCCGTCGCTGCGCATCGGCGTCGCGCGCAGTCGCGCCGGCTTCGGTTCCCGTCTGCGCGGCCTGCTGCGCGGCAGCGTCGACGACGAGACCTGGGAAGCGGTGGAGGAGACGCTCATCGCAGCGGACCTGGGCGCCGAGCTGGCGATCGACCTGGTCGCCCGTGCTCGCGCCCGGCGCGATGTCCCACCCGAGCTCGCGGTTCGGCACGAGCTGCTCCACCTGTTCGCGCAGCGCGATGCGCAGCCCTGGCCCCGCAAGCCGGGGCCGGACATCCCGGCGGTCATCCTCGTGGTGGGCGTCAACGGCACGGGCAAGACGACGACCATCGCCAAGCTCGCGTACCGCTTCCGGACCCGGGGGGCGCGCGTCCTCCTCGCCGCGGCCGACACCTTCCGGGCGGCTGCCATCGACCAGCTCGCGACGTGGGCCCGGCGCGTGGACGTGCCGGTCGTCTCGCACGCACCGAACGCCGATCCCTCGGCCGTCGTGTACGACGCCCTGGACGCGGCGGTCGCACGGCGGATCGACGTGGTCATCGCTGACACGGCGGGGCGCCTGCACACGAGATCGAACCTCATGCAGGAGCTGGCCAAGATGCGCCGCACCATCACCAAGCGCATCCCCGAGGCACTTCCCGAGGTCCTCTTCGTGCTGGATGCGACGACCGGTCAGAACGGCCTGGCACAGGCCAAGGCGTTCCATGGGTCGACCGGGCTGACCGGCATCGTCCTGACCAAGCTGGACTCCACTTCGCGGGGTGGCATCTGCTTCTCCATCGAACGCGAGCTGGGCGTGCCGGTGCTCTTCGTGGGCGTGGGCGAGCGGGCCGAGGATCTGCTGGACTTCACGCCGGACGCGTTCGTGGAGGCGCTGTTCGGGTGAGCGGCATGCTGGTGGGCGGCGCGCTCGGCTAGACTCCCGGCCCATGTTCGATGCGCTGTCCGACCGCCTCCGAGACACCCTGGGCAAGCTGACCGGCCGCGGGCGGATCACCGAGGCGGACGTCGAGGCAGCCATGCGGGAAGTCCGCCTGGCCCTGCTCGAAGCCGATGTCAACTTCCGCGTGGTCAAGGACTTCGTGGGTCGTGTCAAGGCTCGAGCCGTGGGCACAGAGGTGCTCCGGAACGTCAACGCGGGCCAGATGATCATCAAGATCGTCAACGACGAGCTGACGGCGATCCTGGGCTCCGGGGACCGGACGTTCCGGCTGACCGGGTCGCCGTCGGTGGTCATGCTGGTCGGCCTTCAGGGTTCGGGCAAGACGACCTCGGCCGCCAAGCTGGCGCGTCACGTGGTGAGGATGGGTCGGCAGCCCATGCTCGTGGCCGCCGACCCCTATCGACCGGCCGCGATCGACCAACTCGTGACGCTGGGCCGGAGCGTTGACGTGCCGGTGCACCGCTCGGCCCCCGGCACCCCCGTCCTCGAGATCGCCCGCTCGGGGATCGCGGAGGCCAGGGCCACCGGTCGCGACGTGGTGCTGCTCGATACCGCCGGTCGCCTCTCGGTCGACGAGGCGCTCATGGCAGAGATCCGCGGCCTGGCCGAGGCGCTTCGGCCGGCAGAGACCCTGCTCGTCGTCGATGCCATGGTCGGCCAGGAGGCGGTCGCCGTCGCTGAGGCGTTCCGCGACGCCGTCCCCGTGACCGGCCTCGTGCTGACCAAGATCGACGGTGACGCCCGCGGAGGAGCGGCGCTCTCGATCGGCGCTGTCTCGGGCCTGCCCGTGAAGTTCCTGGGCACGGGCGAGCGGACCGATGCGTTGGAGCCGTTCCATCCCGACCGCCTGGCGGGACGCATCCTGGGCATGGGCGATGTCCTGACCCTCGTGGAGCGTGCCCAGGAGACGTTCGACGAGAGCCAGGCCGACCGGCTGGCCCAGAAGCTGCGCAGGAACGCCTTCACCCTCGAGGATTTCCTGGAGCAGATGCAGCAACTGAAGAAGATGGGTCCGCTCGGCTCACTGCTGGAGATGATCCCCGGGATGCGCGGTGCCGCCAAGGATGCGCAGCAGGCGGTCGATCGCGGCGAGCTCAAGCGCGTCGAGGCCATCATCCGCTCGATGACACCCTCCGAGCGGACCGATCCGAACGTCCTCAACGCCTCGCGACGGCGTCGCATCGCCCGCGGCTCAGGGACCTCGTTGCCGGAGGTCAACCGGCTCATCAAGCAGTTCGGGGAGATGCAGCCGTGTCATCCGCCAGCTGTCGGGAGGCGGCGGCCGGATGCCTTCCCTGCCGGGCGTGGGACGCCGGTAGCCAGCACCGCTACCCTTGGCGCCTGCCGGCCAGTAGGGCGCGTGGGGCGATGTTCATGGCGTCGTGAGAACATCGCCGCCACCATGAGCTCTCCCACCTCGGACCCGGGCCCGCAACCCACTCCTCCCTGGCAGCGGCCTGACGAGAGCCCCCCCACCGTGACGCCGTGGGCTGGCGGCCCCACGTCGCCGACCCCACCCCCGTCTGCTCCGGCCTCGCGCCGCCGCAGCGGCGCACGCTGGGCCGTCGCGCTCGTAGCCACTGCGCTCGTCGTCACGGCCGGCGTGGGCATCGCCATGTTCGCGACCGGGGGGCAGTCCACCGCAGCACTCGGCCCCAGCTATCTGCCCCCCACGACGGTGGCGTACGTGGAGATGCGACTGGACCTGCCGGGCGATCAGCGGGACAACCTCGTCTCGTTCATGGGCAAGTTCCCGGGGTTCGGGGATCCGGCCAATTTCGACCTGAAGATCAACGACGCACTCGATCGCCTCACGCGCACGGCGAGCAGGGATCGGTTGACGTACAGCGGCAACGTCGATCCCTGGTTCGAGGGTGAGTTCTCCCTCGCGGTGACGTCCGTCCCGGAGGACGCCTTCGGACCCGGCGGACCCGACCGCGACACAGGGAAGGCGTCCGTCCCGGTCGTGGGAGCGCTCAGCGTGTCGGACCGCGCGGAGCTCGAGACCTTCCTCCAGCAGATCCAGGTCTTCGCGCTGGAGTCGGGCGCCACCTTCACGCAGGAGCCCGCGAACGGGGCGACCATCGTCACGTGGGAGCAGCCAGGGTCCGTCAACGAGTCGCTCTCGTATGCGGTCACCGATGAGCTCCTCCTCTTCGCGATGGACGCGGACCAGCTCAAGGCGTCGCTCGACATCCTGGCCGGCGCCGAGCCGGCCCTGGCCGACGCCGAGCCCTTCAAGTCCCAGCTGGCGGGTCTGCCCGGCCAGCGGCTGGGCGCCATGTACCTCGACTTCGCGCCCTTCATCGAGGAGCTGAGACGCCAGATGTCGGCCGCCGAAGCGCCCGACATCGGCATGGACTGGAACGCCTTCCCGAAGTCGATGGTCGGCGCCGTCCGCGTGGAGGGGGATCGTCTGGCCATCGATATGCGCATGGTCCCGGGCTCTGCCACCCCGCTCCCCGGGATGCGCGACAGCGGTCTCGCGGCACGGATGCCGGCTAGCACCGCCTTCTACATCGAGCAGCGTGACGTCGGCCAGACCGTCCGGACGCTCGTGAAACAGCTCAAGGCTCAGGGTGGGGACGCCGTGTCGAAAGACGACCTCGAGGACGTCGAGGAGTTCCTGGGCACGCCGCTGGAAGAGTTCCTCACCTGGGCGCAGGACGTCGGCGTGGGCGTCAGCATCCAGGACGAGCGCTTCGGGCTCGGGATCGTGGCCACCGTCACCGACGAGGCCGTCGCGGCGCAGCGCGTGGAGCGGCTGACCGCCGCCGCCCGGGCGGCGATCGCGTTCGGCGAGGACACGCCGTTCGAGATCGTCGAGGAGACCATCGCCGGCGCCTCGGTCACGACCATCAGGCCGGACCGCGCTCGCCTCGGGCAGCTGCTGGATGAGCTGCCGATCGAAGCGTCGCTCAGCTACACGATCAAGGACGGCCTCTTCGTGCTCGGTGCGGGCGACTTCGTGAAGGGCGTGCTGGAGCGCCCGCAGACGGACTCGCTGGCTGCCAACGGCGCCTACTCCACGGCCTTGGGCGCCGCGGGCGGTGCGACGAACGGAGGGGTCATGTACCTCGATATCGGCGCGGTGCGCGCGGCGGTCGAGAGGCTCATCCCCGAAGAGCAGCGCGCACCGTACGAGACGGACGTGCGACCCAATATCGAGCCGCTCGACCGCTTCATCGGCGTCTCCACCGTCCAGGATGGCATGCTGGTCGTGCGCTACCTGCTCTTCGTCGAGTAACCTGTCGCACCGGCGCGCGCCCGCGCTCCACGATCAGCGTCCCAGGAGGTCCCGTCGTCCGTGGCAGTCCGTATCCGTCTCACGCGCATCGGGGCGACCAAGCAGCCCAGTTACCGCTTCGTCGTCTCGGATAGCCGCAGCGCGCGGGACGGACGCTCGCTCGACACGCTCGGCCACTACGACCCGCGCAAGGACCCCGTGGAGATCGAGGTCGATGCCGACAAGGCAGCGCGGTGGCTGGGGCAGGGGGCCCAGCCGTCCGACACCGTCGCGCGCCTGTTCCGCCGCGTCGGCATCCTGCCCGAGAGCCGCTGAGGATGTCCGCTCCCGAGCTGGTCGAGTACGTGGCCCGTTCCCTGGTCGATGACCCGGACGCCGTGTCGGTGGAGGTCACCCAGGACGGACCCACGACCGTCATCGAGCTGCACGTGGCCGAGGAGGACATGGGCAAGGTCATCGGGCGCAACGGCAGCGTGGCGAAGGCGATGCGCACGCTCCTCAAGGTGGTGGCCATCCGGCAGGGAGAGGACATCTCGCTCGAGATCGTCTAGCCCGGTGCCTCCCTCGACACCCGGAGCGCGACTGGTGGTGGGCCTCGTGCGCGGCCTCCACGGGCTCAAGGGAGCGGTTCGCCTGGAGATCCTGTCCGACGACCCCGCCCGTTTCGAGCCGGGCAGCCGCCTTCACCTCGAAGGCTCGGACGACCCTCTCACCGTCGCCTGGTCACAGGGGGATGGGCCTGGCATCCTCGTGCGCTTCCACGAGATCGCCACGCGTTCGGAGGCAGAAGGCCTGCGGGCGCGTTACCTGGAGGCCGACGCACCCACGGATGCGCTCGCCGAGGGCGAGTTCTACTGGCATGAGCTGCTCGGCGTGGCGGTGACGACCTCCGATGGACAGCCGTTGGGCACCGTCCGTGACGTCTTCCGCGCCGGGGGAGGGGAGGTCCTCGTGGTCGACGGGGCTGCCCGGGGCGAGGTCCTCGTGCCGGCGGTAGGCACGGTCATCACGGAGCTGGCGCCTCGCGCCGATCGCATCGTGGTGGACCCCGACGCCCTTGGGCTGGACACCGCGACGGCCTCGCCGCGCCCCCGGGGACGGCGCACGCGACGCGCCTTCGAAGCGGGAGGCGCGGCCGGGCGAGGGCCGCAGGGCGGCGACCGGCAGCCGGATCCTCTCGACCCGGTCGGGCCATGACCCTCCGGATCGACGTCATCACCCTCTTCCCGGATCTCTTCCCGGGCCCGCTGGCCGCCAGCATCCCCGGTCGCGCCATCCAACGGGGCCTGGTCCGGCTCACCGCGCACGATCTCCGTGCATGGGGGCTGGGACGGCACCGTGCCGTGGACGACTACCCGTACGGTGGCGGTGCCGGGATGGTCCTGCGGCCCGAGCCGATCGCAGCGGCCCTGGCCGAGGCGGCGGGCGAGCGCGCCGTCCGCATCCTCCTCGATCCCGGCGGTCGCGTCCTGGACCAGGGGCTGGCGCGGCGGCTGGCGACGGCGGAGCAGCTGGTCCTCGTCTGCCCCCGATACGAAGGGGTCGATCACCGCGTCCGCTCGATGGTCGACATGGAGCTCTCCATCGGCGACTACGTGCTCTCCGGTGGCGAGCTTCCTGCGCTGGTCCTCATCGACGCCGTGATCAGGCTGCTCCCCGGTGCCATCGGTGAGGCCGCTTCCCTGGAGGAGTCGTTCACTGCCGGGGTGCTGGAATACCCGCAGTACACGCGGCCCGCGGAGTTCGGGGGGGCGGCCGTGCCGCCGGTGCTGCTGAGCGGCCATCACGGCGAGGTGGCGCGCTGGCGCCGCGAGCAGGCGCTGGAGCGGACGCGCCGTGACCGTCCCGACCTGCTCGCTGATCGCGATCCGCCGACGGACCCCTGAACGCCCTGCCGGCAGCATCCGGGCCGCGGGCGGCCAGGTGGCCGGAGCGCCCTGCTATACTGCCGCCCGACCACCGGCTCCGTCACCGCCTGTGCGCGCGCCCGGTCCCCCCCGCGAGACGACCACCGTGAGCGTCCTCGACGACATCGTCGCCGACCAGATCCGCACCGACCTGCCCGAGGTGGCCTCGGGCGACACCGTGCGCGTCGCGCTCAAGGTGGTGGAGGGCAACCGCGAGCGGATCCAGGTCTTCGAAGGCACGATCATGCGCCTTCGCGGCGGCGGCGTCGGTCGATCGATCACCGTTCGAGCGTTGCGCAGCGGCGTGGGCGTGGAGCGCACCTTCAAGATCAACTCGCCGCGCATCGAGCGCATCGAGGTCGTTCGGCACGGGGTCGCTCGCCGTGCGCAGCTGTACTTCCTGCGCAAGCGCATAGGCAAGGCAGCATCGCTCAGGGAGCGTCGCACCTAGCCCGACCGCGGGATCCAGGGCGGGGCCAGCGCTCCTGTGCAGGCGCTCGACCCGGTGTCGACCGGGAGCCATGGCCGTCATCGGCCGCGCTACGATGCCCCCGTGTCACTGCCGGTGCCCCACCTGCGCGCCGAACGGGCTCTCTGGAAGCAGGGCCGCCTCCGCGTGGTGGGCGTCGACGAGGTGGGCATGGGTGCGCTTTGCGCTCCGGTCGTCGCGGCGGCCGTCCTAGTCAGGCCCAACTGCCACAAGATCCCCGGCGTGCGGGACTCGAAGACGATGTCGGCAGCGCAGCGTGAGCGAGCCGTCCATGCCATCCGGACGCGGGTCCTCGCATGGGGTGTCGGTGCGGCGTCGGTCGGGGAGATCGAGCGGCTCAACATCTACCACGCCGCGCATCTCGCCATGCGGCGCGCCCTGCGCCGGATCGACGACTACGACCACGTGCTGGTGGACGGCCGCAAGATCCTCGGATTCGAGGACCAGGTCGGACCGTACACCGCCATCGTGGATGGCGATGCCACGTCCTATGCCATCGCCTGCGCGTCGATCATCGCCAAGGTCACGCGTGACCGTCTGATGGCACGACTGGCGACGCGCTACCCGGTCTACGGCTGGGAGCACAACGCCGGCTACACCACGCGCGATCACGTGGCGGCGCTCCACGAGCACGGCCCGTCCGTGTTCCATCGACGAACGTACCAACGCATCCGTGCCCTCCTCGAAGGGGAGCAGCTCGCGATGGAGCTCCCGGAGGTCGGCCGGCCCGCCTAGAGGCCTGCCCGATCCTTTCCCGATGGATTCGCTGTCGTGCACCGGCGGTGCATGCGCAGCTAAGCCGGCGGTGCGTTCCGATCCGTACCGTGGCGGGATGCGTTCGCGCGCCCGACCCACCGCATCGCCCCTCTCCTGGCCGCCGCGGCGGACGCTGCGTCGGCGGATGGGCGACCTCGCGGAGGGCGTGGTGGCGGTGCAGCTCACCGCACTCGGCTGGACCGTCCTGGCGGCCGGTGTGCGTGTCGGTCATGACGAGGTCGATCTGGTCGCCGTGGAGCCGGGCCTCCCGCCGATCCTCGTCTTCGTGGAGGTCCGTAGCCGGTCCAGCACGCGGTTCGGGGCGCCGGAGGAGACGCTCGAGGGGGCCAAGCTGAGACGCACCTACCGCGCCGCTTTCGCGCTCCTGCGTGAACGCCGGCTGCCCGATGGGCGGGCGCTGCCGCCGCTGCGCTGGCGGGTCGACCTGGTGGCGGTCGATGGACGGCCGCTGCGGCACGACGACGGCGGCCGGATCGCCCTGCGCCACGTCCGCGGGATCGCCCCGGACTGAGGAGGGACGACGGCCGGGGAGGACGGCCGGGGACGGCGCCTGTGCTAGACTCCCCGGCGCCCGACAGGGCATCGAGCGCGGCACGAGCTGCGCATCACGCACGCGTGCCGCTTCCCGTGGGGGTGCCGCAGGACACAGGGCCGGCGGTCCACGGATCATGAGGCGCGCGGAGGTCCCAACCGAACAGGAGGTCCGCCACCGATGCCGTCCGTCTCGATGCGCCAGCTGCTGGAAGCCGGGGTCCACTTCGGTCACCAGACACGGCGATGGAACCCCAAGATGCGCCCCTTCATCTTCGCGGAGCGCAACGGGATCCACATCATCGATCTCGCCCAGACCGTGCGTCGGCTCGATGCCGCGCTGGAGTTCGCGACCGATACGGTCGCCAGCGGCGACACCATCCTCTTCGTGGGCACCAAGAAGCAGGCCCAGGAGCCCATCGCCGAGGAGGCGACGCGGGCGGAGATGCCCTACGTCAACCAGCGCTGGCTGGGCGGCATGCTCACCAACTTCCTGACCATCAAGAAGCGCCTGGGCCTGCTCGAACAGCTCGAGGCCCGGCAGCAGAACGGCGAGTTCGAACGGCTGACGAAGAAGGAGGCGTCGCGCCTCACCGAGGAGATGACCCGTCTGCAGCGGATGCTGGGGGGCATGCGCAAGATGCGTCGCCTGCCGGGAGCCCTCTTCGTCATCGACCCCCACCGCGAGCACATCGCGGTCACCGAAGCCCGCAAGCTCGAGATCCCGGTCATCGGGACCGGCGATACGAACGTCGATCCCGACGGTCTCGACTACATCATCCCGGCCAATGACGATGCGATCCGAGCCATCCGGCTCTTGTGCCGCCTGGTCGCTGACGCGGCCGCCGAAGGCGTGGGCCAGCGCTCGTCGCGAGCCGCGGCGGAGCCGATGATGGACGCCGGACAGATGACCGAGGCCGAGGAGGCGAGCGAGGAGATGGTCGCCGCGTTGGCCGCCGGCGGGACCTTCAGCTTCGCGCCGGAACCGGACGAGGAGGAGCTCCTGCCCACGGCCGGCCTGGAGATGGACGAGCTGGCCGATGCTCCGACCGCGGAGGGGGACGCTGACGAGGCGACCCTCCGCACCCGCTGACACACTCACGCCCCGACAGACAGAGAGGACCGCACGCCACCCATGGTCGATCAGGTCACCATCAAACCCGAGACCGTCAAGGAGCTCCGCGAGCGTACCGGCGCGGGATTCATGGACTGCAAGCGCGCACTCGAGGAGGCGAGCGGCGACCTCGAACGCGCCGTCACACTCCTTCGCGAACGGGGCCAAGCCGCAGCGATGAAGAGGGCCGGCCGCGAGGCGCGCGAAGGCGTCATCGCCAGCTACATCCACCCGGGCGGGCGGCTGGGCGTGATCGTCGAGGTCAACTGCGAGACGGACTTCGTGGCGCGCACCGACGACTTCCAGAAGCTGGTGCGCGACCTCGCCATGCAGGTGGCGGGCCTGGCGCCCGAGTACCCCACCGTGGAGTCGATCCCCGCCGATGTCCTGGCGCGGAAGCGTCGCGAGCTCATGGACGATCCGGCTCTCCAGGCCAAGCCGGAGGAGATCCGCGGCCGGATCGCCGAGGGCCAGCTGCGCAAGTGGCAGCAGCAGGTGGTGCTCTACGAGCAGCCCTTCCGCGACACCGACCAGACCGTCGGCCAGCTCATCACTGACGCGATCGCCCGTATCGGCGAGAACATCCGTGTGAGACGGTTCGTGCGCTACGCACTCGGGGAGGAGCTGTGACCGAGGCCCTCGCGACCGCGCAGGGGCCTGGCACGGTCCGGTCGCCGGAGCGGTATGGCCGGATCCTGATCAAGATCTCCGGCGAGGCCCTGCTGGGCAGCCGTGCGTACGGCGTCGAACCCGATGTCCTGGCCTTCATCGCGCGCCAGGTGGGAGAGGTGCACCGAGCGGGTGTCGAGGTCGCCATCGTGGTCGGGGGCGGCAACATCTTCCGTGGCCTGGCGGCCTCGGCCGCCGGCATGGAGCGCGCCACCGGCGACTTCATGGGCATGCTCGCCACGGTCATGAACGCCCTGGCCCTGCAGGACGCCCTGGAGAAGGGCGGCACAGCGACACGCGTCATGTCAGCCATCGCCATGAACGAGGTCGCCGAGCCGTACATCCGCCGACGGGCGATGCGGCACATGGAGAAGGGTCGCGTGGTGATCCTCGCGGCGGGGACCGGCAACCCCTACTTCACCACGGATACGGCAGCCGCCCTGCGGGCGGTGGAGATCGGTGCCGAGGTGCTCCTGAAGGCGACCAAGGTGGACGGCGTGTACACGGCCGATCCACGGGTCCATCCCGATGCACAGCGTCACGAGGAGCTCACCTACGGGCAGGTCCTCGCTGACCGGCTTGGCGTGCTCGACTCGACCGCCGTCTCCCTGTGCATGGAGAACGACCTGCCGATCGTCGTCTTCGACATGAACCGGCCCGACAACATCCGCCGCGCCGCGCTGGGCGAGCCGGTGGGCACGCTCATCCATGGAGGACGGGTCCGTGAGTGACGAGTCCCTCCACGCCATCGAGCCACGCATGGCCCGTGCCATCGAGGCCATGGAGCGCGACTTCTCCGCCGTGCGCACCGGCCGCGCCTCCACCTCTCTCGTCGAGCGACTCCAGGTCGAGTATTACGGCGCCCTGACGCCCCTGAATCAGCTCGCCAGCCTGAGCGTGCCGGAAGCACACACCATCGTCATCCAGCCTTGGGACCGTGGCGTGCTCGGTGCCATCGAGAAGGCCATCCAGAAGAGCGACCTGGGCCTGATGCCCAACGTCGATGGGACCGTGGTCCGTCTCAACATCCCGCAGCTCACGGAAGAGCGCCGCAAGGACCTCGTGCGCCACATCCACAAGCGCATGGAGGAAGCGCGCGTGGAGATCCGCAATCACCGCCGCGAGGCAGCCGAGGACGTGCGCCGTCGCGAGCGCGACGGCGAGATCGGCGCCGACGAGGCACGCCGCCAGATGGAACGCGTGCAGGCGTTGACCGACCGCTGGGTCGACGAGGTGGATCGCCTGGGCAAGGTCAAGGAACAGGAGATCATGGAGGTCTAGTGGCGGCCATCGATGTGGCCCGCGGCGCGGCCCGCGGCGCCTCGCTCGAGGATGGGTCCACGGCGCCTTCGCCGCAGGACGTC
>JAUJNA010000006.1:45505-63800 GCA_030446555.1 Chloroflexota bacterium | reverse complement strand
GGCCCGCGGCGCCTCGCTCGAGGATGGGTCCACGGCGCCTTCGCCGCAGGACGTCGTGGGCGGTGAGGGCGGCATCGGCGAGGCGGGCGAGGTCGAGGCGGTCGAGACCCTCCGTGGTCCCGTCCCGCGCCACGTGGCCATCATCATGGACGGCAACCGTCGCTGGGCCCGAGCGCGCGGCGTGCCCGAGGCGCAGGGTCACGCCGCAGGCGTGGACGCTATCCGGCCCATCGTCGAGCGTGCCCGCCACCACGGCGTGGCCGCCCTCTCGGTGTTCGCCTTCAGTCGGGAGAACTGGCAGCGAGCCACGACCGAAGTGGAGACCCTCTTCTCGCTGCTCGAGGCGGCCATCAGCGACTACACGCCCGACCTCGTGCGCCAAGGTGTCCGGGTCCGCCTCCTCGGTCGGCTCCAGGAGGTCTCCGGAAGCACCCGCACATCCATCGAAGAGGCGCTGCACACGACCCGGGACGGCACGGCCATGACGCTCAACGTGGCCTTCAACTACTCCGCCCGCTGTGAGATCGTCGACGCCGCTCGGCAGCTCGTCACGGACGGCGTATCGGCTGACGCGATCGACGAGGAGGCCATCGCCGCTCGGCTCTACACGAGCGACTTCCCCGAGCTGGACCTCCTCATCCGGACCGGCGGCGAGCGACGCGTGAGCAACTTCCTGCTCTGGCAGGCGGCCTACGCGGAGCTCTACTTCTGGGATGGCTTCTGGCCCGACTTCGACACTGACGCGTTCGACGCGGCGCTGGCCGAGTACGCCCGCCGGTCCCGCCGCTTCGGCCGCTGATCGAGCGGCGCGCATGCTCCGCCTGAGGCTGCTCAGCGCGGTCGTCCTCATCCCGGTCCTCATCTGTGTGCTCATCGCCGGTCAGCCGTGGTTGACCCTCACCGTGGCGTTGATCTGTGCGCTCGCCGCGTGGGAGACGTTCGCGCTGCTGCGCAGCGGGGGCTTCGTGGTCGAGCCCTGGCTGGGCGTCGCCGGAGCGCTGCTCGCCGTGCTGGACGCTGTGCTGGGCCCGCGCTATCCAGCCGTCTCGGTCGGCTACGTGGCCATCGTGGTCGTGGCCTTCGGCACGATCGCGCTCCGTCAGCCGGAGCCCCGCCTGGGCTTCCAAGCCTGGTTGAGTGGCGCCTTCGGCGTGCTCTACGTGGGCCTCCTCGCCTTCACCGTGCGCATCCTGGAAGCCGCACCGCCCATCCCGGCCACGGCCTGGCTGGTGGGCATCCTCGACGCGGGCCGAGTGTGGCTCCTGGTGCTCGTCCTCGGGGTGTGGACCTACGACACGTTCGCGTACCTCGCGGGGCGTGGCATCGGACGGGGCCGCTTCATGAACCACATCTCCCCCAGCAAGACGTGGAGCGGGGTCATCGGCGGCACGCTGGCGGCCATGGCGATGACCGGAGCCCTCGCCACCGCGGCCGGTCATGCCACCCTGGGTGGGATCGTGCTCGGCCTCCTCATCGCGGTCACGGCGCAGGCAGGCGACCTCGTGGAGTCGCTGCTCAAGCGGACGGCGGGCGCCAAGGACTCGGGCTCCATCATCCCGGGCCACGGCGGCATGCTGGACCGTGTCGACTCCTTCCTCTTCGCCGCGCCGGCGGTCTACCTCTACCTCGTCGCGGTGGCCTCGTTTGGTTGACGGGGCATGGCACCGGCCGCGCATCGGCGTAGCCGTCCTCGGCTCCACCGGCTCCATCGGGCGCCAGGCGCTGGACGTCTTGGCCGGGGCGCCGGAGCGCTTTTCGGTCATGGGGTTGGCGGCAGCCAGCGATCACGCGACGCTCCAGGAGCAGGTCGTCCGCTTCCGCCCCCGCGTGGTCGCGATGGCCGACGCCTCCGCAGGACAGCGACTCGAGGTCCCCTTAGGCGTCACCCTCGACACGGCCCCCGACGCCCTGGAGCGCATCTCCGTGCGCGACGACGTGGACCTCGTGGTCATCGCCACGAGTGGGATCGTCAGCCTCCGGCCGGTGCTCGCCGCGCTGGCGGCGGGCAAGATCGTGGCGACCGCCAACAAAGAGACGCTGGTGTGTGCGGGTCATCTGGTCATGCCGCTTGCCCGTGAGCTCGCGGGGCGAGTGGCGGCACGCGATCCGCGCGATCCGTTCGCCAGCCCGCTCTGCTGGGTGCGGCCCATCGACTCTGAGCACTCGGCCATCTGGCAGTGCCTCGTGGGGGAGGACCTGGCGGACGTGCAACGCCTGGTGCTCACGGCGTCGGGAGGACCGTTCCGTGAGTGGCCGGCCGATCGGCTCGCCGCGGCGACGGCGCGAGATGCGCTGGCACACCCCACCTGGAGCATGGGCGCCAAGGTGACGGTCGACTCGGCGACGCTCATGAACAAGGGCCTGGAGATCGTGGAGGCGCGCTGGCTGTACGATGTCGACTACCCCAGGATCGACGTCGTCATCCATCCCCAAAGCCTGGTCCACTCGCTGGTCGAGTTCGTGGACGGCTCCCTCAAGGCACAGCTCGGACGCCCTGACATGCGCATCCCCATCCAGTACGCGCTGACCGCTCCGCGACGGCGCTCCGGCCCCGCGCCCCGTCTGGGACTCGTGGAAGGGACAGAGATGACCTTCCAGGCGCCCGACGAGACGCGTTTCCCGGCGCTCGACATCGCGCGATCGGCGGGACAGCGCGGCCCGTGGGCGACCGCCGCCCTCATCTGCGCGGACGAGGTGGCGGTGCGCCGCTTCCTGGAGGGCTCGCTCTCCTTCCCGGGCATCAGCGCGATGGTGGGCGAGGCCGTGGAGCGGTTCGGGGCAGGGGAGGGCGAGCCCGACCTCGCGGCCCTGTCGGCGCTGGAAGCCGAGATCGGCGCCTGGGCGAGCGGCGCAGCGGTGGACGGCTGATCGGTGGCTCTCGTCGAAGGCGCCATCAACATCGTCCTGCTCCTGGTCATCCTGGTCGGGCTGGTCGTCATCCACGAGTTGGGGCACTTCGTCATGGCGCGCCGGGCCGGCGTGCGCGTGCACGAGTTCGGCATCGGGTTCCCGCCGCGAGCGAAGGTCCTGGCCCGGGACGCGGAGACGGTCTACACGCTCAACTGGCTGCCCATCGGCGGCTTCGTGCGCCTCGAAGCCGAGGAGGGCGAGTCGACCGACCCGCGCGCCTTCGTGAACCAGGGCCTGATCACCCGCCTCGTCATCCTGCTTGCCGGCGTGGTCATGAACCTGCTGCTCGCGTTCCTCATCTTCACCGTCATCGCGGGCGTCGCCGATCCGGTCTGGAACACGCGGATCGCCAGCGTCCAGCCCGATTCACCGGCCGAGGAGGCCGGCCTCGTGGGCGGCAGGCAGATCGACACGGACAGCCAGGACCGGCCCATCTTCGACGACAGCGGCGACCTCATCCTCGCCATCGACGGTGTGCGGTTCCCGGTCTTCGATCGCATCGAGACCCGCGATGCGCCGCAGCTGTACCTGCGCGAGCACGCTGGCCAGACCGTCGTGCTGAGCGTGAGGCGCCAGGACGGCCGCGTGGAGGACATCCCCGTGACGCTGCGGCCACCGGAACGAGCCACGACGGAAGGCGCCCTCGGTGTCAACATCCAGGCCCTCGAGCGCCAGGATGTCCAGAACGGCCCTCTCGACGCCGTGGCCATCGGCTTCCGGCGCACCGTCGAGGCCTCGACGCTCATCCTGCGCGGGCTGCGTGACCTCCTCACCGACATCACCGACCCCCAGGTCTCGGGGCCGGTCGGCATCGTGGGCGCCGTGGGCTTCGTGCGTGCGGAACTGCCTCCCACCTTCCTGCTCTGGCTCGTGGGCCTGCTGTCGGCCAACCTGGCGGTCATCAACGCGCTGCCGTTCCCGCCCATGGACGGGGGGCGGGTCGCCGTCTCCATCGTCCAGGCAGCCAGCGGCAACCGGATCAGTCCCGCTCTCGAGCGTGCCGTCTACCTGACCGGCTTCGTCCTCTTGATGGCGCTCCTGGTCTGGATCACATTCTTCGATATCGGGCTCCTCGACCGCGGGGCATGACCACGCCCATAGGACCGGCCACCCTCGATGCAGGGGCGTCGCCTTCCGGTCCCGTCCCGCATACACCGGTGGAAGGGGAGCTGCACCTCGTAGGGCGCCGGCCCACGGTCACCGTCGACGTGGGCCGCGTCAAGGTGGGGTCGCGCCACCCGGTCGTCGTCCAGTCGATGACCAACACCGACACGGCCGACGTCGATGCCACGGCCCTCCAGGTGGCCGCACTGGCTCACGCCGGCAGCGAGCTCGTCCGCGTCACCGTCAACAACGACGCGGCGGCGAGCGCGGTGCCGGAGATGGTGCGCAAGGTCCGAGGCCTGGGCGTCGCAGCGCCCATCGTGGGCGATTTCCACTACAACGGGCACAAGCTCCTCGTCGAGTTCCCGCAGATGGCACGTGCCCTGGACAAGTACCGCATCAATCCCGGGAACGTGGGCTCCAAGCACCACGACACCAACTTCACGACCATCGTCCGGGCGGCCATCCAGAACGGCAAGCCGGTCCGCATCGGGGTCAACTGGGGCTCCCTCGACCAGGTCCTCCTGACCAGCCTGATGAACGCCAACGCCCGCCTGCCGGCACCGCTCGACTCACGCGACGTGATGATCGAGGCCATGATCCAGTCGGCGCTCCGGTCGGCGCAGCTGGCCGAGGAGACCGGCCTCGCGCACGACGCCATCATCATCAGCGCCAAGGTCTCGGGGGTGCAGGACCTGGTGGACGTGTACCGGCGACTGGGCCCGCTGTGCGACTACCCGCTCCACCTGGGCCTGACCGAGGCCGGACTGGGCATGAAGGGCATCGTGGCCTCGACCGCCGGCCTGTCCATCCTGCTGCACGAGGGCATCGGCGACACCATCCGCGTCTCGCTCACCCCGTCGCCGGGAGGCGACCGCACCGAGGAGGTCCAGGTCGCCCAGCAGGTGCTCCAGTCCCTGGGCCTACGGAGTTTCCTGCCCCAGGTGTCCGCCTGTCCCGGCTGCGGCCGGACGACCAGCACGTTCTTCCAGGAGATGGCCGATCGGATCGGGGTCTACCTGCGCGAGCGCATGCCGGAGTGGAAGGGGCGCTATCCAGGGGTCGAGGAGATGCGCGTCGCGGTGATGGGCTGCGTCGTCAACGGCCCCGGTGAGTCCAAGCACGCCGACATCGGTATCTCGCTGCCCGGCACGTTCGAGCAGCCGGTCGCGCCGGTCTTCGTGGACGGCGCGCTGCGCACGACGCTGCGCGGCGAGCGGCTGGTGGAG
The DNA here is from genome assembly GCA_030446555.1 of Chloroflexota bacterium. Classification (GTDB taxonomy): domain Bacteria; phylum Chloroflexota; class Limnocylindria; order Limnocylindrales; family CSP1-4; genus Palsa-1032. Next base: position 58,557 of record JAUJNA010000006.1, on the reverse strand, counting down.
GAGTTCATCGGCATCCTGGAGGACTACGTCGCGCAGAGGTACGCGTGACGATGCCACGCGCATTCGTCGTCCCGCCGGGGGGTGGAACGCTCCTCCCGAACCCGGTCGCCGGTGACGCACTGATCAAGGCGGGCACGGCGCAGACCGCGGGAAGCGCCGCGGTGATCGAGGTCGTGATGCCCCCCGGCCGCGGCCCGGTCCTCCACGTCCACGCCCGCGAGGACGAGATGTGGTGGGTGCTCGAAGGCGACTTCCGGTTCCGCGCCGACGACGAGCTGATGCACGGCCCCGCCGGATCGTTCGTGTTCGTCCCGCGCGGTGTCGCGCACTGCTTCCAGAACATCGGCGACGTGCCGGGGCGGGTCCTCGTGTTCTTCACGCCGGCGGGGATGGAGCGGTTCTTCGAGCAGGTCGCAGGGCACCTGCCGGGTCCGCTCGCCCTCGAGACGTTCGCGCGGATCGCGCACGACCAGTGGATGGAGGTCGTCGGGCCACCGCTCTCGGAGACGCACCCGCTGTAGGACAGGGCAAGCCGGGTCGCCGGAGTCGCGCCAGAGCGACCGGGACCCTCCGGTACGATACGGCCCCATCCGTCACCGCTCCCTGGAGTGCACGTGTCCAAGTCCGGGTTCGTCACGAGCATCAGGCGCCAGTCGGAGGACTTCCCCGGCTGGTACAACGACGTGGTCCGCAAGGCCGAGCTCGCCGACCACTCCCCGGTGCGCGGCTGCATGATCATCCGGCCGTACGGGTATGCCATCTGGGAGTCGATGCGCGACGAGCTCGACCGCCACATCCGGCGGACCGGCCACCAGAACGTCTACTTCCCGCTCTTCGTCCCACGCTCGCTGCTCGAGAAGGAGGCCGAGCACGTCGAGGGCTTCGATCCCCAGGTGGCGTGGGTGACACGGGCCGGTGGCAAGGATCTCGACGACTGGCTGGCCATCCGCCCCACCAGCGAGGCCCTCATCGCGGAGGTGGTCAAGGACTGGATCCAGTCATATCGCGACCTGCCACTGCTGATGAACCTGTGGAACAACGTCGTGCGCTGGGAGCTGCGGACGCGACTCTTCCTCCGCACCGCCGAGTTCCTGTGGCAGGAGGCGCACACCTTCCATGCGACCGAGCAGGAAGCGACCGATGAGGTCGCGACCGGCCTGGAGGCGTACCGAGCGGTGTGCGAGGAGTGGCTGGCGATCCCCGTCATCAAGGGCCGCAAGACCGAGAACGAGAAGTTCCCCGGCGCCGTCTACAGCCACTCCATCGAGGCCTTGATGCGCGACGGCAAGGCGCTCCAGGGCGGTACCAGCCACATGCTGGGACAGAACTTCGCAAGGGCCGCTGGCATCGAGTTCCTCGATCGGGACAACCAGCGCAAGAACCCATACGGCACGTCGTGGGGCTTCACGACGCGCATGGTGGGCGCCACGATCATGACCCACGGCGACGACTCCGGGCTCGTGCTTCCCCCGAACGTGGCGCCTCACCAGGTGGTGATCGTGCCCATCTTCCGCTCGGATGACGACCGGCTGGCGGTGGCAGGTGCCATCGAGCGCGTGGAGGCGGAGCTGGCCGGCGTGGCGACCATGTCGGGACCACTGCGCGTGACGGTCGACCGCCGAGAGGAGACCCCCGGCTCGAAGTTCAACCACTGGGAGCTCCGTGGTGTGCCCTTCCGGCTCGAGATCGGCCCCCGGGATGTGGCCGCGGGACAGGGCGTGCTGGTCCGCCGGGTCGACCGCCTGAAGGAGACGATCGCACTCGACGCGCTCGCGGCAGAGCTGCCGCGCCGACTTGCCGGCTACCAGGCTCTGCTGTTCCAGCGTGCGCTCGACTTCCGGGCCGCCAACAGCCACGAGGCGGACGACCTGGCGGGCTTCGAACGCATCCTCGACGATGGGGGCGGCTTCATCCATGCGCCCTGGTGCGGTGACGGGGCGTGCGAGAAGCGGATCAATGAACAGACCGGCGCCACGATCCGGGTCATCCCCTTCGATGCGCCTGATGAAGCGGGGCGATGCCTCGTCGACGGGCGTCCGTCGGAAAGACGGGTCCTCTTCGCGAGAGCGTACTGACGCCTCCTCCGAGACGATCGTTTCGGCGGTGATATACTTCCCGGGCTACGGAACCTGGCCGCCTGTGAACGTGGGTGACCCCCACGTTTCTTTGTGACCGGGACCCAGCCGATCCGTACAGGACCACCGGGAGGCGCAACGTGAGTCGAGACTTCATCGGCGCGCTCCTGCAGCTCAATGCCGAGAAGGGCGTCCCCCGCGAGCAGCTCGTGCGCACCGTGGAAGACGCCATCCAGTCCGCCTACCGACGCGTGGCGCCCGGCAACGAGGACGTCAATGTCCGCATCGATATCGAGACCGGACGCATGCGCGTCTTCCGTGCGCGGACCGTGGTCACCGAGGTCGAGGACCCCACCACGGAGTTCACGGTCGACGAGGCGCGGCAGCACAAGCCGGATGCCCGACCCGGCGAGCTCGTGGAATACGCGGAGCTCGAGGGTGACGTCTTCGGGCGCATCGGTGCCCAGACGGCCAAGCAGGTGGTGCTCCAGCGACTCCGCGAGGCAGAGCGCGAGGTCGTCTTCGGACAGTACGCCGACCGCGAGAGCGAGCTCATCACGGGGGTCGTGAGCCGGGTGGAGCCGCGCGGCGTGATCCTCGACGTGGGCCGTGCGGAGGCCATCCTGGCCACCACCGACCAGTCGGCCACCGAGCACTACCGCCTGGGCGAGCACGTGAAGGCCTACGTGCTCGAGGTGCGCCGCACCACGCGCGGCCCGCTCATCTATGTGAGCCGGACGCACAAGAACTTCCTGCGCCGCATCTTCGAGCTGGAGGTCCCCGAGATCCACGCCGGCACGGTCGAGATCAAGGCCATCGCGCGGGAGGCGGGTAACCGCTCCAAGGTGGCGGTCGCCAGCCGGCAGGAAGGCCTCGATCCGGTCGGCGCGACCGTCGGGCAGCGCGGGGGACGGGTCCAGGCCGTGGTGGCGGAGCTCGGCGGAGAGAAGATCGACGTCATCCCGTGGTCGGACGATCCGGCCGTCTTCGTCGCGAACGCCCTCAGCCCCGCCCAGGTGGTCGGCGTCACCATCGACGAAGAGGCACGCATCGCCAGCGTGACCGTGCCCGAGCGGATGCTCTCGCTGGCCATCGGCCGGGAAGGGCAGAACGCCCGGCTGGCGGCCAAGCTGACCGGCTGGCGCATCGACATCCGGAGTGACCAGGCGCCACCCCGCGAGCCGGCCGAGCGGCCCCGTGGCACGGCTGAGGGCGCCGCCCCGGAAGCGCCCACGGAGCCCGGATCTGCCGGGGTAGAGGCACCCGCTGCGGCGGAGATGAGCAGCGCGACCGCGTCGGCAGGGCCGGCGCCCGAACCACTCGCGCAGGACGGTGCATCGACCGTCGAAGCAGCTCCGGCCGAGGAGGCGGTGACCGCCCCCAGGACCCGCACCCGCCGCACGGCCCAGGAGGTGTCGCCGTAGCCCGCTCCCTCGCCACCGCTCCCCGCCGCCGGCCGCAGCGGACCTGCGTCGCCTGTCGCACCGAACGCGACAAGCGCGACCTCGTGCGTGTCGTGAGAACGCCGTCACGCGAGATCGTCCTCGACGCCACCGGGCGCCTCGCCGGTCGCGGGGCCTACTTGTGCGCCGACGGATCCTGCTGGGCGACCGCGGTCAAGCGGTCGTCCATCGAGCGGGCGTTGGGCGTGCCGCTCCCTGCCGAGCTGCGGGACCGGTTGGAGCAGGGCGATCAGGGACTGATCCCGGGAGGTGCACGTGGCGCGTAGCCGAAGCGGTACCCGCAACATGCGGGGGCCCCGCAAGCCCCAACGGCGGTCGGACAGTGGCCAGATGGGGTCCGTCCAGACGCTCGACCCGACCCAGCGAGGCGCCATCGAGCTGCCCTCCTCGATCACCGTCAAGGAGCTCGCGGAGCTGGTGGGGGTCAACCCTGCGGACATCATCCGCGAGCTGATCAAGAGCGGGATCTTTGCCAACATCAACCAGCTCATCGATCGCGACACGGCCAGTCTCGTGACCAGCGACCTGGGCTACGAGGTCGCCGAAGCGGGGCCGGTGGAGGCCGCCGAGACGAACGGTCAGGCGCCGTCCCAGGCGGCTGCGAAGGAGGTCCTCTACGAGGAGGACGACCCCTCGGGGCTCCAGGCGCGAGCGCCCATCGTGACCGTCATGGGCCACGTGGATCACGGCAAGACGAGCCTTCTCGATGCCATCCGCTCCACGACGGTCGCGGCCGGCGAGCGAGGCGGCATCACCCAGCACATCGGCGCCAGCGAGGTGGAGAAGGACGGCCACCGCGTGGTCTTCCTCGACACGCCGGGCCACGAGGCGTTCACCCAGATGCGCGCCCGGGGGGCCAGGGTGACCGACATCGCGGTCATCGTGGTGGCCGCCGACGACGGCGTCATGCCCCAGACGATCGAGGCGATCGACCATGCCCGCGCCGCCAAGGTGCCCATCGTGGTGGCACTCAACAAGATCGACAAGGCGGATGGGAACCCCGAGCGCGTCAAGACGGAGTTATCAGAGCACGGCGTGATCATCGAGGAGTACGGCGGCGACGTGCCGCTCGTCCCGGTGAGCGCCAAGCAGGGCACCGGCATCGACGACCTTCTGGCCACCATCCTGGTCGTGGCGGAAGTGCAGGAGCTGACCGCCAATCCCAAACGCAGCGCCATCGGCACGGTCGTGGAGGCGGAGCTCGACAAGGGTCGCGGGGCCGTCGCCACGGTCCTGGTCCAGACCGGCACGCTGCGCGTGGGCGACATCGTGGTCGTGGGCGACACGTACGGCCGCGTGCGCGCCATGGAGTCCGGCTCCGGGAAGCGGGTCGCGAAGGCGGGGCCCTCATCGGCGGTCGTACTGCTCGGTCTCGCCGACGTGCCCAGCGCGGGAGACATCCTGCGGGTGGTACCGGACGAGAAGGCCGCCCGCGCCGTGATCGAGACGCGCAAGGGCGTCGCCGCGGCCCGTCCCGAGGGATCCGGTCGCGCCACGCTGGAGGATCTCTACCGCCAGATCCAGGCCGGCCAGACCAAGGAGCTGCGCATCATCGTCAAGGCCGACGTGCAGGGCTCCCTGGGTGCCATCCGGCACGCGCTCGACCAGCTCCAGGGTGACGAGGTGCGCATCAACGTCCTCCACGAGGGCACGGGCGACATCACCGACAACGACGTCCTGCTGGCCTCCGCCTCGGACGCCATCGTGGTCGGCTTCAACACCAGGCTGGTCGACACCGCCCGACGGACCGCGGAGGCGGAGGGCGTCGACGTCCGGCTCTACGACATCATCTACCGGCTGACCGAGGAGATGGACGCCGCGCTCAAGGGCCTGCTGGAGCCGGAGGAGGTGGAGGTCGTCGAGGGTCGGGCGGAAGTGCGCCAGATCTTCCGCGTCGGCAAGAGCACCGTCATCGCCGGCTGCTACGTCACCGATGGCCGGATCGTCCGGGGCGGCGCTCGCGTCTATCGCGGAGGCCGGGTCGTGACCACCGATCGCATCGAGTCGCTGCGGCGTTTCCGCGACGACGTGCGCGAGGTGGCCACCGGCTTCGAGTGCGGCATCGGATTGGCCGGCTACAACGACCTCGTCGAGGGTGACATCATCGAGTGCTTCACCCAGCAGATGGTGTCGCGCGTCGCGCAGGCCTGAACGCGGTGAGTGAGCGCACGGCTCGCGTCGACGAGTTGCTGCGGGAGGAGATCAGCGCCATCGTGGCTCGCGAGGTCGACGACCCGCGGGTGGGCTTCGTGACCATCACCGGCGTGGAGGTGACACCGGACCTGCGCCACGCGACCGTATGGGTGTCGATCATCGGTCCGGAGCAGGAGCGCCGGCAGAGCATGCGGGCGCTGAGCGGCGCGATGCCGTTCGTGCGGGGCCGGCTGGGTAGGCTGCGACTCAAGCGCATCCCGGAGCTGCACGCACGCGAGGACGACACGTCCCAGCGGGGCACGCGCATCCTGCGCATCCTCGATGAGCTGGAGCAAGGCACCCCGGTGCCGGACGAGCCGCCGGTCGATGAGACGCTGCCCCTCCCGGGCACCCATGCCGAGCCTCCGAGCCGGGCGGGCGACGCGTGACCGCCACCGCCCCCCGACCGGCCGCCCTGACCGAGGCCGACCTGGCTGCGGTGCCGTCGGAGGTGGTCGAGCGGCTGCGTTCGGCGCGCTGCGTGCTGACCGTCTGCCATCGCGACCCCGAGGCCGACGCCCTGGGTTCCGCGCTGGCCGTGGCCATGCTCGTCGAGGCCCTGGGCGGCACGGCGACACCGGTCTGTGCCGATCCGGTGCCGGCGATGTATGACTTCCTGCCAGGGATGGAGCGCTTCACTCGAGAGCCATCACCGGACCTGGCATACGACCTCATCGTGGTCAGCGATTGCGGCGAGCTCGAGCGCGTCGGCGCGGTCCTCCAGGACCATGGCGACCTCTTCCGTCGGGTGCCCATCCTGGATATCGACCACCACAAGTCGAACCCTCGATTCGGGACCGTCGACTGGGTCGACCCGGATGCCGCGGCGACGTGCGAGATGGTCACGCTCCTTGCCGGCCGCCTCGGCATCTCCCTCGAGCGAGAGGACGGCGCGCTGGCGGCGAGCCTGATGGCCGGCGTCGTCATCGACACGGCCAACTTCCAGCACCCCAACACCACCCCTCGCACGCTGCGCGTCGCGAGCGAGCTGCGCGCCGCCGGGGCACCGCTGGCGGACATCGCTCGGCGCCTGTATCGCACCAAGCCCAATGAGCAGCTCCGGCTCTTCGGCCGCGTGCTGGCGCGGCTCGAGACCACGATGGAGGGGCGCGTCGTGTGGTCCACCCTGCTGCCCGACGACATGACCGCCACAGCGTCACCACCTGCTCACTCCGAGGGTCTCATCGACCTGCTGGCCCAGTCGGAGAGCGGCGATATCGCGGTCCTCTTCAAGGATCAGGGTGCCGTGACGCGCATCAGCGTGCGGACCCGCGAAGGGGGCGCCGATGCCACGCAGCTCACAGGGGCGTTCGGCGGCGGCGGCCACGCGCGAGCCGCTGGAGCGACGCTCGAGATGCCGGCGGAAGCTGCCCGGTCCCTCGTCCTCGCGGAGGCGGAACGGCTCGTGCGCGCCCTGCCGGATGGCTGAGAAGCGAAGGCCCGAGGGGGCCGACCCGGCGATGGACGGCATCCTCATCCTGGCCAAGCCACCGGGCCCCACCTCGCACGACATCGTGGCCATCGTTCGCCGGCTCACCGGCGCCCGACGGGTGGGACACGGCGGGACGCTCGACCCGTTCGCTGCCGGTGTGCTGCCCGTCTTCGTGGGCCGCGCCACGCGGATGGTCGAGTACCACATGGCCGACGAGAAGGCCTATCGCACGCTGGTGACCTTCGGAGCGCGGTCGACGACGGACGATCTCGATGGGGAGCTCACGCCCGGCGAGGGCTCGGTGCTCGACCAGGCGGCGGTGGAGGACGCGCTCGAGACGTTCCGCGGGACCATCGATCAGGTGCCGCCCGACCATTCGGCGGTGCGGATCGCCGGACGCCGCGCCTACGAGCTCGCCCGCCACGGCCAGAAACCCGAGCTCCGACCGAGACGCGTCGAGATCCGGGAGCTGCGGCTCGTGGAGTGGGACGGCAGCGACCCCGCGCGCCCGACCGCGACGCTCGAGATCCGCTGCTCGGCGGGCACCTACATCCGCGCCCTGGCGCGCGACCTGGGCGATCGGCTCGGTTGCGGGGCGTACCTGGCCGCTCTCACACGGACCGCGAGTGGCCCGTTCCGCCTGGAGGATGCGCACACCCTCGATGTCGCCCGAGAGGCCCTCTCCGCGGGTCGCGCGGCGGCCCTGCTCCTCCCTCCTGACGCCGGGCTCGAGGCGTATCCGCAGCTCACGCTGGACGCCCAGGACCTGGCCACGCTGTCGCGCGGGCAGGCCGTGCGCCACCGGGCCGAGCAGGACCTCGCGGCGGGTCCGTCCGGGTTGCTGCGCGTGGTCGACGCTGCGGGACGGCTGGCTGCGATGGCTCGCTTCGAGTCGGGCCGCCTGCATCCCGAGAAGGTCTTCCTGGGCCCGGGACGCTGACCTCGCATGCGGACGTGCGCCGGCATCGACGCGCTGCCGCGCGGGGAGCGGCTCACCTGCACGATCGGCGTCTTCGACGGGATGCACCGCGGCCACCATCGCGTGCTGGGGATGCTGGTCCGCGTGGCACGCGAAGAACGCTCGCTCGCCACGGTGGTCACGTTCGAGCCACATCCGGAGGCGGTCCTGAGGGCGGCGCCGCCAGCGCTGCTGTGTGACGCGACGGAGCGGCTTGCTCGCATCGGCGGCGCCGGGGTGGACCTCCTCGCACTCCAGCAGTTCGACCGGGCGTTCGCCGCACAGTCACCGGAAGCGTTCCTCGATCGCCTCTCCCACGGGCGGCGGCTGGCAGGGCTGGTCATGACGGCCGAAGCGGCCTTCGGACGCGACCGCGAGGGGACGCTCGAACGCGTCCGCTCGCTGGGCGTCGACCGGGGCTTCCGAGTCGAAGAGGTATCGCCCCAGGAGCTGCGGGGCGGGCGCATCTCGAGCAGCCGCATCCGCGCCGAGGTCGAGCAGGGCCGGCTCAGCGACGCTGCTCGCTGCCTCGGCCGCCGCTATGCCGTCATCGGTGAAGTAGCGCACGGCGATCACCGGGGTCGCGAGCTGGGCTATCCGACCGCGAACCTCGCCTTCGATGCTCCCGTGGCGCTGCCGCCGAACGGCGTGTATGCGGTGCGCGTCTCCTGGGGCGGACCCGTCCCGCTGCGACCTGCCCACCGCCGAGACGGGGTAGCCTCGCTCGGCGTCCGACCCACGTTCGGCGGAGGAGCGCGACTTCTGGAAGCGCACCTGTTCGACTTCGACGGCGACCTCTACGGGCAGCGCCTGCGGGTGGAGTTCATCCGTCGTCAGCGCGGCGAGAAGCGCTTCTCCTCCGTCGAGGCGCTCGTGGCACAGATGGACCGTGATGCGTCGCGCGCGCGTGCGATCCTGGAACGCGCGACTTGAAGCCGCTCCACGATCACGGCAGCGAAGGGACCGATCACCGCGATGGGAGAGAAGCGCAGCCGACTCAGCCCCCGGATGGACCCAGAGGTGCCTCGCTCATACCCTCACCCGCGTTGGAACGCGGCTCCTTGAGCTCGATGAAGAGGGCGTGGGACTCGCTCTGGCCGATGTTCTCGCCGGAGTGTTCCTGGGCCGCCAGCCAGCGCGCGATCCCGGACTCGAGCTCCACATCCTGCTGTCGTCCGCCGGCCACCAGCCGGCGCCGGAATGAGCTGAGGGTGACCATGACGCTGTCGGGATGCCGATGCGGTGTCGTGCGGTCGCCCGGCCGGTCGCGGTACTCGAGCACGCGCACGCGGTCGTTCTCCATCACGACGCGATAGAGCTGCGGGTTCGTGGCGACCGGATCCCCCTCCAGGTGACGAGACTAGCACCGGGTGGAAGCGCATTGCCGCCATACCGAACGCCTGTTAGACTCCGCCCGACTTTGTAGAACGAAGGATGGTTGGAGGACCGGGTGCCGCTCACGCGGGAGACCAAGGAAAGCATCATCAGCGGGTATGCCGTCACGGACGGTGATACCGGCTCCCCCGAGGTCCAGATCGCGCTCCTGACGGAGCGGATCACGGGCCTTACGGAGCATCTGCGCAGCTTTCCCAAGGATCATCACTCGCGGCGCGGTCTCCTCAAGCTCGTTGGTCAGCGACGCCGACTCCTCGCGTATCTGATGCGCCAGGACAACGCGCGGTATCGCACCGTCATCGGCCGGCTCGGACTGCGCCGCTAGCGCATCCGCCGGGCGCACGCCCAGCGATATCGGGAAGATCTCTCGTCGACACGCCCCACCGGGCGTCGTCACCACCAGCGCGCCGGTCCGTCCTCCGTCCCCATGGAGGACCGATGGCAGTCACGACACTCACCGCCGAACTGGGCGGCCGCCCGCTCACCATCGAGACCGGCAGGATGGCCCTCCTCGCCGGCGGCTCGGTCACCGTCAGGTACGGGGACACGCTCCTGTTGGGCACCGCGAACCGCTCCGAGCCTCGACCCGGGCTGGACTTCTTCCCCCTGACGGTCGACTTCGAGGAGCGGATGTACGCCGCCGGCAAGATCCCGGGCGGCTTCATCAAGCGCGAATCGCGCCCGTCCGAGGCGGCCATCCTGGCCGCCCGCCTCACGGATCGCCCCATCCGCCCGCTCTTCCCGGAGGGCTACAAGGACGACGTACAGGTCGTCCTTACGGTGCTCTCGACCGACCAGGAGAACGACCCGGACGTCATCGGGACCATCGCCGCGTCTGCGGCGCTCGCCATCAGCGAGATCCCCTTCCTGGGGCCGGTCGGTGCCGTCCGCGTGGGGCGCATCGATGGCGAGTTCGTGGTCAACCCGACCAACAGCGAGCTCGCTGAGTCCGAGCTCGACCTCATCGTCTCGGGGACACGCGACGCGATCATGATGGTGGAAGCGGGCGCGAAGATCCTGCCCGAGGCCATCATGGCCGAGGCCATCATGTTCGGCCACCGAGCTCTGGCGCCGATCCTGGACGTCCAGGATCAGCTGCGCGAGCAGGTCGGCAAGCCCAAGCGGATGCCCTTCATCGAGGCGCGCACCGATTCGGTGCTCGATTTCGTGGAGGCGGTGCGCTCGGACCGGGCCTTCGTCGTCTTCGACGTCGAGACCACCAGCCGCGACGCACAGCAAGGCGCGCTCGTCGAGATGGCGGCCGTCCGTGTGAAGGGAGGCGCCGTCATCGACCGCTGGTCCACCTTCGTCGATCCAGGGGCGCCCATCGTGGGGCGCCAGCTCCATGGCATCACCGACGAGGACATCAAGGGAGCGCCCGGACCCGCCGATGCGGCCCGGACCTTCCTGGACTGGGCCGGCGAGGACATGGTCGTCGGGCACAACGTGGGCTTCGACCTCGCCTTCCTGGAAGGTGCCGCCGGCGTGCGTTACGAACCGGGTGACTACCTCGACACCCTCGTCCTGGCGCGCGCTGCCTACCCCGACCAGGACGCGCACAAGCTGGCCGACCTGGCGCGCTTCTTCGACCTCCAGCCAGAGCCCAACCATCGGGCGCTGCCGGATGCGGAGGCCACCGCCCAGCTCCTGTTGCGGCTGGCCACCGAGCTGCCCGGTCGTATCGACACGCTGTCGAAGGCGATCGCCGAGTCGATCCGGGCACGCCGCGACGGTGGATCGGCCGACGACGCGGACAAGATGTACGAGACGGCACGCAAGGCGGCCGGCTTCTCCAAGGCCTTCACCGACGTCGTCCGCAAGAAGGCCATCAGGGACCTCGTCCTCGACGAGGGGATCCGCATGGACGGCCGCGACGTCGACACCATCCGGCCCATCTCGGTCGAGGTCGGCCTGCTGCCGCGGGCACACGGCTCGGCCCTCTTCACGCGCGGCCAGACACAGGCGCTCACCGTGGCCACGCTGGGGCCCTCGTCGGACGTACAGCGGATCGACACGATCTCGCCCGAGGAGTCCAAGCGCTTCCTCCACCACTACAACATGCCCCCCTACAGCACCGGCGAGAACAAGCAGATGCGCGGTCCCGGCCGGCGCGAGATCGGGCACGGCGCCCTGGCCGAGCGCGCGCTGATCCCGGTCCTGCCCGCCCAGGAAGAGTTCCCCTACGTCATCCGCCTCGTCAGTGAGTGCGTGACGTCCAACGGCTCCACCTCCATGGCATCCACCTGCGGCTCCACCCTCGCCCTCATGGACGCCGGTGTGCCCATCTCGGCGCCGGTCGCCGGCGCGGCCATGGGACTCGTGACGGAGGGTGACCGGTTCGCCGTCCTGACCGACATCCTGGGCAAGGAGGACGCGTTCGGGGACATGGACTTCAAGGTGACCGGCACCGCTGAGGGCATCACAGCGCTCCAGATGGACATCAAGGTCACCGGTATCAACGAAGCGATCATCCGGACCGGTCTGGAGAAGGCGCGCGTCGCTCGGCTCGCGATCCTCGAGAAGATGACCGAGGTCATGCCGGCGACGCGCACCGAGATGAGCGACTACGCGCCGCGCATCATCACCATCAAGATCAACCCCGAGAAGATCCGCGACATCATCGGCAAGGGTGGCGCGATGATCCGCAAGATCCAAGAGGAGACCGGCACCGAGATCAACGTCGAGGACGATGGCTCGGTGGAGATCGCCGCCGTCAACTCGGACAACTCGCGCAAGGCGATCCAGTGGATCGAGAGCCTCACCCGCGAGGTGGAGGTGGGCGCGCTCTACCTGGGCAAGGTGACGCGCATCATGGGCTTCGGTGCCTTCGTCGAGATCCTGCCCGGCAAGGAGGGACTGGTGCGCATCGGCGAGCTGGCCGACTACCACGTGCCCACCGTCGAGGATGTCGTCTCGGTGGGCGATGAGATCATGGTCGTCGTCATCGAGATCGACCGCCAGGGTCGCGTCAACCTCTCGCGCAAGGCCGCCATGCAGCGGCACCTCGCGAAGACCCCCGCCTGACCCATCCCGGCCGTGTCACCACGGCCGGCCCCCCGACTACCAGGCTCCCAGCAGCACGACCGTCCCTGGTGGGGCGGTCGTGCTGATCCCTGCCCGGGCCATGGGCGGGTATCATCCGGGGGTGCCCGATGGAACCCCCGACGAGCGCCCCATGTCCATCGAGCACCGACCACGGACCCCACCGAGCGACCCCGCCCCGCACGCGCCGCCGCACGAGCGTACGACCGAGGAGCGGCGCGCTGCACTCGACACGATCGCCGCGGAGGTGCGCACGTGCACGCGCTGCCGGCTCGCGCGGAGCCGGACGAACGCGGTGCCCGGCGAGGGTCATCCCGATACAGAGGTCGTCTTCGTCGGCGAGGGGCCGGGCTACAACGAGGATCAGCAGGGGCGACCGTTCGTGGGCGCCGCTGGACGGTTCCTGACCGAGCTCACCCGCTCCATCGGATGGCGGCGGGAGGAGGTCTTCATCACGAACGTCGTGAAGTGCCGGCCACCCGGCAACCGCGACC
>JAUJNA010000006.1:17698-45405 GCA_030446555.1 Chloroflexota bacterium | reverse complement strand
GAGGAGGTCTTCATCACGAACGTCGTGAAGTGCCGGCCACCCGGCAACCGCGACCCGGAGCCCGATGAGATCGCCGCGTGCGCTCCGTACCTGCAGCGCCAGCTGGAGGTGCTCGACCCTGCTCTGGTCGTCACCCTGGGCCGCTTCTCGCTGCAGACCTTCATGCCCGGCGCCCGCATCGGCCAGGTCCACGGCACAACGCGGCCGGTGGATCCGGCGACGGGAGCGCGCGAGGCCCGCGCGTATGCCATGTACCACCCCGCGTCCGCCTTCCGCCACGTGGCACTGCGCGAGACGATCCAGAGCGAGATGTGCGCCATCCCCCAGGTGCTGATCGAAGCCCGCCGATCACGGGCAGCTGCGCCGGCCGACGCGCGCGATCGGATGGTCGATCGGCCGGCCGACCCCGCCCCGCCGCCGTACCAGGCACCGGCGCGTCTGCCGGTCGACGAGCCGCCGCCGAGCGCGCCCGACCGGGAGCGGGTCCCCATCCCCATCGATGACCCGCTGCCCGCCGACTCGCCGCTGAGCGACCCACTCCCGATACCGGAGCCGGCTCCCGTGCCCGCCGGCGTGGTCGCCGACGACCGTCGTGAGGCCACGAGCCACGACGACCAGCTGAGCCTCTTTCGATGAGCGTCGCGCGCGACGCCGGGCTTCAGGAGGGGGTGCTCCGGATCGTGCCCCTGGGTGGCATCGGCGAGATCGGCAAGAACATGACGGTCATCGAGTACGGGGACGACATCGTCGTCGTCGACGCCGGCTTGATGTTCCCGGAAGAGGAGATGTTCGGCATCGATCTCGTCGTGCCCGACGTCACGTACCTCCGTCAGCGTCGTCACAAGGTCCGCGCCTTCCTCATCACCCACGCTCACGAGGACCACGTGGGCGGGCTGCCGTACGTGCTGCCCGAGTTCCCAGGCGTGCCCGTCTACGCCTCGACCCTCGCCCGTGGCCTGCTCGGCAACAAGATCAAGGAGCACAAGCTCCACGACAATCCTCTCATCGCGCTGGAGCCGCGCCAGTCGGTCCAGCTGGGCCCGTTCACGGCGACCCCGTTCCGCATCGGCCATTCCATCCCGGACGCGATGGGCCTCGCCCTGCGCACGCCACTCGGCCTCATCGTGCACACCGGCGACTTCAAATTCGACCACACGCCGGTGGACGGGAAGCTCTCCGACTTCCACGAGCTCGCGCGCTACGGCGCGGAGGGGGTGCTCTGCCTGCTGTCGGACTCCACCCGCGCCGAGAGCCCGGGCTACACGCCCTCCGAGCGGACGGTCGGCGAGGCCTTCCGGGACATCATGGCCGGTCTCGACGGTCGGGTCATCGTGGCCACGTTCGCGAGCAACATCGCGCGCATCCAGCAGGTCTTCGACGCTGCCGGCGACTTCCGACGCAGGGTCACGGTCATCGGGCGCTCCATGGAGCAGAACACCCGCATCGCCGTCGATCTGGGCTACCTGCGCTATCCCGCCGGGCAGCTGGTGTCCAAGGACCGCATCCGCGACGTCCCCGACGGCGAGCTGGTGATCGCGACGACCGGAGCACAGGGCGAGCCGATGGCCGGCCTCGCCCGCATGGCCAACCGCGATCACCGGTTCGTGGAGATCCAGCCCGGCGACACGGTCATCGTAAGCGCCAGTCCCATCCCGGGCAACGAGGAGATGGTGGGCCGCACCATCGACAACCTGTTCAAGGCCGGCGCGAACGTCTTCTACCACACCATCAAGCGGGCGCACGTCTCGGGCCATGCCAGCCAGGAAGAGCTCAAGCTGATGCTCAACCTGACCAGGCCGCGCTACTTCATCCCCATCCACGGCGAGTTCCGGATGCTCGTCCAGCACGGACGCCTGGCGGCAGAGGTGGGCGTGGAGCCGGGCAACATCTTCATCATCGAGAACGGCCAGTCCATCGAGTTCCTGCCCGACGGGTCGGCGCGGCGGGGACAGCGAGTGGAAGCGGGCTACGTCTTCGTGGATGGCCTCTCGGTGGGTGAGGTGGGCGATGTGGTGCTGCGCGACCGACGCGAGCTGGCCCATGACGGCATGTTCCTCATCGTGGTCACCGTGGACAAGCAGACGGGCAACCTCGTGGGCCGCCCGGAGATCGTGACGCGCGGATTCGTGGCCGAGGTGGACCAGCGGCTGCTCGATGGGGCCATGGACCGCATCGCCCGGTCGATCGAGAACCCGGGCGACCACATCAGCGAGATCGGGCTCCTCAAGGCGCAGATCAAGGACGGCCTCTCGCAGTACCTCTACGAGCGCACGAAGCGTCGCCCCATGGTGTTCCCCGTGGTGGTCGAGGTCTGAGCTATGGCCAAGACGCGACGCAGTTCGGGTACTCCTGGGCGGTCCACCTCGGCCGCCCGCGCGGCACGCCGCCGGTCGGGCGCCGGCCTGCGCGCACCCGCCTTCGGCATCGCGCCCCAGACGGCGCGCTCGCTGGTGGGCGTCGCCCTCCTCGTGCTGGGCGGCATCACGGTCATCGCCCTGTTGTTCCCGGACGCCGGGCTGCTCAACCGGTACGTGGACGATGTGCTCCGGCCGATGTTCGGCCAGGGAGCGTGGCTCCTCGCCGTGCTGCTGCTGCTTGCCGGCGTCTTCGTCGAGCGCGGGCCACAGGTCGGCACCGGATGGGGTGTGATCCTCCTGGGTGGCCTCCTCGTCTTCCTGGGCGGCGAGGGTCTGATCCACCTGGTCCGTGGCGGCGGTCGGCGCGCGGTCGACCTGAGCCAGGGCGGTGGGGTCATCGGTCAGTGGCTCTCGGGGGGCCTCTCCGAGCTGGTCAGCCCGGCCGGCGCGGCCGTCGTGCTGCTGGGCCTCGTGACCGCCGGCGTCCTGCTCATGTTCGACCTGACGCTCCGTTCCCTCTTCCGACCGGTGAGCGTGGGAGGCCGCGCCATCGGCCGGGCGCTCCCGGCGCCGACGCGGACCCGGGATGAGCGCTCGGGCGCCGACACGCGACGCACTCGTGCCACGGTCGCTGTGCCCGTGGTGACGGACGACACCGATCCACGCCGCAGATCACGCCGGGGGCCAGCCGAAGCGGTCGCTGCCACACAACCGCCGGCGTCGTGGCCGGAGATGCCGGTCCCGGTGCCCAGCCCGGCTCCTGTCAGCCAGACCGTCTGGTCTTCCGGAGGGGGAGAGGCTTCGGGTGCATCCACCCCTCGCCCGGCGTCGTCGGGGGCGGTCGCGACCGCGGAGACGCCGCTGCTCGAGGCGGACGACGCTCCGCCGCCCGTCCACGACCGACCCTGGGTGCTGCCCGACGTGGAGACGCTCGACGCCGCGGCGCCCGCGCTGACCGGTGCCCGCCTGGACCACGACCGGAACATCCGCATCATCGAGGAGAAATTGCGCAGCTTCCAGATCCCGGCCGCGGTGACGGCGGTGAACACGGGGCCGGTGGTCACGCAGTACGAGGTGAAGCCTGACGTCCGCGTCAAGCTGTCACGCATCGAGGGCCTCGCCGACGACCTGGCCATGGCCCTCGCCGCTCGCACCATCCGCATCGAGGCACCCATCCCGGGCCGCGATGTGGTCGGCGTGGAGATCCCCAACCACGCCGCGGAGGTCGTCTCCTTCCGGGCCCTGTACGAGGACTCGGGCATGGCCGAAGCGACGAGCCGGCTGACCTTCGCGCTCGGCCGGGATGTCTCGGGCAAGGCCTACGCCGTGGATCTGGCCAAGATGCCGCATCTCCTGATCGCCGGGGCGACGGGCTCGGGCAAGAGCGTCTGCGTCAACGCCCTCATCACGAGCGTCCTGATGCGGGCGCGGCCGGACGAGGTGCGCTTGGTCCTGGTGGACCTCAAGCGCGTGGAGCTCGCGGCCTACGAAGGCCTGCCCCACCTGCTCACGAGCGTCATCGTGGAGGCCGCCCACGCTCGCTCCGCCCTGGCATGGGCCGTGCACCAGATGGAGGAGCGCTACAAGGCGCTGGCCTCGCGCGGCGAGCGCAACATCGCGGCCTACAACGCCAGCCCCCGCATCTCGCTCGATGAGCGGCTGCCCTACATCGTCGTCGTCATCGACGAGTTGGCCGACCTCATGATGCGCGAGGGCCGGAAGGTCGAGGACCCGGTCGTCAAGCTGGCTCAGAAGGCTCGTGCGGTGGGGATCCATCTCGTCCTCGCGACGCAGCGGCCCAGCGTGAACGTGGTGACCGGGCTCATCAAGGCCAACGTGCCCAGCCGCATCGCGTTCGCGATGTCCTCCAACGTCGACAGCCGGACCGTGCTCGACCAGCCCGGTGCGGAGGACCTCATCGGCCGCGGGGACATGCTCTACCAGCCGGCCGACCTCCCGCGACCGGTGCGCCTCCAGGGCGTCTTCGTCAGCGATGCGGAGGTCCGTGCGGTGACCGACCACTGGCGCGATCAGGCTCCCGAACCGCATTACGACCCGGACCTGCTGGCCAGCGCGGACGACGACGAGGGAGGCGACGGTGAATTCGCGTGGCTGGCTCGGATGGCCCAGGACGAGCTCACGCCGCGCGCCGCCGAGCTGGTGATGCAGACCGGCAAGGCCTCGACCTCGATGATGCAGACGAAGCTGAAGGTCGGCTTCAACCGAGCCAGCCGGCTGGTGGACGACCTCGAGCGCTTCGGCATCGTCGGTCCCCAGGACCCGCGCAACCCGGCCGTCCCGCGCCAGGTGTACGGGCCCGAGAACTGGTTACGCGGGCCGGACGGTGCCGACGCGCCCTGAGGCGCCGGTCAAGCGGAGCCGTCCGCGGGAAGCGCGTATCCTGTGCCGTGGGCCTGCCGGCTGGTTGGTCTCCGAACCGATCGCTGAGAGGGAAGCTCCCGTCCGATGACCGCGCGCCACCAGATCAGAGTCGGCGGGAGGCGCCTCGGCCGCGATCGCGGCACTCCGATCGACGCCACCCCGGCGCCCTCCCTGGGCGAGACGCTGTTCCTCGCGCGCGAGCGCAAGGGCGTCGACCTGTATCGCGCCGAGCGCGACACGAAGATCCGGGCGAAGCACCTCGAGGCCCTCGAGAACGACGACTACGGGCAGCTGCCGGGACAGGTCTACACCAAGGGCTTCCTGCGCAACTACGCCGTCTACCTGGGCCTCGATCCAGAGGAAACGCTCCAACGCTGGCGCGAGCAGACGACCGCCACGCGGCGCAGTGAGGCGGTCGCCGTCGCGCCACCGAGACCGATCGCCGAGCCACGCCGGGGCTTCATCTTCACCCGCGGCGTCTTCGTCGCGGCGCTCATCAGCTTGGTGATGCTGGCCTTCCTGGGCTACGTCGTGCTGCAGGTGGCGCGCTTCTCCCAGGCCACGCAGGTGGCGGTCGACCCGCCGCTCGTGCGCGAGGTGGCCGAGGACGCTGAGACGACCGTCATCGCGGGAAGCGCCGTCGCCGGCGCCACGATCACCGTGACCGGCGCTGTCGACTTCCTCCGGACCACCGAGGCGGACGCCGCCGGCCGTTGGTCGATGGAGGTGCCTGTCTCCAAGGGCAGGAACGAGTTCCAGGTCGTGGCCGCCGACCCGGAGACGGAGCGGCCATCCTCCCCGCTGAGCGTCATCGTCACGGTGCCCGTCCCGCCGACGCCAGGTCCGAGCGACCCTCCGCCCAGCACGACCCTGGCGCGGACGGCGTTGACGGTCAAGGCTCCGCTCGAAGGTGCCGAGGTGACCGGCGGTGTCGTCACGGTCTCCGGCTCGACGAACGGCACCAGGGTCACCGTCACGGCGGCACCCGCCGGGGTCGCGCCGGCCGCGAGTGGGGGACCGGATCCCGGCACCCCGACGAGCTCCTCGCGACCCGGACCGGAGCCCGTCGAGGCGACGATCACGGGCGGTGCCTTCATCGCCAGCATCCCACTCGCCGCCGGCAGCTGGACCCTCACGGTGACCGCCTCGGCCGACGGACGCGAAGCCACGACGGCGACGCGGACGGTCGACGTCGCCTTCGAGGGCCTGTCGGTCACCGTGCAAGCGCAGCGCGGCAACGCGTACCTCCAGGTGTGGGTCGACGACCGCCCTGCCGAGGGGTGGAACCCCGGGCGGGTCCTCCGGCGGGGCGAGACCGTAACCTTCGTGGCGGAGGAGAGCGTGCTCGTACGGACCGGCAACGCCGGTGCGACCTTCTTCACCGTGAACGGCGAGCGGCTGGGTGCGCTGGGCGATCCCGGGAACGTCGAGAACTGGTACTTCGAGAAGGGCGAGCCTCCCCAGCGCAGGCTGTGACCGCGAACCCGGCGGAGCTCACGCACCTGGTGGAGCTCGCACGCGCGCTCCAAGCCCGCTGCGTGGCTCGGTCCCTCACGGTCTCCACCGCCGAGTCGTGCACCGGCGGGCTGCTGGGGCACCTGCTGACCGAGGTGCCCGGGGCCAGCGACTACTACGCCGGCGGGGTGGTCGCCTACAGCGACGAGATCAAGCGACGCTCGCTCGGCGTGCCCGCGGAGATCCTGGAGCGTCACGGCGCCGTCTCGGCCCAGGTGGCGGTGGCCATGGCGAGCGGCGCCCGGCGAGCACTCGCCACCGACTGCTGTGTCGCCGTCACCGGGATCGCCGGGCCTGATGGAGGTAGCTCCTCCAAGCCGGTCGGCTTGACCTACGTCGCGGTCGCGGATCCGGCCGGTCACGATGTCCGCCGCTTCCTGTGGGCCGGCGATCGAATGGAGAACAAGCGCGAGAGTGCCCGCGCCGCTCTGGAGCTGCTCCTCCAGCGCCTCGCGTGACCCGCACGAGTGCCGAGATCGGGGCCGGTCTCGCGGCGCCACGCGAGGCACGTCCCATCCGTGCCGGCGAGCGGATCCACGTCATCGGTGTGGCTGGCGCCGGGGCGTCAGCTGCGGCCATCCTGGGAGGTGGCGCCGGTGCAGTGGTCACGGGATGCGATCGCGGCGGGCCGACACCGTACAGTCAGCCCCTGGAAGCCACCAGCGTGAGACTGGCCTGGGAGCATCGACCCAGTCACGTGTCGGACGGGGTAGGGGCGATCGTCGACCGCCTGGCCGTCACCAAGGCGCTCACCTCGGTCGAGCCGGATCACCCCGAGCTGGCAGCCGCCCGCTCCGTGGGGCTCGTCGCGGAGCCCTGGCAGCAGATCGTCGCCGACGCCGCTGCCACCACCGGCCAGCGCCTCGTGGCCGTGACCGGGACCCACGGCAAGTCGACATCGGCCGGCTGGCTCGTCCACCTGCTGACGCACGCCGGTCGCGACCCCTCGGCGTTCGTGGGGGCGCTCCTGCCGGAGAGCTTGACCAACGGCGTGCCCGCCACGGCGCGTGTCGGCCGAGGGGACGCGTTCGTGGTCGAAGCGGACGAGTACGCCGGCAACTTCGATGCCTACCGACCGGCCGTGGCGGTCCTCCTCAACGCGGAGTGGGATCACCCCGACGTCTTCGCCGATGAGGCCGCCGTCCTCGATGCGTTCGGGTCCTGGATCCGTGCCGCGAGCGACGTGGGGGAGGGGACCGTGCTGGTGGCGAACGTCGGTGACGCGGGCGTCGGTGGGGTGGTGGAAGGGCTCCATGACGCGGGCGTCCGTGTGATCCCTGTCGCGCTGGCGGCCGACGACGGATCGGTACCAGACGGGGCAGAGCTGGTCGGTCGTCTGGTCGAGGGGCGGTCCCTGGATCTGTCGGGCGTTCCGGGATGGCCAGGCCCTGTGCCGCTCCGCCTCGCTGGCCGGCACAACGCCGCGAACGCCGTCTCAGTGGCCGGCGCAGCGTCCGTTCTGGGCGTGCCAGCGGCGGCCATCGCCGAGGGGCTGGCGAGCTTCGGCGGCGTCGCACGGCGCCTCGAGCTGAAGGGTGAGCCCATGGGCGTCGCGGTGTTCGACGACTACGGCCATCACCCCACGGCCATCGGCGCCACGCTGGACGCGGTGCGCTCGCGGTTCCCCGGGCGCCCCGTCTGGGCGGTCTACGAGCCGCTGACCTATCACCGCACGGCGGCCATGCTCGACGCGTTCGCGGAGGTGCTGGCCACGGCCGACCACGCGGTCATCGCCGACATCTGGGCCGGGCGGGATCCCGACACGACCATCACCAGCGCGCCCGCGCTAGCTGAACGCGTCTCCCTGCGTGCCCGGGAGCCAGCCGCGGCTCCAGGAAGCGTCGAGGCGACGGCGGACCACCTCGCGACCCGGGTCCGGCCCGGTGATGTGGTCCTCGTCATGGGCGGCGGTCGCTCGTACGTCATCGCGCAACGCCTCGTGGAGCTGCTTTCGGAGCACAGCCGCTCCTCCCGTTAGACTCTCGCGGGATGCACGAGCTGACGCCCGGCGACGCTCAGGATCTCCTGGAGCGCTACAAGCGAGTCTGGGAGGGGCGCGACCCGGACGCCGCCATGGAGCTGTACGCCTCCGATGCCGAACATCGCGACCACCCCTTCCGCGAGCCCTTCCGGGGCGACGAGGCGATCCGCGCCATGTGGAACGACATCGCGGCCAACGAAGCGCACGTGGAGTTCGACGCGGAGCGCACCTGGGTCATCGGACGGACCGTCCTCGCGTCGTGGCACGCCGCCTACACCGACCGGGTCAACGGCGAACGGGTGCGCATCCGAGGCTTCGCCACGTTCGAGCTCGACGAGCAGGGCCGCATCACTCGCCTGCGTGAATGGCCCATCCCCAAGGTGGTCGGTATCGACGGCACGTTCGTACCGGGCCGCACGGATCCTCGATGAGAGGCCCCGGATGACCCCCACGCAGGACCGGAGGCATGGCCGTGGCCGGTGACGTTTCGTTCGACGTGGTCAGTGACTTCGATCGCCAGGAGCTGGTGAACGCCCTGGACCAGGTGCGCCGCGAGATCACCACCCGCTACGACTTCAAGGGCGCCAAGGCGGACATCGAGCTGGGCAAGGCCGAGCTCGTGATCAAGGCCGACTCGGAGCACCGCGCCAAGGCCATCCGCGACCTCATCGAGTCGAAGGCCATCAAGCGGGGTCTGTCGCTCAAGATCTTCGAGTGGGGAACGGTCGAGCCCGCGGGTGGCGACACCGTCCGCCAGACCGTCACGCTTCGACGTGGCCTGCCCGAGGATCTGGCCAAGCGCATCTCCAAGCTGATCCGAGACGACTTCCCCAAGGTGAAGTCGCAGATCCAGGGCGACGTGGTGCGCGTCAGCGGCAAGAGCAAGGACGACCTCCAGAAGGTCATCGGCCGGCTGCGTGAGGAAGGCGAGGGCTACCCCGTCGCACTCCAGTTCCAGAACTACCGATAGCCGGCATGACCGACACGGTGGCCCCGGACGACGCCGCCAGCCCGCCCGGTACGGGATCGGCGCCCGAGGCTGGGGAGCGCAGAGACGCCACCGAGGCGGATACGGCACAGCCCGAGGCGCCCACCGCGGGAGCACCGCCGCCCAGCGCAGGAGCGACGCCGCCCGAGCCTGCCGCCCCTCGCACGGTGGGGCGCGCGGTGGTCGACCGCTTGGCCGCCGCAGGAGCGCGCTTCGCCTTCACCGTGCCCGGCGAATCGTTTCTGGGCCTGCTGGACGGGATGGACGAGGCGGGGATCCGAACCATCGCCACGCGTCACGAAGGCGCTGCCGCCTTCATGGCGGCCGCGGCAAGCCGGCTCACCGGCAAGCCGCAGCTCTGCCTGGGGACACGCGCGGTGGGAGCGGCCAATCTGGCCGTCGGCATCCACACCGCACGCGCCGACTCGGTGCCCGTGGTGGCCCTCGTGGGTCAGGTCCGCCGGGCCCACCGCGGCCGAGACGCCTTCCAGGAGGCGGACCTCGCGGGAAGCATCGGACGCCTGGCCAAGTGGGCTGCCGAGATCGACGACCCGAACTCGGCGCTCAGCGCGGTCGACGAGGCACTGGCGCGCGCCACGGAGGGGCGCCCGGGCCCGGTGCTGCTGTCGTTCCCGGAGGACGTGCTCGACGCTCAGGCGCCCACCGGCCGGACCGGTCCGCAGCGGCCTCCGCCGGCGGGGCCGCAGACGGGTCCGCCGGCGCCGGAGGACGTCCGCGCCGCGCTCCACCTCCTGGCCGCTTCGGAGCGGGGAGTGATCCTGGCCGGTGGAGGGGTCCTGGCTGCCAATGCCGGGCGTCGCCTGCTGCGCTTGGCTGACGCGCTGGGCATCCCGGTCGTCGCCGCCTGGCGTCGCCCGGACGTGGTGCCCAACGGGCATCCGCTCTACCTGGGCATGACCGGCTACGCCGCAGCGCCGACCGTCCTGCCACGGCTGCTCGAGGCAGACGTCGTCCTGGTCCTCGGCTGCCGCCTGAGTGAGGTGGCCAGCTTCGGCTACAGGATCCCCGCCCGCGCCAGCCGGTGGATCCACGTGGACCTGGAGCCGCGCCGGGCGGGCTCCACACCACCCGAGCCCACGCTGGCGATGGAGTCGGATGCAGGACGCTTCATCGACGCCGCCCTCTCGACCCTGCGCGGCGGGGCGATCCACGCCCAGGCTCGACAGGGGCGCCTGGAGCGCGCGGAGGCGGACCGCAGAGCCTTCCTCGATGCACGGATCGTCGACGCCACTCCGTGGGACGGCCCTGGCGTCCATCCGGGGCGCGTCATCACCGAGCTCGGTCGGGCGCTGCCGCCGGAGGCCGTCATCACCACGGACGCGGGCAACTTCGGCGGCTGGGCGGCGCGCGGATACCGGTTTCGTCGGTCGGGCACCTTCCTGGGTCCCACGTCGGGCGCGATGGGCTACGGCCTCCCGGCCGCCATCGCCGCCTCGCTCGTCCTGCCGCGCCGTCCGGTCGTGGCGCTCGCCGGCGACGGCGGGTTCGCGATGACCATGGTCGAGCTGGAGACGGCGGTCCGCGAAGGCGTCGCCCCCGTGTCGATCGTCTTCGACAACCGCCGATACGGCACCATCGCGATGCACCAGCAGCGGGAGGGGAGGGCTCTCGCGGCGACCGAGCTGGGACCGATCGACTTCGCGGCTGCCGCCCGCGCCCTGGGTGGCGTGGGCTTCACGGTGGAGCGGGACGACCAGTTCCCGGACGCTCTTCGCGAAGCGCTCGCCTCCGAACGACCCGCCGTGATCCACCTGATGGTCGACCGGCGCTGGGTCTCGGTGGACGAGCCAGCCGCCGCCGGCTGATCCCGCGGCCTCCGTAGCGGGTAGGCTGCGGAAGGGAGCGGCGAGGGTGACCGCCCGTACATGCGAGGAGATGCACATGACCGAACGGAGCCCCGCCGAGTTGATCGAGGCGGCAGAGAGCAGCCTCGATGAGGCGGCTCGGCACGAAGCTGCCGTCGATGACGAGGAGCGAGCCGACTACCTCGTGGAGCGATCACAGGCCGAAGCGATCCTCGCTATCGCCAAGCACCTGGCGGCGCTGGACGAGGCGTTGCGCGGCATCCGCGCAGACCTGCCGGCGAACCGCGGCTCGACCGAGTGAGGAGGCACGCAACCACTCCCGCGTAGAGGTTGGCGCTTACTCGGAGCGCCGCGTGGGACAGGCACCTGGCGGAGTGCCTGGGTAGCGAGTGGAGAAGCTCAAGGGACGTGATGCTCGAGCTGTCCGCCCCGGACTTCCAGATCGCCCGACTGCTGATCGAGCGCGGGCTGGGCGCCATCTACCTGGTCGGCTTCCTGGTGGGCCTACGACAGTTCCCCGCGCTGTGCGGGGAGCGCGGCCTGGAGCCGGCCCCGCGGTTCCTCGCCGTCGTGCCGTTCCTTCGCGCTCCCAGCCTCTTCCACCTGCGGTACTCGGACCGACTGCTCCGCGCCACTGCCGCCCTGGGCGCCGTGATCTCCGCCCTGGTCGTCGTCGGGGCGGTAAGTGCGGCGCCACTGCCGGTGACGATGCTCGCCTGGTTCGTGCTCTGGGCGCTGTACCAGTCCATCGTCAACGTGGGCGGCACGTTCTATGGCTTCGGATGGGAGACGCTCCTGCTCGAGGCAGGCTTCCTCGCCATCTTCCTGGGCAACGCGGCCACGGCGCCACTGTGGCCGGTCCTGCTGCTGTTCAGCTGGCTCGCGTTCCGGGTCGAGTTCGGAGCCGGGCTGATCAAGCTCCGTGGCGACTCCTGCTGGCGCGATCTGAGCTGCATGGACCATCACCACGAGACACAGCCGATGCCCAACCCGCTGAGCTGGTTCGCCCACCGGGCCCCACGGGCCTTCCACCGCCTCGAGGCGGTTGGCAACCACATCGCTCAGCTCCTCCTACCGTTCGCGCTCTTCCTGCCCCAGCCGTTCGCCTCGCTGGCCGCCGTCCTGATGATCGCCACGCAGCTCTACCTGGTGGTCACGGGGAACTACGCCTGGCTCAACTGGGTCACCGTCGTGGCCCTCGCCGCGGGTCTCTCCGACGCCGCGCTGCTCGGCGTCGTGCCGGCACTGCCCGCTCCCGGGGCCGTGGAGTCGGCACCCGTCCCCTTCCAGGCGATGGCGCTGGCCGTGACCGTGCTCGTCTTGGCCCTCAGCTACTGGCCCGTACGGAACATGCTGAGCTCGAGGCAACGGATGAACGCATCATTCGACCCCTTCCACCTGGTCAACACGTACGGCGCCTTCGGAAGCGTCACTCGCAGCCGGTACGAGGTCGTGGTCGAGGCGACCGATGCGCACGCTCTCACCGCCGACACGGTCTGGCGGGAGTACGAGTTCAAGGGCAAGCCCGGTGACCCGCGTCGGATGCCGCCGCAGGTCGCGCCCTACCACCTGCGGCTCGACTGGCTGATGTGGTTCATCCCCATCTCACCGCGCTACGGCGAGGGCTGGTTCGTGCGCTTCCTGGTGCGGCTCCTGGAAGCCGACCGGCCGACCCTGCGCCTCCTTCGCAGCGCCCCCTTCGCCGATGCGCGGCCGACATTCGTGCGAGCGCGCCTCTTCCTCTACCGCTTCACCACCTGGCGGGAGCGCCGGGAGACCGGCGGGTGGTGGGTCCGCGAGCCGGTCATGGAGTACGTTCCGCCGATGCGGCTGCGGGGGGCAGGGGAGCCATGACCGCGGAGGCCGTTGATGCCGTCGTGGTCGGCAGCGGGCCGAACGGTCTGGCCGCGGCCATCACGCTCGCCCGGGCGGGCAGGTCCGTGACGCTGCTGGAGGGGTCGCCTTCGGTCGGTGGCGGAGTGCGCTCCGCCGAGCTGACGCTCCCCGGGTTCATCCACGACGTCTGCAGCGCGATCCATCCCTTCGGTCGATCGTCGCCCTTCTTCGCGGGGCTGCACCTCGAGCGGCACGGTCTGTGCTGGGTGGAGCCCCCGGCTGCCCTCGGGCATCCGCTCGACGACGCCCCCGCCGTGCTCGTGGAACGGGACGTGGCCGCGACGGCGGGCCGTCTCGGTCGTGACGGCGATGCGTACCGGAGGCTACTCGAGCCCCTCGTCGGGCACTGGGACTCGCTGGAGCCCGGGATCCTGAGCCCCTTCCACGTGCCCCTCCATCCCGTCCGGGCGCTGCGACTGGCGCGCTTCGGCCTCTTCGCCGTCCGCTCGACGACCTCCCTTGCACGGCGGTTCAAGACCGACGCTGCACGCGCCCTCTTGGCCGGAGCGGGTGCTCACTCCATCCTTCGCCTGACCCAGCCGATCAGCGGTGCGGCAGCCCTCGCGATGCTCGCCACGGCCCACGTCGACGGCTGGCCGTTCCCGGAAAGCGGCTCGGGGTCACTGGCAGCCGCCCTGGGCGCCGAGCTCGTCGGGCTGGGCGGGCTTATCGAGACGGGCCGACACGTCGAGCGCCTGGCGGACCTCCCGCCCCACCGGGTGGCGCTCTTCGACACCGCCCCGCGGGGCCTGCTGGGGATCGCCGGCGCCCGGCTCAGCGGTCGCTATCGTCGCGCGCTCGAGCGGTACCGGTACGGGCCAGGGGTCTTCAAGCTCGACCTGGCCATC
Source organism: Chloroflexota bacterium (assembly GCA_030446555.1). Taxonomy (GTDB): domain Bacteria; phylum Chloroflexota; class Limnocylindria; order Limnocylindrales; family CSP1-4; genus Palsa-1032. Next base: position 31,612 of record JAUJNA010000006.1, on the reverse strand, counting down.
GAGGGCTCGATCCCCTGGCGCGACCCCGAGCTCCTTCGGGCGGGAACCGTCCACCTGGGCGGCACGCTCGAGGAGATCGCCCGATCGGAGGGCGAGGTGGCAGCGGGTCGGATCCCCGAGCGACCGTTCGTGCTGCTGGCACAGCAGAGCCTCTTCGACCGCACCCGCGCTCCGGAGGGGCGCAACACCGTCTGGGCCTACTGCCACGTGCCCAACGGGTCGACCGTCGACATGACCGACCGCATCCTCCGCCAGATCGAGCGCTTCGCGCACGGCTTCCGCGAGCGCATCCTGGCCATGGTCGCCCGAGACCCCGCCGCGATCGAGGCCTACGACCCGAACTACGTGGGCGGCGACATCGCCGGCGGCGTGCTCGATCTGGGTCAGCTGTTCACCAGACCGGCGTGGCGGCTCGACCCGTACTCGACGTCGGACCCCTCCCTCTTCCTGTGCTCGGCTTCGACCCCGCCCGGCGGCGGTGTCCACGGCATGTGCGGCTACCACGCGGCACGATCGGCGCTTCGGCGCCTCGGCAGGGACTGAGAGGCGAAGCAGGCAGCCCACATGTCGGATGGCGGCAGCCATGGGGGTCATCGGCGTTTCAGCGGCGCCAACGCCCGCCTCCGCTACCACACGTCGCCGGACCGCCACTCGCAGCTGATGGGCGCCGTGAGATCGAGCGTGGGGCAGGACGGTGTCGGAAGCACAAGGATGTAGCCGTCCTCGTCCGGCGTCGCGCGCGCGCGGTCGGGGATCTCACGTACGACGGGCCGCGCCACGTCAGCCAGCCGAGCCGCTCGTAGAACCGATGGCTACCGGTACCGAGTGCGCCCAACTCGAAGCGCTCGCGGATGTAGGACCCGACCTCGCGCATCACCATCGTTCCCAGCCCGGCGCGCTGGCAATCGGGCGCGGTCGCGACCGCCTCCACATAGCCCGTCCGAAGAGGTCGGCCGCCGACGTGGAGCTCGCGCTCCACGACCGAGGCGTGGGCGACGATGTCCCCGTCGATCTCCAGGAGGAAGTGCTGACCCCCGATGGCGTGCTGCCAATCGTCCTCCGTGAACCGCTCCTCGTCGTCCGACCCGAATGCGGCGACGAGCAATCGGCGGATCGCTTCGACCTCCGGTGCTGTCAGGTCGTCCGTTCCGACTCGTCGCAGCCGTACGCTACGGGTGTCTTCCGTCATGGAGAACCATATCGGCTGACCTTATGGTGTGGTACGACCCGGACGCATCATCAGGTCATCGGGTGGATGTCGCGGTGCTGGGGGCAGGACTTGCCGGCCTCTGCCGGAACGCATGGCGCGGGCTGCTCGAGGCGACGGTCCGGCGGGACACCAGACGTCGACCTGTGGCGGCGTCTGGCATCGCCCACTTCCGCCAGCCTCACAACTTCCTGGGCCTCCGGATGCTGCTGGACGAGGCGCCTGACGTCATCGACACCGTCATGCGACCGCCGTGGCGATATGGTCGCACCCCGATGATGCATGCTCGCAAGCGGCGCGCGCGGCCAGGCTGGAAACGGATACGCGGGTCGTCGGGCTCGTGGCTGCCCAGGCTCCGGAGGGCGCGCCGTTCGGGTCACTGGGGTACGCACCCACGGCGGGCCGGGTGCATCAAGCCCGTCGTCGACGCGCTGGCCGCACAATCGCCTGGCAGCCCCGTCGACGGACCACGGAATGCCGAGTGCCATCGCCGCCCGAGATGCCCGTCGGTCCTCTGCGCGCGCGGTGGCGCGCATCAGCGCCTCCCCGTCGAGCAACCGACGTTCGCGCGACGCCCTGGGAACGATCTACGAGGCGCGCCAACGAGATGCCCGTCGAGAAGATACGGGCGATGGGCAGCCGGCAAGCCCGCTGGTGAGCGACGGTGAACCAGTAGCCCTGGGCATCGCCCACGGCGACGCGACCATGCCTATGGCGCCTCACTCAGGGCGGTCCACCACGCCTTCACGCTCGCTCGAGTGGCCCAGCACGCCGAGGACCCACGCGGCGTCTCGCCGCCTTCGAGGCGGTGGAGCTGGCGCGCTTCGATGCCGTGTCGGCCGAGGTTCCCTCGACGTGGCAAGGAGAACGGTCGCGGTGGGCGTCGATGGCGTTGACCATGGCCGAGCCCGTCCAGGAGCTCCAACGCCGCATCGGCGGGTCAACGGATCCACCGACTGTTCCCGCTGATCGACCGTGCACGACGATCGCCGGTCACGCAGGGTGTGGTCACCATCGGCGTCGGCGTGCTGAAGGCGCGGGAAGAGCCCTGTATCGAGGCCATCGATGCCTGGAGGTGACATGCGTCGACTGACCGCCGGGCGATATGGTCAAACAGTTGCTCGCGATCGAGGGTCGGGGCGCCGGCCGATCCGCACCAGACGACGCGCCAGACGGGCCGAATCAAGGCCACCTCGACAGAGGAGCCGAGTGCAGCAGACCCGGCGACGGGTCAGCGCTCCCCCGAGCGATACCGTGACTCGCCGATCTACGTCGCCAACGAGATGATGAGCAGGGGGTCGGCGAGGCGTACCGCGACCATGGGATCACGGTCGCCTTCAGCGACCCAGCCTCGTACAGGAGGAGCTCTGGGCGCGATGTCGGCGTCTGGACCATGGCGAACCCCCGCCGGTCGACTTCGAGTCCGGGATCTCGGTCACGCAAGGCGTGGTCATCTCGGTTCGGCGTCCTCAAAGTCTACGGCCATCGGGAGCACTCCAGCTGTCATCGAAGGAGCCGACCTCCGGCTGGACGATGTCGTGGATCGATCGGCGAACGGGCCCTCGTCTGGACCGGGTCTCCCGGGCGAACCCCCGCCGGTGCTGGTCGGATCCGCCGCGATGGCCTGCACGGCAGACGCGAACCCGCGCGTCTATCTGCTGGTCGCTTGCACGGCCGACGCGAACCCGCATGCGCTGCCTGGCGGCCCCTTCGCCATCCAGCGGCCCCTTGGCCATCCAGGGGGCGGATGATCCGCCCCGCGGTGCGCCGGAGGAGCGGACCGTGGTGGACGTCGACCTCTCGCGGCCGGGAGCGGTGGCAGGACCTGACGACGTGCACGCCGATCCGGCCCTGCCCGGAGCGGACTTCCTCGAGTCCGGCGAGTTCATCGAGCCAGACTTCGGAAACGATCCCTACCGGCTGTTCGTCCACTGCGGGGTCGAGTGGCTCGGTCGCTTCAACGACGTGGCTTGGCGGACCGACGTGCCGGACGGGACCGTCGACTTCATCCCCAAGGCCTGGCGAGAGGTGGTCGATGAGAAGCAGACGATCGAACTGTCGCTCATCCTCCACATCGACCCCGAGCCCGTCATCAAGGCCAGCGCCAACGGCCACACGGCGATCTACCGGCCGACGACGGAGGACCCACCGGCTGCGACTGACCCGCTAGTCGGCGGGTTCCAGCACGAAGACGGGTCACGCCGCTCGGTCGTCGCCTGGTACTTGGCGTAGTCGGGGAACGCCTCCACGGCGCGCGCCCACCAGATGGCCTTCTCATCCGCGGTGACCTCGCGCGCCAGGTAGTCACGCTTCGTGGGACCGTCCTGCAGCTCCACTCGCGTACCCTTCTTCAGGTTGAAGTACCAGACCGGATGCTTGGGCGCGCCGCCCAGTGAGGCAACGACGGCGTAGACGCCGTCATGCTCGACACGCATCAGAGCCGTCTTGCGCAGCTTCCCGGTCTTCGCGCCGACGGAGGTCAGCACGATCACCGGCCGACCTCGCACGTCGCCCGCCTCCGCGCCGCTGGTCGCCTCGTAGCGCTCGGCCTGCACCCGCGCCCGGTCAGCGTGCCGGGCGTATTCACCCCTGAGTGGCATGCAGCGAAGGGTGCCACGAGCGGGCGTATGCATCCGAGATGCAGGCGCCCGAGCACGGATCCGAGAAGACGCAGTGCCGCATCCGCTCCGGCTCCACGAGGCGGACGTGGCGACCTCGTGCAAGCATGCCGCAGCCGCCGGCTGCTTCAGCCATCTCCACTCCTGACACGATGCGAGGTGCGTTGCCAAGTCGGGCGCCATCCGTCCGGCTATCGTTGCCTCGATGACGATGACGTACCGCGCTCCGGGCGCGATCCCGATCGAGCGAGAACACCGCGTCCCGCTCGACCACGGTGCGTCAGGCGGCCCGACGATCACCGTCTTCACTCGCGAGGTCGCGGCGCCTGGGGGCGAGGACAGACCCTACCTCGTCTTCCTTCAAGGCGGCCCCGGGTTCGAGGCCACCCGCCCCACGAGCCCTCCATCGGGGTGGATGAAGCGGGCGCTGCAGGACTACAGGGTGCTCCTCCTGGACCAGCGGGGACCGGCCGGTCCACACCGGTGGGCACGGAGATCCCAGGCGAGACGCCGCAGGAGCAGGCCGACTACCTGACGCACTTCCGGGCCGACTCCATCGTCCGTGACGCGGAGCTGATCCGCACCGAGCTGGGCGTCGACCGCTGGAGCGTGCTGGGCCAGAGCTTCGGCGGCTTCACGAGCATGACGTACCTGTCGATCGCGCCGGAAGGGCTCAGCGAGGCGTTCATCACCGGCGGGCTGTCGCCCATCGGCAGACCGGTCGACGACATCTACGGGGCGACGTATGTCCGGCTCATGGAGAAGAACCGCGCCTATCTCGAGCGCTACCCCGGCGACGGCGAGAGGACGCGCGCGATCCTTCGCCGGCTCGAGACCGACGAGGTGCGCCTGCCTTCCGGCGACCGCCTGACGGCGCGACGCTTCCGCCAGCTCGGGATGTGGCTCGGCGACAGCGCGGGCTTCGAACTGCTCCACCACGTCCTCGAGCTCCCGTTCGGCTCGAACGCCTTCCTGCACGACACGGAGGCCGCGGTCCGCTTCGGGCGCAATCCCATCTACGCCACGCTCCACGAGTCGTCGTACGCCGACGGGGTGGCGACTCGCTGGTCCGCCGCCCGACTGCTGCCCCCGAAGTGGAGGAGGAGGGCTACTTCACGGCCGAGCACGTCTTCCCGTGGATGTGGGAGGACTACGGCGCCCTGCACGGACATCGCGCGGCCGCGGAACTCCTCGCCGAGCACGCCTGGCCGCGCCTGTACGACGCCGACCGGCTCAGCAACAACGAGGTCCCCGTGGCGGCCACCATCTACGTCAACGACCTCTACGTCGAGCGCGCGTTCGCCGAGGAGACGGCCGCCTCGATCCGCGGGCTCAGACCCTGGATCACGAACGAACTCGAGCACAACGGACTGCGCGCCGACGGCGAGCGCGTGCTGGGCCGCCTGATCGACCTCGTCCGCGGGCGCACGTAGACGTGCAGAGATGAAGCGACGACGCGGTGATGGATGATCGACCTGGACCTTGAGGGCCTCGTCTGGCCGGGTCGGAACCAGCCGATCCTCGCCGCGAACGGGATGGTCGCGACAAGCCAACCGCTCGCCGCACAAGCAGGCCTCCAAGTCCTTCGTGACGCCGGCAACGCCGTGGACGCCGCGATCGCCATGGCCGCCGCGGCGACCGTCGTCGAGCCGGCAACATCCTCGGTCGGCGGTGATGCCTTCGCGCTGCTGTGGGACGGTCAGCGCCTGCACGGGCTGAACGGATCCGGCCGAGCGCCTGTGGGTCTCTCAGTGGACCGAGTCCGCGCCGCTGGGCACGATGCCGTTCCCGAGCACGGCTGGTTCCCGGCCACGGTTCCCGGCGCACCGGCGGCCTGGCGAGATCTGCATCACCGGTTCGGCAGCCTCCCCTTCGCGCGCCTCATCGAGCCCGCGGCGAGCTATGCCGAACGCGGGTACCCCGTATCGCCCATCTCGGTCTGGCACTGGCGCTGGGAGGTCGAGGAGGTCCATCTCGGCCTCACCGGCGACGAGTTCGGAGCCTTCCTTGACCTCTTCGCGCCCGGGGGTTCGGCGCCGCGAGTGGGAGACATGTGGCGCAGCGACGACATGGCGCGCACCTTGCGACTCATCGCTCAGACGGACGCTGAAACCGTCTACCGCGGGGAGATCGCCGAGCGGATCGTCGAGTTCGCCCGGGCCACCGGCGGATACATCGCTCGGGAAGATCTCGAGTCCCATAGCAGCACCTGGGTGCAGCCGATCAGCACTGATTACCGCGGCTACGACGTCTGGGAATGTCCTCCGAATGGACAAGGGCTTGCTGCCCTGATCGCCCTTAACATCCTCGAAGGGTTCGATCTAGCTGCCACGCCGCGGAACACCGCCCAGAACTTCCACCGCCAGATCGAGGCCATGAAGCTGGCCTTCGCAGACGTCCACGGCTACGTGGGCGATCCCGAACGGGTATCGGTCCCCACCGCAGAGCTGCTCTCGAAGGACTATGCCGCCGCTCGGCGAGCCCTCGTCGGTGACCGCGCCATGCTGGCCGAGGCGGGCGAGCCGGCAACGAGTGACACGGTCTACCTATGCACCGCCGATGCCAATGGCATGATGGTCAGCTACATCCAGTCCACGTACGGCGCCTTCGGCTCGCACGTGGTCGTCCCCGGCACTGGGATCGCGCTCCAGAACCGAGGAGCCGCCTTCAGCCTGGATCCAGGCCACCCGAACGTCCTCGAGCCGGGCAAGCGGCCCTTCCACACCATCATCCCCGGCTTCCTGACGAAGGCCGGCGCGGCGATGGGCCCCTTCGGCGTGATGGGCGGGCACATGCAGCCGCAGGGCCACGTCCAGATGATCGTGAACACGATCGACTACGGCATGGATCCGCAGACGAGCCTCGACCAGCCGCGGTGGTTCTGGTGGAAGGAGCGAGCCACGCGGCACGAGCCGGCGACCGACACGGCGATCGTCGACGAGCTCCGTCGGCGCGGCCACGACGCAAGGGTGTGGAACGAGCTCGACGCCTACGGACGGGGACAGATCATCTGGCGCCTGCCATCCGGCGTCTACATCGCCGGCAGCGATCCCCGCGGCGACGGCCAGGCGGCCGGATACTGAGGATCCGCCGCTCGACCGACTTCGAAGCGGCGTGAAAGCGCGTCGGCCCTGCCGCTCAGCGAGCGGTCATGCCGGCTACCGCTTCGCCGTCGAAGGCGCGTCGGAGGGCCTCCACCTCGATCTTGCCCATCGTGAGCATGGCCTCCATCGCCCGACGAGCGCGATCCTGGTCGAAATCCTGCAGCATCTCGTTCATCTCCCGCGGCACGATCTGCCACGACAGGCCGAAGCGGTCCTTCAGCCAGCCGCACGGGCCGGGCTGTCCGCCGTCGGCGATCAGCGCATCCCAGAGGCGGTCGACCTCGGCCTGATCCTCGCAGTCGATGACGAACGAGATCGCCTCGCTGAAGGAGAACTCCGGCCCGCCGTTCAGGCCCAGGAACTGCTGGCCGGCGACCGTGAACTCGACCGTCAGGACCATGCCCGCCGGACCGCTCGGCGTGTCGGCCGGGGAGCGGTAGATCTTGTCGACGTGGCTGTCCGGGAGCAGCGTCGCGTAGAACTCGGCTGCTTCCTGCGCCTTGCCATCGAACCAGAGACACGGTGTGATCTTCGCCATCTCGTCCTCCATCGCTGAGGTCTCGCGGGGTCACGTGCCCCGTCACTCGATAAGACGGCCTTCCCGGGCGCTACTCATCGGCGGGTCCCAGAAGGATCGTCGGTGGCCCCGCGGTCACCCCCCGGGCTGCGGCCCCATCGGGCTCATCAGCTGGAAGTAGTTGTCGTCCGGGTCGGCGAGCGTCGCGATCGAGGCTCACCCGCCGGGTTCGCGGCATGCCCGCGGCCACCATCGAACTGGCCCCGTAGTTGTCGTCCAGGATCGGCGAGCGTTACGCGATGGCAGCCCGGTCGGATGCCGCGCCATCCTACCCCGGCGACAACGGCGAGGAGGACGCGCGCGATCCCTTCGCCGGCTCGCGGACGCCTGCCTTCCGGCGACCGCCTGACGGCGCGACGCTTCCGGCAGCTCGGGATGTGGCGGCGACAGCGCGGGCTTCGAACTGCTCCACCACGTCCTCGAGCTGCCGTTCGGCTCCAACGCCTTCCTGCACGACACGGAGGCAGCGGTCCGCCGGGCGCAATCCCATCTACGCCACGCTCCATGATGACGGCCAGAGACTCGCTGGTCCGCGCCCGCCTGCTGCCCCCAGAAGTGGAGGAGGAGGGCTGTTTCACGGCCGAGCACGTCTTCCCGTGGATGTGGGAGGACTACAGCGCCCTGCACGGACATCGCGCGGCCGCGGGAACTCCTCGCGGAGCACGCCGCCGCGCCTGTACGACGCCGACCGGCTCGGCCATAACGAGGTCCCGGTCGCGGCGACCATCTACGTGAACGACCTCTACGTCGAGCGCGTCTTCGCCGAGGAGACGGCCGCCTCGATCCGCGGGCTTAGACCGTGGATCACGAATGAACTGGAGCACAATGGCCTGCGCGCCGCGTCCTGGGCCGCCTGATCGACCTCGTGCGCGGGCGCGTGTAGCGCTATGGATCCTCTAGCTCGACCTGGCCATAGGAGGGGGTCATGCGCAGGTTCGTCATCACCGCCGCGCTGCTGGTGGCAGCGTTCTCATCTCAGCGCCGCTGCGGCCATCACCAACGGGAGACCGGATGGCAACCGTCACCCGAACGGGCGGCCTCGTGTCACCCACCCAGTACTCCGATGGCACCTGGATCTGCTCGGGGACGCTGATCGTCGACGGCCGACCGCCGCGCACTGCGGCGAGGACGGCGAACGGGTGGCGGTCACCTTCGACAGCGCGTACGAAGCCGGCGACAAGCTCTACTACGGACGTTCTACGCTGATCGCTCTACAACCAGTCCCAGAGCGACCCGCACGACATCGCGGTCGTCGTCTTCGACGCGGCCGTCAAGCATCACCCCAGCGCGACTGCCCGAGGCGGACTCTCTGGCGAACCTGTCAAAGGACCAGAGGTTCAAGTCCGTCGGCTACGGCGCCTGCGAGGTCACCAACGAGCCGGGCGGCCACCGGTACCTCTACAACGACGTCGGATGCGACAGGCACCCTGAACGCGACGAACCCGGCGTGGCTGCGGATCTCGATGAATCCGGCCACGGGCAACGGGGGCACCTGCTACGGCGATGCTCGGGGCGACGGACATCATCGCCGCCATCACGATCACCCGACGCGGTCTGCCGCGCCACCAACGTCGTGTATCGGCTCGACACCGAGTCGGCGCGTGCCTTCCTCGGGCAGTACGTGACGCTGCCCTGACGTCACGCCCGCACGGGGGCGTTCACCCGCCTCTTCGCCGTCGAACGCGCGTCGCAGCTCCTCGACCTGGATCTTGCCCATGGTGAGCATCGCCTCCATCATCCGACGAGCGCGTACCTGGTCGGGAGCCGTCCCCGATCCGGCCGCGTGCGGTGATAGGGTGAGCGGCATGAAGAAAGCCCCCTCGCGGACGCGTTCGAACACCATGTATGGGCCACGCTGCGGCTGCTCGACGTCTGCCTCGAGCTCACCCCGGGCGGACACGACCGTGGCGTCGGCTCCGTGCTGGACACCATGCGTCATCTCGTGGGGGCGGACTCGTACCTGTCGCTCATCAGCGCCGGACGCCTACCCGGCCGAGGAGGACGCGATGGGACTCACCCGGGCGGCGATGGATGGAACGGTCCCGGATGGACGTCGGTCCTGGCAGACGACGTCGACCCCGACCGATCGGCACCGTGACGACGGCTCGACGTTCCGCGCGCCGCTGGGTATCCGGCTCGCGCAGGTGATGCACCACGGGACCGACCATCGGAGCCAGATCTGCACCGCGCTCACGACGCTCGGGATCGAGCCGCCGGAGGTCGACGTCTGGGACTTCGGCCATGCGCAGGCGAGGGTGGACGAGACTCCGCCACCGAGCGCGCTGACCGCATCATGAGCCGCCAGGGAGCGGCGTAGCCGACGGTCCTCTCCGCGAGGCGCATCGGTATCCTGCCGCGCGTGCGCCTGCTCCCCGCCCAGATCACCGACACCCTCGCGCCCACGAGGCTCGGCTCGAGCTTTCGCTGGCTCCTGTCGGCGACGGTCATCAACAACGTGGGCGATGGCATCGCGATCGCCGCCGGGCCGCTGCTCGTGGCGTCACAGACACGCGACCCCTTCCTGGTGTCGATGGCGCTGCTGAGCCAGTACCTCCCGGTGCTGCTGTTCGGTGTCGTAGGCGGCGTGGCCGCCGACCGTTTCGATCGACGGCGGATGGTCGTCGTCGTGGACCTTGCGCGCGCCGTCGTACTGCTCGCGCTCGTCGCGACGATCGTCAGCGGCACCGTCAACATCGCGTTGGTCCTCCTCGTGCTGTTCCTCCTGGGCACGGCGGAGACGTTCGCCGACTCGGCAAGCAGCACCCTGCTCCCCGGTCTGGTAGCGCGCGAGGACCTGGGCATCGCCAACTCGCGGATGCAGGCCGCCTTCCTGCTCACCAACCAGCTGGTCGCACCGCCGGTCGGCGCATTCCTGTTCGCGGCCGGCATGGCGCTGCCGTTCGCGGCGAATGCGGCCGCCTTCGCGCTGGGCGCGGTGCTCATCGCGAGTCGCCACGAGCGTAAGGACCGAGCGGGGGCGAGGAGCAGCTTCCGGGCCGACATGTCCGAGGGGATGCGCTGGCTCGTGGCCCATCCGCCGATGCGGACGCTGGCGCTCACCATCCTCACGTTCAACGTCACGTACGGCGCGGCCTGGGCCGTGCTCGTCCTCTACGCGATCGAGCGCCTGGGCATGAACGAGGTGGGGTTCGGTCTCCTCACGACCGCGGTCGCGCTCGGCGGCATCATCGGGATCGTCTTGTACGGGTGGCTGGAGCGTTGTTCAGCCTGGCCGACATCATGCGGGTGGGCCTGCTCATCGAGACGGGCACCCATCGTCGCTCGCCCTGACGACGTCTCCCGCGGTCGCGTTCGCGACCATGGTGGTCTTCGGGGCCCATGCGTTCGTCTGGGGCACGACGTCGACCGTCGTCCGCCAGCGCGCCGTCCCGGACGAGCTGCTCGGCAGGGTGACAGGAGAAGAACCGCGCCTATCTCGAGCGCTACCCCGGCGACGGCGAGAGGACGCGCGCGATCCTTCGCCGGCTCGAGACCGAGGAGGTGCGCCTGCCTTCCGGCGACCGCCTGACGGCGCGACGCTTCCGGCAGCTCGGGATGTGGCTCGGCGACAGCGCGGGCTTCGAACTGCTCCACCACGTCCTCGAGCTGCCGTTCGGCTCCAACGCCTTCCTGCACGACACGGAGGCAGCGGTCCGCTTCGGGCGCAATCCCATCTACGCCACGCTCCACGAGTCGTCGTACGCCGACGGGGTCGCGACTCGCTGGTCCGCCGCCCGCCTGCTGCCCCCCGAAGTGGAGGAGGAGGGCTACTTCACGGCCGAGCACGTCTTCCCGTGGATGTGGGAGGACTACAGCGCCCTGCACGGACATCGCGCGGCCGCGGAACTCCTCGCGGAGCACGCCTGGCCGCGCCTGTACGACGCCGACCGGCTCGGCCATAACGAGGTCCCGGTCGCGGCGACCATCTACGTGAACGACCTCTACGTCGAGCGCGTCTTCGCCGAGGAGACGGCCGCCTCGATCCGCGGGCTTAGACCGTGGATCACGAATGAACTGGAGCACAATGGCCTGCGCGCCGACGGCGAGCGCGTCCTGGGCCGCCTGATCGACCTCGTGCGCGGGCGCGTGTAGCGCTATGGATCCGGCTCTAGCTCGACCTGGCCATAGGAGGGGGTCATGCGCAGGTTCGTCATCACCGCCGCGCTGCTGGTGGCAGCGTTCTCGATCGCAGCGCCCGCTGCGGCCATCACCAACGGGAGACCGGATGGCAACCGTCACCCGAACGTGGGCGGCCTCGTGTCACCCACCCAGTACTCCGATGGCACCTGGATCTACTGCTCGGGGACGCTGATCTCGTCGACGGCCTTCCTGACCGCCGCGCACTGCGGCGAGGACGGCGAACGGGTGGCGGTCACCTTCGACAGCGCGTACGAAGCCGGCGACAAGCTCTACTACGGGACGTTCTACGCTGATCCGCTCTACAACCAGTCCCAGAGCGACCCGCACGACATCGCGGTCGTCGTCTTCGACGCGGCCGTCAAGGGCATCACCCCAGCGCGACTGCCCGAGGCGGACTCTCTGGCGAACCTGTCAAAGGACCAGAGGTTCAAGTCCGTCGGCTACGGCGCCTATGAGGTCACCAACGAGCCGGGCGGCCACCGGTACCTCTACAACGACGTCCGGATGCGTGCGACAGGCACCCTGAACGCGACGAACCCGGCGTGGCTGCGGATCTCGATGAATCCGGCCACGGGCAACGGGGGCACCTGCTACGGCGATTCGGGCGGCCCGAACTTCCTGGGGGCGACGGACATCATCGCCGCCATCACGATCACGGGCGACGCGGTCTGCCGCGCCACCAACGTCGTGTATCGGCTCGACACCGAGTCGGCGCGTGCCTTCCTCGGGCAGTACGTGACGCTGCCCTGACGTCACGCCCGCACGGGGGCGTTCACCTCTTCGCCGTCGAACGCGCGTCGCAGCTCCTCGACCTGGATCTTGCCCATGGTGAGCATCGCCTCCATCATCCGACGAGCGCGATCCTGGTCGGGAGCCGTCCCCGATCCGGCCGCGTGCGGTGATAGGGTGAGCGGCATGAAGAGAAGCCCCCTCGCGGACGCGTTCGAACACCATGTATGGGCCACGCTGCGGCTGCTCGACGTCTGCCTCGAGCTCACCCCGGAGCAGCTCGACACGACCGTGCCCGGGACGTACGGCTCCGTGCTGGACACCATGCGTCATCTCGTGGGGGCGGACGCCTCGTACCTGTCGCTCATCAGCGCCGGACGCCTACCCGAGATCGAGGAGGACGCGATGGGACTCACCGAGCTCCGGGCGGCGATGGATCGGAACGGTCCCGGATGGACGTCGGTCCTGGCAGACGACGTCGACCCCGACCGGGTCGTGATCCGGCACCGTGACGACGGCTCGACGTTCCGCGCGCCGCTGGGTATCCGGCTCGCGCAGGTGATCCACCACGGGACCGACCATCGGAGCCAGATCTGCACCGCGCTCACGACGCTCGGGATCGAGCCGCCGGAGATCGACGTCTGGGACTTCGGCCATGCGCAGGCGAGGGTGGCCGAGACTCCGCCACCGAGCGCATGACCGCATCATGAGCCACCAGGGAGCGGCGTAGCCGACGGTCCTCTCCGCGAGGCGCATCGGTATCCTGCCGCGCGTGCGCCTGCTCCCCGCCCGGATCACCGACACCCTCGCGCCCACGAGGCTCGGCTCGAGCTTTCGCTGGCTCCTGTCGGCGACGGTCATCAACAACGTGGGCGATGGCATCGCGATCGCCGCCGGGCCGCTGCTCGTGGCGTCACAGACACGCGACCCCTTCCTGGTGTCGATGGCGCTGCTGAGCCAGTACCTCCCGGTGCTGCTGTTCGGTGTCGTAGGCGGCGTGGCCGCCGACCGTTTCGATCGACGGCGGATGGTCGTCGTCGTGGACCTTGCGCGCGCCGTCGTACTGCTCGCGCTCGTCGCGACGATCGTCAGCGGCACCGTCAACATCGCGTTGGTCCTCCTCGTGCTGTTCCTCCTGGGCACGGCGGAGACGTTCGCCGACTCGGCAAGCAGCACCCTGCTCCCCGGTCTGGTAGCGCGCGAGGACCTGGGCATCGCCAACTCGCGGATGCAGGGCGCCTTCCTGCTCACCAACCAGCTGGTCGCACCGCCGATCGGCGCATTCCTGTTCGCGGCCGGCATGGCGCTGCCGTTCGCGGCGAATGCGGCCGCCTTCGCGCTGGGCGCGGTGCTCATCTCGCGAGTCGCCACGAGCGTAAGGACCGAGCGGGGGGCGAGGAGCAGCTTCCGGGCCGACATGTCCGAGGGGATCCGCTGGCTCGTGGCCCATCCGCCGATGCGGACGCTGGCGCTCACCATCCTCACGTTCAACGTCACGTACGGCGCGGCCTGGGCCGTGCTCGTCCTCTACGCGATCGA
>JAUJNA010000006.1:0-17598 GCA_030446555.1 Chloroflexota bacterium | reverse complement strand
GGGGTCTACCGTGTGGCGATCGTCGGCGGGCTGGTGATCGGGACACCGCTGGGCGGCCTCCTCGCCGGTAGCTTCGGGATCACCGCCCCGTTCTGGTTCGGCTTCGCCGGCTCGGGGCTCCTGGTGGCGATCCTGTGGCGCCAGTTCGAGCACATCGCCCACGCCGAGGCGACGTGAACGACCGACGCCGGCAAGGTCGTCGTGCTCGGCGCATCTTCCACGAACGCCGTCGAGGCTCAGGGGTCCCAAGCGGGTCTCCGGGGTCGCAGCAGGTCGCGGCGGCGTGCGGTGCGAGGTCTATACTGCGCGCGGGGCATGAGCGAGACAGACCGAAGCCTCGGCACGTGGATCCATCGACGTGCCCGCCTCGGAAGCGACGCCGTCGCACTCCAGGTCGGCTCCCGGTCTATCACATATCGCGAGCTGTCTTTGCGCATCGACAGGGCGGCCGGGGCACTCGCCGCGCTCGGCATCCGGCCGGGCGACCGCGTCGCGTTCTCCGGGCCACCGGGGCTGGCGTACCTCGAGACGCTCTTCGCCACGACGGCTCTCGGCGGCTCGTTCACACCGGTCAACCCCCGATCGCCCGCTGACGTAGCCGCTTGGATCGTCGAGGACGTCGCGCCGCGCGTCCTCGTCCGCCACGGCGCCAGCAGCCTTGTCGAGGCGACGCTCGGACTCGCGGTGCCGACCGTCGTCGCGATCGACGGCACCGCCGGAGAAGAGGGCGTTCCCTGGCCCGATCGAGAGGAGATGACAGCGCACGGGCGACGCTTCGTGCCGGGCGACGCCCTGGCACTGCTCATGTACACGTCGGGCACGACGGGTCGCCCGAAGGGGGTCATGTTGACCCACGCGGCGACGGTCTTCGCGGCCGGGATCGACAACCCGGCCGTGCTGAGCCGCCTTGCAGTCGGAGCGGGGGTCACGTAGGGCCTCGGCTCCACCAGTCGGATCGTTGGTCCGAAGCCGACGTTGGTCCAACGACGGCTAGGATCGGACGGTGACGATCGACCTCGACGATGCCCAGCTGACCCGTATCGCGCAGCGAGCGCTCGATGCACCGAGCGCGACCCTCGTCGACTACGACCTGCGTCCGCTGGGTTGTCTGACCGGAGAGCTCCGAGTCCCGCGCACCTACGAGATCGACCTGGCTGAGGACAGCCACGTTGCCTTGTGGCTCGAGCGCATCCACGCGACGGAGTTCGAAGAGTGGCCGCTCGAGATGTACGCCACGCCGGCGCACGCGCTCGGCGAGTTCAACGGTGCCTTCCTCGTCCGGCCGCTCCCCGTTCACCCCTGGCTCGTCCGCGACTAGGCGGTGCGGCAGAGCGAGCCGCTCGATGAGGCGGCCGCACTCCCGACATCGCCCGGCGCGCGTCCGACCAGCGTGCCCGACGCACTCTGGGTGACGACATCGGGCAGCGCACGGCGCGCATGCTGGAGGACCAGCCGCGGTTCATCGCGGACCTGGCACGGCTCCCGCAGACGCTGTGTCACCACGACGCCGCTCGCTCGAACCTCATCGCGGGCCGGCCCGCCCACGGCGGGACCCAGATCATGGCCATCGACTGGGAGTCCACGGGCTCCGGCGCCGTCGGCGCTGAGATCGCCACACTCGTGTCGGCGAGCCTACGGAAGGGGGACCTCCCGGCCGACCACGCATCGGAGCTCGACTCGGCCGTCCCGTACGAGGCGGCCTTCCTGGCGGGCAAGAGCTTCCTCCGCTACCGGCAGGGTGGGGGAGCGAAGCGTTCGTCCTTACCCGACTTCTACATCGGCGCGCACGCCGCGGTCGCCGGCTACCGGCTCCTCACGCGCGACGCGACGCTGTATCGCACCTACCTCCCGAAGCTCGAGCTGATCGCTCCCTGATCACCCAAGCCCTGACTCAACGGCTCCAATCCGGCGGCCACAAGATCCGCATCGAAGCCGATGCACGTGGTGACGTCGTGATGCTTGGCAAAGGCGATCGTGACGCGATCGACGAAGCTGGTGCCGCCGCGAAGCGTCCGGTAGTCCGACAGAGCCGCCTCGTGCACCCCACGGTCGACCACCTCCACTCGGATAGTCGGCAGAAGTCGATCGATCAGCGCGGCTGCCGCCGGCCAGCCTAGACGTCCCCGCGTGAGTGCGAAGGACTCGGCGACGACGTAGCCGTGGGTCACCAGGTCCACCTCCACGAGCGATTCCCAGAGCCGGACGGCGTTACCGTGATGAACGTCGTCCCCGTCCAGCAGCGCGAAGAGGGCGCTCGTATCGACGAGCACCGTCACCATCGGTCGAGCTGGGCCAAGTAGTCGTCATGGCGGTCGGAGATGTCGCTCGTGCCGGACCGGAAGCGGCCGAATACCTCTCGGGCTCGGAGTCGTGCTTCTCGCCGCGCCAGAGCATGTTCCGGATACGTCTGCTCGACCGCCTCGCGCACGAGCGCGCCCACGCTGGTCCGACGGCGGGCCGCCTCATCCCGAAGCCGCTCTGACTCGCAGTGATGCCACTCCACCGACGCCGATCGGTCCTCGTCGTCCGGGCAGCGGCAGGGACTCGGCTTCGGCCGCGACCGCCGATCGCTCGACGCGCGAGAGGCGGCACCAGGGCTGATGCTCCTCGAACGCGGATCGCCCTAGGCTCGACACATGCTTGGCACGGGTCGGTGCCCGACGCGCCACCTCGGCTCGTGGGTATAGTCCGCAACAGCCGTCGCGCACCCAGCTAGCAGGGGAGCTCCCGCTTGAGCCACGATACGGGCACGGATCCTGTTGTCAGCCGCCGGTCCACCGGGCGCGGCGCGCACGTTGAGCGAGCATGACCGCATTGCGGGTGGCGGCCGTGCAAGCCACGTACGTGCTGATGGATCGCGAGGCGACGATCGACCGTGTCACCGAGCTCACTGCCGACGCTGCGGCACGCGGGGCGCAGCTCGTGGTGTTCCCCGAGGTCTTCGTGCCGGGCACGCCGATCTGGATCGACACGCAGCCGATCTGGGACGGAGACGCGGACTGGTTCCGGCTGCTCGCCGAGAATGCCGTCGCGGTGCCGGGCCCGGCCACCGATCGGCTTGGAGCGATCGCGCGCGAGCACGGTGTCTGGCTCGTGATCGGTGTCGACGAGAAGGAGCCGACAGGAGGCACGATCTACAACACGGTGCTGTACCTGTCGCCGGAAGGCGCGCTGGTCGAGAAGCACCGCAAGCTCGTGCCCACGGGCTCCGAGCGAACGGTCTGGGGAATGGGTGACGGCTCGACGCTCCGGGTCGTCGACACGGCACAGGGACGGATCGGCGGACTCATCTGCTGGGAGAATTACATGCCCCTCGCGCGGTTCCACATGTACGCGCAGGGGATCGACCTGTGGCTCGCGCCGACCCTCGCAAGGGGCGACGCCTGGGTCGCCACCATGCAGCATCTGGCGCGCGAGAACCGGATGTTCGTCGTCGGCGTCAACCCCGTCCTCCACGTCGACCGGATCCCGGACGGCTTCCCGCACCGGGATCGCCTCGTCCCTGAACGCTACCTGGCGGAGAAGGGGCCGTGGCTCGAGGTGGGCAACACTGTCATCGTCGGGCCCGGCGGCGACGTCATCGCCGGCCCTGTCCGCGAACGGGAGGAGACCCTGATCGCAGACCTCGATCTCGGATCAGTGGCCGCCGCCCGTCGGCTGCTCGACCCCGTCGGCCACTACAACCGGCCCGACGTCTTCCGGCTCCACGTGGACACGTCATCGCGGCCGGCAGTCGTCGTCGAGGCTGCGGGGATGGGGCGTCCCGGGCCCGAATCGGCGCACTGACCACCACGAGGCACGTTCGCGATCGCGGCCGTGGCTGCCATCGCCGTCCAGCTTGCCCTCGTCTGGCGCCTCAGACGTGCGGCGCCACGCCCTCCGCGAGCTGTTGCATCACCTCGATCTGCTCGTCGTAGTCGATCATCGGAAGGTGGCTGCGCGCCACGAACTCGAGGGGCACGGCCGCCTGCTTCCGCAGGGCGCCCAGCGCCTCGACGATCTCGTCCGGCGTCCCCGCGAACGTCGTCCGCCCCTTCAGGAGTGCGTCATCAGGACGATCGAACGCCGGCGGGTCGGGCGGTGGCAGGGTCCGCGTGGCCGATGCCTCCATGTCGGAGTACTTCCAGTTCATCGCCCAGACCGCGTCGCGGTATCGGGCGAGCGCCTCTTCTCGCGAGGTGCCGGGCAACAGGGTGGAGTAGTGGATGAACCGGATCGATGACGGGTCGCGGTCGATCCGTTCGCACTCGTCCAGGATCCAGCGCACCTGCTCCACGAACTTGTCCGCCGGGGCATTCGAGAACACGCCGTCAGCGAGGCGTGCCGCGCGACGGATCGCGGGCTCGGCGCCACCGCCGATGACGACCGGGATCCGCACGGCTGGTCTCGGGCGGACGCCAAGCGTGGAGAGATCGTAGACCGACCCCTTGTGCGTGAACGGCTCGCCGGTCCACGCCTGCGGGAGGATTTGGAGGATCTCCTCCATAGCCGCACCGCGACGGCGCGGATCCGCCCCGAGCCCGACGTACTCGGTCTGCGACCACCCGAGCCCGAGGCCGAGGACCAGCCGGCCGTGGCTGAGCAGCTGGACGGTCGCAGCATCCTCGGCGAGGCGAAGCGGGTGGTGCATCGGCGCGAGGATGACGCCCGTACCGATCTCGACCCGCGACGTCGCCTGAGCGAGCGCAGCGCTGACCACGAGCAGCGACGGCATATGCCCGTCATCGACGAAGTGGTGCTCGGTCGTCCAGACCGACGTGAAGCCGAGCCGCTCCGCTTCGACGGCCAGGCGGACCGTCTCGTCGTACGTGCGCGTCCAATCGGTCTCTCCCGGCCGAAGCTGCGCGCTGAGAGTCCAAAGCCGAGTCCCATGACAGCGGACGGTAGCAGCCGGGTGGCTGCATCGCAGCGGGCGACGGATGGATCGGCCCCGGACCGACCTCGTGTTCGATCTCCCGCGACGTCGCCTGAGCGAGCGCAGCGCTGACCACGAGCAGCGACGGCATATGGACGAGGACCGTCATCGACGAAGTGGTGCTCGGTCGTCCATGACACGCGGGATGACGCAGCGCCGCGTCGCCTTCGAGCCACTCGGAGCCGCTCGGCTTTCTGCGTGCTTCGACGGGGTGCCCCGGCCGACCGTCCATCCCGCCGATGCTCGCCACGTCCGCCACGCGGCGCGACGATTTCAATTGGCAGTTCGAGTCTCGGCTTCCGCGTCGGCCGACCGCGACGACGTCGCGCGCGCGGTGACGGAGGCGCATTCCTCGCGCCGCCGCCGAGTCCCATGACAGCGGACGGTAGCAGCGAACGCTCCCCGCCGGCTCGCGCCGCTCGCCAGGCGTGGGGTGACGACGTGCGGGGCATCGCCGTCCACCTCGCCGCGCGGCTGCTGGCCGTGGTCGGCCCGGACGAAGGTCGTCCTTACGGCGACGACATCCGATCTCCTAGAGGGCGCCGGCATCGCGATCGAGGATGCGGGCACCCACGAGCTGAAAGGCCTACCCGGAGCCCGCCAGCTGTTCCGGGTCACTCCGCGCTAGCGATCCTCGTCGGCCGGGCGATGCCGAGCGCGGCTTCTCTCGTTCTGCGTGCGCCGGAGCGTACCCTGCGCGGGTGCCCCGGCCGACCTTCATCCCGCCGATGCTGGCCACGTCCGCCGCCCGCGGCAGGGCGCCCACGTGATACGCTGTGGCCCACTGCCAAGCACGTGGAGCCGAATGATGGCCAAGACGAACCTCACCATCCAGCTTGACCGGGAGATCATCCGTCGCGCGCGGGTCGTCGCGGCGAAGCGGGGGACTTCCGTGAGCGCGCTCGTGGCGCGCGAGCTGGACGACCTGGTCCAGCGCGAGGAGCGGTACGAGGACGCCCGAGAAAGAGCCATCCAGCTGATGGCGGCCGCACGGTCCCACGGCGGGCGGACTTGGACGCGCGATGACATCTACGCCGAACGCCTCGACCGTTACGGCCGCTGAAAGCATCACGTTCGTCGATACGAACGTGCTCGTCTATGCGTACGACGCGGCCGACCCAGCGAAGCAGCGGAGGGCGCAGGCCGTCCTCGAGGGGTTGTGGAGGTCACGCACGGGGACTCTGAGCACTCAGGTCCTCCAGGAGTTCTACTCGGTCGCGACGAGCAAGCTGAAGCCGGCTGTGGAGCTCGGCGAGGCGCGGGAGATCATCTCGCTGTACAGCGCCTGGCCCATCGTGCTCATCGAGCCATCGCTCATCATCAACGCATCGCGCGTCAGCGAGCAGCACCAGCTTTCCTTCTGGGACGCCCTGTTGGTGGAAGCCGCGCGTGCGGCGGGCGCCACGCAGCTGCTGACCGAGGACATGAACCATGGTCAGTCGATCCAAGGCGTCCGCATCGAGAACCCGTTCGTAGCCTGACGCGCTGACCGCGAACGCGGGGACCGACGAACCGAGGGTCGGCGCCGCGCCGTGCCTCGTTCCGCGACTATCTCAGCGGTCGGCCGACGAAACGGGCACCAAGATCGGCTAGGCGCCGGTACTCCCGGGTTCCGGCTCCGAGTCCCCTACGTCGAGCAGCAGCGCATCCGTCGCCACGTCCGGGACTCCGTCATAGAAGCGGTCGAGCACCTTGGAGAAGAGCGGCTCGTCAGGCGACGCTCGATGGAAGAGCGTCATCGACGAACGCAGCTTCCTGGCGTCCGTCGGGCCGAAGATCCCTTCCGCGGTTCGCCCGGGTGCCACCAGCGCGAGCCGCGCACACTCGCGCAGCCGCGCCCCGAGCAGCGGGTGGGCGAGAAAGGCGCGCGCCTCGTCGAGCGAGCCGATCGCGAAGTCTCGGGACATCTCACTGCGCCCCAAGCCAGCCACCTGCGGGAAGATGAACCACATCCAGTGGCTCGTCTTCCGGCCAAGGCGCAGCTCCTCCAGCACGCGACCATAGACGCCCTGCTGGGCCACGATGAATCGATCCAGGTCGTGGCCGTTCAGGTCGCCAAAGGGTTCTGCCAACGGATCTCCGTGAACCGGGCGAAGTCGGTATCCGCGGAGCAGACCTCGAGTCCGTGTTCGATCGCCAGTGTCGCGAGTCGTGCGTCAGGGATCAGGTTGCCGGACAGACGATATCTACGCACCAGATCACCAAGCACCGCGGCGTGTCGTTCGGTCGGTGTCGGGGTCCAGACCGTGGGCACCGCGAGCCAGTCTTCGATGAAGCGCATGGCGGTCGCGGGCTCCAGCGGTCGGTCGGAGGCACGCGGGTGCGTCGCGATGCGCAAGAACGCGGAGAGTGATTCCCATGGCAGGCCGACGCGTCGCTCGCCATTCAACCGATCGGTCAGCCAGGTGGCGGCGCGCTGGTGGTTCGCTGCGGCAGTGTCGACCGCGATCAGCAGCAGATTCGCGTCGATCAGCATCAGCGCGAAGCAGGGCCGTCCAGGGACTCGAGTGCCTCCGCGACGTTCGTGACGTCGACCTTCAATGCCAGCCGTGCGGTCCGTTGACGGAAAGGCTTCCCCGGTGGCTTCACCGTCAGCCCCCTCCGCGCCAGCTGATTGATGGCTTCGCTGACCCCCAGGCCGCGCTGGCGCCTGAGCTCGCCCACAGCGTTCGCGACGTCAGCATCGAGCGTGACGGTCGTCCTCATGCGGACATCCTAGCATCCAGATGCGAACGATTTCGCATACAGGTGCGTAGCCCGACCCCCCAGCGGGTGCCGTCGGAGCGCGACCAGCCTGCACCAACGCGTCCCTCAGCGGCTCGCGCTGGTGGTCACCTCCTCGCCGTCGACCGCGCGCTGGAGCGAACATCTCATGCCCGCGCTCGACAAGCTGCGGCACGAGATAGCCCCCGACAACGCCCGACGCCCCGGCGACCAGGACCCTCATCGTCTGCACCTCCGTGGTGGTTCATTGCTTTCCACCACCCGTGACGAGATAGCGGTCTCCCGCGTGACAGGTCCGGCGACCTTTCACGTTCGCGTCGACGAGCCGATGGCGAACTTGGTACACAGGATGTGTCGTCATGTTCTAGGGTGGCGGGGTGCCAGAAGGTCCGGCCCGGGTGAACGTCGTCCTGGACGAGTCACGCGCACTCAAGCTTCGTCGCCTCGGGGAGCGCACGCACACGAGTCCCGGGACGATCGCCCGATCGCTGCTCTCGACGGCGCTGGACGAGGCAGACCCGGACCCGCGCACCATCACAGCAGCTCTCGACGGCATCGACGGCGCGTGGGAAGATGCGATCGCGGGCCTCGACGAGGTGCGATCCGGCAGGGGCACACCGCTCGACGAGATCTGACGCGTGGCGTCCGTTCGTGTCCCCGCGAGCGCGGCGCAACCTCGAGCGACTCATCCAGACCCACGCGCTCCCGACTCGACCCTCGATCGCTTCAAACGCTCCGTCGAGCCGCTCGGGCGTTTTCCGCTCCTGGGCGCCCCGCTCTCCAGCCTGTGGGAGCGATTCCGATTCGTGTTAGGTCCCTGGCGTTGGATGATCGTCGCGTACGCGTACGACGAGATGGCCGATGAAGTGGCGATCGTGACCGTCCAGGACGGTCGATCTGCGCGGGCCCCCAGGAGAGGTGGAACATGAGCGAGCAGGGCTGGAGGGAGCTCCTCGCCGCCGACGGCATCGACGACTGGGTCGTGCTGCACCGCCGCGGGCGGTCGCGTCGTCCGGGAGAGTGCGGAGCACTGGACGCTCGCCGATCAGGCCGGGAACCGGGTCTGCATCACCGCTTGGCCCGATGGCGCCACCAAGGCGCCTTTCGGCCCAGCCTGAGCCGCCTCTATCGTCGAGGTCGATCGGCTCCCCCCCCGAGGCGACCTATCCTGAGCGTATGACCGAGGCCGCCGTCGATCGCGTCCTGACCGCGGCGCCGGGAGGCGTGAGGCTGGACATGGACGACGGTGTCCGCATCGGGCTGTGCGGCTTCACGATGGCATTCGAGGACTACGTCCGCGAGTACCGGGTCGTCGAGGTGCAGCAGACGTTCTACGAGCCGCCTCGCGAGGGGACGATGCGCCGCTGGCGTGCGCAGGCGCCGATCGACTTCGAGTTCACGATCAAAGCCTGGCAGCTCGTCACGCACGACGCCTCGAGCCCGACCTACCGCCGTCTCCGCTCGCCGTTGACCGACGTCGATCGCGCAGAAGCGGGCGGGTTCCGGACGTCCCCGATCGTCCTTCGAGCGTGGGAACGGACCCTCGAGTGCGTCGCCATCCTCCGAGCCACGGCGATCCTTCTCCAATGCCCGGCCTCGTTCCGCCCCACCGTGGACAACATCGATCGCCTGCGTGCGTTCCTGGGGACGGTTCAGCGTCCGTCGGGCGTGCGGATGCTCTGGGAGCCGCGCGGCCCATGGCCACCAGAGGCCGTCGCCACGCTGTGTCGCGAGCTCGACCTCGTTCACGTGGTCGACCCCTTCGTATCGAGGACGGTGACGCCGGACCAGACCTACCTACGACTTCACGGGACGACCGGCGCGAGGCATGTGTACACCGAAGCCGAGCTCGTCCAGTTGGCGGACATGCTGCCCGCTGCGCCCACTCAGCCGACGTACGTGTTGTTCAACAACCTGCCTCGCGTCGAGGACGCCAAGCGGTTTCGGGCGATCCTGGCGCGCGGCCTGTCGCGGGGCGTCATGGTGCGGCCAGTACGCTGCCCAGATCTCCCAGGTCTTGCGTCCGAGCAGCAGCGCGTCCGCGCGCTCGAACACCGAGGTGATGAAGCGCCAGACCTCCTCGTGGGCGTACGGCGCCACCCATCCGCCGCGCTGAACCCGCCGCGCCGGTCCTCGTCGGGGGCCCCGGGACCCTGGTACACGCCGGCCACGGTCAGCATCATCGTGGCGGTCAGCTCCATGTCATCGCTCCTTCGCATCGGGGTCGATGGTTAGACGATCGGCCGAACGGCGGCTGATCGGCGAGCGGCCACGTCGAGCCGCCGGATAGTGTTCGCGGATGCTGCGGCAGATGGTTGGCCGGCTTCCGACTGCCGTGCAGCGGGCACTCTTCAAAGGCGGCCGGCGCGGCGATCGACTGCGTGACCCTTCGGCGGTCGTCGCAGCGCTGGGCGTTCGGCCGGGGATCGCGTCGCCGATGTGGGACCCGGTCACGGGCACTTCACGCTTCGTCTCGCCGTGTCAGTGGCGCCGGACGGCATCGTCTACGCCGCCGACGCGGACGCCGACACGCTCGACGACCTCCGTCGGGCAGCTGACGAGCGCGGCATCGACACCCTGCGACCGATACTGACGAGTCGGCGGCGGTTGGAGCCGCCCGAACCGGTCGACCTGATCTTCGTCTCGGCCACCTACCACCACCTGCGCCGGCCGGTGCCGTACTTCGCCGGAGCCCGCTCTCTGCTGCGACCCACAGGCCGCGTCGCCATCCTCGAATCACGTCTCGAGGGCGTCGCTGCGCGCTGGATGAACCCGCACGGCAGCGTGCCGGTCGAGTGCACGCCCAGATGAGCCGCGCCGGCTACAGACTGGTCGAGACCATAGACATCGTGCACGGCCACTGGTTCGCGATATTCAAGGTCGAGGTTAGGCGCGCTGGCGGGAGACGGTCAGCCCGACGATCCGCGAGATCACGAGCGCGACGTAGAGCAGGCCAGCGACCTGCTCGATCATGACCCACGATCGGGCCTGGGGCTGCACGGGCACGATGTCCGACAGTCCGACGCTGGTGAGCGTCGTGAATGACAGGAAGAGCAACTCGAACCACGTGCGCGGCGTGTCGGATCCGGCGAGGCCGGCGAACGACCCGGGCCAGATGACCTGCACGGCCATGAACGTGTAGGCGAACGCCCATGCCACCACCGTGAAGGTCGCCCCCGTCGCCCAGAGCTCATCGCGTGTCACGAAGCGGTCCAGGAACATGTAGCGCAGCAGAGCGAGGGTCGTATAGAAGTAGAAGACCGCGTGCAGGACGGACGACCAGAGCAGGACCTGGGCGTTCAGCGGGTCGACGACCTCCAGGACCGTCAGGACGACGATGGGCAGGCCGATCAGCACGGCGATCCACGTCAGGGCGGAGGTGGCCTGCACCGCCCGCACGGCGGGGAAGAGGACGACGAGGCCGAACGACGAGAGCGCTGCCCGGCCGAGAGGGGACTCGTCCATGAACGGATATAGCAGGACACCGATCGGCTGGACGCTGAGCAGCACCGCCGATGGTCGTCGCCAGATCCGCGATGGCCAGCCGCTCATCGCCCGCGAGTCTAGAGGCTGATCGCAGGCGTGGCGCTCGAGGATCGATCCGTCCGCAAGGGAGAGCTCAGCCGATACCCTTGGGCTGATGCCCGCCGAGTTCATCTACACCACCTACAGGCTGTCGCGGCACTACCCGCCCGACAAGACCGTGCTGGAGGACATCTCCATCTCGTTCTACCCGGGCGCCAAGATCGGCGTCATCGGGCCGAACGGCTCAGGCAAGTCGAGCCTCCTTCGGATCATGGCCGGCCTGGACGACGGGTACAACGGCGAGGCTCGACTGACCCCGGGCTTCACCGTCGGCTATCTGTCACAGGAGCCGCAGCTCGATCCGACCAAGGACGTCAAGGGCAACGTGCTCGACGGCGTGCGCGAGGTCCACGGGCTCATCGAGCAGTACAACGCGGTGATGGCCAAGTGGTCGGACCCGGAGGCCGACTACGAGGCCGTCGGCGCTGAGCAGGCCGCCCTGGAGGACAGGATCAACGCGGTCGGCGCGTGGGACGTCGAGCGCAACGTCGAGATCGCCATGGACGCGCTCCGCGGCCCGCCCGACGACGCCGACGTGACCACACTCTCCGGTGGCGAAGCGCCGCGTGGCACTCGCGCGACTGCTGCTCCAGCACCCGGACCTGCTGCTGCTGGACGAGCCGACCAACCACCTCGACGCCGAGTCGGTCGAGTGGCTGGAGCGCTTCCTATCCGAGTACGCCGGCACGGTCGTCGCCATCACGCACGACCGCTACTTCCTGGACAACGTCGCGCAGTGGATCCTGGAGCTGGATCGGGGAGGGGAGTCCTCTCCGGGCAACTACTCCAGCTGGCTGGAGCAGAAGCTGGGGCGGATGGCGCGAGAGCAGAAGCAGGTCGACGCCCGACAGCGCACGCTCGCACGCGAGCTCGAGTGGGTGCGCATGGGCGCCAAGGCCCGCCAGGCGAAGGGCAAGGCCCGACTGACGGCCTACGAGAAGCTGCTCGAGGAGGCGAACGACGCCCGGGGCGTGCAGCAGCGGGAGCTGGAGATCGCCATCCCACCGGGCCCACGCCTCGGCGACACCGTCATCGAGGTCAACGGCCTGCGCAAGGGATACGGCGACCGACTGCTCATCGAGGACCTGACCTTCACCGCCGCGGGCCGGCATCGTCGGCATCATCGGGCCGAACGGCGCCGGCAAGACGACGCTCTTCCGGATGCTCGTGGGCCAGGAGCGGCCCGACGCCGGGACGATCGAGATCGGCGACACGGCCGTGCTCAGCTACGTCGACCAGAGCCGCGACGACCTGGCGGCCGACAAGACCGTCTTCCAGGAGATCACCCAGGAGCCGAGGTCATCAAGGTCGGCTCACGCGAGCTGCCGGCGCGCGCCTACGTTTCCAGTTTCAACTTCCGCGGCACGGACCAGCAGAAGATGGTCGGCACGCTGTCGGGAGGGAGAGGAACCGTGTCCACCTGGCCAAGCTCCTCCAGTCCGGCGGCAACGTGCTCCTGCTGGACGAGCCGACCAACGACCTCGACGTCGACACGCTGCGCGCCCTGGAAGCCGGCCTCCGAGTCGTTCCCCGGCTGCGTCGTCGTCATCAGCCACGACCGCTGGTTCCTGGACCGCATCGCGACCCACATCCTGGCCTTCGAAGGGGAGAGCCAGGTCCGCTTCTTCCAGGGCAACGTCAGCGACTACGAGGCCTTCCGCCGCAAGGAGCTGGAGCGGCGGCGATCAGCCGCACCGGATCCGCTACAAGCGCCTGGCAGCGGCGTGATCGCGTCAACGAGATCGCGGGATGAGCGGCGCGTCTGAGAACCAGCGAGGCGGAGTCGCGGAGATCGTTTCGGTGGCTCGGCCAGCGCCTGCCCAACCGCTTGACCAGATCAGTAGGTCCTGTGGGCGTCAGCGCCGGCCGCCGGCTGCGACGGTCGTGGCGAGGCGCGTCTGCACGAGCATCCGAGGGCACAGCGAGTTCGAAGTGGATGCGGTTGCGCTGCGGGCGATTCTTCGATGCCGCTGCGGCTGGATCAGACATAAACTCCCCGTCTATGGACATGCTGAAGGGCGAACAGTATCGCCGCGGCCAACCTGGACTGACTGGCGCAAGCTGGCCCAGGGACTGCATGCCCGCTACGTGGTTGACGACTTCGGCACCGGCGCACGGTTCGTCGCCGCTGGCGAGGCGGGTGACGCGCTCGGCCACCACTCCGCGCGTGTCGATCGGCAATGGGTACGTCGACCTCAAGTCATCAGCGACGACGCCATCTACCGCGACGCCGAGGGCACCGAACACGTCGTCGAATGGGTGACCCAGCAGGACGTCGACCTCGCGCGACGGCATCACCGAGATCGCCGCGGACCACAAGCTCGACGCCGACCCGGCCTCGGTCAGCCACATCGAGCTCGGCGTCGACACGGCGCGCTCCGCGACCATCGCCCCAGTGTGGGCCGCCCTGCTGACCGGGAGCGCCGAGGAGGCCCAAGTGGGGTCCCCAGCGACGAGATCCGGGACGCCACGGGACGGGTGCCCAACCTGTGGTTCGGGACGCCGACGAGCACGAGACCCCGCGTCAGCGGTTCCACATCGAGGTCTATGGGCGCCCGAGGTAGCCGAGCAACGCATCGCCGCCGCTCGCCGCGGGCGGGACCGTCGTCGATGAAAGCAACGCGCCCTCGCTCACCGTGCTCGCCGACCAGGACGGCAACAAGGGAATCGTATGCGTCGACGTGTCCGCTGCGAAGAAGGATTGAACCGCCAACGCGGGTCGCTCAAGTGGGGATGCTGTCTTCGTCCACGCCGAAGCAGCCCCGAGGCGGGCTGACGCGGAGGGTCCCCGTGAAAAGGGGCTCGTCAGCTCGAGAAGCCGCCGTCCTGGTGGATGAGCTGCCCCGTCGTCCAGGACCCCTCTTCCGAAAGCAGGAACGACACCAGGCGCGCGACGTCGGCCGGGGTGCCGAGCTGACCTGTCGGCTGCCGACGGGCTAACTCCGTGCGGAGCGAGTCGTCCATCCAACCCGTGTCGATCGGGCCCGGGTCCACGACGTTCGCGCGGATCCCGAGATGCCCCAGCTCGCGGGCCGCGGCGATGACGATCCGATCCAGGGCGCCCTTCGACGCGCCGTAGGGAAGGTTGTACGCGGTGTGGCCGCTGGTGAGGGCGACGATGGCACCGCCGTCAGTGGCTTGGCGCGCGAAGGCTGCGATCAGCTGCCAGCTCGCTCGGGCGTTCACCACCATGTGGCGGTCGAACGACTCGACCGTCGTCTCGAGGACGGACGAGTCGCGGGATTCGGCGTGCGAGAGGACGAGTCCACGCAGAGGACCGAGCGCCCCGGCGGCTGCCCGGATCAGTCGTTCGGGCTCGCGCTCGTCTGACAGATCACCCGGCAGCAGGGCCACTGTCGCTCCGCGTGCCCGGAGGTCACCCGCCAGCCGCTCGGGCTCGTCATCCTCCGAGTGCCCTGGCTGGTCCGCGTCATACGGCCGCCAGTACGACAAGGCGAGATCCCACCCGTCGTCCGCCAGGCGAGCGGCGATCCCGGCCGCGATCCCGCCGAGCCGTCCCGCGCCCGTGATCAGTGCTACGCGTCGCGTCATCGCCAGCCGAGCCCCGGCGCAACGAAGCGCAGGATCGACTCGATCGCGTGGGCGTTGTAGTCCACGCCGAGCTGGTTCGGCACCGTCAGGAGAAGCGTGTCGGCGGCAGCGATGGCGGTGTCCTCCTTCAGCTGCTCCACTAGCACGTCGGGCTCGGCTGCGTATGACCGTCCGAACACCGCTAGCCTGTCGGGCTCGATGTAGCCGAACTGGTCGCGGCCCTGCTGTGGTCCGCCGAAGTAGGCCCGATCGCGGTCGTCAACGAGCGCGAAGATGCTCCGGCTGACCGACACCCGCGGTTCGCGTGCGTGACCGGCTTCCTTCCAGGCACCGCGAAAGGCGTCGATCTGCCTGCGCTGCTGGACGTGGAGGGGCTCGCCGCTCTCATCGAACACGAGCGTCGAGCTCATCAGGTTCATGCCGAGTCGTGCTGTCCATTCTGCGGTCGCGGTCGACGCCGCGCCCCACCAGATGCGCTCGCGCAGGCCAGGGGAGTGGGGCTCCAATCGCAGGAGGCCGGGCGGGTTGGGGAACATCGGCCGCGGGTTCGGTCGGGCGAAGCCCTCACCCTTCAGGAGCTCGAGGAAGACCTCGGTGTGGCGGCGCGCCATGTCGGCGTCGGTCTCGCCCTCGGCGGGCTGGTAGCCGAAGTGGCGGAAACCATCGATCACCTGCTCGGGCGAGCCGCGACTGATGCCGAGCTGCAGGCGGCCCCGAGAGATGAGATCCGCGGCGCCTGCGTCCTCCGCCATGTAGAACGGGTTCTCGTAGCGCATGTCGATGACGCCGGTCCCAATCTCGATGCGGCTGGTGCGCGCGCCCACCGCCGCGAGGAGCGGGAACGGGCTGGCGAGCTGCCGGGCGAAGTGGTGGACGCGGTAGAACGCGCCATCGGCGCCGAGCTCCTCAGCCGCGACGGCCAGCTCGATCGACTGGAGCAGGGCATCCGACGCGGAACGCACCTGCGAGGGCGGGGAATCGGACCAGTGTCCGAACGACAGGAACCCCATGCGCTTCACCGTTCCAGAGTAGCGACGGACGGTGCCTCCGATACGATGGCGACATGAGCGGCGTGCGGATGGACAACGTGCTCATCGTCGTCGACGACCTCAAGGCGGCGATCGCGTTCTTCGTCGAGCTCGGGCTGGAGGTCGAGGGCCGGATGATGGCTGAGGGCGACTGGGTCGACCGGACCATCGGGCTCAAGGACACCCGTGCGGAGATCGTGATGCTGCGCCCGCCGGACCGCCACGGCGCGATCGAGCTCACGCGGTACCACCGACCGGCGGCTATCGGTCCGGCGCCCAGGGACATGCCGGTGAACACGCTCGGCTACCGCCGCGTGATGTTCGCCGTCGACGACCTCGACGACGTGCTGGAGCGCCTCCGGCCGCACGGCGCCGAGCTCGTAGACGAGGTCGTCCAGTACGAGAACGCCTACCGGCTCTGCTTCGTCCGCGGCCCGGAGGGCATCGTCGGCCTGGCCCAGCGGCTTGGCGGATCCCCCGCGACATGAGCGAACAGGGATGGCGCGAGTTCCTCTCTGCCGATGGGGTCGAGGACTGGGTGGTCCTCCACGGTGGTCCGACCGCCGTGTTCCGGGTGGCGTCCCTCCGGGCGGCGGCCCGGATCGCGGCGGCGGTCGCGGAGGTGCCTGGACTCGGGCCGCGGACGCTGCTCTCTGTCGCTTCGGACCGACTCACCGTGAACCTCACGCGCGAGCTGTGGGGGACGGAGGCGCGGCACATCGAGGTCGCACGCGACATCTCCGCCGTGGCGCGCGAGCACGGCGCCACCGCTGACCGAGGGGCCGTCCAGGAGGTCCAGCTCGCGGTGGCCGCCAAGCCGGACGCGATCGACCTCGGGTTCTGGCGCGCCGTTCTCGGCTATGACCCGCTGGCCGAGGACAACGCCTCGACCCGCTGGGCCAGGGCTCGACGGTGTGGATGCAGGAACTGGATGCAGACAAGCCGCTGCGCCACGCCATGCATGTCGACGTCTCGGTCGCGAGAGAGCACGCTGAGTCGCGGATGGAGGCGGCGGTGGCCGCCGGTGGGCGCTTCGTGGACGATAGCGAAGCTCCGACCGCCTGGATCCTTGCCGACCGGTCGGGCAACAAGGTCTGCATCGCCGCCTGGCCGGATGGTGCGCCGACGCCCGCTTCGGACGAGAGCGCGCGTGAAGGCGTCCCGGGATAGCGGTGCACGTGCCCGAGGGGGGCTACGCGACCGAGCCGTGACCGCGATGGCTGAGAGCGAGATGCGCGAGGGCGTCGCGCTGACGAACCTCGACGCTGGGCTCTTCGACGGCGCCGGGGCGACGAAGCGCGATCTGGTGGACTACCTCGACGCTGTCAGCGATCGCATCCTCCCCGCGCTCCGGGATCGGCCACTCTCGGTGATCCGGGTCCATCGCGGCCAGGAAGCGTTCATGCAGAAGAACGTGCCGAGCTACACGCCGGCCTGGGTGCGCACCGTGACGTGGTGGGCCGAGGCGTCGCAGCGCGAGGTGTCCTACGCGCTGTGCAACGACCGTCGCACCCTGCTGTGGTTCGCCAATCAGCGCGCGATTGAGTACCACCCGGCGCTGGTGCGAGGCAGCGGCACGACCACGTCACCCACCTGGTGCTCGACCTGGACCCTCCCGAAACAGATGGGTTCGCCATGGCGGTCCAGGCAGCCCGGGCGGTCCGCCTGGCACTGTCCGATGTCGGCCTGGACGGCGCGGTGAAGACGAGTGGTGCCAAGGGACTCCATGTCTTCGTGCCCATCGACGAGGGAGCATCCATGGAGGACGCCGCCGCTGCCACGCGAGCCATCGCC
>JAUJNA010000021.1 GCA_030446555.1 Chloroflexota bacterium | reverse complement strand
GCGGCCCGCTGGAGGGCCTGGCCGCCGGGCGGCCGCGCGTGCGGCGGGGGAACGGGTAGAGGCCCACACCCCCCGGCCCCTCTCCCGCGCACTGGGAGAGGGGGAGACCCGGGAAAGTTCAATGCGGCACGTGCTCCCCTCACCCCCGGCGGGAGAGGGGCCGGGGGTGAGGGCAACCTATCGCCTGACGTAGGGGATGGTCTGGGGGCCCTGGGGGAGGACGGCGAGGCGGGCGTCCGGGCCGGCTTGGTGGAGGAGGCGCGCGGCGGTCTCGGAGACGTCGTGGCAGGGCTCGAGGTGGGCGGCGCGGACCTGCTCCTCGGTGAGGCCGTCGGTGTGCAGGTGGACGCGGGCGCGGCGCTGGACCTGGGCCTGCACCTGGACCTGCCACTGGTCGTGGACGCGGAAGCCCGCGCCCTCGATCATGCCGAGCAGCCCCTCGGGCGACGGCTGCATCCTGAGAATATCCTTGTAGTTGCCGAAGTCGGGCAGGCCGTCCGAGCACTCGGCGGCGGCCACGATCGCGCCGCCCTCGGCGACGATCTGGTTCGCCACCGAGACGCCCTTGATCGCCTGGTAGAGGTTCTGGTCGAGCGGGTAGCCGCTGTTGGTGGTGAGCACGACCTCGTAGGGCCGCTCGACCGGCTGCATCGCCGTCGCCTTGACGAGCTCGCAGCCAATCTTGTGGGCCGCGAACAGCTCGCCGGCGAAGACGGCCGTAATCTGGTGCTCCTTGTTCAAGGCGACGTCGAGGTTGAAGTCTGGCTGCACGACGGACGCGATCTCGCGGATGGTGTCGTGCATCGGGTTGCCGTGGGTGATGCCCCAGATCGCCCGCGGGTCGGCGATCATCCGCGCGCCGTGGAGGTGGTGGACGGTCTCGATCGAGGCGAGGCCGGGCGCGATCATCTTCGGGCCGCCGGAGAAGCCGGCGAACAAGTGGGGCTCGATGAAGCCGGTCAGGATCTTGACGTCCTGGTCGAGGAAGTCGCGCTCGATCCAGATCGGGCCGCCGGAGGACGTCTCGCCGAGGTAGCGGTGGCGCGACAGGTCGAACGCGTCGTGGTTGACGATGCGGTAGGCGCGCGCGACGGCCGGCCCGAGCATCCGGTCGAGTTCCTCGAGCGTGTTGGCGCGGTGGGTGCCGGTCGCGATGAAGATCGTGACGTGCTTCGGGTCGACGTGGCCGAGCTCGTCGAGGAGGACCGGCAGGATGCGGTCGCTGGGGATCGCGCGGGTGACGTCGCAGACGACGACGCCGACGCGGGCACCGGCCGGGACGCGCTCGCGGAGCGGGGCCGACCCGTGCGGGGAGCGCAGCGCGGCGCGCAGGGCGTCGGCCTCGTTCGGGAGGCCCGGCACGAAGCGCGGCTCGATCACCGTCGTCCGCTCGGCCGGCAGCTCCACATCGAGGCCATCGCGACCGTACGCCAGCGTCACTCGGGTCGTCGTCATCGCGCCAACCTCCACCACCTACGAGACCATTGTACCGATGTGCGCGCCGGCGGCACGGGGCATGCGTCTCCGCTGGGCGCGAGTACCCGAAGGAGAGATGCTGTGGCAGACCAGCTCACTGTCTACGGCGCCGATTGGTGCCACGTCACGCAGGACACGCTCCAGTTCCTCGACGACCAGGGCGTGGAGTACCAGTACGTCAACATCGAGCAGGACCCCGACGCGGCGGCCTGGGTGCGCGATCAGAACAACGGCGACGAGATCAAGCCGACGCTCAAGCTCGGCGAGGACGTGCTGACCGCGCCGTCGGAGGTCGTGCTCGAGCAGGCGCTCCGCCAGCACGGGGTCCTTGCCTGACCCACACCCTGCCCCCGCGCCAGCAGCCGAGGCCGTGCCTATAATGGCGCCGACTCGGATGCTGGACGGGGAGGCGGACATGCCCGCGCGGGTGGTCGTGGTCGGCAGCATCAATATGGACCTGGTCGTCACGACGGCGGCGCTGCCGGAGCGCGGGCAGACGGTGCTCGGGAGCGACCTCCAGCGGTTCGGGGGCGGCTTGCCTGCTGATCAGCTACGTCCTGGCCGGAAGCTACTTCGCCTTCCTCCAGCGGGCCTTGGGCACGGGGTGGAACGTGCTCCAGTCCTACGTTCTGGCGGGAGCGCTGGTGGTGCTGGCGGGCTTGTACGTTCTGAG
>JAUJNA010000020.1 GCA_030446555.1 Chloroflexota bacterium | reverse complement strand
CCTCTTGCACGAATGGCGAGAAGGGGCGCGTACTGCCGTCAAGGGGATAATTGCCCTGCCATGCGACGCACCATCGGGCGGGCCCTGATCTCTGCGGCGACGATCCAGACGGCGGTCGTGCCGGTGCTCGTGGACTGGAACGAGACGCACATCCTCGGCGACCGGTGGTCGCCCCATGCGCGCGTCCACGGCGTCGTGTCCCTGGCCATGAACGGCATGCTCACGCCGGGCGCGCTGTGGCTGCTCTGGCGACGCTCGCCCGAGCCCGGCGCGGCCGCCGCGCTGCCGATCGCCCTCCTGGGGCTCGTTCTTCGCCGCGGCGCTCAGCCCGGGCGCCGACGTGGCGGATCCCGGCCACCCGGTGCCGCGTGTACAGGGAATCCCCGCGAACCTCGTGGCGGCGACCGTGGGCGTCCTCACGGCCGGGCTCGGCCGCTACCTGGAGCGGCTGACGACGGGGACCCCGCCGTGCCTGCGACTGGCTAACGCCTGGGCCGCGCTGGCCGCGCTGGTCTGACTTCGCCCACTGCCCCGGGCACGCCGGCCACTGAGCCGGCGCGCCCCAAATTCGCCCAGCTTAGCACGACCCAACGGAACCGTTTCTCGTCGAGGGTCTAAATTCCATCGCTGTGTCCACCATCGTGCTGATCGCCTTGGCGGTACCTGCCCATCACACCGACCGTGATACGCCACTACTCCGGTGCTCGGGGCGCCAACTCGTTCCAGACTGCCTCGAGCGCTTGGAAGCTCCGGTAGGTGCGGTACATCTGATCCCACATGGCGTCGACAGCGGCCTTGGCCTCGGCGCGGTCACCGCCGGCAACCGCGCGCTTGAACGCGGCCGCCGCGCCCTCTTGCGCCGCCGCGTTCGCCTCCGCCACCTCGGCTAGGGTCTTGGCCGCCGCGACGTGGCGATCGGCCAGCGCCTCCGGAGGGTCGGGGGGCCCGGGGCGCGCCGCGCGCTCGGAGCTCGTGGAATTACCGTAGCGGGGGGGAAGCTTGTTGCCGCGCTCGTCCCAGAAGGTGTGGGTCGGCTCCAGGTGGGGGGTGACCGACAGGTACATGCTCATCGGCCCGTCGCCGACCACGCGGATCTGGTGCAGCTGCCCCGCGAGGGCGAAGCACATCTGCCCGGGGCCCAGGACGGCCCGCTCGCCGTCGATCTCGAACTCCGCCCGGCCTTCGAGCACGACGAACACCTCGTGGCCGAGGTCGTGGCTATGTCGCCTGGCCACCGCCCCTGCCTCCAGCCGCATGAAGCGCGACCGGATTTCCGGCGTGATGACGAGATTGCGCAGATCGGTTCGGTAATCGTAGACCTCGAGGGGCATAGCCGTTCCTCCTGGCCGGTTAGCGGTTGAGGTACGCCAGCACGATGTCGCGCACGAGGGCGATGTCCTGGACAGCGCTGCGCCCATCGGTAATCGGGGCCGTGCCGGACAGCACACAACGTCGCAAGTGCTGGATCTCCAGCTTGAACGGGTTGTCGTGCCAGGCGAGCTCCTTCCGCCATGGAGTGCGGTCCGCGTCCATGCCGTGGAGGGTTACGACCGAGGGCAGTCCGCGCGCGAACCCGGTCGGGAACGAGACCAGCACCCGCTCCCGCGAGCCGTAAACCTCCAGGGTCTCCTTGAAGTCCCACAGCTCCGGCAGGTCGACCCAGGTGCAGACGGCGCGCTTGCCGTCGGCGTACTCCAGCGTCGTGCTGATCGCGCGCCCGTCGGCCCAGATCTCCGTGCTCAGGACGCGCGACGGCGGACCGAACAGCCCGTGCAGGTTGCCGATGTCGTGGATCATGCTGCCCAGGATCGACGAGAAGGCTCGGAGGATCTCCGGCCGAAGGCGGTCCGCGTCGGCCAAGCCGAGGGCTTCGGCCACCAGGCGGCGGCGCTCGGCCTCGGTCGCCTCGCGCACCTCCGGCGGGATGTCGTCGAAGCGGTGGACCTTGAATTCGGCCACGTGGAGGCTGTTGTCGGGGTGGAGGTGGTTCACCTGGACGAACCGGATGTCCGACATCTCGCGCACGCGGGCCTGGGCGTACTGGTAGGCCGGCTCGTGCCGCTTCATGTAGGCGACCATCAAGATGACGCCCGCTTCCTCGGCGGCAGCCACCATCGCCTCGGCTTCGCCCACCGTCGTGCACATCGGCTTCTCGACCAGCACGTGCTTGCCTGCTCGCGCCGCGGCGATGCTGGGTGCGGCGTGCGACCCGGACGGGCAGACGATGACGGCATCCACATCACTGCTGACGAGGTCGTGGTAGTCGAGGAAGCGCCGCTCCGGCGGCACTCGGTACTCCTCGCCCACGATCGCGAGTAGCTTCGGCGACAGATCGCATAATCCGGCAACCTCGAACTCGTCGCTCAGCTCACGCATATGGGGCAGATGCTGGATCTGCGC
>JAUJNA010000019.1 GCA_030446555.1 Chloroflexota bacterium | reverse complement strand
CGTTCTACGCCGCCATGCAGCGGGTCGGCGTGCCGATCGTCACGACCGGGAACTACCGCGATCCGGCCGAGCGGATGTACGCGATCGACATCGACGGGCGGACCGGGGCCCGCGATCTGACGCGGCACTTGATCTCGCTGGGGCACCGCTCGTTCGCGCTGCTCCGAGGGCACCCGCACGTTGGGGGAGCCGACGCGCGCGTGACCGGGCACCGCGAGGCCCTGGTGGAGGCGGGGCTGACCTTCGACCGAGGCCTCGTCGAGTCGTGCGAGTGGACGCTCGAAGATGGGGTCCGCGCGATGGAGGCGCTCCTCGCCCGCGAGCGCCCGCGCTTCTCGGCGCTGGTCTGCCACCACGATTACATCGCGATCGGCGCGATCCAAGTCCTGGCCAGGCACGGCCTGCGCATGCCCGACGACGTGGCGGTGGTTGGTTTCGAGGACGACTCGGTGTCGAGCTATCTCACCCCGGCACTGACCTCGGTGCGCGTGCCGGCGCGCACGATCGGCATCACGGCCGTCCGGCGGGTGCTCGCGCCGGACGGCCAGCCGAGCGGGGCCGAGCTCCTGCCGTGCGAGCTGATCGTGCGGCAGTCGTGCGGCGCGGGGCGCCAACCGGTCACCGTCTCCGGTGGCCGCGCGCTCCGGGAGGAGGTGCCGGCCTGACGCGAGCGGTGCCACTGCCACACCGACGGTATGCGGATGTCCCAGGGCCCGTCCGGGCCCACGGGACGCAGACGTAGTCGATGGACGTCAACGAGAAGGGGAGGTAGCGGGGATGAAGATCAGAGCCACCGGTCGATTCAGCCGGCGTACATTCCTCCAGGCCGGAGCTACGGGCACGCTCGGCGCCGTTCTCGCCGCGTGCTCGGCGCCCGCGGCTCCGCAGTCGTCGGCCCCCGCGCCGGCGGCCACTTCGGGTTCCGCGGCTGCCCCCGCGACGGCACCCACGCCCGCGCCGACGACCGCGGCCGTGGCGGGGGCCACGTCGAACCAGGCCGCGAAGCCGACCAAGGTCAGCCTCCAGTTCCTGTACGCGGATGGGCCGCCTCAAAAGGACAAGCTCGAGCTCGTCGTCGAGCGGTTCAAGGCCAAGAACCCCGGCTCGGAGATCGAGAACATCTGGACGCCGTGGGGCGAGTTCGAGTCCAAGATCATCACGATGCACTCCGGCGGCACGCCGCCGGATTTCCACCAGATCGACGACGACGCGGTGCCCTTCTTCGCGATGCGCGACCTGCTCCTGCCGGTGGACGCGGTCCTCACGGACCACCAGATCGACCGGAAGGACTACCACCCGATGATCTGGGACCTCACCACGGTGCAGGGCAACGTCATGGCCCTGACGCTGGCGCTGAAGCCGCGCGCCTACATCTACAACGTCGAGATGTTCGAGAAGGCCGGCATCACGGCGCCCACGACCTGGTCGCAGGCGTGGTCGAGCGACCAGCTCCTCGAGAACGCCAAGAAGCTGACCCAGGGCGACGTGTTCGGCTACTCCTGGGACTACTGGATCTGGGACTCGATCCCGGCCATGAACGACGGCGAGCACTTCCCGCCCGACTGGTCGGACTACCTTGAGCCGAGGTACGCCGACGCCTACCAGTGGATCGCCGACCTCGCCTACAAGCACAAGGTTGCGCCGCCGTTCGACATGCGCACCCAGATCGGCGAGCTGAAGCTGTTCACCGGTGGCAAGCTCGCGATCTGGAACACCACCGTCTCGAACACCAAGCAGCTCAACGAGGCCCAGGGCCTCAAGTGGGACGTCATGCCGGTCGCCAAGATCCTCAAGAGCGCCAAGGCCGAGTCGAGCCTGTTCACCTTCGCGATGGCCAAGGCGACCAAGGACCCGGCCGGGACGGCGGCGTTCGCATCGTTCTTCATGGGCGAGGAGGCGCAGCAGATCCTGGCGACCGGCGGGGACCTGATGCCGAGCAAGACGAGCGTGCAGCAGTCGAAGATCTTCGCCGACCCCGATCGCCAGCCGAAGAACGCCAAGATCTGGATCGAGTCGCTCGACCAGCAGGGCCGGTGGCCGTTCCTCTACAACGGCATCGAGCTGCGCGACCGGATCAAGCCGATGGTCGACCTGATCTGGGCCGGGCAGATGCCGGCGAAGGAGGCGCTCGAGCAGGCGCGTCCGGAGGTCATGGCGCTGCTGAAGGTCACGCAAGAAAAGATGGGCCAGCGGTAGGGAGCGTCGTCAATGGCGTCGTCAATGGGGACCGCAAGTGCACGTACCCGACGGCGAGGTGGTCTGCGCCGGCATGAGGCCATCGAGGGATGGCTGTTCGTGGCGCCGATCATGCTCGGGCTGCTCGTGTTCACCTACGGGCCGACGCTCGCGTCGTTCGTCATGAGTCTGATGCGCTGGGACGGGCTCACGCCGCCGTCGTTCGTCGGCCTGGACAACTACGTCACGCTCTTGACGAGCGACGACGTGTACGGCCGGTCGCTGGCCAACACCGCCTACTTCGCGGTCGGCTCGGTCCCCCTCAGCATGCTGTTCGGGCTCGGGATGGCGCT
>JAUJNA010000005.1:202503-206280 GCA_030446555.1 Chloroflexota bacterium | reverse complement strand
AGTGAGTGCCCCTAGACGCCGCCGCCCTGCGCGAAGGTGGTCACCTCGGTGGCGGCCTGGACGGCCACCACGAAGTCGCCCGGGATGGCGCGTGACGGTCGCTGGTTGACCGCCCGCAAGGCGGCCATATCGGCCTTGGGAGTTCGGTCCGCGTAGAGCAAGCCGTTCGTCTCCTGCTCGGTGTCGGTCAGCTGGGTGTAGCAGAAGCCGGCGATGGCCGGGCTGTCCAGGATGGCCGCGATGAGCTCCTCGTAGCGGGTCTGGAGCTCCTCCGGACTCTGTACGACCCCGTAGCCGTAGCGTCCACGGCTGAGGTCGGGTGCGTAGTTGAGCCCACCGCACTCGGACAGGATGATCGGCTCCTCCACACGGGTCCGACGCTCCAGCACGATGGCATGGTGCTGCGGTTGGGTCATCCGCAGGGTCCGGTCCATCGCTTCCACCGATCCGTACCGCTCGCGGATCGCATCGGCCTGGGTGGCGTAGTCGTGGATGCCCCAGAGGTCGCTCGCGAAGTGTTCCCACCCGTCATTGCCGATGACCGGTCGCGTGGGGTCGAGCGCCTTGGTCAAGTGGTAGAGGGCACGGACGTAGTCGCGCTGGGCAGGGTCGCGCGGCAGGTTGGGCACGCCCCAGCTCTCGTTGAGCGGCACCCAGGCCACGATGCAGGGGTGGCTGTAGTCACGCCGCAGGACCTCCGTCCACTCCTGGACCATGCGCTGGACGGCCAGCTCGGAGAACGCGTAGGCGTTCGCCATCTCGCCCCAGACCATCAGGCCCAGCCGATCGCACCAGTACAGGAATCGCGGATCCTCCACCTTCTGGTGGATGCGCACGCCGTTGAAGCCCAACTCCCGGATGAGCTCCACCTCTCGGCGGAGCGCGTCGCCGTCGGGGGCGGCCAGATGCGACTGCGGCCAGTACCCCTGGTCCAGCACGAGGCGCAGGTAGGTGGGGATGCCGTTGAGCTGGAAGACACCTTCCGAGAAGCCGACGCTGCGCAGCCCCACGTAGCTGTTCACCACATCGATGGTGCGCCCGTCGCTCTCCAGGGTGAGGGTCGCGTCGATGAGGTTGGGGTGATGGGGCGCCCAGAGCAGGCGGCCGCGGCCGATGTTCGAGACCGCCGGCTCGATGCCCACGGCGCGCCTGATCTCGCGCCGCTGGACGGCGTAGGTCTCGTCGGCCAGCAGGTCGTCGCGCAGTGACAGCCGGACGTGGAGGCGTACCGGACCGACGGGAACTCGATCCAGCGACACCTGGAGGCCCAGCAGGCCCCCGTCCAGGTCCGGCGTCCAGCGCACGTCGGTGATGTG
Organism: Chloroflexota bacterium; assembly: GCA_030446555.1. GTDB lineage: Bacteria > Chloroflexota > Limnocylindria > Limnocylindrales > CSP1-4 > Palsa-1032. The sequence continues at coordinate 204,964 of JAUJNA010000005.1, read as the reverse complement.
ATTCTCGCCGACCGGCTCCAGCCAGACGGGCTGCCAGATGCCGGTCGTGCGGCCGTACCAGATCCGCCGTGGCTGGTTCTCCCAGTACTGCTTGCCGCGTGGCTGGCTGAGGTCGGTCGGCGAGTCCTCCGCTCGGACGACGACCACCTGCTCCGCGTCGCCGGGCAGCAGGACGGACGTGATGTCTGCCAGGAACGGGGTGTGGCCGCCGCGGTGTCCCACCACAGACTGGCCGTTCACCCAGACCCGCGTCTCGTAGTCGACCGCCCCGAAATGGATGAGCAGCCGTTCCGAGCGGTCGGCCTCGTCGAGCACGAACGTCCGGCGGTACCAGACGACCGGGTGCTCCGTGCCGTCACCGATGCCGCTCAGCTCCGACTCGGGGGGGTAGGGGACGCGGATGGTGCGGTCGAACGCCTCCGGCTTCCCGACCCAGCCCTCGTCCAGGCCCACGTCGGCGTCGTCATAGGCGAAGCCCCACTCGCCGGTCAGGTCGATCCAGCGCGAGCGTCGGAGGCCGGGTCGGGGGTGTAGCGCGGCTTCGTCCATGGCTTCCCTGTGTGACGAGATGGTGGATCGCCGCGCATGGTAGGCGTCCGCCGCAGAGCGTGCGTCCGCACCCCGGGGCTAGGATGCGCCGATGGACCCCCGGCTCTGCCAGCTCGATCCGCGACGAGCACCGCAGCGAGCCTCACGGCCGCGGCCGCGCGCCGCCTGACGGGGCCGCGCATGTCGGAGAAGACGCTCGACCGACTCCTGGCCATCCTGATCGTGGCGCTGCTGGCCACGGGCGTGCTCACGTGGCGTGCCGGACGGCCAGAGACGATCTGGCTGTACACGCTCCACGGGCTCCTGGCCGGCCTGCTCCTGGCCGCCTCGGCGGTCAAGCTGCGCCGCAGCCTGCCTCGAGCCGTGGGCCAGCACCGATGGCGGCGCCTGGCGGTGGCGGTCCCGCTCGCCCTCGCCACGCTCCTCTCGCTCGGGGCTGGGTTCCTCTGGGTGGCGGGCGGACGGCTGGTCGAGCTTGGCCCGTGGACGCTCCTGGGCTGGCACGCCCTCCTGGGCCTGGCGATCGTCCCCATCGTGCTCCTCCACCTGCTGCCGAAGCGGTGGCGGCTACTGCGTCCGTCGACGGCCCCGCTGGGGCGACCTCCCGAAGCGAGCGCCTTCGAGGTCCAAGCCGCGGATCGCGCCCGTTCCCCGCGCCCGAGCGTTTCTCGTCGAAGGCTGCTGGCGGCAGGAGGGCTGGGCATCGCCGCCGTGGGCATCTGGTCGCTGGCGGGAGTGCTGGACCTCCTCGCCGGTCGGCCCCGTCGCTTCACTGGCTCGCGCTGGCTTCCGCCAGGGGGTGTCCCCATCCCGACCACGTTCCTGGGAGAGGGCGTCCCCGCGATCGACCCGACCTCTTGGCGGCTCCGGGTCACGGGGTCGGTGGACCGGCCGGGCTCCTATGACCTGGAAGCGCTCTCGCGGCTCGGCACGCGCGAGCTGACCGCGGTGCTCGACTGCACCGGCGGGTGGGCGATGGAGACGACCTGGCAGGGGGTGCCCATGGCCACGCTACTCGATGCGGCGGGGCCGCGGGCGGGCGCCGAGACGGTCGAGGTCCGCTCGGTCACGGGCTGGGGCGCTGGCTTCTCGCTCGAAGCCGCTCAGCGGACGTTCCTCGCGACGGGTGTCGCGGGTCAGCCCCTACCGGCGCCGAACGGCGCACCGTGCCGCCTGGTGGTGCCCGACCGTCGTGGTCTCGACTGGGTGAAATGGGTGGACGAGATCGTGGTGGCCTGAGGAGATCCCTGGTGGCCTGGGGTCCGGGTCGACCCCCCGGCGATCAGCTGTCGGTCGCATCCGCCGGGCCGGTGCGCTCCACGTCGCGGTACTCGACTTCCCGGAAGCGCGCCTCGCCGCTGTCGTCGCCGCCGAGCCCGCCTGCACCGATCGTCAGGTCCTGCGCCGCATCCGCGCCGGGCCCTGCCACATCAGGATCCTCGACCGGCTCCTCGCCCCGCTCCACGGCCAGATCGTCACCGCCCATGGGTCCCTGGCTCGCCGTGTTCTGCTCGTCCTGCAACCGGCCCATGCTCTTCATCCTCCCGATACGGCCCCGACTGTCGCGGCCGGTGCCTGAAGCGTAGCGGGCATGGAAAGAGGCGGAGCGCCTCGCCGCTCTCCGCCTCCTTCGGTCCTATGTGTGCGGCCGAGCCGCCGCTGACTACCAGGTCCGGTCGGCGCTCGTGCCTCCGGTGTCGGTCCCATCGGCGCCCGTGTTCGTGTCGTCATCGGCGGCATCCTCCGCCTTGTCACCGGCGACCGCGCCGGCCACGCCACCGATCACCGCTCCGGCGACCGTGCCGACCGGTCCCCCGACGGCCGTGCCGATGGCCGCGCCGCCCACGGCGCCCGCACCGCCACCGACAGCCTTCTCCTCGGTGTCGCTCCCGTCGCCCATCGGCGAGTCGGC
>JAUJNA010000005.1:197882-202403 GCA_030446555.1 Chloroflexota bacterium | reverse complement strand
ACCTCCGATGCCGATGCGGCCCGCGGGCGGACCAGACAGGAGTGCCGCGATCGCGACAACAACCGATACGGCTGGCGCACCCCCCGCTACGCCTGGCGCTACGCCGCCACCACCACGCCGGCCAAGTTCCGGGCGCGCGACGGCGGACGGAAGCAGGTCGTCAAGGCCATCGCGCGCGCCACGCGGAACATCACCCGGTCGCACAACCTGTGCGGTCGCGGGGATCGCATCTCGGTGAGGATCAGGTACAAGGGCACGACCGATCGCCGGCCGAACGTCAGCAGGCGCGGCTACTGCAACCGCGCCGATCGCCGGAACGTGATCGGCTTCGGCGACCTGCCGTCACGTGCCGTCGCCTTCGCCTGCGTCTACACGTTCGGCGGCCGCCGCACCGTCGACGGCGACGTCGTGATCAACCGCGACACGTCATGGGAGACCAGGCGCCGCAGGTGCAGCGGCAGGGAGCTCATGGTGGAGTCGGCCATCACGCACGAGCTGGGGCACGTCTTCGGCCTCGCCCACGTCGACGCACGCTCCAGATCACTCACCATGCATCCGCTCTTCCACTCCTGCTCGCTGAGCCACACCTCCCTGGGACTCGGAGACATGTTGGGTCTCGAGCGGAAGTACTGAACCTCGCCTGCGCGGGGGGCGAGCCGAGGTCGGCTCCGGGGTCGGCATATGCCCCAGCGAGGTCGGCGTATGCTCCCGGCATGAGCGCCGAGAGGACACCGGAGACACCGTCCGGCCCGTCCGTGCCGGGGCCCGTCTCGACGCTGGCCTGTGGTGGCTGCGGACGGAAGAACCGCATCCGACCGGCGCCCAAGGGCGTGCCCCATTGCGGGTCGTGCGGCGCTGCGCTGCCCTGGCTGGTGTCCGCCACGGACGGCACGTTCGACCAGGAGGCCCATGCGTCCACCGCCGTGCTGGTCGATCTCTGGGCGCCATGGTGCGGGCCGTGCCGCTTCGTCGGTCCCATCCTGGAGCAGCTCGCGGCGGAGTACGCCGGTCGGATCAAGGTCGTCAAGGTCAACGTGGACGAGAATCCGGCCACTCAGCAGCGCTTCGATGCCAAGAGCATCCCCACCCTCGTCGTGCTGCGCGGCGGTCGGGTGGTCGACCGGATCGTGGGCGCACTGCCCAAGACCGACCTGACGATCAGGTTGACGCCCCATCTCCTGCGCCACTGAGGCGATCGATGAGGGCACCGAGAGGGGATCGACCGGCCGGCCGCGTCACCGCCGGCGTAGCAGCTGCCAGCCTTCTCCCTGGCTGATGAGCTCGTATCCACCAGCCTGCACATCCTCGAGGTACCCACCCTCAGGCCCGTAGCCCTGGATGACCACGTAGGAGAACGCGCCGGAGGCGAGTAGCTCGTCCAGCTCGTCCAGCCCGTGCAAGCGTCCACCCACCGTGTGGACACTGTCCTCCGGGTCCTCCGACGCGGTCGTCTCCATCACGCCGGTGAGCACCCCGAGGGGCGTCGCGACCCACTGCTGGAAGCTGGGCGCGATGTGGAGGAGCTGTGTGCGGGGTCCGAGCCGTCCGGTGACCTGCTCCTCGCTCACCTGTCGGGCCAGCGCCGCCCCCGACGCCCCGACGAGCGTCCGGCTGTCGGGGTAGTCCAGCCAGTAGCCGAACTGGGTTTCGTGGAGGACGATGGCTGCTGACTCGGAGTAGCGGTGCTCCTCGATGCCCAGCGTGTCCATCGGCCTGGCGCGGAACGGCAGGGCAGCCGCGACCACCACGACGCCGGACAGCCCGACGCGCACGACGGCCGGCCAAGCCTCGCGCGTCCACAGCGCTCCGAGTCCGATGCCACCGCCCAGGGCGAACAGCCACGGTGCCCAGTAGCCCACCGATTTGGGCAACTCGAACGCGACCGACTCGCCCAGGATCGTGCCGGTCGGCGTGGCACTCGCGATGACCAACGCCGCCAGGGCGACGACGACCCCAGCGCCCAGGACGAGCCAGGCTCGAGCCTCCCGGACCAGGAGGGCGCCGATGGCCAGCGCCAGCAGCAGGACGGCGTAGTCGGCAAGAGCCCGAGCGATGCTGCCCCCGATGAGCGTGGCCATGGTCGGTCGGAGCTGGAGCAGCAGTACGGCGCCACCGGCGATGGCGATCACCAGGACGACCGCCAGGAGCAGGATCCATCTGTCGCCAAGAGCGGTCGAGGGTCGCAGTGTCTCGGCGAGGCCACCACGTCGCGGTCCCGGGCCGGCGAGCCAGCCCGCCAGGAGCAGGCCGGCCGGGAGCGCGGGGATGGCTGTCCAGGCCGGTGCCATGACACCGAGCATCAACGCCGCCTGGGGCAGGGCGATCACGGCCGAACCGACGACGCCCGCCAGGACGGGGCGCCGGAGTGGACCGCCACCAACGAGCGCGATCAGCGCCACCGTCGCGGTGGCGAACCCGCCGATCACCGGGTGCACGAGCACGGTGCACCCCAGGGCGGCGGCCAGGAGGATGGGCCGCCCTCGACCGGCAAGGGTCAGCGGCCGGACACCGTCGCGCGACTCGGGCAGCGTCAGGGCGATGGCGGCCGCCGCAAGGGGGAACGCGAGCACCGCCGCACGGGCATCGGGAAGGCGCAGGAAGGCGAACGTGAGCGGTACGGTCAGGAGTGACCAGTACCCCGCCGCCGGACCGGCCAGCACGCGGCAGAGGTGATAGCCACCGGCCGCGAGAAGGACTGAGAGCGGCAGCGCGAAGGCAGCCACGGCGAGCGTCGCGGGCAGGCCGGTCAGCGCGGTGAGGGAGCCCATGAACGCGACATAGCCAAGGAAGATGCGCGAGGGGCCATAGATGGGCGACGGGGCGACGGCCAGCGAGTCCCAGCTGCCGAAGCTCCGGACGTGCTCGACGGGCGCCACGTGATTGGGCAGCACGTCCACGAAGGGCACGACCGGGGACGCCAGCTGGAGGACGAGGGGCATCGACCAGAGGACCAGCGGCAGGCTCCAGGCCGCGGGCGACCAGCGCCGCTGCCCGGGTCCACAGCGCTGGACGAAGGGCCGCAGGAAGAAGCCGCCAGCGATGAGCGCCAGGTCCATGAGGGCCAGGGGCAGCAGGTCGAAGTGGCCGGCGCTCCCCAGGGTCAGGAGGAGGACGGTGTCCTTGGCCACCGCGCCCACCAGTCCGCCCAGCGCCGCCTCGACGAGAGAGCCGTACGGCGTCCATCGCACGAGGCGGACGAGCACCGCGCCTGCGGCGAGCTCCATGACCGTGGCCAGCGCGACCGAGACCGCAGCGGGGAGCGTCGTGCCCAGCTGTGAGGCGACGCCGGCCACCGCGCCCTGCACGGTGAAGCCGATGAGGCTCGACTGCAGCAGGAGGAGCCCGACCACCAGGGCGACCAGCCCGATCAGGGAGGTCACGATCAGCGGCGCCTGGCTGGGCCCCGTGTCGGCGCGGAACGGCGACGCATCCCGCCGGAAGAGAGCCCGCAGCCTGCCCCAGATGCCGACGGCCGGCGATCGGCACCCTCGGTGCCGCGAGCGTCCACCGGGTGAGCGGCCACGCCACAGGAAGCGGGAGATGCGTGTACCCCTCTCGTGACGGAGCGGTGAGGAGGCGCCGCCATGCTAGCGACGAGACTCTGACAGCCGTTTTCAGTCGTCGCAGACGGGCTACCTGCTCACCAACCGGATAGTCCCCCCTTGACGGCTGTGGTTACGTCCCCGGCCGGTGAGCGACGTAAAAGTTGAACGGGAAACTCCAGGAGAGGCTCGTCGTCGCGAGGACCTCGCGCGCCCGGGAGAAGAATCGTTCCCGGCGACGTGGGTCGAGACGCGCGAGCCGCGCCGCAGCGAGTGGCCAGGCAACGACCCAGGCGAGCGCGTCCTCGGCATCGGCGAACTCGCCGCTGAACGACTGGGTCTGGACGGAGACGCCTGTGAAGCCAGCTTCACGCAGGACGTCGCTCCCGCGCCGTCCGATAGTCCAGGTCTTCTCGTCGAGGCTGTCCTCCGGCGGGGCGTAGCGGTCGAGGATCCGGGATGCCGTTCGGGTGGGGCCCGAACCGCCCTCTGCCCAGGCCGAGGCGACGAGATTGCCGCCGTGCCGCAAGACGCGCAGCACCTCTCGAAGCGCTTTCTCGCGATCGGTGACATGCGAGATCGTCAGGCCGCAGGTGACGACGTCGAACGCGCCGTCATCGAACGGCAGCGAGGACGCATCAGCCAGGCGAAGGTCGAGCACCGGCGAGAGCCTGCGCGCGACCTCGAGCATCCCGGCTGAGGCGTCGATCCCGACGACCGATGCCCCCCTCGCGGCCGCTGTCCGGGCGATGGTCCCGGTCCCTGTCCCGATGTCGAGCAGCCGAACGCCGGGGCGGGCCTCAGCCAACTCCACCACCCGCTCGACCGGCCCCGCCAGTGTGGCATCGAGGTGGTTGGCGTACCCGGCGGCGTGCCTGTCATAGGAGTCTTGCCAGACGCCCGAGGACATCGATCGACCCTCCGGCCCGAGCATATCGCGACCGCGCCGTTGTCCAACGGCTCTCCCCGCCACTCAGTC
>JAUJNA010000005.1:195913-197782 GCA_030446555.1 Chloroflexota bacterium | reverse complement strand
CCCGCGGTGCTCCGTCCGATCCCCGCGAGCGACGCCGCCGCTCGCTGGGTGAGGCGTCGCCGAAGCCGCGCAGCACGAAGCGCACCTCCCAGCCGAGCGAGCTGCTCGAGGTTGCGTCGGTTCGCTTCGGTCGCGATCGTCTGGCGCTTGCTCGCAGGCATGTCCGTCTGATGGTCCTCTGGAGCACTAGGCGGACGATGGCTCCGGATCGACCGCCACTTATCGGCGAGACCCGCCCGTCGGCTCGCCTGATGGCCCGACTGACAGATAAGCGACGTCTCGGTCGTCCCTATCCACGAGCCTGTGCGCCGACGGGGCCATCAGCTGAGCACGCCATGGGCCAAGACGGTGGAGCCGAGCGAGCGCGGAAGAGCAGGGTCGCGATGGCAGCTCAGGGAGAGCCGGCGAGTGGGGCCGCCTGCACAGCGAGCGGGCACAGAAGACCGGCCGTGCGAAACTGGTGCCTTGCGAGGCAAGGGATCCATCGAGGAAAGACGCTAGGGGCGCCCGCGTCGGCGCCCCCTGACCACACGATGCGAGAGGTGCGGCGATGGCCATCGAGGTGGCGCCCGGGACGATGAGCGCGGAGGAGATGGTCGCGCTCTGCAAGCAGTACTCGCTCTACGAGTGGTCGGCGCAGTCGCATGTCGACCCCATCCCGGTGGACCATGCCGAGGGCGTCTACTTCTACACCCCCGACGGCAAGCGATACCTCGACTTCAACAGCCAGCTGATGTCGGTCAACATCGGTCACGGCGACCGCCGCGTCATCGACGCCATCAAGGCCCAGGCCGAGAAGCTGGCCTACGCCAACCCCTTCATGGCCCACGAGCCGCGTGCCCGACTCGGCCAGAAGCTGGCCGAGATCCTGCCCGGCGATATCGAGGTCAGCTTCTTCACCGGCGGCGGCGCCGAGGCGAACGAGAACGCCATCAAGCTCGCCCGACAGGTCACCGGCCGCCAGAAGATCCTGGCTCGATACCGCTCGTACCACGGCGCGACTGGCGGCGTCATCGCGGCAACGGGCGACCCGCGCCGCTGGGCGGCCGAGAACGGCGTGTGGGGCGTCGTCCGCGTCCCGGACAGCCACAAGTGGGCGCGTCCCGAGCCGGAGCCGGTCGAGCAGAGCCTGCGCGAGCTCGAGGACGTGATCATGTTCGAGGGCCCGCACACGATCGCCGGGTTCATCCTCGAGCCGGTCGTGGGCACGAACGGCATCCTCATCCCGCCCGACGGCTACCTCCAGGGCGTCCGCGAGATCTGCGACCGGCACGGGATCATGCTCATCGCCGACGAGATCATGTCGGGGTTCGGCCGGACCGGCGAGTGGTTCGCGGTCGACCACTGGGGCGTGGTGCCCGACATCATCACCCTCGCAAAGGGCCTCACGGCCTCTTACCTGCCGCTCGGTGTGGTGGCCATGAAGCGCTCCATCGCCGAGCACTTCCGCGACCGGGTCTTCTTCGGCGGACTCACCTACAACAGCCACCCGATGGGCTGCGCGGCGGCGCTCGCGACGATCTCGGTCTACGAGGAGGACGGGCTCATCGACCGGGCCCGGCGCATGGGCGACGTGATGCGCCGCCACCACCAGGAGCTGTACGAGAAGCACCCGAGCGTGGGGTCGGCCCGGAGCATCGGTCTCTTCGGGATCCTGGAGCTCGTCCGCGACCGCGCGACCTACGAGTCCATGGCTCCCTACAACGGCACCAGCGACGAGATGAAGGCGGTCAGCAAGTCACTGCGCGATAACGGGCTCTACACGTTCGTGCGCTGGAACGGGATCATGACCAACCCGCCACTGACGATCACCGAGGAGCAGCTCGCCGAGGGATTCGCGATCATCGACCGCGCGCTCGACCTGGCCGA
>JAUJNA010000005.1:182158-195813 GCA_030446555.1 Chloroflexota bacterium | reverse complement strand
AGCGACACCCTTCAGCAGACGGCGCATGCCATCCGACAGTCGGGACAGAGCCTGCGCGAACAGGAGCAGCCACAGGTCGCTACGCTGGCCGACAGCGCGGCCCAGCAGGTCGAGCGGTTCGCCGGATACCTGCAGGGTCGCGACGCTCGACAGCTGGTGGGAGACGTGGAGGACTTCGCGCGGCGCGAGCCGGTCCTCTTCGTCACCGGCGGTCTGGCACTCGGGCTCCTCGCCGCACGACTGCTGAAGAGCAGCTCCGGCGGCAGCTCTGGCGGCAGCAGCGGCGAGTCCGGCACCGGCGGCGAGTCCCGCTCCTGGAGCGGTCGGACGTCCATCGGGCGCTACGACCTCGAGCCGGACTACAGCAGTCCGACCGTCTGACGCCGGACATGGACGCTGGAAAGGACGACCGGTCCCTCGGAGAACTGCTGAGCGACCTCATGCGTCAGGTCACGACGCTCGTTCGACAAGAGATCGAACTGGCGCGGACCGAGATCAGCGCGAATGCCTCGCGAGCGGGTCGCAACGTCGCATCGCTGCTGGTGGGTGGGGCGGTGCTCTATGCGGGCGTGCTCTTCCTGCTTTACGCGATCGTGCTCCTGCTGGCAACGGCCGGGCTACCTGGCTGGCTGGCCGCGCTGATCGTGGGCGGTGCCGTCGCAGTGGCCGGAGCGTTCCTCGTGATGCGGGGGCGTGACGCCCTCCAGCGCGAGGATCTCCTGCCGAAACGGACCATCGAGACACTCAAGGAGGATGCGGAATGGGCAAGCGATCAGACGACGTCGACGAAGTGATCGACGGGCTCACCGACGGCGATGCGGCCGGGAGCAACACGGGTAAGCGGAAGTCCTCGCGCGGCACGCGACGCAAGACCGACGACGCCGTTGCGGGCACCGCCGGCGGGACCGCCGGTGGCACCTCGGATGCCGAGGCAGACGCCATCGTCGAAGAGATCGCCGTGACGCGTGAGGAGATGGGCGGGACACTCGAGGCACTGGGCACTCGGCTCGACCCGCAGGTCCTCATGACCGAGGCGCAGGAGCGTGCGGTCGAGACCGCCTCGGAGGTGATGGATCAGGCACGCGAGACGGTGGTCGTCACGGCGACCACGGTGATGGAGCAGGCGCGTGACACGGTTCACGACGCAACGGTGGGGAGGGTCGAGGAGATGGTCGAATCAGCAACCACGACGGCGCAGGAGACGGGCAATGCCGTCGTGCGCGTCGTCCGCGAGAACCCGATCCCCGCCGCCCTGGCAGGCATCGGTCTCTGGATGCTCTGGCAGAAGTACTCGTCGCAGCGCGGCGGCGGCACGCAGCGGACGGGCTACGCAGGCTACGCCAGCCCTGCCTACGGGGCCAGCCCCGCTTACGGGGTGAGCGGCGCGAGCCCGGCCTACTACCCCACGGGTTCCGACGGCGGCTCCGGCAGCGGCGGCATGGCCGCGGGCGCCCAGCAGGGCGTCAGTGACTTGGCCGGACGCGTCCAGGGCACGGCCTCGTCCGCGGCGGGCACGGTCCAGGACGCTGCCGCGAACGTCACCGGGACCGTCCAGGATGTGGTCGGCTCAGCGGCCAGCACGGTCCAGCAGGCGGCCGGCGGCGCAGCGGAGGCTGCGCAGCAGACCGCTGGGGCCGTCGTCGAACGTGCCGGTGAGGCGGTCAGCCAAGTGGGCCACACGGCCAACCAGGCTGTCACACAGCTCGGCAGCACGGCAACTGACGTCTGGACGGATCTGCGACTGACCGCCATGCGCGCACAGGAAGCGGCAGGGCGGACGATGCGGCAGAACCCCCTCGCGGCCGGTGCGACGGCCGTGGCTGTCGGAGCGGTCGTTGGGCTGGCCCTGCCGTCGACGCGCAAGGAGCAGGAGCTGCTGGGTGGCGCGCGGGACGCGGCCCTCGAGCGTGTCGCCGACAAGGTCGAGCAGGCTGCGCCGAACGTGGAGCAGGCGATCAGCGGGGACGGCTCCGAGAGCACGTCGTAGCTAAAACCCGTCTAACGGGTGGTCCGGGATCCGAGGTCACAGCGACCGGGATCCCGGACGGTCCACGACCAAGCTGCGCCTCAGCGTGAAGCGGCGCCCACGTACCGACCCAGCACCTCGTCCCAGCCGCTCTGGTACGACTCCCGCACGGACGGACCTCGCTCGCCGAGTCCCTCCCGGCCTCGATGCTCCAGGCGGGGTTCGGTGCCGTCTTGCACCGCCTGGAAACCCACCAGCAGATGCTGCTGCGTGTCGACGGACGCACCGGGGTGCCAGGTGAGGCTCGATCCGTGCCGGTGGCTCCCAGGCGAGCACCTCGCCCCAATCCGATTCGCTGCCGTCCCGGGCCACTTCGTAGAATCGCCCGCCGAGGCGCGGCTCCAGGCGGCAGTCCACCGCGTCGTCCCCGGCCACGGAGTACGAGGCGAGTGGCCACCACGTCCCCATGTCATCCGCGAAGAGCGCGAACGCCTCTTCCGGCGCGAGCAGCACGGTGACCGTCTCCACGATGGGCTCGATCGTGGCGACCGACGCCCGAGGGCGATCCAGGGTATCCATCGATCCCTCCTCCGTCATCTTGCCGCGCGAGCGACGGCCGCTCGGCGGTATGCCTCCAGGACATCCGTCCAGAGCCGGTCGACGTAGTCGCGCAGCTCCATCAGCCCCCGTTCCTCGATGGCGTAGACCCGCCGCGTCCCGACACGCTGTTCGGTGACGAGCCCGGCACGCTTGAGCACACCCAGGTGCTGGGAGACGGCCGGGCGGCTGACCGGCAGGCCGGCCGCCAGCGCCCCCACCGAACGCGGTCCTTCGCGCAGGCGCTCCAGGACCGCCCGACGGGTCGGATCGGCCAGAGCGGTCAGGACTTCGTCGTAAGCCATCGCTTACGTAAGCATTCACTTACCAAACGCGCCTGTCAAGCTCCCAAGCGAAGATGGTCTTCAGATGGGACACGTGCCCTGGCCATCGCCGAGAGGAGCCGCGCGCTAGAGTGGCGAGCCAGGGAGGGCGGCGGAGACGGGAGGGTGTTCGCTCGATGAGTGACGTGGCGCGCACGGGACCCCCGCCCGGAGAGGGAGAGACGCCTCCTACCGGCGAGGGCCGCGTGGGCGGTCGCGACCCGATCGCGTCGGCGGAACCGCTCGCCGAGGCGGATCTGACGCTCGCGACGGCCCCGGAACCATCGGGGGAGCGTCCGGCGTCTGGGCGCTGGCGCGGGCTCGTGCGTGCGGTCGTCGCTCTGACGCTCTTCCTGGTGCTCGCCGCGCTCGTCTGGGAGGGCTTCAAGTTCCTCGCCGGTGACCCCTGGCGCTATCCGGAGATCGGCTTCGTCCATCATCCGCCCTTCCGCATCCTTCAGGCGACCGATCGCCAGCTGCCCCACCTGTGGGACATCGCGAGTGCGCTCGCGCAGCCGGTGCAGCGCAACCAGCAGGAGACGCTCGGCGGGTTCCTGGTGGGTGCGGCGCTCTACACCTGGCAGGAGGCGCTCATCGGCTTCGCCGTCGGCGCCGTCATCGGGCTGGTGCTCGCCTCGCTGTTCGTCCACTCGCGGCTCCTGGAGCGGGCGTTCGTGCCCTACGTCATCGCGAGCCAGACCATCCCCATCGTGGCGCTGGCTCCGATCATCGTGGTGGGGTTCGGGCGCGGCCTGATCGCGGTGGTGATCATCGCCACCTACCTCACCTTCTTCCCCGTGACCATCGCCGCGATGCGCGGCCTCTCGTCGTCGGATCCCCGCGCCCTCGAGCTGATGCGCTCCTACGCCGCGTCGAAGTGGCAGGTGTACCGCAAGGTCCGACTGCCCGCGTCCGTGCCCTACGTCTTCACGGCGCTCAAGGTGGCGGCGACCGGGAGCATCGTGGGCGCCATCATCGGGGAGGGCCCCGGTGGCGTCCCGGCGGGGCTCGGCCGAGCCATCGACAACTTCAACCAGCAGTACATCAGCGGCCCGGAGAAGCTGTGGGCGACCATCCTGGTCTCGGCGCTGCTCGGGATCGCCTTCTACCTCATCGTCCAGGCCGCCGAAGCACTGATCCTGCGTCGCCGTCGGACGGCGAGGCCGGGCTGATGGCCCGCGATGAGGGGGCCGCGATCACGGGCCGGGACGGGGCACGACCGTGACGACGTCGCAGGGCCCCACCGAGCCCCAGCCCCCCGTGAGCGCCGCCGTGCGCCTGGCGGGTGTCGAGAAGAGCTTCCCCGTCCGTGACGGGACCACCACCGTGGCCCTCAGCGGGATCGACCTTGACGTGGCCCCCAGAGAGTTCGTGTCGCTGATCGGGCCGTCCGGGTGTGGCAAGTCGACGCTCCTGCGGATCGTGGGCGATCTCATCCAGCCCAGTGGGGGCACCGTGCAGGTGAACGGCAAGCCGGCGCACCAGGCGCGCCTCGACCGCGACTACGGGATGGTCTTCCAGGCGCCCGTCCTGTTCGACTGGCGCACCGTCGAGGCGAACGTCCGCCTTCCTCTCGAGGTGATGCGCTTCTCCCGTGCCGAGCGCGACCGCCGGGTGCGGGAGATGCTCGACCTGGTCGAGCTGGGCGGCTTCCTGTCGCACTATCCGCATCAGCTGTCGGGCGGGATGCAGCAGCGCGTGGCGATCGCCCGTGCGCTCGCGTTCCAGCCGGCGCTGCTCCTCATGGACGAGCCCTTCGGGGCGCTCGACGAGATGACCCGCGAGCGACTCAACGCCGAGGTGCTGCGCATCTGGGCCCAGACCCGCACGACCGTCATCTTCGTCACGCACTCCATCCCCGAGGCGGTCTTCCTCTCCACGCGCGTGGTGGTCATGAGCGCCCGGCCCGGTCGCATCACGAACGTCGTCGACATCGACCTGCCGCAGCCGCGCACGGAACAGACCCGCGAGACGGAGCGCTACTTCGAGCTGGTCACAGAGGTGCGCGAGAGCTTACGGGGTCGGATCACGTCGTCGGCGGCGCGAGCGCGGGCGGAGGGTGCCATCGGATGAGAGGAGTTGGCTCTGCCGCGCGTCTCCGCCAGTACCTGCCGGCCATCGCCGTCTTCCTCGCCGCGATCGTCGTCTGGGAGATCGCCACGGCAGGCCCCGGCCGCCGGGTGCTGCCGCCTCCGTCGGACATCGTGGGCGCCTTCGGAGAGAACGCGGCCCAGCTCCGGAAGTCGGCCCTCGCCACGTTCTACGAATCGCTCGGCGGTCTTGCCATCGGCACGTTCCTGGGAGTCCTCGTGGCCCTCGTGACCTCGCGCTGGGCGAGTGTCCGAGGCGTGCTGCTGCCGGTGGCCATCGCCTCGAGCGCGATCCCCATCGTGGCCATCGCGCCGATCATGAACAACTGGTTCGGTGTCCTGAATCCGCTCTCGAAGATGGGGATGGCCGCGCTGCTCGTCTTCTTCCCGGTCATGATCAACGTGACGCGGGGACTGGTCGAGGTTTCGCCTGCCGCCACGGAGCTGATGCGGTCGTACGCATCATCCGACGCGCAGATCCTCTTCAAGGTACGCGTCCCGAACATGCTGCCCTTCTTCTTCACCGCGCTGAAGGTGGGCACGACGCTGGCGTTCATCGGCGCCATCGTGGGCGAGTTCTTCGGCGGCACGTCCGATGTCCTGGGCCGGATCGTCCTCCAGTCGCTGAGCGGCGGCCGATTCGACACCGCCTGGGCGGGCATCTTCCTGGGCGCCGCCGGCGCCATCGTCTCCTACCTCGCCGTCTCGCTGGCGGAGCGGCTGGTGATCCCCTGGTACTCGTCGCTCGTGGCGCAGGAGCGCTGACGACGGATCCTCTCACCGGTTGGGGTGGGAGTGATGCGATCGCTGGGACGAGCGCCGTTGCGCTATCGTGCGCGCCGAGGAGGCCGGGCGGCAGGACCCGGACGAGGTGGGCACCCGGTTGCCCAGCGAGTCGAGGTGCACGGATGAGGACACGCAGCAGGGTCTGGGCGAGTCTGGCCGCGGCGGGCCTGGTGTTCGCCGGGTGCAGCACGGGGGCGCCGCGCCCAGCGGGATACAGGACCGGGAGGACGGAGCGAGCCGGCGGGATCGCAGCCGGCAGCCAGCCAGCCAGCCGGATCCGAGCCAGCGACCTCCCCGACCGGCGATCTCACCCAGGTCGCGCTGCAGCTCCAGTGGGCGCCGCAGGCGCAGTTCGCCGGCTACTTCGCCGCCGACCGCGAGGGCTACTACGCCGAGGAGGGCCTCGAGGTCGAGATCCTCGAGGGCGGCCCGACGGTCATCCCGCAGGTGGTCGGCTCCGATCCCAACGGGCCAGAGTTCACCATCTCCTGGGTGCCCAAGGTGCTCGAGGTGCGTGACAACGATGAGTCGGACCTGGTCAACATCGCGCAGGTCTTCCAGCGGTCGGGCACCCGCTCGGTCGCCTGGGCCGACACCGCCATCGACTCGCCCGAGGACTTCGCGGGCAAGAAGGTCGGCGTCTGGGACTTCGGCAACGAGTTCGAGGTCACCGCTGCGGCCAAGCAGGCCGGCCTGGAGGCGGGCACGGACTACGAGAAGGTCATCCAGCCGTTCGACATGAGCCTGCTGCTCAACCGCGAGATCGACGTCGCGGAGGCGATGATCGGCAACGAGTACGCGCAGGTCCTGGAGGCGGAGAACCCCGAGACCGGCGCGCTCTACCAGCCCGAGGACCTCAGCGTCATCGACTACAACGAGGCCGGGACAGCCATGCTCCAGGACGCCGTCTTCGCCCGGGAGGCGTGGCTGGCGGAGGAGGGCAATGAGGACGTCGCAGAGGCCTTCCTGCGCGCGTCGTTCCGCGGCTGGATCTTCTGCCGGGACAACCCCGATGAGTGCATCCAGTACACCGTGGACGCCGGCTCGACACTGGGCGCCGGCCACCAGGCGTGGATGATGAACGAGGTCAACCCGCTCATCTGGCCCTCGCCCGACGGCATCGGCTCGATGCCCGAGGACATGTGGGAGCAGACCGTCCGCATCTCACTGGATGCGGGATCATCGATGCCGAACCGGCGGAGGGTGCGTTCCGGACGGATCTGGCGGAGGCTGCCCTCGAAGGCATCGAGGAGGATGCGGTAGGCGCCGACTTCACCAAGGGAACCGTGGAGGTGACGCCCGGCGGCAACTAGGCGTCGGGCTGCGCGCCGGGCGCCGGGCACGCTGACAGACGAGTCCAACGGCCCCGGGTCCCGACCCGGACGATGGAGCCATCGCGTGAGTACCCGCGGTGTGGTATCAACCTTTCAGCCGGATCTCGGTCATCGCTCGAAGGGGAATCACCTTGCGCTCCACCGCGTCGCTGCTCTCCTCCGCCTCCGGGGCTGCGTCCGCGCCCGCTTCCGTGGGTCCGCGCCGCATGCCGCGGTCGGCCGGTGCCGGCCGTGCCCTGGGGACCGCTCTGGCGGTGGCGCTGCTGGCCTTGGCTCTAGCCGCCGGTCCGGTCGCGGCCTCCACCACCACGGTCACGATGGACAACGGAAACGACTTCAGCCCGAGCTACGTGTCGATCAACCGCGGTGACACCGTCCGCTGGAGGAACGACGGCTACGTGGGGCACGACGTCTACGGCACGAAGCCCAGTGCCTACTTCAAGAGCGGCGCGCCAGGGGGCATGGGCAACGGCGACAGCTGCTGGCGCAAGACCTTCAAGTCGGCCGGCAGCTTCCTGGGTACGTCTGCCGCGCACAACGGCATGGACGGCCGCGTCGTCGTGTCGATGGGTGCGACTCGCATCGTCGACGGCGGTGTGGTCAAGTTCAAGCTGGCCGTCGGCAGCGAAGCCCTCTCGTCGAGCTCGTCCTTCCGCCACGTCGTCTGGGTGGGCCGTCCGCCCGGTGGTGGTTGGCGTATCTACAAGACGACCACCAAGGGAACGGTGACGTACACGCCCTCCGCAGCGGGCACGTACTACTTCGCGTCGGAGGTGAAGCGGCTTTCCGATGGCACCTCGTCCGACTGGAGTCCGACCCGCTCTCTCACGAAGTGAGGCGGCTCTGAGCCGACTGCTCCGGGCCGGGGCGGCCCTGGCCCTCGCCTACGCGCGGATCGGGGCATAGTCAGTCCAGACGGCATAGTCGGCCTGAGGCGCCGAGGTCGCGCGCGCCAGGGCCTACGCGAATCCGGGCATAGTCAGGTCAAGCGCATAGTCGGTCGGGGCATAGTCTGTCAAGCGCATAGTCGCTGAGGGCATAGGCGCGGCGAGAACCAGGTGGCCCGTCCGGGACGTACCTCCGCTCACGAGCCGGCAGGGTACCGGCCTGCACGAGCGGGGATCCATGCTTCGACGAGTCGCGCTTGCAGTGGCCGCTGCACTGGTCCTGCTTCCCGCTTCGGCGACCGCAGCGACCACCGACGTGAGCATCGGTGACGACTTCTTCGACCCGGCGGCCACGAAAGTAGCCCAGGGCGACACCGTCCGGTGGACGAACCACGGTGGCTCCATGCATACCACGACCGGCAAGGTCGGGCTGTGGGACGCCACCCTCGATGAAGGGCAGTCGTTCGCCCGCCTCTTCCCGCAGGCCGGGTCGTTCGGCTACCTGTGCCGGTTCCACGATGAGATGACGGGCACGGTCAGGGTGCCCGTGAAGGTCAGTCCTGCGAGCGGGTCGACCACCACCGTCTTCACCGTCACCCTGGGTACCTCCAGCGCCCCGTCCGGCTTCCAGTACGTCGTCCAGAAGCGCAAGGGCACCGGTGCCTGGTCGACGTATCGGATCACCACGGCCTCGTCGGTCACCTTCGATCCGGCTACGAACGGGACCTACTCCTTCCGCTCGAAGCTCCAGCGCATCTCGGATGGCGCGAGCAGCGGATATAGCCCAGCCAAGAAGGTCGTCGTCGGGTGATGACCGCCTGATCGGCTCGGGGACCCCCGGGGACCTCGGGCACCCCGGGAGGGTCAGCTCCTCCCCGTGCCGAACTGTCGATCCCCGGCGTCGCCGAGGCCGGGCATGATGTAGCCCCGCTCGTTGAGCTGCCGGTCCAGCGCCGCGCAGTGGATGGCCACATCGGGATGGGCCGTCGCCACGGTGCGCACGCCCTCCGGCGCCGCGATCAGGTTGATGAGCTTGATCCGTGACGCGCCCCAGTCCTTGAGTACCTCGATGGCGGCCGACGCGGATCCCCCGTCGCAAGCATCGGGTCGAGGATGAGGCAGAGATCCACGGTCGCCCGGTCGGGCAGCTTGTTGTAGTACTCGACCGGTCGCAGCGTGCGCTCGTCCCGGAAGAGTCCCAGGTGCCACACCTGGGCCGTCGGCATCAGCTCGAGCATGGCGTCGACCATGCCCAGGCCGGCGCGCAGGATGGGGATCAGGCCGATCCGGTCGGCCAGCTGGGAGCCGTCGATCTCCTCGAGCGGCGTCCTCACCTTGGATCGATCGCAGCCGCGCATCCTCGAGCGCCTCGTAGCCCACCAGCCAGCTGATCTCGCGCACGAGCTCGCGGAACTTCTTGGGCTCGGTGGTCTCATCGCGGAGCAGCGCCAGCTTGTGCAGGATGGCCGGGTGCCGGGAGACGCGCAGGGTCGGGAACTCGCTCGCGGCGTCGGGCACGATGGCATCCTCCGGCTGGCGTCGCCCGGATGCTACACGGCTCGGTGCGCGCCGGACCGACTCCCGACCGCGGCGCGCTACCATCGCTGGGTGCCCCACGCCACGGCCGCCACGGGCCTCACGCCCGCCCTGACCGAGCCCCGAAACCTCGCCGAGCGGCGCCCGCCGGGCTGCTCGCATCACCCGCGCCGGCGCGCCGCCGGTCCTCGCGGAGGTACGACGCGGCGCCATCGTCGAGAGCCGTCACCGCGGCCATATCGTCCAGGTCGGGGCCGACGGGCGGATCGAGCGGGGCATCGGCGATCCCGACATCGATGTCACCCTCCGCTCGGCCGTCAAGCCCTTCACCCTGGTGGCGCTCGTGGAGTCAGGTGCGGCGGACGACCTGCGGCTGAGCCAGCCCGAGCTCGCCGTGATGGCCGCCTCGCACACCGGCGAGGACATGCACGTCAGACCCTCCAGGCGGTCTTCCGCCGGGCCAACGTGAGCCAGTCGCTGCTGGGCTGCGGTGCGGAAGGGATGCCCATCGACCAGCAGACGTCGGCCCGTCTGGCGCGGGACGGGGGAGGCACCCGGACCGATCCGGCACATGTGCTCCGGCTTCCACGCCGCCAGCATCCTGCTCAGCCGGTTCGCCGGCTGGCCGCTGAGGACTACGACCGACCGGAGCACCCCAGCCAGGAACGATCGCGGGCCGCGGTGGCGCGCGCCTTCGACGACCCCCGGCAAGCTCCGCACGGCCACCGACGACTGCGGCCTGCAGACCTTCATCTTCCCGCTCGCCGACATCGCGCGCGCCTTCCTGCTGCTGGCCGACCCTCAGGCTGCGCCCGACGCGTCGCGTGCTGCGCTCGCTCTGGCCCTCACCCGCATCCGGGACGCCATGCTGGCCGCGCCCGAGATGGTGGGCGGCAGCGGGGAAGTGCTCGATACGCGCCTCATGCGAGCGCGCACCGGACGCCTGGTGGCGAAGGGGGAGCGGAGGGGTTGCGCGGCGTGGGGCTGCTACGCGGCGCCAGGGGGAGGGGACCGCGGCTGCCGGAGTGGCCGTACGCATCGAGGACGGCGATGGCTTCGCCCGGGCCAGCCGCGCTGTGACGGTGGAGGCGCTGGCGCAGCTGGGTGTGCTGGGCGAGCGTGAGCTGCGCGGCCTGGCGGCTCAGCACCGCCCCACGACCCACTCGCCGGGCGGCGAGCCCATCGCGGAGACCGTCGCGCGCTTCGAGCTCGCCCCCATCTCCGAGCTCCTGTAGGGCCCGAGTGCGGATCCGGGCGACGGTGAGCAAGGACAGAACGGCATGAAGGACATGCAGCCGGTCCCCGATCCCTACCTGTTGCTGGGCGTGCCGCGCGGCGCGTCCATCGTCCAGGTCAAGGCTGCGCACCGAGCACTCGCCAAGCGATACCACCCCGACGCCCCGGAGGGTGACACGATCCGGTTCCTGGCCGTCCAGGACGCCTATGGCCTTCTCTCGGACCCGGTACGCCGACGCGAGTGGGATGCGCGGCACGCCCCCGGTCCAGTGCGCGCGGGAGACGGGCCCACCCGCGGGCGTCGAGGTGCCTCGGGGCGCTGGACCCGCGAGGAGCCGGAGATGGGCACGCGGCGCGGGCCGCGCAGCCGACGCGCGGCAGATGCGTCCGCCGCAGGCGATGCGTCGCGCCCACCGGGTGCCCAGCCACCGCCGCGAGCCTCCCACGGATCTGACACGCGGTCCGGATCTCGGAGCGCCTCGGGGCGCGATCCGGCGGCACGCGGCTACACCTGGTCCGCGGAGGGCGTGCCCTGGTGGGACGAGGCGCCGAGCCGTGGGGCGGCCGGTGGCGGGGAGCCGTCCGACGCGGGGTCCGGCTCGTCCCGCCGACCCGGCGCCGAACCCGGCCGGTCCGGACCCTCCCACGCGGAGTCCGGCTCATCGGCCCCTGCCGGTGCGGAGCCGCGCCCCGCGACCCCGGGCTCCGCACCGGGTTCGCGCGGGATCAACGACTTCGATGTCTACACTCGTTCCAGCGGCGCCGCCTGGTCCAGCGCCGCGCGGCGCTACTTCCGCGAGGCGGACAGCGACCTGCCCCACCGCGGGGTCTTCCGCCGCCAGGGCACCCAGTACGTCACCGGCGCCCGCGCGAGGCAAGCGGCGGAATCCGAGGCTCGACGGAGCGAGGACGCGATCACGCGGATACGACCCGTCGCACCGCCACCGCGGCAGGCGTTCGACCATGACCCAGGCAGCGCTGCCCGACGCACCGCCTGGACGAGCGCCCGCCCGGCCGACGCGAGCACGGCCGCGTCCTCTCCCCGGCCGACGCCAGAGCGCCGCGGCCGCTCGGTCGCGGCGGGTGCCCATGACCTACCTCGGCGCATCGCCGAGGTGACGCTCGCCTGGGCGCCCCTCGCGGCGGGCATCGGGTACGGCGTGCCGCTGTCCACCGGGTGCGGTGCCGGCGGCTCGGGCTGCGAGGGACTGCTCGTGCCGGCCCAGGCGGCGCTGGCCGCCACGCTCCTCGGGGCACTGATCGTGTTCCCACGGCTGACACGGATCGCCGCGCTCGCGGCCACCGGGGCGCTGGCCGTCGCCATCCCGCTGGTCGTCGCGGCGGCAACCCTGGGTCTCGTGCCACCGGCGCCGCCCATCGCGGCGGCGGGAGTGGCGGCGATCGGCGTGGGCTACGGCATCGGCGGTTTGCTGGGGGCCTTCGGCGTGCTGCGGCAGGAACGAGCGCGCCCCCGGGATCCGGGGGCGCGCATGCGGGACGGCTGAGGAGCGCGCCTCAGTCCTCGATGCCGTTCCAGGGGAAGACGCGCACGGTGCGGGCCCCCGGCTCGCCACCGAGACGGATCCGTCGGAGCTGGACGTTGTTGGCTCGGTCACGCTCGTACAGGAGACCGGTGGGGTTCGCCTCGACCGCCACGTGGTAGATGCCGTTGGGCAGCTCCGTGATGTCGAGCGACTGCCCGGCCACCTGGTAGTAGGTGTCGCCCCAACCAGCCTGGAGCGTCTCGCGCACCCAGACCGCGTCCGGCCCACCGCATGAGGTGCCCAGACCGGTCGACCCGGGCTGCCACTCCGCGCCTCGCACGGTGAGGTCGATGGCGTCGGTGGGAACGAGGCAGAAGGCCTGCTTCTTGCTGACGCCGATCGGTCGCCCCTCGCCATCGAGGAGCGAGTAGCGAGCGAACTGCAGGAAGTGCCAGTGGTGATGGCCCTGCTGGTCGTGGAACTCCATGGTGCCGACCCGCGTGCGACCGAGGACCTCATCACCATCGAGGAAGTACTGATAGGCGTCCATGACGTCCTCGTTCTGCCGGCGGAAGCCTTCCACGAGGAGGGGTGCGGGCCCGGCGTTCCACACGTTGGCGCCGAACTCGATGCGGTCGCGACCGGCGCGACGGGCGACGCTGATGTTGAAAGCCGGGAGCGCCACGAGATCGGGCATGGCGCGGTCGGGTGGCGTCTCCATGCCGGGAGCGGCCCCCAACGGGCCGCGCAGGGGCTGATCGGCGGCGAACCCAGGCGGCGTCCGGACATCAGGAGCCTGGCCCGGGACCGGCATGGGGCAGTCAGGACACTCTTCCTCTTCGGTGCGGATGCGCACCGAGATGGCCACGGATCCTTCTCCGGATCGCACGCCGAACAGGTCGCGGAAGCGGCGGGCGATGGACACGCGCATCGTGTAGCGGCCGTCGGGACCGGCGAACCGGGGAGGCTGCCAGCCGAAGGCGGGCACGGCCCAGCCACGGTCGATGCCCCAGACGGTCCCCAGCATGAAGTCCCCCGCCGCGCCGAAGGACCCGCAGTAGCGAGGATAGGTGGGAGTCATGGGCCCCGAGGCGTTGACACGCATGTCCTGCCCGCTGGGGCAGAAGTCGCGCGAGCGCTGGTAGACGAGATCACCGTCGGCGTCGGTCAGTGAGATACGGAGGAAACCGTCGAGGCCGTCGAAGCCGCTGGTGAGGCCGGCGGGAAGCTCCCGGGCGGGCTTGCCGTCGATGTATTGCCAGACCTCGATGGGAGACTCGTAGTCCTGTCGCCTCACGCGGAGGTCGAAGGTACCCCTGGCCGCTGCCACCAGGACGCCGGCATCGAGATAGGCGTCGCGCCCGAAGCGCCGGATGGTGATGGAGTCGTTGGGAGCGACCAGGCGGACCGACGGTG
>JAUJNA010000005.1:178573-182058 GCA_030446555.1 Chloroflexota bacterium | reverse complement strand
TGCCGTTTCGCGCCGAGCCCCACCGGCCCGCTCCACGTGGGTGGCGCGCGCACCGCGCTCTACGACTTCCTCTTCGCCCGGCAGCAGGGCGGGACGTTCATCCTGCGCCTGGAGGACACGGACGTCGCCCGCTCCGAGCCGAGGTACGAGCAGGACGTCCTGGAGAACCTGCACTGGCTGGGGATCGAATGGGACGAGGGCCCGGAAGTGGCCGGACGACCGGCACGCGGGCCGTACGGCCCGTATCGGCAGATGGAGCGGCTCGAGCTGTACCGCGAGGCGGCGGACCGTCTGCTCGCCGAGGACCGAGCCTATCCCTGTTACTGCACGCCGGACGAGCTCGCGGCCGACCGCGCGGCGCAGGAGCAGGCTCACCAGCCGCCCCACTACATCGGGCGGTGTGCGAAGCTCGCGGCTGCCCAGCGCAGGCAGCATGAGGCTGCCGGGCGTGTGCCGGCGATCCGCTTCCGCGTGGGCGACGGGGCCGTGGCGTTCCACGATCTCGTCAGGGGCGACGTCACCATCGACACCGCGGCGCTCGGCGGCGACCTCGTGATCGTGCGTTCCGATGGCACGCCGCTCTACCACTTCACGGTGGTCGTCGATGATGCCCAGATGGCCATCACCCACGTCATCCGGGGCGAGGAACACCTCTCCAACACACCCAAGCACATCCTCCTGTTCCGTGCCCTGGGGGCACAGGTACCGCAGTTCGCTCACTTGCCGCTCATCCTGAACCCCGACCGGACCAAGATGAGCAAGCGCAAGAGCCAGACGGCCGTCGCGGCCTATCGCGCGGAAGGCTTCATCAAGGAGGCGCTCGTCAACCACCTGGCACTCCTGGGCTGGTCTCCCGGTGAAGCAGCGCCGGACGAGATCTTCTCGCTCGACGAGCTGGTGGAGCGCTTCGAACTCGAACGAGTGCATTCGGCCGGCGCTGTCTTCGATCGGGCACGGCTGGAGTGGCTGAACGGCCAGTGGATCCGGCGCCTCTCCGACGAGGAACTGATCGAGCGGGCGATGCCCTACCTGCTCGCGACGCTCGAGGCCCGGCGCGCCGAGGGAGCCGCGGTGCGCGCCCCTCGGGCGGACGACCTGCGAGCGCTGCTGCCACTCATCCGTGAGCGGATGCCACTACTCTCTTCGATCTCGGACCTGGTGGACTTCCTGTTCCTCCGGGAGATCGCCGTCGACCCT
The DNA here is from genome assembly GCA_030446555.1 of Chloroflexota bacterium. GTDB lineage: Bacteria > Chloroflexota > Limnocylindria > Limnocylindrales > CSP1-4 > Palsa-1032. Next base: position 180,861 of record JAUJNA010000005.1, on the reverse strand, counting down.
GCCCTGGTGGTGCCCAAGCGCTGGGACGCCGAGACGACGCTCCAGGGTCTGGCCGAGGCACGCGACCGGATCGCGGAGGTCGGCGCCGTGAGCTTCGAGGCCGATGAGCTCGAGCCACCGTTGCGCCGCCTCTGCGAGGAACGTGGCTGGAAGGCCGGCGACCTCTTCATGGCCATCCGGGTCGCCGTCACGGGCCGCACCGCCACACCACCCCTCTTCGACACGCTGGTCGCCCTCGGCTACGAGCGGACGCTCGCCCGTCTCGACGCCGCTCGCGAGGCGGTCGCGCGCCCGTCGGTCGGTGCTTCCGCGCGGCAAACCTGACATCCGGTGTCGAACCCTGCGGGATGATGGCTGGACCACGCGCCCCGCGGACCGGAGGAGATCCATGACACTCGATCGCCCGGGCTTCCAGGCTTGGCTGGACCGCTACGTGGAGGCCTGGAAGAGCTACGACCCGGGGGCCATCAGCGACCTGTTCAGCGAGGACGCCCGGTACCGCTACCACCCCGAGGAGGAGCCGGTGACCGGTCGTGACGCCATCGTCGCGAGTTGGCTCGACGAACGTGACGATCCGGGCACCTACGACGGGCACTACGAGCCGCTCGCCATCGACGGCGAGGAGCATGTCGCGTCCGGCTGGAGCCGCTACTTCACGGACGGCGAGCTGAGCGACGAATACTGGAACATCTACCTCTGCCGGTTCGACGACGAGGGTCGCTGCCGGGACTTCACCGAATGGTGGATCCAGGATCGGGAGTTCGCGCGCCGGGCGAGAACGGCGGCTGCCGCGGAGAGCTGAGGGAGGAGCCGTTAGGGGGCCACCACCGTCCGGTCGGCCGCCGTCGTTCATATCAGCGCAATACACTGCGCCCGGGATCCCGTCACGGAGAACAGATGGCGCGCACCGTCCTGGTGGTCGACGATGAGCCGACCCTGCGCGAGACGCTGGCGGAGGCACTCGAGCAGGACGGCCTGCGGGTGGTCACCGCGGCCGACGGTCGCGAGGCGCTCGAGCGCTTCCGGGCCGAGAAGCCCGACCTCATCCTGCTCGACCTCATGCTGCCCGGCCTGTCGGGCATAGAGGTGTGCCGCATCGTGCGCCAGGAGTCCCAGGTCGCCATCCTGATGCTCACCGCCCGTGACAGCGAGCTGGACAAGGTGGTGGGCCTGGAGCTCGGCGCGGACGACTACGTCACGAAGCCCTTCAGCCTGCGCGAGCTCCAGGCACGCATCCGCGGGCTTCTGCGGAGGATGGAGGGGCCGGCGCCGCCCGAGGCGATCTCGCAGCTGGTGGAGCTGGGGCCCGTCACGATCGACCTGGCCGGTCATCGGCTGCTCCGGGACGGCAAGCCCCTTGCCGTCAAGCCCAAGGCCTTCGAGCTGCTCGCCTTCCTGGTGCGCAACCCCGGCCAGGTGTTCAGCCGGGAACAGCTGCTCGACCGCGTGTGGGGCTACGAGTACGCGGGGGAGACCAGGACGGTCGACGTGCATGTGCACTGGCTCCGCCAGCGCATCGAGGAGGATCCGTCCAAGCCGCGCTTCCTCGAGACGGTGCGGGGCGTGGGATACGTCTTCCGGGGGCCGGACGGGTAGAGCACCCGAAAAACGTTGATGCCGCGGAAACGGAGCGTTGACGCGGCTTCCGTACGGTGCGGCCATGGTGGCGCAACTCGCAACGTCGTCCCACGCGTCCGGCAGTGGTGCGCGCCTTGCCGTCCCCTCGGCGGACGAGCGGCTGCACATCCAGAGTGTCGTCCTCGCGGGGCTGCTGCGGTCACGTGCCCGTAGGCCGGAGCGCTGGCGCGCTCCCGGGTTCGCCCGCCAGGTGGAGCTGGTGCGAGCCCACCTGCGGCCCATCCGGAGCCAAGAGTCGCTCACCCACAGCTACGCGCGCGAGCACTTCCACATCGAGGCCATCGACTCGGCGACGCCCACTGCCCGCGGCCTGTTGCTCAGGAGCGCCACGGAAGTCGCCTACGCGCTGCGCTGGCTGGAGCTGGCCGATGGCGAATCACGGGGCCCATGGCGGTCGATCCTGGACGCTGCCTGAGACACCCCAGGTCCCTCGTCGCGATACGGCGGAGGCGTCGGCTGGCCGGGCTGCTGTGGCCGTCCCGCTCAGGGCGCTCCGTTGCGCAGGGAGCTCGTGTCGACCACCTCGAGGTCCGGCCCGATGATCGTCTGGAGCTGATGCAGATCGTCGTCGTCCCAGCGCGGATCCGGGCGCCCGTCACGAACCACGGTGATCCGTTGTCGGCCAGCAGCATCCCGTAGCGCTTGAGCGC
>JAUJNA010000005.1:175488-178473 GCA_030446555.1 Chloroflexota bacterium | reverse complement strand
GGCCCGTACCATCCGGCGCATGCGCGTCACGATCTTCGGAGCCAGCGGAGCCATCGGCTGGCACGCCCTCGACGCGTCACTCGAGGCGCATCACACCATCACGGCGCTCGCCCGCGACCCGGCCGCCCTGAGCGGCATCGGTGGCGCTCACCTGCGGGTGATCAAGGGGGACATCGCCAAGGCCGAGGACGTGGCTGCCGCGATCGCCGGCAGCGAGGCGGTCATCAGCACGGTCGGTCCCACGTCGAACACTCCCGACCAGGTGGCCCTGTTCGATGCATGGGCGCAGCACCTCGTGGCGGGGATGCAAAGCCATGGCGTCCGGCGCCTGGTGCTGCTGTCCGGCGCGGCGGTCGAGGTCCCGGGGCGTCCGAAGACGCTGGCGGATGGGATCGCCTCGACGGTCGTGAGGCTGCTCGCCCGCCACGTGGTCGCGGCCAAGCAGCGCGAGTTCGAGATCGTGTCTGCCAGTGACCTCGACTGGATCGCCGCCCGGCCACCACGCGTCGTCGCCGGACCGCGCACGGGCCGGTACCGAGCCGGCATGGACGTGCGCCTCGGCCCACGATCGCGCGTCAGGCAAGCGGACTTGGCCGATTTCCTCGTGGCCCAGCTCTCCGATGACCGCTGGCTCCGCCAGGCGCCCTTCGTCACCTCCTGAGCCGGCCGGGCGCCGCTTGACGGTCTCCGCGGCTTTGGCCGTGCCGGTGTCCATCTGATGGGTCTGTCGTGCCGAAGCCTGGTACTTAGGTGTTCTTTCAGCCGTGCAACTGCCCGCCTTATCGCCCTTTCTGCCCGCGGCGGCCCACTTGATGGTCGGTGAGGTCATCAAGGCGCCGCCCGCCCGGGCTTGTCCAGCGCCTTGGGCTTCAACGGGCCATCAGCCGAGCATGGGCATGGGCAAGCCCGTCGAGCGCCCCTCGGGGGCAAGGTGGGACGTGACGGCCCTTGGGGGTCATCGTCAGCGCGTCCCTAGACTGGAGGGGTGCAGCCGGAGATCATCGGCTTCCTGGTGCTGATGTCGGGCGCGCTGGCAGTGGCCGCCGTCGCCGCGATCTCCCGTGGACGCACCCTCGACCGTATCCGCAGCATCTTCGATGCCGGCCGCGGTGGTGACCTCGAGGCGGCCGCGCGGGGCGCTCAGGATGCGTTGACCGAGGCCCGTTCGCGTGAACCCCAGCTGCACGATCTCGCGCAGCTCACCGAGGATCTGGAGACGGGCATCGTCCGTCTCGACGATGACCTGAGGGTGGTCATGGTCAACCAGGCCGCCTGCACCATCCTGGGACAGCTACGGGCGAGCCTCATCGGGCGCTCGGCGATGGAGGCATTCGTGGACCATCGCGTGGAGGCGCTCGCGCGGGCGGCGCGTGATCGGGGTGCGCTCAGCCGGGAGGTCGCTTTCCCGGGCTCCAGCGAGCGGACCCTCGTCCTTCGCGGGCGACGTGCGGCGACCGGCGGGATCTGGCTCGTCCTGGAGGACGTCACCGAGCTGCGGCGCCTCCAACGCATCCGTACCGAGTTCATCGACAACCTCTCGCACGAGCTGCGCACGCCGCTCACGACCATCCGGCTCCTGACCGAGACCGTGGCCCGTGACCTGGACACGGCGTCCGTCCCGCCGCGCATCCGCGACCGGATCCAGAAGATCGACGTGGAGACAGGTCACCTGGTGCAGATGGTCAACGAGCTCCTGGACCTGTCACGCATCGAGGGCGGGGCCACGCAGTTGAACCTCGACGAGGTGGATCTGGGGCGCGTCATCCGAGGGGCGTTCGAACGGCTGCGCACCTTCGCCGATCGACAACAGGTCGAGCTGGTCGGCGAGATCGAGACGGACGGTCCGCTTCCCCGCGTACGCGGCGACGAGGAGCGGCTGGGCCAACTCCTCATCAACCTGCTGCACAACGCCGTCAAGTTCTCGCCCTCCTCGAGCCAGGTGGTGGTGCGCGCCCGCCGCTCGCTCGGTGAGATCGTGGTCAGCGTGGAGGACCAGGGCGTGGGCATCCCCAAGGCGGACCTTGACCGCGTGTTCGAGAGGTTCTACAAGGTGGATAAGGCGCGCGTCCGCGGTGCCGGTGGCACCGGTCTCGGCCTCTCGATCGCTCGCCACATCGCCGAAGGGCACGGCGGTCGCATCTGGGTCGAGAGCGAGGAAGGCAAGGGTTCCGTCTTCAGCTTCGCCATCCCGCTGGGGGAGGGATCGGAGGACTCCTAGTCCTCGCGCCTGAGCAGGTCGGGCGGCAGGAGCCATCGCAGGATGCCGGCACCCGGCTGGAGCGGGCGGTCCACGTCGATGCGGCAGAGCGCGCCCTTCTTCATCGGCACGCGTGAGGCACCGCACAGGATCGCCACGAGCGCCGAGAAGTCGGGGTCATGACCGACCAGGACGGGTCGAGCGGCGCCCGCCTCCCCGAGGAGATCATCCAGTGCGCCGAGAGGCAGGTCCGAGCCCAGCCGTTCGTCGATCGTGACCTCGATGCCCAGCCGGCGTGCCACGATCTCCGCCGTCTGCCGCGCCCGTGCCTTCGGGCTCGCCAGGATCGCGTCGGGCTGGAAGTGGATGGCTGCCACGAAGCGAGCCAGTCGTTCCGACTGGCGGCGACCCTTGGCGGTGAGTGGCCGCTGATCGTCGTCGCCGCTCCACGCCTCGGGGTCTCCTGCGTGAGCATGTCGCAGCAGGTAGAGCTCCACGTTCGCGCCGCCTTGCCCGTCGTCGTCCACCGATGTGGTGGCGGTCAGCCCGCCGCGGTCGTCGTGGCCGTCGGGACGGCACGCCCCTGTTCGCGTGAGGCGATGGGGATGAACTGGCCGATGCGCTCAGCGATGGCCGTGAAGACCCGGCGGAACACCACGAGTCGCTCCTCCTCCGTACCGGTCGCCTCGTTGGGATCGGGATATCCCCAGTGGAGGGACTCCCCGCTGCCCGGGAAGACCGGGCAAACCTGCCTGGCCTGGTCGCACACGGTGATGACGTAGTCGAAG
>JAUJNA010000005.1:162280-175388 GCA_030446555.1 Chloroflexota bacterium | reverse complement strand
TCGCGCGCCACCGGCTGCTGGGTGGCGATGGTCCGGACGATGAGCGTCGAGATGCTGCGTTGCACCTCGTTGATGCGGGCGTCGCCGATGATGACCGCTGTCGCGGCCTCGGCGTCATGTGATCGCAGGGCGGCCAGCGCGGCACGGATCTGGTCCGCCACGAGGCTCCCCAGCCGGAGGACGTTGTCCTTGATCTCGCGCTCCTCGCGATCGAGGGTGTCGCGCGGAGGGTGGTGGAGGTCGCGGCGGGTGGAAGGGTTCGCCCCCGCTCGCTCCACGATCTCGTCGATCTGCTCCCGCACGAACTCCACCGGGTCGGTCTGATCCGTGGGCATCACCGCGCCGTCTGGATCTCGTTCGACGTCCTGCTGCATCGGTCGGTCCTCTAGCCGAAGCGTCCCGAGACGTAGTCCTCGGTCAGCTGGTTCTTGGGGTTCGTGAAGATCTCGCTCGTGGGGCCCTTCTCGACCATGTGACCGGCACGTTCCTCACCCATCGTGAGGAACACGGTCTCCTCCGAGGCGCGCGCGGCCTGCTGCATGTTGTGGGTCACGATGACGATGGTGTAGTTCCGCTTCAGCTCCATCATCAGCTCCTCGATCTGGAGCGTCGCCCGCGGGTCGAGAGCGGAGCAGGGCTCGTCCATCAGGATCACGTCGGGCTCCACCGCGATGGCGCGTGCGATACAGAGCCGCTGCTGCTGCCCACCTGACAGGGCCATCCCGGACTGCTTGAGCTTGTCCTTGACCTCGTCCCAGAGCGCGGCACGGCGCAAGCTCGATTCCACGAGCGCGTCCATGTCGACACGCAGCCCATTGACCCGCGGACCGAAGGCGACGTTGTCGTAGATCGACTTGGGGAAGGGGTTCGGTTTCTGGAAGACCATCCCGATGCGACGGCGGACCTCCACGGCATCGACCCGGGGACCATAGAGGTCCTCGCCGTGGTACAGCACCTTGCCCGTGACCCGTGCGCCGGGCACCAGGTCGTTCATCCGGTTGAGGGCGCGCAGGAGTGTGCTCTTGCCGCAGCCGGATGGTCCGATGATGGCCGTGATGGCGTTGGTCCTGACATCGAGGGTGATGTCACGGACGGCGCGAAAGCTGCCGTAGTAGACGGAGAGCGACTCCATGCGCAGCACGGGCATCGACGCCGGTGTGAGCGCGTCGCTCGGCTGGGGGCGAGTGGTCTCGATACGGAGGTTCACGGTCCTGCGGTCTTCGATGGGCGTCCCTGTGGGGACGGGCGTCACGGTGGTCATGGCGGATCCTCGGTGCTGTGGAGTATCGCGCGGTCGGTCCTTCACTACCACGACCGCTCGAAACGATTGCGAAGGACGACGGCCAGCGCGTTGGCCAGGAGGGTGACGGCGAGGAGCACGATGATCCCCGCTGCGGCGAGCTGGCGGAACTCGGGGGCCGACTCCTTGGTCCAGCCGAAGATGATCATGGGGAGTGCGGTGTAGGCCCCGAACAGCTGCTCCACGAAGTCCTTGTCGCCGCTCGAGTAGGAGCCAAGCACCGCGCCGGCCAGGATGAGCGGCGCGGTCTCGCCGAGCGCTCGCGAGAGCGACAGGACGACACCGGTGAGGATGCCCGGCATGGCCGACGGCAGCACGAGCTGGCGGGTGACCTGCCACTTCGATGCACCGACCCCGTAGCCTGCTTCGCGGATGGCGTTGGGGACGGCGCGGACTGCCTCCGCGGCCGTGATGATGACGATGGGCAGCACCAGGGCGGCCATCGTCAGGCCACCGGCGAAGACGATCCGCCCGTTGCCGCCCGGCCCGATGCCGAGCGATCGGAAGACGCCCACGAAGAGCGCCAGGCCCAGGAGGCCGTAGACGATGGATGGGACGCCGGCCAGGTTGCGGATGTTGACCGAGATGAACCGCGTGAGACGGTTGTCAGGCGCGTACTCCTCGAGGTAGATGGCGGTCATCAACCCGATGGGGATGGCCGTGACGGTCACGATGAGGACGATCAGGATGGATCCCTGGATCCCCTGGACGACGCCCGCCTGACTCGGCTGGCTGACGACCTCGGACGTGAGGAAATCGGCCCCGCGCGCTGCGAACACCGGGAGTCCCCGCAGGAGGACGTCGACCAACAGGACGATGAGCACGGTCAGCGAGAAGAGGAGTGCGAGGGCGAGCAGCCCCTGGAAGACGGCGCCGCGAACGTCGACGCCGCTGCCCTTGAGTGACGCCCGGCGGACCTGCGCAGCGACGGCGGTCGAGCTCATCCCCGACCTCCTAGTAGCGCTGGCGGGTGCGTCGCACGAAGACGTCGCCCACCATGTTCAGCAGCAGGGTGATGAGGAAGAGCAGCAGCCCCAGGAAGAAGAGGCTCGGGAACGCTGCGCTTGCGCCGCGGACCTGGTCGCTGCCCGTGGCCAGCGAGGCCATCGCGGCCGTCACCGTCTGGCCCGGCCCCAGCGGATCGAGCGTGAACAGCGAACCACCCGTGCCGCCGGCCGCGATGGCCACCACCATGGTCTCGCCGATCCCGCGCGAGACGCCGATGATGAGCGCCGCGACGATGCCCGAGATCGCCGCCGGGAAGACGACCCGGACGCTCGTCGTGATCCTGCGAGCGCCCAGCCCGTACGACGCCTCACGCAGGCTCCGGGGCACGGCCCGCATGGCGTCCTCCGCGACGGAGGCGATGAGCGGGATGATGAGGACGCCGACCGCGAGGCCGGCGGCCATGAGGTTGAAGTGGTCGGCCCCCGAGAAGAGCTGCGTCACGATCTGCGGGTTGATCACGGTGAGCGCGAAGTAGCCCAGGACGATGCTCGGGATGCCGGCCAGGATCTCCAGGACCGGCTTGATCAGCCGGCGGGTCCTTGGTGACGCGTATTCGGAGAGGTAGATTGCGGACCCCAGGCCCACCGGTGTGGCGACGGCCATCCCGATGGCCGTAACGATGAGGGAACCGACGACGACCGTCCCGATATCGAACAGACCCCGTCGGGGGAACCAGCCGATCTCACGCAGCTGCTCGAGATCGATCTGGGCGAGGAAGCTCGCCGCCTCGAAGACGAGCGAGAGGACGATGGCCGCGCTGATGACGATCGAGAGCGCGGCAGCGATGAAGAAGACCGCCCCGATGGCCGACTCGCGATGACGCCTGCCGGCGCTGCCCCAGAGCTGGGGACGCCCGGGCGGACGGGAGACGGTGATGGGGGCCTGGGTCATCGACGTTTCGCCTCGTAGAAGCTTGACGCAGGATAGGGCGCGGTGGGCGGAAACGGAACGGCCGAGCCGAAGCCCGGCTCGGCCGCCGTGTCAGCGCGGATCGCGGCGAAGGTCAGCGGCTCTCCCAGGCTGAGACGGTCTCTGCAAAGGTCTCCTCGGTGAGCGGGATGTAGCGTGCGGTCGGGAGCTGGTAGACCTCGTCCAGCGTGCCCTCGGCCAGGTAGAAGTCGACGAAGGCGGTGACCGCCGGGTTCTCGTCCGCCCTTGCCTTGTTGACGTAGATGAACAGGTCGCGGGCGATGGGGTACTCGCCGGCGGCGATGGTCTCGGGCGTGGGCTCGACGCAGCCGCTCTCCCCGTTGTCGACCTTCAGGGGCTTGATGCGGTCGAGTGCGTTCTCCACGTACGCGAACCCGACCCAGCCGAGCGTGGTGGGGTTCTCCGCTGAGCCTGCGACGCCATCGATGATGATGTTGTCATCGCCCGTGGACTGGTAGTCGGGACGGGTGGCCTCGATCTCTTCCTCGGTGATGGCACCCGCCTCGACCCGCACCTCACCGACCGGCACGATGACGAGCTCCACGAAGCTGTCATAAGTGCCCGACTCCTCGCCGGGTGCCGTGATCGTCAGCGGCGCGTCAGGGAGCTGGGTCGTCGCCCCGAGCTCCGTCGCGAGCGGCTGAGCATCGGACCAGTTGTCGAAGCCGGTCGACTCCGGGCCGATCAGGGCATAGATGTCGTTGAAGGTCAGGCAGTCTTCCGGCACCTGGTCGTTGTCGATCGACGTGATGACGGAGAGTCCGTCGATGCCGATCTTGAGCTCGACGTACTCGACGCCGTTGTCGGCGCAGATGGTCGCCTCTTCTTCCTTGATGGCGCGGGACGCGTCGCTGATGTCCGTCTGCCCCTCGCAGAAGAGGGCGAAGCCGTCGCCCGTGCCCGGCTCGTCGACGCTGATGGCGACGTCGGGGTTCTGAGCGTTGAAGAGCTCCTTGACGCCGGTCGAGATGGGGCCGACCGTGGAGGATCCCGAGATGACGATCTCGCCGCTCAGGCTGCCGGCGGGCTCGCTCTCGGCGGGCGACTGACTGGCGAGCGGCTGGCTGGGCGCGTTCGTCGTCGCGCCGCTCCCGCCACCGCAGGCAGCCACCACGAGCGCCGCCGCGAAGGCGATCGCTCCCAAGCGCTTGGTCATGATGTCCATGTCCTGCTTCTCCTCGTTGTCGTCGCGGCACGCGCGACCTCTGGTCCATGGCGTGACCGTGGCCAGCATCCGGGTGAGCGATGAACGGCCCGTTGCCGGTCCGTTAAGGCTCGGTTAACGGTCCGACGGCACCAACCGGTACCCGACCCCGCGCACGGTGAGCAGCCGGAGTGGACGGTCCGGGTCCGCCTCGAGCTTCTGGCGCAGCCAGCGCACGTGCACGTCGACCGTCCGCTCATCGCCGTCGTGATCCCTGCCCCACACGAGGTCCAGCAGCTGCCGACGCGTGAACGCCCTGCCCCGGTGGCGCACCAGCGCCTCCAGCAGGCCGAACTCCTTGGGGCGCAGATGGATCGGTCCGCCGTCGCGCATGAGCTGACGGCCATCGAGATCGAGCACCATCCCCTCGGCGATGGTCAGGCGGTGCTCGCTTCGGCCACCACGCGAGCTCTCGGCCAGGATCCTGAGGCGCTCGAGCAGCTCCGCCTGGTCCACGTCATCACCGAAGGCCTCGTCGAGACCCAGGCGCAACGCGTCGAGGCGCTCGGTCACGCCACCGCGGCCATTCACCAGCACGGCGCGAAGGCTCTGCCGGCGATGACGCTCGGCAGCCAGCAGATCGATGTCCATGGCGCCACCGGGCGGCACATGCACGACGGCCAGCCGGGGCCGCTCGCCGAGGAGCGCGGCACGGAACGCGCGCGGGTCGGTCACGATCCGAAGGACGCGGCCCGGCACGACGTCCGCTCCGCCAGGGAACCCATCGGCACGTGCCAGGACGAGCCACTCGACCCGGTGAGAGGCAGTGGCATGGGCGCGAGCCGCCGGTCCCGTTCGGGGACCCACGGATGCGAGACCAGCGGCTGGCTCCATCCCGGCAGCGTGCCCGAGCTCGGTCAACGCATCGTTGCGGCCAGGTTAACGAGCGGTCAAGGATCCCCCTGCACCCGTTCTGGTTCCGGCTCCACGCGCCCGCCGCGCACGGTGGCGCCGATGACCATCCCGGCAGCGATGAGCACCAGGTTCTTGATGATGTACTGCCCCTCGAGCGTCGGCGCGTACGGGAAGCGGGTGAAGGTCTCGGTCGGGTAGAGGAGCAGGGGCACGAAGGTGCCCACCATCTGCAGCGCCAGGAGGAGCAGCGTCAAGCGCACGAAGATGCCCGCCAGCAGGCCGATCCCGATGGCGCACTCCCAGACGGCAAGGATGAACAGCGCGACGTCGGCGGGCACGGCTCCGAAGGAGATGTCGCTGATCGTCGTCGCTGCCACGCCTTCCGCCGGACTGAGGCCGGGGAAGAACTTGAGCGCGCCGAACCAGAGGAAGATGATGCCCAGCGAGAGACGGAGGAAGGGCACGCCGAGCCGCGCGAGCGTCCCGGTGATCGCCCGGTCCAGCCTGTCCAGCCAGCCGGGAGCCTTCTCGGGCAGACCGCTTCGCGTCAGAGCTCGCTCAGGACCAGGGCCAGGCGGCGCCGGGCGGGCGTCCCGGTGACGCGCCGCCAGATGGGCGGGAAGCTCCTCCGGAGACGCGGGATCTCCTCCTCGCGGAGCACCAGGTACGTGCCGGCGGCGTCGCGAGCGGCGGTCGGCAGACCGGCTGCGGCAGCCATCAGCCACTCCCGCACGGCGTTCGCCGCAGCGTGCGCGTCGTTGATCGCGCCCAGGTGGTCCTGCATCGCGGTCACCGTGGCGATCGGCTCGTCGGCGGTCCCGGGCAGCAGTTCGCGGAACGATTCGAGGCTGTAGCGAAGGCGCTTGCCATCGATGCGCAGCTCGTGGAGTGCCGGCAGGTCCGCCCAGGGCAATCCCGCGTCATGCGCGCGCACCTGCTCGAACGCCCCCCAGATGCGCCCTACGGCGACATCGCGGACACGTCTCTCGGGGCCTGGGTCGGCCGCCGCCGCACCGGCGCCCACCGTCTCCACGAACCGGAGGTAGTCGTCCACGAAGCGAGCGTAGGCAGGCGAGTCCAGCAGGAGGAGCAGCGCGGCGCGCGCTTCCTCACGCCGGCGTTCCCATTCGTCACGGAGCGGCCGGAGCGCTTCTGCCGCCTCGCTTCCGATGCGCGCCTCGTGTGCCGCGAGGCTTTCGAGCTGCACGTCCAGATCGCGCACCGTGCCCAGTGCACCAGCCACGCTGCGGAGCTCGCGGACGTAGCGCTTCTGCAGCTTTGGCCGATAGGCGCCGTCGAACGTCCGCCAGACGGCCCGCATCCGGCGAGTCGCGACGCGCATCTTGTGCAGATCCTCGGGATCCTCACCGGTACGGGTGCCGGCCTCGGAGGCGAGCATGCGCGCGAGGTGCATGCGCAGGACCTTGCGCCCCGCCTCCGCCAGCGTGTCGTCGGCCTTGACGCCCGCGTTCTTGGGGACCTTCGGCAGACGGCGCCGCGCCGTTTCGGGCCGCGTCGCTTGGATCAGCTCCCGCGCGATGACCTCTTTGGAGCGCGTGTCGGGCCGGACGAGCCCGGTCGCCTCCAGGGCGACTGCCAGGCGCTGGAGCGATGCCGTGGAGCCATCGGCCGATTCGATCTCCAGGGCGCCGAAGGTGCCCACCGGCTTCCCCCGGTGGCGCACCTCCGCGGCGTCCAGGCTGAGTGTCGCGGAGCTGCCATCGAGCGAGAGATCGCGCTCGTGGCGCTCCTGGCGGATCGTGAACCTGGTGCGCAACGGCTGGTCCCCGGAGATCCGTGCCACGAGGTCGCGAGCCCTGGACGCGGGCCAGCTGGCCGGATCGAGACGCGGCGTGGCCGGCGCCTCGTGCTCCACCCGGCGGCGAAGGGCCCGGCTGCCCGCTCCGCGGCCCATCGCTCGTTCGGTCGGGTCGCGCTTGACCGTGACGACCGTGTGCCCATCGACTCGCCGAAGCCGAGCCCCGTAGCCCTCACGCTCGAGCGCTCCCACCGCCGTGTCGATGTAGCGGTCCTCGACCTGCACGACCCGCCATGGCCCGGCCTCGGCGGGAGCCAGCAGGCCGGCGTCGAGCGCTTCACGGAGGGCCGTGGCGTCGTCCACCGCGTACTTCAGCTCGACCTCGGTCGGATCCCCCCCGCTGCGCCCCTTCAACCGGCTGCCTCGAGCGACGCGCGGGTGATGCCCATCAGCGTCTCGAAGGCGTCCAGGCCGGTCGGCTCGGGCACGAGCTCTTCCACACGCCGCCACTGGCCATCGGCGCCCAGCTGCCACGCTCGCCGGTCATCCGCGTTCAGCACGCGCACGATCTCGCGCAGGCGTTCGCGGAGCAGGGGATCCTCGACCGGGGTGAGCGCCTCGATGCGTCGGTCGAGGTTGCGCTCCATGGCGTCGGCCGAGCCGATGTAGAAGCACTCGTGCTCACCCGAGCCGAACCAGAAGATGCGCGAGTGCTCCAGGAAGCGGCCCACGACCGAGCGGACGCGGATGGTCTCGCTGACACCGGGCACGCCCGGCTGAAGTGAGCACATCCCGCGCACGATGAGGTCGATGGGCACGCCGACCTGGCTGGCACGGTAGAGCGCGGCGATCATCTGCGGGTCGACCATCGCGTTGACCTTCATCACGATGCGGCCGCTGCCGTCCTGGCGATGACGTGAGACCTGCTCCTCGATGAGTCCCAGGAGCGCGTCGCGCAGACCGACCGGCGCGACGAGCAGCTTGCGGTAGCGAAGCTGCCGCGCGATGCCGGTCAGGACGTTAAAGAGGTCGGTCACGTCCGAACACACGTCCGGATCGTCCGTGAGGAGCCCCAGGTCGACGTACGCGCGCGCCGTCTTGGGGTTGTAGTTGCCGGTCCCGATGTGGACGTATCGACGCAGGCCGCGCCCTTCCCGCCGGACCACGAGAGCCGCCTTGCAGTGGGTCTTCAATCCGACCAGGCCGTAAGCGACGTGCGCACCCGCGCGCTCCAGGGCACGCGCCCAGACGATGTTCGCGCGCTCATCGAAGCGGGCCTTGATCTCCACCATGACCACGACCTGCTTGCCGCGTTCGGCGGCCCCGATGAGCGCCCGGACGATGGGCGAATCGCCGCTCGTGCGGTAGAGCGTCTGCTTGATGGTCAGGACATCGGGGTCCGTCGCGGCCTGCTCGATGAACCGCTGGACCGAACCGGTGAACGACTCGTAGGGGTGATGGAGCAGCACGTCGCCCTCGCGGATGGCCGCGAACACGTCGGCCTCCTCGTCCTCGTCGGGCGGCTGGAGGCGGGGCGGGACCACTGGCTGCCAGGCGTGCGGCTGGAGCCGCGGAAGGTCCAGGTCCGCGACGGCCGTGAGGGCCGTCAGGTCGAGCATCCCGGAGATCTCGTAGACCTCCGGCGGACCCAGTCCCAGGCCCTGCTGGAGGAGCGCCCGGGTCCCCGGCGGCATCGAGCGTTCCACTTCCAGGCGCACGACCTTCCCGAAGCGGCGCTTGCGCAGCTCCTCTTCGATGGCCAGGAGCAGGTCGTCCGCCTCGTCCTCCTCGATGGAAAGGTCGGCGTTGCGCGTGACCCGGAAGAGGTGGTGCTCCACGATCTCCATGCCCGGGAACAGGACGTCGAGGTTGGCCGCGATGATCTGTTCGAGGAGCACGTAGGTCCGCGCGCCCACCTCCCAGAGCCGCGGCAGGACCGGTGGCACCTTCAGGCGAGCGAAGCGCCGCTCACCGGTCTCAGGGTCACGGACGGTCACCGCCAGCGACAGGGAGAGGTCGCTGATGTAGGGGAACGGGTGGCCCGGGTCCACCGCCAGGGGCGTCAGGACAGGGAAGATCTCATCGAGGAACTGCTGACGCAGCTCTCCCTGACGCTCCGGCCGCTCCTCGTACGAGACGATCCGGATCCCCGCCCCGGCGAGCTGCGTGTGGATGGCCGCGAAGGTGCGCGAGTGAGCCTCCACGAGTGGCAGCACGCGCGTCCGGACACGCTGCAGGACCTCCGAGGCGGAGAGGCCGTCCGGGAACGGCGAGCTGTGGCCGGCGGCCACCTGCTGGCGGAGTCCCGCCACGCGCACCTGGAAGAACTCGTCGAGGTTGCTCGCGAAGATGGCCAGGAACCGAGTACGCTCAAGGAGTGGGTTGCGCTCGTCCTGCGCTTCGTGCAGCACCCGCGCGTTGAAGTCCAACCACGACAGCTCGCGGTTGAGATAGGGCAGCTCGCGTGCCTGCGCGGCGGCTCGCGGCCGGATGGCGACCGGCTGGCGGACGGCGGTCAAGCGGTCGGCTCCTTCTGCGGTCCCGGAGCGATCATCGTAGCAACCGATCGCAGCAGCTAGCCGAGCCGGTGGGCGGCATGCGGCGCGTCGGCCCGCTGTGCCGCGTCCTGCGGGCAGGGGCACTCCTCGCGCAGCCGCTGGAACGTGTAGTAACCGGTGTGGTGGCCGTCCGCCCAGGTGGGCTGCACGGCGTACTGGCCGACGAGCTGCAGGTCCGTGAGCTGCGTCTGCGCCTCGGTCAGCGTCGGCTTGGAGTCGAGCCAGCCGGGCATGCCGGCCTCGCCCCGGCAGAAGGCGCACGGGCAGAGCCAGCGGAGAGTGACGAAGTCGTACCGCGTGAGGTGCCCGTCCCCCCACTCGATCTCGAGCGCGCTGGCTGGTCGATCGGCATGGATACGGACGGGGGTGAGGTACTCGCCGCCCGAGGTGTAGCTGCTCGATGGGGCCTGGCTCACGCCCTGATGCTACTGCCGCGGACGCGGCATCGCATCGGTCTAGACTTCATACCGCCCATCATCCCGGCCCCGCTCCGAGGAGTGCCCATGTCCCGTGCCCCGCGTGCCGACGACCTCTACGCGCTGCGCGTCCCGACCGATGTCCGCATCTCGCCGGACGCCGGCCTCGTCGTCTACTGCCTGAAGGAGACAGCCCCCGGCAAGGACGAGTACCGCCAGTCCCTCTGGCTGGTGCCGGCCGACGGCTCGGCGCCGGGCCGCCAGCTCACGCTGGGGCGGAAGAAGGACACGTCCCCGCGGTGGAGTCCCGACGGCCGGATGCTCGCCTTCCTCAGCGACCGCGGCGCCGTGCTCGAGGCGGGCGGTGCCGGTGAGCGGCCGCGCGATGAAGCGGCCGAGAAGGACGAGGACGCGGACGGCGCGACGCAGGTCTGGCTGCTGCCGATGGACGGCGGGGAGGCGCGACAGCTGACCCGGTTACCCGCGGATGTGGGCGACCTCGCCTGGAGCCCCGACGGGCGACAGCTGTGCGTCGTCTCATCGGCCACGGCACCCGAGCGCAAGCCCAGGCGACGAAAGCCCGGAGACCCGCCGGAGCGGGACGCGCGGATCATCGATCGACTCCAGTACATGCTCAACGGCGAGGGGTTCGTCCACGACAAGGCGCCGAACCTCTGGCTGGTGGATGTGGATGGCGGCGAGCCGCGCCGGCTCACGTCCGGCACGAGCCGCGACGAGCAGCCCGCGTGGAGCCCTGACGGTCGACGGATCTGTTTCGTGAGCGACCGCCATGCCGACCCCGACCTGACGTGGCGCTCGGATCTCTACCTCCTTGACGTGGCATCCGCGCGTGTCGAGCGCGTGACCGGGGGACGAGGCGAGCGGTCCTTCCGGCTCCCGGCGTGGAGCCCGGACGGACGCTGGCTGGCGTGCACGGGTCATCGCTACCCGGCTGGTGGTGCGTCGCGCGAGGACGTCTGGCGCTTCCGGCCGCGGGCCGAGCAGGATGGCGAGGATCTGACGGCCGAGAGCGACCTCATGGTCGCGTCCGCGATGGGCAGCGACCTCTTCGGGTTCGCCGACCCGCGCCTCTTCTGGGCCGGCGATGGCCGCTCGATCGTGTTCGCCGCGCCCATCGATGGCAGCTACGAGCTGTGGCGGGTAGCGGTGGACGATCGGCGGGTGGAGCGGCTCACCGAGGGCCGGCACGCCATCACGCGTCCGGACGCCGTGGCCACTCGCGACGGGATGCGCGTCGCCGCCGTGCTTCTCACCGGCGATGGACCGCCCGACGTGGTCGCCATCGACCTGCGACCGATGGGCTCGCGGGCGCCGGCACCGGCGGGGATCCGCCGCCTCACCGACCTCATGGGCGAGGCGTGGCGTGACATCGACGTGGTCGCTCCCGTCGAGCGCTGGCACGAGGTCGATGGCAGACGCATCCAGGGCTGGTTTTTGGAGGCGCCGCGCCGGAACGGTCGCCCGGCGCCGGTCGTGACCGAGATCCACGGCGGTCCCGCGACGCTCTACGGGTGGGCCATGTTCTGGGAGTGGCAGACCATCGTCGCCCAGGGGATGAGCGTCTACGCCTGCAATCCCCGCGGCTCCCAGGGGTACGGGCAGGACTTCTGCCGTGCCAACTACCGCGACTGGGGCGACGGGCCCATGCGCGACGTCATGGCTGGCATCGACTCGCTCATCGGCGACGGGCTCGTCGACCCCGATGCGCTGGGCGTCACCGGCGGCTCGTACGGTGGCTACCTCACGAGCTGGATGGTGGGCCACACCGACCGATTCAAGGCAGCCGTCTCGTGCCGATCGGTCAACGACATGACCTCCGAGATGCTGAGCGGCGACATCGCCGGCCCGCTGTTCGGGCGGTACGAATACGGCAAGAACCCGTGGGAGGATCCGGACATCTACCGGCTCCACAGCCCCATCACCTATGCGGAGGCGATCCGGACGCCGCTCCTCATCCAGCACGCGGAGAAGGACCTCCGCTGCCCCATCACCCAGGCCGAGGAACTGTTCACGGTGCTGCGCTCCCTCAAGCGTCCGGTGCGGTTGATGAGGGTGCCCGATGAGTCCCACGAGCTGACGCGCAGCGGCGCGCCCTTCCGGCGCGTGGAGAACATCGAGCGCATCAGCGACTGGTTCCGCCACTTCCTGGTCGACGGCAAGCGAGGCCTGCCACCGGCCTAGCGGCGCGCCCGACTACCATCGCCGGTGTGACCTTCGCGACCCTTGCCGAGCTTCGGCCACACGTCGGGGCGGCGGTCGATGTGGGCAGCAACAGCGTCCACCTCCTCGTCGGCCTCGTCGGTCCCGGAGGCGTGCAGCCACTCGTCGATCAGAGTGACCTCCTGGGGCTGGGCCATGTCGTGGACCGTGAGGGACACCTCCCGGCCGAGGCGCGCCATGCACTCGTGGGCACGGTCCGAAGCTATGCGGCCATCGCCGCGCGGGCCGATGCCGAGCACCTGATGCTCCTCGGGACCGAGCCGCTGCGGCGCGCGAGCGATCGCGCCGCGGTCCAGGCAGACATCCGCGCCGCCGTCGGGTGGCCCCTGCACCTGCTGAGCCACGAGGACGAGGCGTATCTCACGCTGCTCGGAGTGACCGCCGGCGAGCCTTCGCGCGAGACGCTGCTCGTGGTGGACATCGGCGGCGGTTCATCGGAGACGATCCTTGCCTCGGCCGGTCGAGACCCGGTCATCGGCACGCTCGGGACCGGGTCGGCGCGGCTCACGGCAGCGTTCGTGACGCACGACCCTCCGACCCCCTCCGAGATCGGCGTGCTTCGATCGGAGGCGGCGCGGCTGGTCGATGCCCTCCCAGCGGGGCACCCCACCCGCTGCGTCATGGTCGGCGGCACGGCCTCCAACCTGGCCAAGCTCGGCCCGGGCATGCCGGACCGGATCGAGCTCGGGCGGCTGGGGGCTGTCTGGGAGTCACTCGCGCACCGCTCGGCTGATGAGCTGGTGGCGACCTTCGCCGTCAATCGCCGACGGGCGGGGATGCTGGCGGCCGGGACGGCTCTCGTGGAGGCGTTGATGGTGCGCTACCGCCTCCCGATGG
>JAUJNA010000005.1:160577-162180 GCA_030446555.1 Chloroflexota bacterium | reverse complement strand
CGGCAAGGTGCTTCATCACGGCCCATCGAGTCAGGCGCGGGACCATGGCCGCCACTTCCTTGGTCGTCAGCCCGGGTCGATCGGCCAGGGCCTCGTAGATGCGCCGGCGGGTGCCATCGGAGAGGCTGTGGAAGAGACCGTCCAGCCGTTGCGGGTCGTCCATCGGTGACCCCATCGTCACATGAACCCCTCGCCGTCGGGGAGTATGATCGCATGATGGACGCCACGATCGAGCGGGCACACCCGAAAGGGGGTCACGAGGCGGCGGCCGATGCGGCCGCCCTGGTGCGTGCCTGGACCGGTCGTAGCGAGTCAGCCGGGGCGGTCCTGGATCGCGTCGGCGGGGTGGACCAGGTCGGCGTGGAGGAGCGGGTCGAGAGCCTGCGGCGCCGCTCGATCAAGCGCGAGTCCAAGCTCTGGGCGCTCGACCTTGCCATCCGCATGATGGACCTGACCACGCTGGAGGGGAAGGACACGCCGGGCAAGGTCCGCGCGCTGTGCGCGAAGGGCATGCGTCCCGATCCGTCGGATCCGGCCATCCCCGCGG
This sequence comes from Chloroflexota bacterium, assembly GCA_030446555.1. Lineage (GTDB taxonomy): Bacteria > Chloroflexota > Limnocylindria > Limnocylindrales > CSP1-4 > Palsa-1032. The sequence goes on along the minus strand of JAUJNA010000005.1, from coordinate 161,633 downwards.
TCGCTGCCATCTGCATCTATCCATCGCTCATCCCGGTGGCGCGCGAAGCACTGGCGGGGAGTGGTGTGAGGGTGGCGTCGGTGGCCACCGGCTTCCCGTCGGGGCAGACCTTCACCGATATCAAGATCGCCGAGACGCGCCAGGCGGTGGAGGCAGGCGCCGACGAGATCGACATGGTCATCGACCGTGGCGCCTTCCTGGCAGGCGACCATGCGGCCGTCTTCGATGAGATCGTGGCCATCAAGGCGGCATGCGGACCGGCGCTCCTGAAGGTCATCCTGGAGACCGGCGAGCTGGAGACGTACGACAGCGTCCGGCGCGCGAGCATCCTGGCCATGGCCGCCGGTGCCGACTTCATCAAGACCTCCACGGGCAAGGTCACGCCAGCCGCCACACTCCCGGTCACCCTCGTCATGCTCGAAGCCATCCGTGACTTCCATCGGCGGACAGGGCGCGCGGTGGGCATGAAGCCGGCCGGCGGGATCCGGACGGCCAAGGAGGCGATCTCCTACCTCGTGGTCCTGTACGAGACGCTGGGGCCACGGTGGATGACGCCCGATCTCTTCCGGTTCGGGGCGAGCACGCTGCTCAACGACGTACTGATGCAGGTCCGCAAGGAGCGGAGCGGCCGCTACCAGGGCGGCGACTACTTCACGATCGACTGATCGACCGAGAGGTCCCGACGACCGACCCGGGGCATTCCGCCCGTGGGCGGTTGCACGAGGTGGCGCAGGCCTTCCTGCGCCTCGGGCTCACCGCGTTCGGCGGACCGGCCGCCCACATCGCCCTCTTCCGCCACGAGCTCGTGGGAAGGCGCCGGTGGCTCTCGGAGCAGCGCTACCTGGACCTGCTCGGGGTGGCCAACCTGCTACCCGGCCCCAGCTCCACCGAGATGGCCATCGCCATCGGGCGCGAACGGGCGGGGTGGAGCGGGATGCTCCTGTCGGGCGTCCTCTTCATCCTTCCGGCGAGCATCATCGTCCTGATCCTCGCCATACTGTACGAGCGCTTCGGGTCCCTCCCCGAGGTGGGCTGGCTGCTCTACGGGATGCAGCC
>JAUJNA010000005.1:155944-160477 GCA_030446555.1 Chloroflexota bacterium | reverse complement strand
GCACCGGTCGCCCTTGGCCTCCTCCCGCTGTTCCTGCTGTTCCTGAAGCTGGGCCTCGTCGTGTTCGGGAGCGGGTACGTCCTATTGGCGTTCCTCCGTGCCGACCTCGTGGCTCCGGGCATCATCACCGATCGCCAGCTGCTCGACGCGGTGGCCGTCGGCCAGGTCACCCCGGGACCGGTCTTCACGACGGCCACCTTCCTCGGGTATCTCCTGGCCGGCATACCGGGCGCCGTCGTCGCCACGATCGCCGTCTTCCTGCCCTCCTTCGTCCTGGTCGGACTGACCCATCCGCTCGCGTCGCGCCTGCGAGCATCGGCGATGCTGGGAGCGGCCCTCGACGGGGTGACCGCCGCTGCCCTGGGCCTGATGGCCGCCGTCACCATCGAGCTGGCGCGTGTGGCGATCGTGGACCCCTTCACCCTGGCATCGTTCGCGGGCGCCCTGATCGTGCTGGTCGCATCCCGCGTGAACCCCGTGCTCGTGCTGGCCGCCGGCGCCGTCGCCGGGCTGGCTGCGAGCGGTCTGTCGCGTCTGGTGCAACAGCCGGTGGTCACGCCTTGAGTGCCGTTATCACGATGTTCACGATCGAGAAACACGGCGGTGATGCGCGGAAGCGATCATGGCCATCGTCCCGGCAGGGAACGAACCGACACATAGAACGTCCACGGCGTCAGCCCCCGCCACCTCCTCGGCGGGGCCGGGCGCCCCGCCGCGCGGGGCTGGGACCTGCGCACAGGAAGGGCAGGCGGGCGGCCTGCCCTTCCCGCTATCCGGCCCTTCCCGCTATCCGGCCGGGGAGGTCACCACCGCGCCCAGAAGGTCAGCGTGGAGCGGAGAAGGTCAGCGCCGCGTTGAGCCCGCCGAACCCGAACGAGGTCGAGAGGGCACCCCGGAAGAGACCCTCCACGGGGTCCGCACAGAGGCCCGGCAGGTGCTCCTTCGCCTCGGGCTCGGCGTGTTCCAGGTTCACGGTCCCGGGCGCCCACCCGCGCGCGATGGCCAATGCGCAGATCGCGGCCTCGATCGCCCCTGAGGCACCCAGGGGATGTCCGTAATAGGCCTTGGTGCCGGCCACCGGGACGACCGCTCCCCGCTGCCCGAGCGCCATGCGGATCGCCGCCGCCTCGACCAGGTCGCCCAGCGGCGTGGATGACGCGTGCGCATTGACGTAGTCCACGTCCCTCGCACGCATCTTGCCATCGGCCATCGCCAGGCGAGCGGCGCGCGCCGCCTGGCGACCGTCGGGCCGCGGCTGGACCATGTGATGAGCGTCGCTGGTGGCCGCGAAGCCGCGCAGCTCGGCGTAGGGTGTGGCGCCACGGCGTTCGGCCGCGCTCGCCTCCTCGAGGACCAGTAGCGCCGCCGCTTCGCCCATGACGAAGCCGTCGCGTTCGGCGTCGAAGGGTCGCGCCGCCGTGGCCGGGGTCTCGTTGTGGCCCGAGCTGAGAGCCCGGATGATGTCGAAGGCACCGAAGGCGAGCGGACTGAGCGGCACCTCCACGCCGCCCGCCAGCGCGGCATCGGCACGTCCCCCGCGGATGAGGTGGAACGCTTCGCCGAGCGCGACCGCGCCCGCGGCGCAGGAATTCGCGTTGGAGAGGATGGGTCCGTGAAGTCCGAGGGCGATGCCCAGGTTGGCTGGCGCGGCGCCACCGAAGACGGCCAGGGCCAGGTTGGGCGCCACCGATCGGATGCCGCGCTCCATGTAGCGCTCGTGCTGATCCTCGGCATAGGCGATGCCGCCCAGCGCTGAGCCGATGTAGACGCCGACCCGATCGGCTCGGGGAGCCCCCGGCGTTCCCATGCGCAGCCCGGCATCCTCGACGGCCATCCGGCCTGCTACGAGCGCGAACTGGCTGAAGCGGTCCAGCTGGCGAGCCGTTCGGGCGTCCATGTGCTCGAGCGGGTCGAAGTCGTCCACCTGGGCGGCCACCTGGGAGCGGAAGGGCTGTGGGTCGAAGCGGTCGATCCGCTTGACCGGGGAGCGTCCTCGTCGCAGGCCGGCCCAGAAGGCGTCCAGACCGGTGCCGACCGGCGTGATGAGCCCGAGACCGGTGATCCAGACCCTTCGGCCGTCCTCCCTCATGACGAGTGTTTCGCAACGGGCCGTGATCCGGACTCGGCGAGGCGCTTGAACGTCGCCAGCGTGCGGGTCGCGATGGGCCGGGTGAAGACGCGATCGACGACGGCGGGCAGCAGTCGCTCGCCGAGCCCCGGGAGGCGCCGAGTGAAGTCGTGGACGATGCTCACCGCCGCCCCACCACGGTTGGCGCGTATGTGCCATGTCACGTCCATCCCGCGGGTGACGCCACGCACGTGCCTGAAGCGCAGCCGGAGGTCGTTGGGATCGGAGCCGTCCGACCACTGCTCGGCGCGCCAGGTGACGGGCACCGGCAGCCGCCAGAAGCAGCGCACGGCCACCATCTGAGCGACCACGCGCCCGTTGCGCTCGGCATGGATCGTGACGCGTCGGTAGTGGGGCAGGAGATCGGGCCAGCGCCGCACGTCCCGAGCCAGCTGGAAGACCCGCTCCGGGGGCGCCGCGATGAGGATGCCGATGCTGGTCCGCATCCCTCAGGCCGTCGTCATCCCCGCCCGCTCCTCATGGAGCGAGCAGGGAGAGGAGGAACCGGGGCTCGAGGATGGCGCTGGCCGGTTCCAGGTCGGCGAGCGCGCGCGCGAACGTCGCCCGCAGCCGATCCCGGCGAGCGAGCCTACGCAGGGCATATTCGAGCGCGTCGGGACGTCCCAGGAACGCCTGGAGGAGCCAGGACACGAGGTCCCGCGGCACCGACCGGGCACGCATCCGGCGCTCGTACCGCTCCAGGGCGTCGCCATCACCCCGCCGCAGCGAGGACACTGCGTCGGCCGCCAGCTCTGCGGACACCAGGGCGCGATGCAGTCCCTCTCCGGTCACCGGGTCGATGAAGCCACACGCGTCGCCGACGAGCAGGAAGCCCGGCCCGTGCCTGCGCGCCACGCGGTGGGCGAGTGGCACCGCCACCATGACGCCGTCGGTGTCAGGCGCGTCCTGCCAGGAAGCACGCTCGCCGGGCAGGTCGTCGACCATGGCCCCGACGACACTCCCGGGATCCGCCATGCGGAGACCCTGGCGCAGCCGCCGTTCCGACATCACGATGCCGATGTTGACGCGTCCGGCCGGAACAGGTGCCACACCGCAGTACCAGTCATCACCGATGATCATCCGTGCCGTCATGGCGACGCCCGCGGGAGCGGCTTCGGGATCGTGTCGATGCACCGTCAGGCCGGCGCGGCGCTGGGATCGTGCGGGCCGGTCCACGCCGTACGAGCGGGCCACCATCGACCCGGGCCCGTCAGCTCCGACCACCACGCCCGCTCTCCAGCGCTCCAATCCCTCCACCGTCGAGACCTCCAGCGCCGAGGCGGCCGCAGCCCCGGCGCCGTTCCCGTCGACGCCACGCCGCCGGCCCTTGGCCGACACGGCACGCACGACGGCTCCTTCCCGGACGCAGGCACCCGCCGCCTCGGCCCGATCGAGCAGGGCGCGCTCCAGACGGACCCGATCCACACCGCAGGCCTCGTCCGGAGGGTCGTATGCCAGGCGGCAGACCGCGCCCCGGGGGCCAAGCACCTCCATGGCGGCGATGGGCCGGATGAGCGCGCTCAGCGACGCGGGCGGGAGCCCCAGGTCGCCCAGCCGCCGCCTCGTACCGGGCGATGAGTAGACGCCCGAGGCGCGCCAGCGCGGTGCGCGGAGGCGCTCGAAGACGACCGTCTCGACGCCGGCGGCTGCCAGATGGATGGCTACCGCGGCACCGGCCGGCCCGCCCCCGACGACCGCGACCTCGACCGACCGCTCAGCCGGGCGCAGGGTGGGGCTCCTGTCTCGAGTGTACGAACGCCATCGCGTACCGGTGACCCAGGAAGCCACGGAACCGCGCCACTTCCAGCAGACCCACCTGCATCGCCAGTTGCGCGACTTCCGTGGGGTGGTACGCGCGGCGGACCGAGAGCGGTGCGTCATGACGGGTGTACGCGTTGCGGGTCATGAGCCGCGCGAGGAGCCATGCACCTGCCCATGAGAGACGACGCCGGTCGAGGTCGTTGACGATCACGCCGACACGCGCGACACGGGCCATCTCGCGCAGCAGTCGGAGGGCTGCCTGAGGCTCCAGATGGTGCAGGACGAGGGAAGCGTGGACCACGTCGAAGCTCTGGTCGTCATACGCGAGGTGGCCGCCGCTGGTGCGGTCGAGACGCAGCTCCGGGCGGTCGCCCACCCGCTCGTAAGCCACGTCCAAGACCTCCTGACGCTCATCGACCGCCTCGATGGCCAGGCCCAGGCCACGCCTCTCCGTCCAGTGCAGGAGCGCCTCTGGGATGTCGGCTGAGCCGGTGCCCACGTCCAGCAGCCGCAGCGTGCGCTTCCGCCAGTCGATGCGACCGCCTCGCGGTGGGGCGTGGAAGCCGGTCGCGAGAGCGACGAGCGCGCGCCGCGTCAGCGCCACGCCACCGAGCCATCGATTGACCCGAGCAAGGTCGCGCATG
>JAUJNA010000005.1:152063-155844 GCA_030446555.1 Chloroflexota bacterium | reverse complement strand
GGCACCTCGGACGCCGTGGGCCGCGGGACGGCGTCCCCGGCGTCGTGGGGGCTGGGGGACGGTCAGGCCATTCCCTGGGAATACGCTCCGGCGCCCGAGTCGCGCGACATCGTGTCGCTCCGGGCGCGCTACGGGCTGTTCGTGGGCGGCAAGGAGATCGCGCCGCGCGGTGGCCAGTGGTTCACGACCATCGATCCGGCGACGGAGGAGCCACTCGCGGAAGTGGCCCGGGCGGGTGTGGAGGACGTGGAGCACGCGGTGGGGGTCGCCCGCCGTGCCTTCCGTCGTACATGGGGCGAGATGCCGGGCCGCGAGCGGGCGAAGTACCTCTTCCGCATCGCGCGCATCCTCCAGGAGCGCAGCCGCGAGTTCGCGGTCCTGGAAACGCTCGACGGCGGCAAGCCCATCAAGGAGTCCCGCGACGTCGACGTGCCGCTCGCCGCGGCGCACTTCTGGTACTACGCCGGCTGGGCGGACAAGTTGGAGTACGCCTTCCCCGGCCGCGACCCGAGGCCGCTGGGCGTCGCCGCCCAGGTCATCCCATGGAACTTCCCGCTGCTGATGCTCGCCTGGAAGATCGCGCCGGCGCTCGCTGCGGGCAACACGGTCATCCTGAAGCCGGCCAGCTCCACGCCGCTGTCGGCGCTCCTCTTCGCCGACGTCTGTCGCCAGGCCGACCTGCCGCCGGGTGTGGTCAACATCGTGACGGGGCCCGGTGAGATCGGCCTCGCGCTGGTCAAGCACCCGGACATCGACAAGGTGGCCTTCACCGGCTCGACCGCCGTTGGCAAGACCATCGGTCGCGCCGTGGCCGGCACGGACAAGGCGCTCACGCTCGAGCTCGGCGGCAAGGCCGCCAACATCATCTTCGAGGACGCCGCGCTCGACCAGGCCATCGAGGGCGTCGTCAACGGCATCTTCTTCAACCAGGGTGAGGTCTGCTGCGCGGGTAGCCGGCTGCTGGTCCAGGAGTCGATCGCCGGACCGCTCATCGAGCGCCTCAAGGACCGACTGTCCACGCTGCGCGTGGGCGATCCTCTCGACAAGAACACCGACGTAGGTGCCATCAACAACGCCGCCCAGCTGGCCAAGATCGAGGAGCTCGTGGAGATCGGGGTGGAGGAGGGCGCGGACATCTACCAACCGGCCTGCGACCTGCCGGCACGCGGGTTCTTCGTCCGGCCCACGCTCTTCACCAACGTCGCCCAATCGAGCCGGATCGCCCAGGAAGAGATCTTCGGGCCGGTGCTCTCCGTGCTGACGTTCCGGACGCCCGAGGAGGCGATCGAGAAGGCGAACAACACGCCCTACGGACTCTCGGCCGGTGTCTGGACCGAGAAGGGGAGCCGCATCCTGTCGATGGTGAAGCGGCTTCGTGCCGGCGTGGTCTGGGCGAACACGTTCAACCGGTTCGATCCCACCAGCCCGTTCGGCGGATACAAGGAGTCCGGGTACGGACGAGAAGGCGGCCTCCAGGGCATGCTCGCCTACCTCGACCTCGGGGAGCGCCACTGATGGCGCGCGCCGTGCCGACGAGACCGCCGACCTCACCGAGCCCCCAGGTCGACCGGATCCCCGTCCGCAAGACGTACAAGCTCTACGTCGGCGGGCAGTTCCCGCGCTCCGAATCGGGCCGGTCGTACGTCGTCCGCGCAGCCGACGGCACCCCGCTGGCCAATGCGGTGCGCGCGTCGAGGAAGGACCTGCGAGACGCCATCCGATCAGCTCGTGGCGCGTTCGCCGGGTGGGACGGCAAGACGGCCATGAACCGCGGGCAGGTCCTATACCGAGCGGCCGAGCTGATGGAGGGCCGACGGGACCAGTTCGAGGCGGAGGTGGCGGCGGCCGAGGGGATCGGCGCAACAGCCGCCCGGGAGCAGGTCGACCGGTCCATCGACCGCTGGGTCTGGTACGCCGGCTGGGCCGACAAGATCACCCAGGTCCTCGGCACGGTCAACCCGGTCGCCGCGTCGTACTTCGACTTCACCTTCCCCGAGCCGACCGGCGTGGTCGGCATCGTCGCGCCCGAGAGCTCGTCCCTGCTGGGGCTGGTGTCGCGCGTCGCTCCGGCCGTCGTCGGTGGCAACTGCATCGTGGTGCTCGCGTCGGAGAGCCGTCCGCTGGCGGCGGTGACGCTCAGCGAGGTCATCGCCACGAGCGACGTGCCAGCCGGCGTCATCAACATCCTGACGGGACTGCGCCGGGAGCTCGTGCCGATCCTCGCGTCGCACATGGACGTCAACGCCATCGACACGTGGGGTGTCCCGTTCGAGATGCGGGTCGCTGTCGAGGAGGCGGCCATCGAGAACGTCAAGCGGGTGGCGCGCCCGCCGATGGTCGATGCCGACCGATTCGACTGGCTCGACGACCGCCGCGCCCAACGGCCGGAGTGGATCGCCGCCCTCCTGGAGATGAAGACCGTCTGGCACCCGATCGGCGTCTAGCCGGACCGTCCCGTGGCGCCGGGCGGTGCGCTGCCCGTCTGCGACCTGTACCCTGCGACCCCGATGGCAGCTGTCGACACGGGAACGAGCTGGCAGTTCGCAGCCGGGTCGGAAGTCGGACCCGGGCGAACCGTGGTCCGTCTTCTCGGCGGTGGCGATCGATATGAAGCGTGGCTGGGCTGGGACGACGACCTGTGCTCGCCAGTCGTGCTCAAGATGCTTCGTCCGGACCAGACCGACAGCGAGCGCGCGCGTGCCGCGATCGCCCGCGAGGCGGCGATCCTGCGAGCGCTCGCGCATCCGGGGCTCGTCCGTTGCTTCGCCGCTGATACGGATGGGCCACGGCCCTACCTCGTACTCGAGTTCCTCGACGGGCCGCGCCTCTCGACGCTCCTACGGAAGTTCGGGCCGTTGAGTGCTGAACAGGTCGTCCCGGTCGCGACCGAGGTCGCGTCGGCTCTCTGTTACATGCATGGTCAGGGGCTGCTCCACCTCGACGTCAAGCCGCAGAACCTCATCATGGGTGCGCCACCCAGGCTGATCGACCTCAGTATCGTCCGCCGGCAGGACCAGGTCGCCTCGCTTTCGGCACCGCTGGGGACGGAGGCGTACATGGCTCCAGAGCAGTGCGATGTCGGTCTCCTGGACCGGATCGGACCGTGGACCGACGTGTGGGGGCTCGGCGCGACGCTGTACCAGGCCGCCAACGGCTTCCGGCCTTTCAGGCCCCGCGGACGCGACGAGCCGCATCCGCAGCTCAGCGAGGACCCTGCTCCTTTCCACCGCCGGGTGCCTCCAGCCCTCGCCCAGCCGATCCGGGCCTGCCTAGAGCGCGACCCCGCGAAGCGGCCGACGCTCAGTGCCCTCGCCGAGGCGCTCGACCCGCTCATCCCGGCGGCTCGCGACGTGGCGCTCAAGAGGCTCCGTCGCCGCGTCCGCTGACGGACCGCACCTTTCCATGACGGTGATGGTCAGGTCGGCCCGGTACGACCGTCATCTGGTCAGCCGCGAGCAAGCGGACGAGTATGGGGTCATGCCAACCAGGCAAGACGAACAGGATAGGAATGACACGATGAAGGCTCGACGATGAAGGCTCGACGAACAGGTCTGCTCGCACTTGCGGGACTCTTCGCGATGGCGGTGCCGGGCGCCGCGTTCGCAGCCAGCGTGTCTGACGCCGGCACCGACCGGCAGGAGTTCGCCTACCGGCGGCCGGAGCTCGACGACGAGGGCTTCGTCTCCGTCGACGAGGACGAGGACGAGGACGAGGTGACCGACGACGTCACCGACGATGCCGAGACCGTGGTCAAGGCCACCGCCACCAGCAACGGCGACGG
>JAUJNA010000005.1:142613-151963 GCA_030446555.1 Chloroflexota bacterium | reverse complement strand
TCACCGACGATGCCGAGACCGTGGTCAAGGCCACCGCCACCAGCAACGGCGACGGCGACTCGACCCGCGGCGACGACGGCACGAATGGCGCGCTGACGGTCACCAGCAACGGCGACGGCGACTCGACCCGCGGCGACGACGGCACCGCGGCCGGCGACGGCGGGACGCGTACCGTGAACGGCGACGGCGACTCGACCCGCGGCGACGACGGCACGAACGGCGCGCTGACGGTCACCAGCAACGGCGACGACGACGACACGCGCGGCGACGACGGCACGAGCGATGGCGACCTGACCCGAGGCGAGGACGGCACCGGCGACGGTGACGACACCGCCACGACGGACGACCCGGAGACAGCGACCGGAGACGAGTGATCCATCAGCGGACGTAGCGTCCGGATCGAGAGCGGGAGCGCGACAGCGCTCCCGCTCTTCTTCTGTCCGGGCGCGGACATCTCCCGACCGGCCTGACCCGGGTCCCATACGGTCGGCGGCCGGTGGTATGCTCGGGCTGGCGCACCTCCGCGCCGAACCTCGGACCCGGCGCTCACGCCGCCGGCCAGCGAGGCAAAGGGGAACCTGGCTTCCTCGGGGTCGTTGACGTCTCCGCCCTTCCCGGGGCGCGGTGGGAGCGTGGGTCCCGGTGCGCGCCGGAGTGAAGGAAGCGAAGACGATGACCACGCACAAGACCTTCAAGCAGCGTGTCCGCGCGCGCTCGGCGAAGACGGGTGAGTCGTACACCACGGCCCGCCGCCAGCTGATCGACAAGGCCGATCGAAGGACCGGCGCTGCCCCGCCGGGAGCGCAGCCCCCAGCGCCGCCTGATCCCGCCCTCCTCCCGACGCCCGAAGAGGCGGTGCGGCAGGCGACGGGGCGTGGCTGGGACGACTGGTTCTCCCTCCTCGACGAGTGGGGCGCGACGGAGCGCAGCCACACGGAGATCGCCGGCTGGCTCGTCGGCGAGCACGATGTCAGCGGGTGGTGGGCGCAGAGCGTCACCGTCGGCTACGAGCGGGCACGCGGCAGGCGCGCGAAGCATCAGATGACGACGGGGTTCGCGGTGACGGTCAACAAGACCGTGAACGTTCCGATCGAACGCTTACGCGCGGCGTTCGTGGATCCGCAGCGCCGCCGGCGCTGGCTGCCCGACGCGGTGATGCGCAAGCGACCGGGTCGGTCCGAGAACACAGCCCGCTTCGACTGGCCCGAACCGGCATCGACGGTGGCCGTGACCTTCGACGCCAAGGGCGAAACGAAAGGCCAGGTCGCCGTGCAGCACGAGCGGCTGCCCGACGCCGCGGCCGCCGAGCGCCAGAAGGCGTACTGGCGTCAGGCGCTCGTGGCGCTCAAGGAGTCGCTCGAGAAGAGCTGATCGGTGTCCCGCGTCCCGCGGGTGCCCACGTGACCCCCACGGGGACCCGGCGATCGACCGCGCCGGGTCCCTTCCTATCCGGCTGCGCTGAGCGCTCGCAGCCGCTCGGCACCAAGTGGGGATTCCCCGGTCTCGTCGTGACGGAAGAAGACGAAGGCGTCCCGGCCGTCGGTCAGGAACGGCTCCAGGCGGGCCGACCAGGCCTCCAGGTCGGAGGCGGAGTAGCGCTCGCGGCGGAGGCGCAGGTACAGGAACGGCCCGGTCAAGCGAAGGTCGGGCGGGAAGGGCTGCCCATCGATATCGGTCGCGCACAGCACCACGCCGTGGTCGCGCAGGAGAGCGTGCACGGCATCGTCCTGCCAGGACGGATGCTGGAGCTCGATCGCGAGCGGGATCGATGGCGGCCACGCGTCGAGCAGACCGCGGAGCGCATCGTCATCGCGGATCAGGGCATCCGGCACGCGGAACAGGACGCTGCCCAGTCGCTCTCCGAACCATGGATACGGCCCCGTCAGCCACTCGACCGTGCCGTGCGGATCCGAGCGCAACGCCCGCATCGAGCCGCCCTTCTGCGCCTTCACCGTGAATCGGAAGTCGGGTGGCGTGGCTTTCAGCCATGCCTCCACGCGCGCCGCCGACGGATGCTGGTAGAAGGTGTTGTTGAGCTCGACCGCGTCCAGCCGCCTGGCGTACTCGCGCAGCAGATCCGGCCCGCGCGCGCCGGCGGGATAGAAGAGCGGCGCCCACGCCGCGTACGAGAAGCCGCTCGTGCCCACGTAGAGCCGGCCCCGCGTGGCATGTGACGTGGTGGCGTCCACGTCTTCAAGGGTACGTGCGGCGGGGCACCCCGTGACTCGGCGAGCGGACCGCGGTGGCGGGCGGTCCCTACTGCCAGCGGAAGAAGCGTGCCGAGATGAGGAAGCTGACCACGAGCCAGCCAGTCAACACGAGCGCGTCGATGGGCAGCGGGGCGAACGGCGCGCCGCCCACCATGACCTGGCGGAGCGCATCGCCCAGGTAGGTCAGCGGCATGAGCGTGGCGATCGGTCGGAGGAAGTCGGGCATGAAGTCGATGGGGAAGAAGATCCCCGACAGGAACATGAGCGGGAACTGGACGATGCTCGTCAGTGCGTTGGCCGACTCCTCCGTCCTGGCATAGGAGGCGATGACGTAGCCGATCGAGATGAAGGTGATCGAGCCAAGGACGATGAAGCCGGCCACGAGCAGGAGGTTGCCGACGATCGTCACGCTGAACAGCGCGGCCCCGATGCCCACGATCAGGACGGACTGCACGAGGGCGATGAGCAGCCGCATCGCGATGTTGCTGCTGACCAGCGTCCAGCGGCGCAGGGGCGTGGCACCCAGCCGCTTCAGGATGAGCTTCTCGCGCTGCTCCACGAGCGGGATGGCGCTGAAGACGCCCAGCTGCATGAGGGCCATGGCCAGGATGCTGGGCACGAAGTAGGCGGCGGCCCCGATGTCGGCGGTCTGGAGCGACTGCGGCTGCACCGCGAGCACGGGTGGGCGACCGCTGAGTGCCTGGTTGGTGACACTGACCACCTGGCCCACGATCTGCTGGATCGTCGTGCTGGTCGTCTGCTGGCTGGGGTCGGTATACAGGAGCAGGGAGACGGGCTGATCCCCGGAGGCTCCGACCAGCCCGCCCGCGCCGATGGGCGGAAGGAGGACCTCCCCCACGCCGTCGGGGACCACGATGACCGCGTCGAGGTCGCCGTCGCGCATCTGCGCCAGCGTCGACTGCTCATCGCCATCGGTCAGGTGCAGCAAGCCCGTGCCCTCGAACCCCTGCCGCAGGCCCGCCGACGCCGGCGTGCCGTCCTGGTCGACCCAGCCGACGTCGAACGCGTTCGGTCCGTCGCTGGAGAAGATGGAGCCGAAGAGGATCACGAACAGGATGGGAAAGGCGAGCGTCCAGAAGATCGCCGCCCGATCGCGCAGGAACGACCGGATGTTGGCGAGGGTCAGGCTGATCAGGGCGTTCACGGCGAGCCCTTAGTCCCGCAGCGCCCGGCCGGTCAGGTCGAGGAAGACGTCCTCCAGGGTGGCGCGCCGGACGGCCAGGTTCGTGGGCTCCTGACCCAGCTCCCGGCTCGTGGCGAGCAGCCCGCCGATCGTGCCCGCCACGTCTCGCGTGTACAGCGCCACCGCGCCGTCCTCGCGCACCACGCGCGAGACGCCGGGCAGGGCCGAGAGTCGATCCTCCTCGAGTCCCGGTCGCGCGTCGAATCGGACGGACAGCTCCTGGAAGCGACGCTGGACGAGCTCGCTGACGGTGCCCATCTCGAGCACCTTGCCGTGGTCCATGATCGCGATCCGGTCGCAGAGCTGCTCGGCTTCCTCCATGTAGTGGGTCGTCAGGAGGACGGTGGTCCCACGCTCCCTGAGCTTGCGCACCAGGTCCCAGAGCGAGCGCCTCGCCTGCGGGTCCATGCCGGTCGTGGGCTCGTCCATGAAGATGAGCTCGGGGTCGTTGATGAGCGCCAGGGCCACGGAGAGCCGCTGCCGTTGGCCGCCCGAGAGGACCTTGGTCAGCGCGTCCTTTCGCTCCTCCAGATCGAGCGCCGCCACGAGCTCGCGGGTGGGGCGGCGCCGGCGGTAGAACGAGCCGAACAGGTCGATGAGCTCGGTGACCGTCAGGTTCGGATAGAGCGCCGCGGTCTGGAGCTGCACGCCGATGCGCTCTTTGAGCCTGCCTGGCTCACGCGCGGCATCGATCCCGAGCACGAGCGCCTGGCCGGCATCGGGCTTGCGCAGGCCCTCCAGCATCTCGACCGTCGTCGTCTTGCCCGCGCCGTTGGGCCCGAGCATGCCGAAGACCTCTCCTCGCTGCACCTCGAACGTGACGCCGTCCACGGCGTGCACGGCGCCGTAGCGCTTGCGGAGGTCACGCGCCACGATGACGGCCGTGCCGTGGCCGGCTGCGTCCTCCGGACCCCTCATGGCCCGATGATACAGACGCGCGTGCCCGACCAGAGGCGGCTGGTCAGCGCAGCGAGGGATCGATCGGGGCGGCCTGTTCGCCGGTCGGCGTCATCGGGTGCGTCGTCGTTGCCACCGACTGCGCGGTGGGCGGCGCGAGGCCCGCGGCGGGCCTGACCGGGCGCATCGTGGGCTGTGGGTCCAGGCGAGCGCGCGCCGTCCGAGCCAGGAGACCGCTCTTCGGCCCCAGCAGCAGCGCCGCCAGGAAGGCGCCGGTCTGCACGAGCACGATGGACGCCCCGCTGGCGACATCGAACCAGAACGAGAGGTAGAGACCCGCCACCGCGGAGCCGCTCCCCACCAGGATGGCGCCCAGCATCATCCGTCCGAAGCGGGCCGTCATCAGCTGCGCGGTCGCCGCCGGGGTGACGAGCATGGCGACCACCAGCACGATGCCCACGGCCTGGAGGCTGACCACGATGGTCACCGCGACCAGGGCGATGAAGACGTACTCGAGGCGTGCCACCGGGATCCCGGAGGCAGCTGCCGCGAGTGGGTCGAACGTGGAGTAGAGGAGCTCCTTCCAGAGGACTGCGACGAGGAACAGCACCGCGCCACCCAGCAGGACGAGCGCCATCAGGTCTTCCGCGCTGATGCCGAGGACATAGCCGAACAGCAGGTGGAACAGGTCGCCGACGTAGCCCTCGATCGTGCTGTACAGGAAGATGCCCAGCGCGAACGTGCCGGCGAACAGGACGCCGATGGTGGTGTCCAGGCGCAGGCCGCCCCGGCGGCTGACCCAGGTGATGGCGAGCGATGTGCCCACCGCGGCGATGCCGGCGCCGATGTAGAAGGACCCTCCCAGGATGAAGGCGGCCACGATCCCAGGGAAGGCGGCGTGGCTGATGGCGTCGCCGATGAAGGCGAGTCCCTTCAGCACCACGTAGCTGCCCACCACGGCGCAGATGACGCCGACCAGCACGGACGCGATCAGCGCTCGGACGAAGAAGGGGAAACCCAGGGGCTCGAGGAGGGGCTCCATCAGCGCCGTCGCGGTGCCTCCTCGTGGTAATGCACCTGATGGGGGGTCTCCTCGTGATGATGCGCGTCGTCCAGCACGACGGTCTGGCCGCCCAGGGTGAGCAGATGGCCGCCGTAGGTCTGGGCCAGGAGGTCGGGGTCCAGGATCAACGAGGCGGGGCCGTGTGCCACCACGCGGCGGTTGATGGCCAGGACGGTCTGGAAGCGGGCAGCCGCGCACGCCAGGTCATGGGTCGTGGCGATGACGGTGCGACCGCCCGCTGCCACCGACTCCAGTAGGTCCATGAGCTCTTCCTGGGTCGTGGCATCGATGCCCGTCACCGGCTCGTCCATCAGGAAGAGGTCCGGCTCGGCGGCCAGCGCGCGCGCGAGGAAGACACGTCGCCGCTGGCCGCCAGAGAGCCGCCCGATCTGCGTACCGCGATGCTCCAGCATGTCCACCTGCCCCAGCGCGTCGCTCACCTGTCTCCGGTCGAGGGGACCCGGGCGCCGCAACCGGCCCAGGCCGGGATAGCGGCCCATCATGACCACGTCGGCCACCGTCACGGGGAAGTCCCAATCGACCGCTTCGGCCTGCGGCACGTAGGCGACACGCTTGGCCAGCCGACCTGGCTCCTTCCCCAGCGTCTCGACCTTGCCGCGCCACGGCTGGAGGAGCCCGCAGATGACCTTCAGCAGCGTGCTCTTGCCGGCACCGTTGGGCCCCACCACGGCCAGCAGCGATCCCGTGGCGACCTCCAGGTCGACGGCCTCGAGCGCGACGCGCTCACCGTACCCGACGGTCACGCCGGAAAGCCGGATCGCCGGACCCCGAGGGAGTGTGTCCGGCTCTGGGCGAGCGGCAGGAGCAGGGGTAGCGGTCATCGGAGGGCTTGGACGATCCTCTCGACGTCCCAACGGATGAGCCCTTCGTAGCTGTCGACGGGGGGCGGTCCGAGCGAGTCGTTGTAGAGGTCCGTGACCACGGTCACGCCGGTCTCCTGTGCGATCGTCTGGGTGAGGCTGCTGGGGAACTGGCTCTCGGCGAAGATCGCGGATACCCCTTCATCGCGGATGCCCTGGATGAGCGCGGCGGTCTCCCCGGCGCTGGGGTCCTGGCCGGGCGCGTCGATGACCGTGCCCACGATCTCCAGATCGTAAGCCGCAGCGAAGTACGGGAACGCCTCGTGGAAGGAGACGACGCGGCGGTTCTCGTCCGGCACGGTCGCCATCTGCTGCCTGACCCAACTCTCCAGCGAGGCCAGCCGATCCTGGTAGGCCGCGCCGTTGGCATCGTAGCCCGCCGCGTCGTCCGGATCGACCTGCCTCAGGGTCTGGATGAGCTTCTCGACGTACTTCTGGGCGTAGGTCACGTTCAGCCAGAGGTGCGGGTTCGCGGCCTCGCCCACGTGCTCCTCCTTGCCCTCGTGCGCCTCTACTCGGTCGGCATGGGCGGGCTCCAGGTACTCCACGCCCTCGAGGTCCTCGGCCAGCTCCACGATCGGCACGTCCGACGCGCCGGCGTTCTGCGCCAGGTCGCGCAGCCATTCGTCAAGGCCGAGTCCGTTCATCACCACCAGGTCAGCCTCGGAGATGGCGACCACGTCGGAGGTGGATGGATCGAATGTGTGTACCTCGCCGCCGAGCGGCACGAGCGGCGTGACGGTCACGAGGTCGCCACCCACCTGCGCCACGAGATCGGCCAGGACGGTCGTCGTGGCGACCACGCGAAGCGGCTCACCCGCACCACCCGACGGCCCGGGTCCGCTATCGGCCGGGGACGATGCCCTAGGGGATGGGGCGCCGCTGGCGTCGGGTCTCCCACCACCGCAGGCGGCTATGGCGAGCGCCACCGCCGCCAGCACGGCGACCGACGACAGGGGAGTGCTGAGATGCTGTCTCACTGACGGCTGTGGATGGTCCATCCGGTCGATCTCCAAAGGTGGGCGAGTGGTCCGGGTGCTAGCGGGCCGGCGTCGCCCGGCAGGCGGGGCAGATCCCGTACAGCTCGAGCCGATGCGTCTCGATGGCGAAACCGGTTCGTCGTGCGATGTCATCCACCACGACCTGAAGGCCGTGGTCCTGGGCCTCCGTCGTCCGGCCGCAGCGCGAGCAGACGACATGGTGGTGATGCGCGGGTTCGCAGGGGACGTAGGCGTGCTCTCCCGTGGGCAGGTCGAGGCGCTCCAGGACGTTGAGGTCGGCGAAGAGGTCGAGCGCCCGGAAGATCGTCGCCCGGCCGATGCCCAAGCGTCGGTCGCGCGCCTCACCGACGAGGTCCGCGGCCGTGAAGTGCCCCTCCCGCTCAGCGATCAACTCCGCGACGGCCCGACGGGTCTCGGTGAGCCGATATCCAGCCTGGTCGAGCGCCGCCACGAGCGGCTGGGTGTCAGCCATCCCCAGATGATACTGCATCTCTCTTTTGCTGAGATCCAGTCTCGGTACAGGCCGGAGCTCTCAGCGTGCGCCCTGACTTCACGGCGCAGTCATCCACGGGCTGGTACGTACCGATCCCGGGCCACATCCGCACGTCCTGACCACCTGGTGGATATGGGCAGCATGGCGCGTGCCCACCCGACGCGGACGCGCGCGTAACAGCCCTCCCATGGCTCAGGCGTGCGAGACGGCTCACGCCTGGGGTCCGCCGCATCCCCGAAGGAGCCCCTACCGCTCGGAGGCGGCCGCCGCTGCCGGACCGGGTCCTCGCCCGAAGAGGCGTCGCTGGCCCATCGAGCTGTTGGCCAGGACGAGGCCGCCGATGACGAGCGCCGCGCCGAGGATCTCCGCGATGTCGAGCCGCTCTCCCAGCACCACCACGCCGAGCGCGATGCCCACGACGGGCATGACGTACGTCACGAGCGAGGTCCGCGTGGCTCCCCAGGCGCCGATGAGGCGGAAGAAGAGGAGGTACGCGAGACCGGATCCCACGATGCCCAGCCAGGCGACGGCGACCCAGGCAGGCAGCGACGGCGGCAGCGGGATGGGCAGGCCCGCAGCCGGCCGTTCCAGGGCCAGCGCGAGCGATGAGGTGACCGCGGTGGCGGCGACGCATTGGGGGAGTGCGATCTCGGCCGGCGTGGCGGAGCGCGGCCCGTGCACCGGATCCTCCACGAGCGGCTGTCCCGAGATGGCCCGTCGGATGAAGATGACCGAGGCGGCGTACGCGACCACCGCGCCTACGACCGCCAGCTCTCCCAGGAACGCCATCGCCGGGTCGACGCGGCCGGGTTCGGACCCCAGGCTCGGTAGCAGCAGCAGCACGGCGCCGCCGAAGCCGATGAGAAGGCCCACCAGTCTGTTGGTGGTGATCGGCTCGTCCTTCAGGAGCAACGCCGCCAGCACGATGACGAGCAGAGGCACGAGCCCGTTGAGGATGCTGGCCAGCGCGGACGAGATCCACAGCTCGCCCCAGGTGATGAGCGTGAACGGGATGGCCACGTTGATCATCCCCAGCACGGTCAGCTTCCGAAGCGCTCCGTCGCGCCGCGGCAGCCGTCCACCAGTGGCGACCATCACCACGCCCAGGAACGCGATGGCGATCCAGAGCCTGAAGCTGACGAGGGTCAGCGGCCCCAGGCCTTCCTCCACGCCGATCTTGATGAAGAGGAACGAGCTGCCCCAGGCGAGGGACAGGAGGCCGAACACCAGCCATAGGGCGAGCGAGGGGGACGGGCGGGGCATGCTGGGCTGGGACACGTTATCTCCACGGACGCGGGTGCGGGAGCGACGAGGTGCGGCCACTGGCGGACGTGACGGCGCTCGTATCCTAGAACACGGGCCGGTCGCCGACGGTTGCAGCGACCGAGGGTACGATCGCCCCATGCCCACCTATGACAGGTTCACGGCGCTGCTCGTCGTGGACATGCAGAACGACTTCGCGGACCCGTCGGGGAGCCTCTACGTCACGGGCGGGGAGGAGGTCGTGCCCTTCGTCAACGCCGAGATCGATCGCGCGCAGGTGGCGGGCGCGCCGGTCTTCCATACCCAGGACTGGCATCCGCGCGACACGCCGCACTTCG
>JAUJNA010000005.1:134807-142513 GCA_030446555.1 Chloroflexota bacterium | reverse complement strand
TCCGCGAGCTCCGAACCTCCACCGCCGCGCGCTTGCCTCTAGACTGGCCGCGATGGAGACGCCAGCCGACTCCCGGCCGTACTCGCCAGGCCTCGAGGGTGTCCTCGCCGGCGAGACCTCCATCGGCAGGGTGGACGGGCAGAACGGCCGCCTCACGTACCGTGGCTATCCCATCGTGGAGCTGGTGCGCCACGGGACGTACGCCCAGGTCGCCGAGCTGCTGTGGACCGATGAGTGGCGCGAGGCGACGCAGCTCGCGTGTACCCCCCTGTCGGGACCTGTGCTGGCCGCGCTGCGCACGTTGCCGGACGGCACGAATGCCATGGACGCGCTGCGGAGCGCCGTTTCGGCGTGGGGCGCGGCGGAGCGGCCATCCTTCCCACCCACCGTCCAGCAGGCACGTGTCCTGACCGCCATGGCGCCCTCCGCACTGGCCGCCTTCGCGCGGCTCCAGCAGGGCCTGGAGCCCATCGAGCCCGATCCGGACCTTTCCCTGGCGGCGGGCTTCCTGTACCAGCTGCGCGGTGAGCCGCCCGATGATGCGGCGACGCGCGCGCTGGACGCGTACTTCATCGTGGCCGCCGAGCACGGCTTCAACGCCTCGACCTTCGCGGCCCGCGTCATCACCTCCACCCAGTCCGATCTCGCGAGCGCCGTCTGCGGCGCCATCGGCGCGTTGAAAGGGCCACTGCACGGTGGCGCGCCGACCGAGGTCGTGAGCCAACTCCATGAGATCGGCTCGCCGGAGCGCGCAGAACGCTGGATCCGCGAGGCGCTCGATCGCGGGGAGCGCCTGATGGGGTTCGGGCACCGCGTCTATCGCGCCTATGACCCGAGGGCTGCGGCCCTGCGGGAGGTGGCGGAAGGGATGGCGAACACCGCGGACTGGCTCCGCCTGGCGGTCGCCGTCGAGGACATCGCTCTGCGGATGCTCGCCGAGCGGCACCCCGACCGCGCGCTGAAGACCAACGTCGAGTACTACACCGCGGCCGTCTTGCAGGGCGTGGGGCTCCCACCGACCCTCTTCCCCGCCACCTTCGCGATCGCGCGCCACGCCGGTTGGACGGCGCACTGCCTGGAGCAGGCCGCCAGCAATCGGATCATCCGCCCGGATGTGCGCTACATCGGACCGGAGGAGCGCTCGCTGGCGACCCTCGCCACACCGGCCTGACGACTCGCTGGCGGTCGTGACGGCTCGCATCGCCGGCGTGGTCAACACGCTCGATGAAGCGCACAACATCCGCTACGCGCTGGGGACGCTGCTGCCCTGGTGCGACGACGTCGTGGTCGTCGACCAGCACAGCTCTGACGGCACGCCCGAGATCGCGCGGGAGATGGGCGCCCGGGTCTTCGACCACGAATGGACCGGTGGCATCGGGGACGCCGCGCGGGCGTACGCCGTGGACCAGGCCGATGGCGATTGGATCCTCGTCCTGGACGCGGACGAGATGATCCCACGTGCGCTGGGCCAGTGGCTTCGCGACCAGGTCGCGCAGGAGCCCGAGGTGGACGTCTTCATGCTGCCTCGGGCGAACATCATCTTCGGACGATTCATGCGTCACGGCACGAACTGGCCCAGCCGGCGAGCCCGTTTCTTCCGTCGGGACGCGGTCCGGATCAGCGGACGCATCCACCACGGACTCGAGCCCCGCCCGGGGGCCCGGCTGCGGAACGTGCCGGCCAGGCCGGACCTCGCGATCTGGCACTTCTCGTACCGGGATATCACCTCGCTGGTGCAGAAGATCGACCGCTACACGACCATCGAAGTGCGCCAGGCAGCGGAGCGCGGCGAGCGGCCGCCGCGGGGCGCGCGGCGCTTCCTCGCCAGTGCCGGGCGCTGGTTCTGGCGCTCGTACCTCCGCGACCGGGGCTACCGGGACGGCACCGGTGGGCTCGTGCTCGCCGTGTCGCGTGCCTACTACCGCTTCCTCCGCGCCTCCAAGGCGTGGGAGCAGCCACGCCTGGCGGAACGGGATGCGCGCATCGTCGCCGTCCGTGATCAGCTCGTCAGCGCGCATGTGGGGGCTGACACCGCCTCGCCCGAGCCGCGCTAGGAGGACCGCATGACCTCCGCGATGAGGTCGAAGTTCCGCGCGGCCAGTGCCTGGACCTCCGGGATGCGCACCGACAGGACGCCTGCCACCTCCGACCGTCGCCGCCAGGCACACTGGCTGACCCGGATGGCGTTCGAGGGGTCCAGGAATGCTTCCACCGGTACGAGCAGCTCCTCGCCCAGCTCGGGTCCCATCACCTGGCGCATGATGCCATCGGCCTTGATCGAGTAGCGCACCGCTACCGTCGGGACGCCCGTCGAGAGGCCGGCGATGGCCGGATGCATCCGCTCGGTGATGAGCATCGAGCAGCCCGAGATGAGCCCCTTGAACTCCGATGCGGTGTAGCCGGCCGCGGCGGAGATCGCTGCATCCGGTCCCAGCTGCTGAAGGAGTCGCGCCGCGAGGAGGGCGTCGTCCGAGTGGGACGCGACGCCCTGGACGTGGGAGATCACCAGCACCCGCGCCCCGATGTCGTCTCGGATGGACCGGATGAGGGCCAGCCACGTCTCGATGTGGCGCTCTGGGTCGACATCGGCGAGCCGCGCGATCACCTGGCTGGGGCACACTGCCACGACCGGCTGGCCTTCGCCGAGGCGGTATGCATGGCGTAGCTCGGCCAGACGGTCGGCTTCGGGCAAGGCCAGCAGGAAGGCGGGATCCGCCGTCAGGTGCACCAGCCGTTCGGGCAGCCCCAGGTGGCTGACGACGTACTCGTACGAAACGGCTTCCCGTACCGTGACCAGCGAGGCACGGCGAGCCACGTCCGACCACGAGCGTGCCTCCGCCGGGGTATGGAAGGGACCGATGCTCTGCGCCAGGAAGGCCACCGGCACGTCGGCGCGAAGCGCCCGCTGGAGGGGCTGGAGATGCTTGGCCAGACCGCCGTAGTGGGAGCTGAAGATATCGCCGCCGGAGGCGATGACGATGGCAGCGTCTTCGATGGCACTCCCGAGACCGGCCCCCCGGGAGCCCCCATCGACCGCGCGCGACAGCCGCCGCAGGACCCGCGCATGGAGGCGCCGGTAAGGGGCGGGCTTGCGCGACGGGGCGGAGGCCGGCCCTACGGTCCCCACTCCCAGTGCCTGCAACCGGGCTCCGTCCTGGTCTCCCCCGGTCCGCAGGACGGAGATGGCCAGCTCGGGCGACCGTTTGCGGAGCTCGGCTGTGGTCGAGGCAAGGAGCGCCTCCACGCCTCGGTTCCGAAGACTGGTGATACCGGTGATCAGGACCGTCGACACTGCCCGACCATGGTGGCTTCCGTCACCGACCCGTAAGCTCAGAGGCACGACCGCCGACCGGCGGATCGAGAGCTGTCGATCTTCGACCCAGGGAAGACCGCCGCAAGCGACCAGGGAGCCCGATGCCACGCCGACCGACGTTGCCATGGCAGCGCACCAGATCACCGGGATGCCGGTCCGACCTGACAGTGCCCTCGTTCGGGCGGACACGGGAGCTTCCCGATCCGCCGCCCTGCCCGCCCGGATGGCGCACCGGCCCGCCGGACTTCATCGTGGTCGGCGCCCAGAAGTCGGGCACGACCTGGTGGTTCCGTCTCATCGCGTCCCATCCTGGCGTCCATCAGCCGGACGACCAGCGCCCAGAGCTGCACTTCTTCGACCGATTCTTCGGGACCTGGCCGACGATGGATGAGATCGAGCGCTACGAGCGTTTCTTCCCCCGCCCTGGTGGCAGCCTGGCCGGCGAGAAGACACCGACCTACATGAGCTGCCACTGGGCACCCGAGATGATCCGGCAGGCCGCCCCCGACGCGCGCCTGATCGCCATCTTGCGGGATCCCGTCGCCCGCTACGTCTCCGGCCGGACCCACGAAGAGCGGTGGCTGCGGGAGATCCTGGGGGACGCTCGCGACTGGACCAACGAGACCCGCTGGGTGGAGGCGGCCTTCGCGAAGGGGCTCTACGCACAGCAGCTGGCATGGCTGCGTGCTTCGATCCCCGCCGACCGACTGCTCGTGCTGCAGTACGAGCGCTGCGTGGCCGATCCAGCCGGGGAGTTGGCACGAACCTATGCCTTCCTGGGATTGCCACCACACCAGCTGCGCACGGAACAGCTATCCGCGCCGCGCAATGTCACACGCGTGGAGAAGATGGGGCTGGAGCCACAGCGTCGGGCACTGCTCGTCCGGCTGTATCGCCCGGACGTCGCGGAGCTCAAGAGCCTCATGCCGGATCTGGATCTTGCCCTCTGGCCGGACTTCGCCGAATAGAGGTGGGATCGCGAGCGGCCAGTCCGGCGCCGGCAGGACCGGTCACCACCACGGTCCCCGAGCGCTCCGCGCCGGCATCTTGGATGGCGTATCCGTGGCGGATGGCGACCTCGCCCCAGGACAGGTGCGCCGTCACGGGGCAGTAGCGGGTCGCGGACAGCTCGATGGCACGCGCGACGGCTTCTTCAGCGATCCCCGCACCGGTGAAGACGTGCACGACCTCGATGGTCTCGAAGGTGGGCGGGTATCCCGATCGCTGCTCACCGGTGACCACGACCTGGTACGACTCGACCGGCTGGCGCTTCTTTCGGCAGATCGAGATGACGTCCATCCCCGTGCAGCCGGCGAGGGCAGCCAGCAGCAGGGCGCTCGGTCGGTAGCCGAGCACGCCGTCGTCGCCGGCCATCGACACCTCGCCGCCGTCCAGCGAATCCGCCTCGAACCCAAGGCCCGATGTCCAGCGAGCGGTGACCGACTTCACATGTCTCACATAGGTGGGGGTGTAGCCTTCCCCCGGATGGTGACAGCCCCCGGTCCGGAGCGCTCCGATGCGGGCCAGCAGACACCGGCGGCGCAGGGGTCGATGACGAGGCGCCGCTTCCTTGCGGTGTCGACGGTCTCGGCGGTGGCGACCGCCTGCGCAGGACCGCTGCGGGTGCTGTCACCGTCGCCCGGATCCCCGTCGCCGGGGTCGGTGCCGCCGGGCTCGGTCTCGCCGGCAGGTCCCGCGTCGTCGCCGTCCGCCTCGCTGTCGGGCGCCAGCGTCGTCCCCGTCAGCCCCGGTGTCGGACGCGCTGGCAGCCGCCGGACGCTCTACAGGCGCGGCGCACTCGCCGACGGCCGGTCGCCACAGCTCGAGCTGCCCGTGAGCATCCTCGTGGAGGAGGGCCGGATCGCGTGGATCCGCCCGGCGGATGCGGAGGAGGATCCGGGCACACGAGACGGCCTCGAGATCGTCGATGCGAGCGGTGCCACCTTCGTGCCCGCCATGGTCGATTGCCACAGCCACCTGACAGGGCCGGGTGGCGCCCACTGGATCGAGCGATTCTCGGACCCGCCCGAGCAGCTCGTTGCGACCGCCGAGCACAACGGCTCCATCGCCCTTGCGTCCGGCGTCCGCTGGATCCGCGACGTGGGATCGCCGAGTGGCGTCGATCCCGTCGATGGTCGCGACCGGGCCCTCAGCCTGGGCGTCCGGGATCGATGGCGCGGCCGGCGCGATCGCCCCTATGTCCGCGCCGCAGGCAACTGGATCTTCGGTGGCGGGATCTCGGTCGTGGCGCACGGCGTCCAGGCGTCGAACGGCGACGAGCTGGTAGCGGCGGCGATGGGCCAGCTGGACGACGGTGCCGACCTCGTGAAGCTCTACCTCGATGGTCCCGACCCGGCTCGGTCCCCCTGGTCCGTCGACGAGGTACGCCGCGTGGTCGAGGCGGTCCACGGCCGCGGCGCCAGGATCACGGCGCATTCGGGGCGCCTCGATGGCGCCCGCGTGGGTGCGGAGGCGGCGGTCGACTCGCTGGAGCACGGGTTCGAGCTCGATGAGGACGTGGCCCGGGCGATGCTCACCAACGGCGTGCGCCTGATCAGCACGCTGGCGGTCATGCGTTCCTGGCTCACGTTCGGGCGCACGACCGACCTGGAGCGGTTCGCGACGCCGGCGGGCGAGACGGTGATCCGCGATCGGCTGGCACGTGCCGAGGAGAGCGTCCGCTTGGCGCATCGAGCCGGCGTCCCTGTCAGCACGGGTACCGACTTCGGCGGTGGGTCGCTCCGCGCCAACCAGCTCGCCTGGGAGGTCGAGTCGCTGGTGGCCGCGGGCCTCGAGCCATGGGAGGCGCTCGCGGCAGCGACCTGGCGTGGCGGGGAGCTGTTGGGCGAGGCCGACGCCGGGACGATCAGGGAAGGCGGCCCAGCCGACTTCTTCCTCGTCCACGGCGACCCGTTGTCCGAACCTGCGGCCCTCTGGCGCGTGTGGCGGGTCGCCTGAAAGCTGCGCGCACGCTACAGTTGGCTGGCCTCGGCAGCGAGGGGTATCGGGGGCGCACGGAAAGCGGGGAACGGGTGATGCGGGCGCATCGGTCGATCATGGTCGCGCTGGCGGCGACGCTGCTGCTGGCCGCACCGGCCGCCGCCGAAGGGGCGACCGACCTGCTGCCGGACATGCGCATGGCCAAGCTGTACGACCTGGACCTCGAGACCCGCCCGAACGGCCGCGTGCGCCTGCACTTCGGGACCATCGGCTGGAACATGGGTGATGGGCCGCTCGAGGCGCGGGGCAGGATCTCCGATCCCGGGGTCGACTACATGTCGGTCAAGCAGCGCATCTACGACTCGGCTGGCGGGCATCGCGATCGCGAGACGTCGGCCGTCATGTTCTACGCCGGCGACGGTCACGATCATTGGCACACGCGCCAGTTCATGCTCGTCCGGATGTACGTCGCTGGCGATCCGTCCGGCGATGTCTACGGCATGCGCAAGCTGGGGTACTGCCTCATCGATGCGCGGCGCAAGTCGCCCCCGCCGCCAGGGTCGCCCTCCACGGCGCAGTACCCGGTCGGTTCCTGCGGGCAGGCGGGTGACACGTTCGTGCGCTCCGGGCTGTCCGTCGGCTGGGGGGACGACTACCCACCCTACTACGCGTATCAGTGGATGGACGTGACCGACCTGCCGGCCGGTGTCTACCGCATCTGCGCCACGGTGGACCCGTTGGGCGAATTCCTGGAGAAGAGCGAGGTCAACAACCAGCGCTGGACCGACGTGCGGATCGACGTCGCCGCCGATCAGGTCACCGTGCTCGAGAGCCGCATGGGCGCCTGCTGACCGATCCCGGCCACAGGGCGCGCGGCGCTCCATGGCCGGGCATGGCCGTCAGCCGCCGAGCGCCGTCGCCCAGTCGGCGGCGACTCCCGGGTCGTACTCCTGGGTGAAGCCGCAGGGCCACGCGAAGCGGTCCTCCCCGGCGACGAGATAACGCCCACCGACGGCCAGGGTCGGGCCACCGGCCGATGTGATGGTGGTCCCGGTCATGCCCTCTGCGTTGAGTGTGACCTCCGGAGCGTCGGACCCGCTGAACGCCTCGTTGACGGTGAACGTGACTTCGTTGCCGTCGATCGCCTTGACCGTCCCGTCGAACGCGAAGTCGCGATCCTCCAGGCCCTCGAGGCTGTACTGCTCCAGGCAGCTCGCGAGTGCGCCACCGCCTGCACCGACGGAAGGGGCTGCACCGACCGAAGCGGCCGGCTGATCGTCCGAGGCGGGGGGCCGCAGCGCGCCCACTCCCACGAGCGCGACCACGGCCAGTGCGACGATGGCACCTCCGATGGCAAGCCCGCGCCTGGGCGCCGGCGATTCCCTCTGCTGCATGACCTTTTCCTCCTGCACTCTCGCTCTGATGCGGGCGAGACTCGCGGAGGGCAACCGGT
>JAUJNA010000005.1:113437-134707 GCA_030446555.1 Chloroflexota bacterium | reverse complement strand
TTTTCCTCCTGCACTCTCGCTCTGATGCGGGCGAGACTCGCGGAGGGCAACCGGTCCGGATCTACGGGATCAGCGCGACGCAGCGCATCGAGCGGGTCCTGCCCGATCGGCTCGCTCATCGCCTTTCCTCCTGCACGTTCTCGGTGAAGTCGCCCTTCACCGACCCTGATGTCCGCCAGGCCGCCGGACCTTTCACTCCGAGGCCGGCGACTCCCGCGTACTCGGCCTCGAACCGTTGCCGCGCCCGATGCAACCGGACGGCGACGGCATTGACGCTGATGCCGAAGACGACCCCGATCTCGGCCTGGCTGAGTCCCTCCCAGGCGACGAGTCGCAAGAGCTCCTGATCGGCGGTGCGGAGACGCGCGAGCGCCTGCATCGCCGGGCCTTCCGCGTCGCCGAAACGCTCGACCTCCGGTTCGGGCTGCGTCAGACGCAGTGCCAGTCGGAACCGCCGCAGCGTGCCCCTCCGCTGGTTCGCCAGGACGCGGCGCGCTACGCCGTACAGCCAGGGCAACGGGTCCGTCGGGATCACGTCGCGCTTACGCCACGCGATGAGCCACGCCTCCGCGGCGGCGTCCTCCGCGTCGGAAAGCTGCCTGGTGCGCCGCGCTGCGTAGGCCAGGACGTGCCTCTGGTGCGCCTCGAACAAGGCCGCGAAGCGGGCGTCGCCTGGATCGGTCCTTCGGTCTACCACGTCTCGCCGGTAGACGCGCCGGCCGGAGGTGGGGTTCCGGCGGGCAAGGGGTTCGTCACACCGGGCGCGAACCGCGCGACGTGACGGCCAGCGCGAACACGGTGACGAGGACCGCCACCACACCCAGGACCACCACGGCGACCGCCGCGCCGATCGGGTCGCCGGACATGCTCGCCGGCGGCCCGCCGCCCATCACGAACGGTGCCGGCGTGGGCTCGGGCGTCGCAGCCGAGGTCATCGCGAGCGAGACCCCGATCGCTGCCGCCGCCAGAGCGACCGATCGCTGGACGATGGTTCGGTGGACGGACGCTGGGATCAAGGCGCGCAGACCCGCGTTCATGCTCCGAACAGTGTACGAGCGTCGCGGATCGGTCGCCCCCGGCAGGGGCGCGCACATCTCGGCGGGCTTGACCGGAACGTTGCCGCTGACACCGGCATGTCGACGCTTGGCGGGCCATGAGCCCGCGCCGACGCCGCTGCGTCGGCCTGACGCGGCAGTTCACCAGCCGGCGCGGAGGGGCGGCCACGGTCGACCCAGCGCCGGACACGCCCCGCCACGTGGGCCTAGCGCCCCGATAGACGGTTCCAGGCCGGACGTCTCTCCACGGCCGAGGGCGTTATGCGTCGCTACCCCCGGTATGCCGGTGTGAGCGGTATCGACCACCGCAAGGCCGCCGGCGACCCAGGTCGGCTGTCCGAGCTCGCTTCTGGCGGTGGGCTCCGGCTCGAGCAGCGGGTCCACGGCCGCGAGCATCACGTCGCCGCCGCGACGCCCTCGGGGTGGGCCGCGCGGGCTGCGACATCCGGGGCGGCGCTGAGGAACTGCTCGCGGTAGAGGCGAGCGTAGGCTCCGTCGAGTCGGAGCAGCTCGGCGTGCGTGCCTCGCTCGACGATGCGGCCACGCTCGTAGACGAGGATCCGGTCAGCGCGCAGGATCGTGGAGAGGCGATGCGCGATGGCGATGGTCGTGCGGCCCTTCATCACCCGCTCGATGGCCGTCTGGATGAGCCGCTCGCTCACCGTGTCGAGCGCACTGGTCGCCTCATCGAGGATGAGGATGCGCGGATCCTTGAGCAGCACCCGCGCCAGTGCGACGCGCTGCTTCTCGCCGCCCGACAGCTTGTAGCCGCGCTCGCCTACGACGGTGTCGTATCCCTGGGGCAGCTCGCGGATGCGGTCGTGGATGGCCGCGAGCCGCGCGGCGGCCTGCATCTCGCGGTCGGTCGCGTCCGGCTTGGCGTAGGCCAGGTTCTCGCGCACCGTGGCGTGGAAGAGATAGGTCTCCTGGGTCACGAAGCCGATGATGTCGCCCAGGCTCGCGAGCCGGATGCGGCGCACGTCCAGCCCGTCGATCTCGACCGCTCCCTCGTCGACGTCATACAGCCGCGGGACCAGGTAGGTGGTCGTCGTCTTCCCCGCGCCCGAGGGCCCCACGAGCGCCACCAGCTCACCGGGCTGGGCCTGGAAGTCGATGCCCTCGAGCGCGAACGGCCGCCGCTCGTTCGCTGGCTCCACGGACTCCGCTGACCGGTGGGCGTCGGACGACCGGGCGGCCGCGTCAGCGTCGCCAGCTGCGGCCGCCGGCGCTGGCGTGCCGGGCAGTGGCTCCACGAGCTCCTTCTCGGGGTAGCGGAACCAGACGTGGCAGAAGCGGATGTGGCCTCGCACGTCGGCCGGTGCGAGCGCCACGGCGTCCGGCGCGTCCACGATTTCGGGCTCCATCTCGAGGTACTCGAAGATGCGGTCGAAGAGGGCCAGCGCGCCCTGCACCTCGACCTGCACGTTGAGCAGCTGCCCCAGCGGGAAGAAGAGGCGGCTCTGGAGAGTGGTGAACGCCACGATGTCGCCGATGGTCGGCGCGGTCGGGTCGTTCTGGATGGTCAGCACGCCGGCCAGCCAGTACACGAAGGCCGGGGTGATGCTGAAGATGGTGCCGATGATCATGAAGAACCAGCGGCCGACCATGCTCTGACGGATCTGGAGCACGGCCAGCTTCGCGTTCGCGGCGCGGAACCGCTCGTTCGCGGCCGCCTGGCGACCGTAGGTCTTGGTCAGGAGCATGCCGCTCACGCTGACCGTCTCCTCGGTGATGGCGCTGATGTCGGCGAGGCGTTCCTGTGTCTCCGTGCTGATCCGACGGCGCACCTTGCCCACCCGGTAGGTGAGATACAGGAAGAGCGGGGTCACGCCCAGCGAGAGCAGCGTGAGGCGCCAGTCGAGGATGAACATGGCGGCCACGGTGCTGATGACGACCACCAGGTTGCTGACGACCGTGCTCGCCGTCTCGGTGACCACTGCCTGGATGCCGCCGACGTCGTTGGCCAGGCGGCTCTGGATCTCGCCGGTCCGTGTCTCCGTGAAGAAGCGCAGCGGCATGCGCTGGAGGTGTGCGTAGAGGGCGTTGCGCAGGTCCTGCATGACGTGCTGGCCGATGACGTTGTTGAGGTACGACTGGCCGACGCCGATGAGCCCGCTCACCACCGGCACGACGATCATCAGGCCGACGTAGAGGTTGAGGAGGCCGAAGTCTCGTCGTGGGATGGCCTCGTCGATGAGCAGCTTCAGCAGGTACGGGTTGATGATCCCGAGCAGGCTGGTGACGACGATGGTGACGAGGACCAGCGCCACCTGACCGCGGTATGGCCGGAAGAACCCGGCGATGCGGCGGACGGTCGAGCCGCGACGTTCGCGCGGGATCGGCGGAACGTCCTCGGGGCCGCCAGCCATGAAGCCCCCTCGTCCGCCGCGCGGCCCGAACCCCATGCGCTCTCCCGGTGCTCCGGCCTACGCGGGCTCTGGGGGAAGCGGTCGGCGTGAGGGCGCGGGTGCTGCCGACTCGTCGCGCTCCGAGCGGCCCTCAGCGAGGTCGCGATCGGCGAGCCGCCGGAAGCGCGTCGCGAAGAGGTAGGCCAGCGCGTAGAGCAGCGCCACGACGACCAGCAGCGCCTGGTAGCCGGTGATGAGCGCCAGATACTCCATCGCGCCGCCGACCATGGCGCCCAGCAGGTTGGAGGCGAAGGCCATGTCCGCCGTCCTCGTGTCACGGAAGGAGTAGCTGAACACCAGGTTGGCGAAGAAGACCGGTGCGAAGGCAAGCGCGGCGGCGACCACGTAGCGCAACCACGCCGGCTCGAAGAGGAGCGATTCGGGCGGCAGCAGGAAGGCGAGCCCCAAGGCCACGAACAGCCCGACATAGAACGGCCACGGTCTCCGGATGGGCCAGCGCGCGTTGATCAGGATGGCCAGCAGGACGCTTGCGAGGATGGCGAAGAAGGCCAGGGCGTTGACCAGCCAGGTCGTGCCGAACAGAAGGCTGAAGCTGACCAGACTGCGGGTCTCCAGCAGCAGGAAGGCGATGCCCAGCACGAAGAAGTGAGGACTGAAACGCCGCACGCTCGTGCCGGTCGCCCGAGCGCCAAGGGCTACGGCGGCCGCGGCACCGGCCAGGATGAGTCCCAGCGCGAGCAGGTAGTAGTCGGCCACGAAGGGCGTGCGCAGATACAGGAACGGCCAGTCGTCAGACGCTGGACGTGGGTCCGGCGCTCCGACCTCGGGCACCGCATCGACCGTGTCTCCCGGCGGTGATCCTCCGCCCAGCGCCGTGACCGCTGGTCCGGCGGCGAGCGTCGCCTTCTGGGCGTCGTACGTCTGGAGCAGCGGCGGGGCGCCGAAGGTCGCCTCCAGCATCCGGCTGAGCTTGGCGATCAGCCACTCCTCGCGGTAGTAGTTGTAGAGCACGAAGACACCGTCATCGCTCAGGTGATCGCGCACCGACACGAACGCCTCCTCGGTGAAGAGGAACGACTCGAGCCGCACGTTGGCCGTGGTGGAGACCAGGGTGAGCGAGTCGGGCAGGGCGAAGACGACCAGGTCGTAGCGCGCGTCCGTGCCACGCAGGAACGCCCGTCCGTCGTTGACGACGCGCGTGACGCGCGGGTCCTGGTAGGGGCGGTCGGGATGCTGCTCGATGCCCAGCTGCTGGATGGCCGGGTCGATCTCCACAGCGTCCACGTGCCCTGCGCCACGGGCCAGGGCCAGAGCGACGTCGGAACCGCTTCCCGCGCCGACCACCAGCACTCGCTCGTAGGTCCGCTCGGGGAACCAGCGATAGATCTGGTCGTAAAACTCCTCTTTGGCGGTGCCGACCGGGTGCAGCGCCTGGTGAGGGATGCCGTTGACGTTGATGTGTGTCTTGCCATCGCCGGCCACGTAGGTCGTGATGCGGTAGTAGGGCGACCACTTCTCCGCCGGGGTCGCCTGCACGTTCACGGCGAAGACGGCGAGGATCATCGCCGCGGCGGCGAGTCCCGCCCACGCGGTGACGCGGGTGCCCAGGAGCAGCAGCGCGAAGAGGACGGCCACGATCGCGAACCAGGCCACCGGACCGGTGCCTGCCGCGGAGAGCAGCGTGAACCCGGCGATGCCCGCCATGGATCCGCCGATGTCGATGGCGTAGGCGCGGAGCGGAGGCATGCTCTTCAGCAGCGGCCCGAGGGGCAACGCCAGCGCGGCCATGACGCCGGTCACGAGCACCACGACGAGAGGCAGCACGAGGAAGTTCGTCTCGGCCGCTCGTCGGCTCGCGTCGGTGAGGCCGAAGAAGAGCTCGTCCTCCGACTGGACCTGGACGTTCAGCTGGGCGCGGATGACCAGGCCCACGACGAAGAAGAGCAGGATCGGGAAGAGGGCGATCTGGACGTGATGCCACCGGCGCCCCACCAGTATCCCGAGGCCGATGCCCAGGAACGAGGCGATGAGCAGGAAGTTGCTGAAGAAGCCGATGTAGCGGACGTTGGCCGGGATCCAGCGGATCAGCAGCAGCTCGACGAACAGGATGGTCCCGCTGGTCAGGAAGAGGCGGACGTCATTGCGGGCGAGGAACGGCACGGTCACGGGCGGCAGCGGATACTGGGCGGCGTGGTGGATCGGGCGCCGGACGTGTCTCTACCCAACAGGGTGACCCTCGCACGGTGAGCGTCGGTGACGCGACGCGTGAGCCGGAAGCGATCTTCATCGTGGGGGTCAGCCGCAGCGGCACGACCCTCATGCGGAGGGTACTCGATAGCCATGGCCGCATCGCCATCGCGACCGAGAACCACTACCTGGGCCACCTCCTGGAGCGAGAGGGCGCGCGACACCACTTCCGGCGCGTGGGCGACCTGCACGACGACGCCGCGGTAGGTCGCCTGGTGGACCTCATCTGGTCCGGCCGGTTCCAGGAACACTCCCGGCTGCGGGAGATCAGCCCGTACTGGCGCTGGCTGACACGGACCGTGGACCGAGCCGCGTTCCATGACCGGCTCCTTGCCTCCGATCGCACCGACAGGGGCGTCTTCACGGCACTCATGCGCACCTATGCCGACACGCGCGCGAAGCCCATCATGGGCGAGAAGACGCCGGCTCACCTGGGCTTCGTGGACACGCTCCTGGAGTGGTATCCGGACGGTCGCGTCGTGCACATGATGCGCGACCCTCGCGCGATCTATGTGTCCGAGGTCCGGCGGCGCCAGCAGCGCGCGGTGACCGTCCCGTATCGCCAGCTGGTGCGAGTGCCGCCTCTGTTCCGCGCCTTCGTGCTGCACCAGGTGGCCTGGGTGTGGGCCGCGGCCGTGCGTCGTCATCGCACGCTGAGCGTCCGCTACCCCGACCGCTACCGCCTGGTCCGCTTCGAGGACCTGGTGCGCCATCCGGAGCCGACCCTCGAGGCCGTCACCCGCTTCCTCGGCGTGCCCATGGAGGAGCGGATGCTGCACCAGAAGGTCGTCTCCAAGGGCGCCCGCGTGGGTCAACAGGGCTTCGACGCGGGCGCCGCAGACCGCTGGCGCGAGTCCATCTCGCCGCTCGCCGAGCGCTGGCTGCGCGGCGCGCTCGGGCGCAGGCTGCGGGACCTCGGCTACGGGACTGACGCGGGGCGTCGCGCGCGGGCGACGATGAGGGTCGAACGCCGGGCCGGCATGCCATGCGCGGCGAGGTCGCCGGCGAGCCCCAGGAGGCGTGCCGGGAACGAACGGTGCCAGGCGCGCGCCAGGTGGTCGGTGGTACGCAGCTCGACCGCCTCGTACCCGGCTTCCATGAGCGCGGCGCGCACCGCGCGTGGGGTGTTGCACCGCCCGACGAGCGCGTGGGCGTCCTCATCGGTGGCCTTGAGCCGACGCTGCAGGATCCGAGCGACCGGCGCCGGGAGCGACAGGTAGGCCTGGACCAGGGGATGGCGCCGGTTCACCGTCGTCAGGAGCAGCGAGCCACCTGGTCGGGCCACTGGCGCATCGTCCGCAGCGCGGCCGCCGGGTCGTCGAGGTGCTCCAGGGCGAAGGCGCAGAGGACGACGTGGAAGGTGTCCGGCGCGAAGGCGTCACGGTCGCGGCACAGGTCGACGAGGTGGAACTCGTCGAGCCACGGGATGGGATCGGGCGGCTCGTGAAGGTCCGCACCCACGAGGCGCGTGATCGGAGGGCGGAACGAGGCCAGCAGGCTCTTCCGTCCCACGCCCGGCGTCGAGCGCCACCGCATGCCCGGCGGGAGTGCCGTTCCCAGCCACGTCGTGAGGACCTCGCGGGTGGTCGGCCGCAGGTCCATCCACCGAGCCAACCGATCGCGCGGGCCGGTCCGGTGGGCACGGGCCCCGCGCGCGTTCACCAGGCGGTGGCGGTGGCCGCCTCGGCGATGCCCTGAGACTCCAGCCAGCGTTCGGCGTCGATGGCCGCCTTGCACCCGTCGCCGGCGGCGGTGACCGCCTGGCGATAGCGATGGTCGTGCACGTCGCCGGCCACGAAGACGCCATCGATGCGCGAGCGGGTCTCGTCATGGACCACCAGGTAGCCCTTGTCGTCCACCTCCAGCGAGTCGCGGAAGACATCCGTATTGGGCTTGTAACCGATGGCCAGGAAGAGGCCGTTCGTCTCCTCCGACCGCTCCTCGCCGCTCGCGGTGTCGCGCAGCCTCATGCCGGTCACGACCTCGTCGCCGAGGACATCGACGACCTCGCTGTTCCAGCGCACCGAGATCTTGGGGTGCTCCAGCGCCCGCTGCTGCATGATCTTGCTGCCGCGGAAGGTGTCGCGCCGGTGGACCAGGACGACCTCGGTCGCGAAGCGCGTCAGGAAGGTCGCCTCTTCCAGCGCCGTATCGCCGCCTCCCACGACCGCCACCTTCTTGCCCCGGAAGAAGAACCCGTCACACGTGGCGCAGGCGCTCACCCCCGACCACGCAGCCTCGTCTCGTTCTCCAGCCCCAGCCACAGCGCCGACGCCCCTGTCGCCACGATGACCGAGTCCGCGGTGTATCGCTTGCCGCCGGCCCACAGGCGGAACGGGCGGACCGAGAGGTCGACACGGTCCACGTCGACGTCCAAGACCCTGGTCCCGAAGCGCTCGGCCTGCTTTCGGAACAGGTCCATCAGCTCCGGTCCCTGGACGCCGTCGGGGAAGCCCGGGTAGTTCTCGACATCACTGGTGATGGTCAGTTGTCCACCGGGAGCGGAACCGGCGAGGACGATGGGCTCCAGGTCGTAGCCCGAGCGGGCCCGAGCGGCGTAGATGGCGGCCGTCAGGCCGGCCGGTCCTGAGCCCGCGATGACCACCTTCGCGTGGCCACCCGGCTCGGCCATCTCGGACGAGGCGTTGCCCGTCCGCGGCACGGCGGCGGCCGAGGCCGGGGGTCTCCCCGTTGCCCGAGGCAGCCGGTCCTTCCGGCGTCATCGATGATCTTGATGGTCGGAAAGTGCGAGTCCATGCCCGTCATGCCGGCGCGGATACTACCGGGGAGTATCCGGTCGCGCGCCTGACGGACCGTGATCGGCGTCATGAGCGGCGACGATCTGATCGTGATCCGGCCGCTTTGGGCCGAGCTGTCCCGGGCCGGCGCGAGTCCCTCGTTCTGGTGGCGTCCCTTCATCCTGGCCAGAGCGCGGATACTACCCCGGAGCGCGTCTCGGGGTCGTGGCTGTGCGACCGCAGCCGACGGTGACGCACATGCCCGAACGGCAGCGAGGGGGCAGACCGGTGGCCGGTGTCGACGCAACCGGAAGACGACTCGATACGTCCTCGCGCGCTGCCGGTCGGCTGCCGTTCTCGATGGTGTTTGAGGGCACCGGTCACTTTCGATCGGCCGCCAACTGCATCACTGTAGTCTTCACCCTGGTCCGTCGCGGGCTGGAACGTGGCGCGTTGAGCCTCCGATGAACCGCCGGGCGAGCTTCAAGCGCATACTGGCCGCATGCCGCTCATGGGCGTGACTGAACGTAGCCCTCGCGATCCTCACCGGCATCGTGGGCGGGAACTTCCTGCCGGCACTCGAGCGTGCCAGACGTGGCGTTCCTCATCCCGTTGCTGGTCGGGCTGGCGACTGCTGGGTCTCTTCCTCGTCCTGCGCCTGCCGGCGCTCCTGGGTGCGGGTGCCGTCATCACCGGTATCGGTGTGGGCATCCTGACCGCCACGCAGGGCAACCCCGACTTCGGCGGGGCGGGCGTGCTGGTGAGCATCGGCGCGGGGTTCCTGCTCGTGACGGTGCTGGGTGCCATCTTCGACATCCATTCCGTCCGCACTTGGCCGCTCGTGCCCGGCCTGGCCCTGATCGCGCTGGGCGCGGTCATCTTCGCTGCCGGTCTGGGCCAGGAGGTGCTCGACATCGCGGCGCGAGGTTGGCCCGCGCTGCTCGTGCTCATGGGGGCGTATCTGCTGCTCGCGGCCCGGATGGGGCTGCCGCTCCACGGCCGCGAGGCCGGCGATCACGTGAGTGACGAGACGGTGTTCACGACAGGTGGACGGGAGTCGCGCCCGATACCCGACCAGAGGCAGCCCGGCTAGGCGTTCAGCACTCTGCCTCAGGGGATCGGGCTGGGGTCGCCCAGTCCGCGGACCTGGGGGATGACCTCGCGTCCGATGAGCTCCAGCTTGCTGAGGTCCCATACGTCGCGGACGCTGAAGATGGCGTGCATCGAGCCGGCCTCCGCCCAGCCGCCCAAGCGGTCCACGAGCGCCGCCGGCGTCAGCGAGCCACCGGCGCCGTCGGGAGTGATCGAGACGCTCGAGAGGTTGGTCTTCTCGATCGAGTCGTAGTCGCGACCCAGTCGCTCGCAGTGCCCGCGCAGCACTTCGTACTTGTGACGCAACTGCTCCGGTCCGCCGAAGATGTTGCAGGCGTCGCCGTACTGTGCCACCAGCCGCAGCGTCTTCTGCTCGCCACCCCCGCCGATCAGGATGGGCGGGTGGGGCTGGCTCAGCGGTCGAGGCCGGTCGATCAGGCGGGTCGCCCGGTAGTGCTGCCCGTGGAACGGGGGCCATCCATCGGGCGGCGCCTTCCACGCCTCGTGCACCAGGCGCAACGTCTCCTCCAGCATCCCGAACCGAACGCGAAGCTCCGGCATGGGAAAGCCCAGCCCGCGTGATTCCTCCTCGTTCCAGGCGGCGCCGATGCCGAAGTACGACCGCCCGCCCGAGAGCACGTCCAGCGTGCTCGCCGCCTTGAGCCAGAGGCCCGCCTGGCGGTAGTGGATGCCGCCCACCATCAGCCCGAGGCGCGCGCGCCTGGTGACTGCCGCGGCGTACCCGAGCGCCGTGAAGCCCTCGAGCATCGGTTCCTCCGGCCGTCCCACGCTGCGGATCTGGAAGAAGTGGTCCATCACCCAGATCGAGTCGAAGCCGGCCTCGTCAGCGGTCCGCACCACCCCCGCGAGGGTCCCCGCCAGCTCGGCGTCGCCACCGGGCCACGTGAACGAGCTGATCTGCAGGCCGACCTTCACGGGCCGAGGCTAACGGAAGAGGTCGTCCCGCGGGTCCATCACGACCTGCGCCGTGACCGAGCTTTCCCCCGGCGGCAGCTGAGCGCCTCGCACGAGCACCAGGGGCCGGCCGCTGGTCTTGCCCGCTGCCAGTTCCGCGGCCGAGGCGATCTCATCGGCGATCGCCACGACCGTCGCGTGCATGACCCGTCCGTCCGCGTCGGGCTGGCCCCGCAGGTCTGCCAGGGGAGCGAAGCCGGCGATCCCGAGGCAGACGTCGACGATGCCCCAGCGCCACGGGCGGCCGAACGAATCACTGACGACGACGCCGACCGACACGCCGAAGGCCGCCACGAGCCGATCGCGCAGCGCGCGCGCCGAGGCATCAGGGTCCTCGGGCAGGAGCGTCAGGGTGTCCGCCTCGCCCACGTTCGACGCGTCCACGCCGGCGTTGGCGCAGACGAACCCGTGGCGGGTCCGGCTGATGATCAGGCCGCGCTCCATGCGCAGCACCTCTGCCGACTCGCGGAGCACCACCTCCACCTGGCGAGCGTCGCGGCCGAATCTACCGGCGAACTCGACGGCTTCGGGCCGCGGCTCGACGGAGCGCAGGTCGACCACACGGCCCTCCGCCTTGGAAACCACCTTCTGGGTCACCACGAGGACGTCGCCATGGATCGGGGCCAGTCCCGGCTGCGCAGCGGCCAGGTCGCGCCATGCCCCGATACAGAGGCCGGCCAGATCGTCGCCCGGCCGGACCTCGGGGAGTGCCGGCAGCGCCACCGCCACCACAGCCGCGGTCGGAACCTGTGTCACCTGATCGTGGTGGCGGTCGTTCCGCCGAGCCGCGTCAGCTCGTCGAGGCGGTCCGGCTCCAGCCGTTCCAGGTCCTCCGGCGTGTCGAGGTCGAATCCCAGTCGGACGTCGTCCACGACCTGGAGCGACGCGTCGGCAAGGGCCGCTGCGCGGAGATGCGCTTCCAGGCTGAGCGTGCCGAAGCACGGCTCGATCACGTCCGGCGGAGACAGCAGCAGCGCGTTCGTCCCGCCGCGAGCGTCAGCCGGTGCGACCACCACGATCGGCCGACCCGAGCCGGCGGTCAGCGCCGCGTCGGCCGCTTCCAGAAGCCGGCCGAGCGGCTCGATCGAGAGGAGCGGCAGATCGGCCGGCAGCATCAGGACGGCCGTGGCTCCCGCGCGGATCGCTTCGTCACGGGCAAGTCGGAGCGCCTCGTTGAGCCCCTCACCGCGCTGGATGAGCTCGCGCAGCGGCGGGCCATCCTCCGTGGACCGGGACCAGCGATCCGGGGCGGGGCCGGATCCGAGCGCCGCCGCTCTCGCCGCCACGAGGACCTCGGGGTCGGTGCTGACGACGTGGACCATCTCGCAGGCGGGCCACGCACGGACCACGCCCATGGTACGCACGAGCAGCCCGCGGAGCAGCGTCTCACGCTCCTCGGCGTCGATGGCGCCGCCCAGCCGTGCCTTGCCACCGGCGAGGCTGCGCAGCGGGATGAGGACATGGAGGCGGCTCAGGTCGGAAGGGTGGAGCCGCGTCACTCCGGCATGGTACGCGGCACGCACCGCGAGCCCGCTTCACGCCGGGGCCCAGCCTCGCTCACGCAGAGGGCCGGGCGCCTACGGCAGGAACCGGCTCAAGATCGACCGGGCAAGCATCGCGCGATCCTCCTCGCTCGACATCACGGTCTGTTGCGCGACGACGGTGAGGCCCAGCCGCTCGATGGCCGGGATCGCCTCCGAGTCGAGAGCGTCGATGACCAGCGCATCGAGCAGGTCGGGGTATCGCTCGACGTAGTGGCGCGCCACGCCTTCCGCGCTCGCCTCGCCGCCCAGCGACTCGAACATGCGGTCGGCGGGACCTCGCAAGGCCGCCCCGCGAACGATGGGGCTGACGGCCACGATCGGCGCCGCGGCGGCGCGCAGCGCGTCCAGCATGCCGGGCAACGCGAGGATGGTGCCGACGCTCACGAATGGGTTGGAGGGTGCGACCAACACCAGGTCAGCCGCGGCGATGGCGTCGAGGACCTCTGGCGTCGGCCGGGCCGTCGCGACGCCTTCGAAGCGGACCTCCAGCGCCGCGTCGGCGTGGTGGCGCCGGACGAACCACTCCTGGAAGTCGAGCCAGCCATCGTCGGTACGCACGCGGGTCCGGACCGGCTCATCGGACATCGGCAGCAGCCGGGCTTGGACACCCAGTGAGCGCGCCAGCCCCTCGGTGACCTCGGTCAGGCGCGAACCCGCCCGAAGGCGCTCGGTCCGCACGAGATGCGTCGCCAGGTCCCGGTCGCCCAGGCGGAACCA
The DNA here is from genome assembly GCA_030446555.1 of Chloroflexota bacterium. Lineage (GTDB taxonomy): Bacteria > Chloroflexota > Limnocylindria > Limnocylindrales > CSP1-4 > Palsa-1032. The sequence goes on along the minus strand of JAUJNA010000005.1, from coordinate 121,970 downwards.
GGTGGGCGCCCCGTACAGCGCCAGCATCTCCGCGCTCGACCAGGTCTCGTCGCGCACGCCCCACCCGGTCTCGGCGTTCGCCAGGCCGGCCAGCGTGTACATCACCGTGTCCAGGTCGGGTGAGATGAGCAGGCCGTGTAGCTCCAGGTCATCGCCCGTGTTGACGACGATCGTGGGCCGCATGCCGAGCTCGGGTGCGACCAGCGCCAGGCCGTGGGCCAGCTTGGCGCCGCCGTAGCCGCCCGCCAGCACCGTCACCGACCGGTCGCGAGCCGTGTCGCGTGGCTCCCTCACGGCAGGAGCCGGATGAGCTGGTCGATGCCCACGATCACCCCGTACGCCAGGGCCAGGTTCTTCAGGATCTTTCCCGCCCCAGCGGCCGCCAGATAGATGCGCAACGGCATGTGCGTCGCGCCGGCGATGATGCCGGCCACGTCGAAAAGGGGGTTCGGGATGAGGGCGAGCAGGAACACGGTCGCGGCACCCCAGCGACGCATCCATCCCTGTAGGCGCCGTGTCCGGGCATCAGCTCCCAGCGCGTGGCGGCCGCTGTATCCCACGAGATAGCCGGTCAGCTCGCCCACGGTCTGGCCGGCACCTGCCACCAGCCCGACGACGAGCGGATCGGCGACCGTGGCGGCGAAGCCGGTGAGGGCCAGACCGGGCACGGGCAGGATGAGCGTGGCGTTGGCAAGGACGTTGAGGAGGAAGAGGACGACCAGCCCGGTGGGCGAGGCGAGCAGGTCGCGGACCTGCTGGACCCTGCCGGCATCGATGGCGATCCAGCTGGCCACGCCGAAGGCGGCGACGACGAGCAGGATGGTGAGGATGGCGGGAAGCCATCGGCGGAGACCGCGGCGGCTCGGCTGCGCCGGCTCTGAGGGCCGCGGCTCCACAGGCACCGGCTGCGCGGCCGCTGTGGGTCGGCTCACGACGCTCTGGACACGGCGATCAGGCGAGTGCGACCCGGTCAGGTGAGTCCGTCCCGGTCACGTGGATCGGGGTCCGGTCAGGCGCGAAGACCGGGCAGCACCTCGCGGCCGAACGCCTCGATCCACTCGCGCTGGTTGCGGCCCACGTTGTGGAGATACACCTGGTCGAAACCCATGTCCAGGAACCTCTGGATCTCACGACGATGGGCCTCCAGGTCCGACGAGATGAGCATCCGGCCCTCGAAGTCGGCCGGTCGCACGAGCTTCGCCATCTGCTCGAAGTCCTGGGGTGAGCGGATGTCCTGCTTGGGGAACTTCATGCCGCCGTTGGGCCACTCGGTGATGGCGTGTTCGAGCGCCTGCGCGTCGGTCTCGGCCCAGGAGAGGTGCAGCTGGAGGATGAAGCGGAAGGTGGCGGGGTCCTTGTCCGCCTCCCGACGGCCGTCGCGGCACTTCTCCATGATCATCGCGATCTTCTCTTCCGGGGCACCCACGGTGATCAGCCCGTCAGCCGCCAGACCGGTGCGCCGCGCCGTGACCGGGCCGGCCGTCGCCACGTAGATCGGCGGTGGCTCCTCGGGCCTGGTCCAGAGCCGGACCGTCTCCATCTTGAAGAAGCGGCCGTCGTGCTTGACGTCCTTGCCGGAGAAGAGCTTCTGGATGATCTCGATCGCCTCGAACATCCGGTTGATCCGCTCGGGTGCCTCCGGCCAGTAGCTCGCCACCACGTGCTCGTTGAGCGCCTCACCGGAGCCCAGCCCCAGCCAGAAGCGGCCGGGGTACATGGCGGCCATGGTGGCAGCGGCCTGGGCGATGACGACCGGGTGCGTCCGGAAGGTGGGACACGTGACGCCCGGGCCGATGTCCCCCCGGGTGCGCTCCGCGGCCGCTGCCATGAAGGCCCACACGAACGCCGCTTGACCCTGCTGCGGGACCCATGGCTGGAGGTGATCGGCCGCCATGACGCCCGCGAATCCCTGCTGCTCGGCGAACTCGCACAGCTCCACCAGCTCGGTGGGGTGGAACTGCTCGAGCATCGCGGCGTAGCCGATGGTGGGGGTGGCCATGTCAGTCGAGCCCTCCGTGCACGGTGACCGAGGCGGGCCGTAGCCGGAAGCTGATGCGCCGCTGCGGTCGGAACCGGCGCTCGATCATCTCGCGGGCACGCTCGGGGTGGTGGTAACGATGTGCCATCTCCGCGATGTGCGCCTGCGCCTGCCCTGGATCGTCGATCACCTCGATGGTGCCGCGGACGGTCACATAGTCCCACCCGGCCTCCACGGTGAGCGAGCAGCGCGGGTCACGCATGAGGTTCTCCGGCCAGCGGCGCCCTACGAGCGAGTTGATGAGCAGGGCATCGGTCTCGACCAGGAACCAGACGACGGCCTGGTGAGGCGTCCCGTCGGGGTTGATCGTGGCGAGCACGGCGAACCGGCCGGGCGCCCCGAGGAAGCTTCGCGAGCGCTCGTCGAGTGCATCGCCGCTGGTCAGGTCGGCGCGGGCCGGATCGGCGAGGACGCTCATCCGCCGGTCCGTGGCTCCCCGGTCACCCGGTAGACGGCTCCTTCCCCGTACTCGGTGATGTACAGCTCGCCGGAGGCATCGCTGCCGAGCGAGCTGATCAGGTGGGCCGTCTCGAGGACGACGCGGGGCCGCTGGCGATCCTTGCCGTCGGCGTCCAGGCTGAAGAGCTGCCCCGAGCAATAGTCACCGAACAGGAAGCGGCTGGTCAGCGCCGGGTAGCGGCTGCCGCGATAGACCTGTCCCCCGGTGATGGCGCACTGGAAGCCGTTGCCCGCGTCCACATGCTGGTAGACGCCGAGCGGCGGCGAGGTGATGTCATCCGGGTCGCAGCCGTCCTCGGGGATGTAGCAGTCGGGTCCCTCCTTGAGCCGCCATCCGTAGTTGCGGCCCTTGCCCAGATCCGGGTACCGGGCGCGATTGACCTCCTCCCATGTCGCGTGCCCGGTGTCGGTCAGCCACAGGTCGCCGGTCAAGGAGTCGAAGCTCCAGCGCCACGGGTTTCGCAGACCCACCGCCCAGATCTCCGGCCGCGCATCCTCGTAGCCCACGTACGGGTTGTCAGTGGGGACCGTGTAGTCCTTCCGGCCTTCACCGTCGGGATCGAGCGGGTCGAAGCGGAGCACCTTGCCGAAGAGCGAGTCGAGCGCCTGCGCGTCGTTGTCGGGATCCCCGATGCCGTCCACATCGCGCAGGAAGCCGCCGTCGCCCATGGCCAGCCAGAGGTAGCCGTCCGGGCCGAAGTGGATGCCGCCTCCCCAGTGGTAGTCGTGCGGCTTGTAGACGCGCAGCACCTCTCGTCGGTAGTCCGGGTCCGCCGCGTCCGGGTCGTCCGAGACGCGACGCTCTTCCAGCATGAAGAAGTGGCTGTTCGTGGAGTAGGTGACGTAGAAGAGGCCGTTGTCGGCGTACTGCGGATGGAATGCCAGGCCCAGGATGCCTCGCTCGCCGCAGCACGCCACCAGCCGAGTGATGTCGAGGAACACGCTGCTCGGGCCGAACCGATCGCCCTGCCGGGCGAGCACGTTGATGCGGCCCTTCTGCTCGGCCACGAACAGTCGGTCGTCGCGAGCGTGGAAGACGCCGTTCGGCTGGTCGAAGCCGTCGGCCACCTTCTCGAGGCCCACCTTCACCGGCTGGGTGGGCGGCGAGCTGGGCCGCTCGGTCGGGAAAGGCGTGGGGCTCGGGTCAGGGGTGGCGGTCGGGCGGCCGACCGAAGGCGACGGAGAGACCGGCCCAGGGGTCCCCGGGGACGCGCTCACGGGCGGACTCGTCGCCGCTGCCGACCCGGTCGATCGACCCATGGAGGGGGCTGGGGTCCCCGCGCTGGGCGGGGATGCACTCGGGTCCGTGGTGGAGCCGGTCGGCGAAGAGGAGGGTCCCAGGGTCGGCTGCTCCGCGGTGCAGGCCGCGGCGATGAGGGACACCGCGATCAGAAGCGCCGACGCGCGTCGCGAACGAGACATGGAGTGAGAGCTCCCGGGCGGCGCACGCGCCGTTCGGGCCGGCGGGGCCGGCCAGCGCGGATGATACGGAAAAGCGCCGTGCTCGCCGCTCAGCGATCGCCGTTCCTCAGACGCTCACCGGCCAGCAGCCGTAGAGGGAGCGAGTTCTCCGGTGGGGCGAGCGGGCAGCTCCACCGCGGATCGTACGCGCAGGATGGGTGGAAGGCGAGGTTGAAGTCGAGCAGGAGGGTGCCGGTGTCCGGGTCATCTCCATGGTCGGCGCTCTTCACGGTGTCGAGCAGGTAGCGGCCCGCGCCGTACGTCTGGGTCCCGCTGGTGCCGTCGCGGAACGGCAGGAAGAGACCACCACCATAGCCCTCGATCCAGAAGACGGCCAGGGAGTGGCCCTGGAGCGGCCCCTGCAAGGAGACGCGGGCGACGCGGCGGAAGGCGATGGCGCCGGGCCCCGACGAAGGCAACGCCAGCCCACCACGCGGGGCCAGCTCGGACAGCTCGCCGTGTGGGCCGGCCTCGCCGTCGATGGGCTCGAGCTCGACCCTCATGCGGTAGGCAGGGTCGTACGGCCAGTACGACAGGCCTTGGAACGCCGCTCGGTCAGCTGGTCTCAGCGGCGACTGGGGGTGCTCCGCGAAGAGGCGATCCCTCGCGGCTCGGAAGGCGAGGGTCGCTGCCTCGGGATCGTGGCCGGCCTCTTCCCGCCACCGGGCCCACAGGACCGCCACGCGCCGCCGCCAGTCGGCCAGCTCGAGGTACTCGTTCCGCGACACCGCATCTCCTCTGGATACGACGGAGCGGCCGTCCCGCAGGGGAACGACCGCCCCGAACGATGGAGGTGCCGGCAGTCAGCCTTCCGGCAGTAGCCCGTTCTCTGTCAGCCAGTCGGTCGCGACGTCCTCGCGGTCCTCTTGCTCGACGGCGACGCGCACGCCGAGCTGGGTCAGCATCTCGGTGGTCATCGCCTCCGAAACGGGGTCGAGGATGGCCGCCAGGGCGTCCTTGCCACCGTTGGCGTCGAGCCACTCGTCCGTGACGATCGGAGCGATGTTCTCCGCCGGCTGCGTCTCCTTGTCGTCCTCGAGGAGGACGAACCCGAAGGTCGCGATGGCCGGCTGGGTGGTGCACAGCTCGGCGATGTCGATCCCGCCTTCGTCAAGGGCCGTCGCGATCGGGACGTCGCAGGCGGCGAGCTCGGTGATGTCGATCTGATCGAAGTCGATGCCGTACTCCTCGAGCGCGCCACCGCAGAGCGGGTTCGTTTCGCACTCCGGCGGTAGCCCCCACTTGAGCTCGGTCTGGACGGCCGCCAGGTCGCTCATCTTGGCCAGGCTTGACTCGTCGGCCGTGTCCTGACGGACGACGAACCCGTTCTTGTCCTGCGCCTCGGTATAGCCAAGGACCGTCAGGCCCTTCTCGGTCAGGCGTTCCTGGAGCTTCTCGGCGGTCGCGGCTGAGTCGGCGGTCGCTTCGCCGGCGCCCTGGTTGACGAACTCGAGCGTGCTGCCGATGTACTCCGGCATCATGTCGAAGTCGTCGCCGGCCTCGAGAGCCGCGAACGTCTGCGGGCGCGGCCCGATGTCGAAGTTGCGCTCGACCGTGAAGCCGTGCGCTTCGAGGGCCTGGGCGTAGATCTCGGCCATAAGGCCCGACTCGTAAAAGCCCGCCGAACCGATCGTGATCGTGCCTCCCCCGGCCACGGACGGCGTGACGGAGGCCGGGGCTGATGCCGGACCTGAAGTCCGTTGCGTGCCGCCCCCACCCGTCGCGCAGGCGCTGAGCAGCACCAGCAGCGACGCCCCAAGGGCGAGCGTGCGGTGGATCCGCATCGGGTCCTCCTCTATGTAGCAACGCTATGTAGCACCGCGAGGGCGGCGCTTCGGTCGGGTAGCGTAGCAGCGCGAACCTGACGTCCCGTGACACGTGGATGACGCGTGGACGAGAAGCGCCCTTGGATCAGGCGGTCAGACGGCGGGAACGTCGACGCGTCCGAGCTGCGCGACGTTCTCGTACGCCCGGACCGACCGGCCGCTCAGTCCCGGTGAGACGGCGCGGCGCTGGAGCCACGAGAAGAAGAGCTCCGTGGCGATCGCCAGGAGCGCCACCATCAACGCCCCCGCGACGAGCCGCTGGTAGTCGAACCGGGCGATGCCCTGGACGATGTAGCGGCCGAGACCGCCCCCACCGATCACCGCACCGAGTGTCGCCGTCGCGACGACCTGTACCGCCGCGGTACGCATGCCGGCCAGGATGACCGGCAACGCCACCGGCAGCTCGATCCTGCTCAGGATCTGACCGCCGCGCATCCCCATGCCCCGTCCGGCCTCCACCAGATCCGGATCGACGCCGCGCATCCCGGCGAAGGTGTTCGTGACGATCGGGGGGATGGCGAGGAGGATCATCGCGAGCAGCGTCCCGACGAACGCGATGTCGAAGAGACCCGTCTCCCGGTTCACCGCGATGGAGAGGGGGAAGACGATCACCAGCACCGCGTAGGACGGCACCGCACGACCGATGTTCGCGAGACTCACGGCGAGGAACGCACCGCGGCCCGTATGGCCGATGTAGAGACCGACCGGGAAGGCGACGAGCAGGGCGATCCCGATCGCCACCCCGGACATGACGACGTGCTCGAGCAGTCGCGTGGGGATGCCGTTCGGCCCCTGCCAGTTGGCGGGATCCGCGAACCAGGCGAAGACGCCGATGAACGCCTCCATACCTCAACGCGCCGCCCGTGCGCGTGCCCACGGCGTGAGCACTCGCTGGAGAAGCACGAAGGCACCGTCGGCCAGGATCGCCAGCGCGACAGACAGCACCGCGCCGGTGATGTAGAGCGTAGAGAAGCGCCGGCTCAGGCCATCGTCGATCAACTTGCCCAGGCCACCCTGTCCGATCAGCGCCGCGACGGTGACCAGCCCCACCGTGGTCACGGTGGCGATCCGCAGCCCGGCCACGATGACCGGCACGGCAAGTGGCAACTCGACCCGGATGAGGCGCGTCGCGGTGCCGAACCCCATCCCCTCCGCGGCTTCGATCACGTCACGGGGCACGCCCTGGATGCCGGCCACGATGTTACGGATGAGGATGAGCAACGTGTAGCCGACCAGCGCGATCTCTGCGGTCAGGACGCTGAGCCCCGTGATGGGAACGAGGATCGCGAACAGCGCGAGGCTCGGGATCGTGTAGAGGATGCCTGTTGCGGCGGTGATCGGGCCGTACGTCCTCCCGCGGCGGATGGCGACCAGCGCGAGGACGAACGAGATGACGAAGCCCACCGCGACCGCGATGACGGTCAGCCAGATGTGCTCCACGAGGCGCTCGGCGCTGTCGTCGGTATGGTCCGCGAGCCAGTCCCAGCGGATGAGTGGCTCACGTTCAGGCACGGGTCGCCTCCGTCCGTCCGAGCTCCTGGTCGTCCCGAGCGGCAAGCTCGGCGGCGAGCCGGCGTGCCGCATCCGGCCCGGACCCGTCCGTGGCGGCCCCGACCCCCCTGTCCGGCGGCCGCATCGCCGCCGCGATGCTCTCCACCGTCACGAGCCCCAGCACGCGACCCGTCCGGTCGACCACGATGCCCGCCACGACGTCCGCAGCGAGCATCATCGAAAGCGCGTCCTTGAGGGTGGTCCGCCGCGAGACCAGCGGCGACATCGGGATGGCCAGCGCCTCGGTGAGGACCCCTGACCGCGGGATGTCGTCCTGGTCGACCCAGCCGATCGGCCGGTGGTCGTCGTCCGTGAGCAGGAGGTAGCGGAAGGGGTCGGCGAGCGTGCGGCGCCGAGCCTCTTCCGCGTCGTCACCAGGATGCGCGGTCACCGCCGTTTGCAGCTCCAGGTCACCCACCCGTGACAAGGACAGCCGCTTGAGGCCGCGGTCCGCCCCCACGAAGCGGGCCACGAAGTCGGTGGCGGGTCGCGCCAGGATCTCGTCCGGCGGGCCGAACTGGGCCAGCTCCCCACCCTGCTGCATGACCGCGACGAGGTCGCCCATCTTGATGGCCTCGTCGATGTCGTGGGTCACGAACAGGATCGTCTTGGCCAGCTGCTCCTGGAGTCGAAGGAACTCGTTCTGGAGCCGCTCGCGGACGATCGGGTCGACCGCACCGAACGGCTCATCCATGAGCATGACCGGCGGGTCCGCGGCGAGAGCCCGCGCGACACCCACCCGCTGGCGCTCCCCGCCCGACAGCTGGCTGGGGTAGCGGTCCCGATAGCGGGCAGGATCCAGGCCCACCAGCGTCAGGAGCTCGTCGGTGCGCTCGCGCTGGCGTTTGCGACTCCACCCCAGCAGCCTCGTCACCACCGCCACGTTCTCTCCGATCCTCTGGTGAGGGAAGAGGCCGGTCTGCTGGATGACGTAGCCGATGCGTCGGCGGAGGGCGATGGGGTCGTCCTTCGAGATGTCGCGCCCGTCGATGAGGATCCGGCCGGACGTGGGCTCGATGAGCCGATTGACCATCTTGAGGCTGGTCGTCTTGCCGCACCCCGACGGCCCAACGAGGACGCAGATCCTGCCGGCAGGGACCGTGAGCGAGAGGTCGTTGACCGCGCCCGGTCCCTTCTCCCGGGCGTCGTAGCGCTTCGTGACATGCTCGAACTCGACGCTGGCGCCGCCGCCGCGCGC
>JAUJNA010000005.1:95148-113337 GCA_030446555.1 Chloroflexota bacterium | reverse complement strand
GACCCGGAAGGTCAACGACCATCGCGCGCTCTACGGCTACACCGGCACGTACCAGGGCCGGCCGGTGAGCGTGCAGACCACCGGGATGGGCACGCCCTCGCTCTCGATCGTCGTGGAGGAGCTGCTGCGCCTGGGGGCCAAGCGCCTGCTTCGGGTGGGCACCTGCGGTGGTATCGGTCGGGGCATCCATACCGCGGATCTCGTGGTCGCCACGGCCGCCGCGCCGGTCGACGGAGCCACTGCGACCTACCTCCACGGCGACCCGTATGCACCGGCCGCGGACTTCCGCCTCACCCGAGCGCTGGTGGATGCGGCCGAGGCCCGCGGTGTGACGCCCTTCGTGGGCCCCGTCGCCACCGTCGACGTCTTCTACAACCCCGACGAGGACTACGTCACCAAGTGGCGCGCCAGGGGCATCCTGGGCTTCGAGATGGAGGCGGCCGCCCTGTTCACGCTGGCGGCCCGCGCGTCCGCCGGTGGCGACGACGTCCGAGCCGCCTGCATCCTGACCGTCTCGGACACGCTCGCGGAGGAGGAGTCCAGCGAGCAGACCTACCTTGCGCTCGACGACCTGGAGAAGGCGACCGATGTGATGATCGAGATCGCCCTGGAGGCCGGCTCGCGGGTCTAGGCAGCCATCCGCCTTCCCATCGTGCGCCGCCGGACGCCGACGTCCCGACCGTGAGCTCCGCCATCCCCATCGGGGTGAACCTGACCTCCATCGGGGTGACCTCGTCGTGGTGGCTTGGGACGGCGAGATCGCTCGAGTCGGTCGGCTTCAGCACGGCGTGGTGCTGGGACCATTTCATCAGCCGCGGACGGCTGACCGACCCGGTGCTGGAGTGTTGGACCACGCTTGCCGCGACCGCCGCCTCCACCAAGACGCTGCGCGTCGGTAGCTTCGTGACGAACGTGATGAACCGCCATCCGGCACTGCTGGCGCGGATGGCGGCCACGGTCCAGGACCAGTCGGGTGGTCGGCTGGAGCTCGGCATCGGCATCGGCGGTCATCCTGCCGAGCACCAGGCCTACGGCATCGACTTCCCGGAAGCGCCCGAGCGGGTCGCGCGGCTCGAGGAGGCGGTGCGGGTCCTGCGTTTCCTGTGGACCGGCGGGCCGGTCGACTTCCAGGGCCGTTACCACACGCTGAACGCCGCGCACGCGTTCCCCGTCCCCCGACCCGCGCCGCGCATCCTCGTCGGCGGCCGCTCGGCGGGCGGCGCGCGGCTCGCGGCGAGGATCGGCGACGGTTGGATCGCAGACGGCGAGGATCTCGATCGGCTGGCGCCCCTCTTCGCCGAGACGCTGGAAGAGTCAGGGCGGCACCGGTCGGAGGTGGCGATCCTGGTCTCGCTGGACCTGGAGCGCGCGACCCCCTCGTCACGGCAGCCGATCCTGCGCGACCTCCCGGGAGAGGCGCAGCGGTGGCGTGAACGCGGCGCCGATGAGCTGGTCCTGCACTGGATCCGGCCGCCGGACATCCCGGCCCTCCTCGAGGCAGGCGAGAGGGCGGATCTCCTGGCCGCGCGCTAGGCTCAGAGACGTCATGTCCGATGCACGCTCAAGCGGCGCGCCCGTGTCCCGATCCGCGCCGACCCCGCTTCCCGAACCGCAGGATCGCTGCGTCCGGTGCGGGCGCCCCGTGCCCGCCGGCGTCAGCCTCTGTAAGGCCGACAATCCCGCTCGCATCGCCTCGCCGAGCGCGACGCAGGCGCACGGCACCATCCTCATCGGGGTCATCGTCGGCTTCGTCCTCTTCGCCTTCGCCGCGCGGCTCGCGACCGGCACGGGGGGTCCGTTCGAGGCCTCCATCCAGGGCCGGGCGTCGCGGGCCGACGGGGGTGCCGAGGTCGTCATCCGTGTCGTCAACTCCGGGGAGTCAGCGGCGACCGCCACGTGCCGCGTGACGCGCGATGGTCTGGCGCGCCAGGAGGACTACACCTTCCGCACGGAGCGGCTCGACCCAGGGGCGACGGTGGACCTGCCGCGTTCGCTGCCCGCGCCTGCGCCCGGTACCGCGCCGTATGACGTGGAGCGGCTGACCATCAGCTGTACGTAGCCGCGCCGGGCTCGGTCGAGAGCTCGCCCGGCGGCGCACGGCGTCGGATCCCGAACGCGTTGACCGCCGCGCCCGCGACGAGCAGCAGCACGGTGACGAGCATCGCCAGGCGGTACGCGTCGGTGGAGGCGTTCCTGACCGCCGCCACCTCTTCCGCGGTGAGCGCTGCCTGTTCCGCCGGCCGGTTGAGCGGCGCCACCTGGCGCCGCACCTCCGCTGACGAAAGGTCCAGCTGGGGCACGCCCACGGCCACGGCGCCGTAGAAGGTGGTCGTGATGGCGATGAAGAGGATCGCCGTCACCAGCGGCTGCCCGACCCGCGAGACCGCGTTGTTGACGGCCGAGCCCAGACCGGCGTTGCGCGTCGGGATGGAGTCCATGAGCGCCGTGGTGAGCGGCGCCACGACCAGGCTGATGCCGACGGCGAACAACAGGACGGTGGGCAGGACGTCCACCAGGAAGTCGGTCGGTGGGAGGAGCGTGCTGCCATCGCCGGCGTTCGCCTGCCACGGCCGGCTCGATGCCGGGATGCGGAGCTGCCAGGCGAGCCCCAGCGCCATGAGCAGCGGTCCCGCGACCAGGAAGGGGCGCGGCCCGATCCGCCCGGCGGCCGACCCCACGCGCGTCGAGAACAGGGTCAAGACGATGCCCACCGGCAGTCCCACGGCACCTGCGGCGAGCGCCGTATAGCCCAGCGTGCCCTGGAGGAAGAGGCCCTGGAACTGGAAGCTCACGTAGAGCGCGCCGTAGATCAGGAAGGTCGAGAGGTTGATGACCGTGAACTCGCGCGAGCGGAACAGGTCCAGCGGGATGAGCGGGTCGCGCCGGCGCACCATCAGGATGGGGAAGAGGACCGCCGCGACGACCCCCACGCCGAGGGCGCCTATGGCTAGCGTGTCGTCCCACTGGCGCTCCTGTCCGCGGATGAGCCCGAAGGCGAGCCCACCAACGGCGAGGGCGATGACGGCCGAGCCCAGCCAGTCGAGGCCGCCGGTGCGCGTCTCGTCGCGGGACTCCGGCACGTGTCGCAGCGTCGCGTAGAGGGCCAGCATCACGAGGGGCACGTTGATCAGGAACGCGACGCGCCACGAGATGGTGTCGACGAGGGCGCCTCCCACGAGCGGCCCCAGGATCGTGGTCGCGGAGGTGGCAGCGGCCCAGACGCCGAAGGCTCGGGCACGCTCCTGTCCTTCGAAGTTGGCGGTGATGAGCGAGAGCGACCCGGGGACGAGCAGTGCTCCCGTCGCGCCCTGGGCCAGCCGGAAGATCACCAGCAGCTCCAGGTTCGGCGCCAGGCCGCACAGGACCGAGGTCGTGCCGAAGCCGGCCAGCCCGATGGCGAAGATCCGACGCCGGCCGTACGTGTCGGCGAGGGCTCCCGCGAGGATGAGCAGCGCGCTGAGGGTGGCGAGGTAGCCGCTGTTGACGTAGGCCTGGCCCTCGAGCTTGCCGATGAACGTGGCCGGCAGCTCCTCGCCGATCCGGGGCAGCGCGACGTTGACGATGGTGCCGTCCAAGAACACGATCCCCGATCCCAGCACGACGGCGGTGAGGATCCATGCCCGCTGACTCACGGACACCATCTTCGCGCCTCGGCGCCGCGCGTGCGAGGTCGCCGTGGAGCGTGGCGTAGCATCGGAAGGGTGGCCCGCCCAGCGATCGATCAGGCATCCCCGCTGGCGACGGCACGCACCGTGGGGCTCGAGCGCGAGCTCGCGGTGGCGCTCGATGCGGCTCGGCAGGCGGGAGCACTCCAGATCGAGCGCTACGAACGCCTGGAGCGGATCGTCCACAAGAGCGCGCACGACGTCGTGACGGAGGTCGACACGCTCTCCGAGCAGCTCATCATCGAGGCCATCTCCCGTGCGTTCCCCAAGGACGCCTTCCTGGCAGAGGAATCCGGCCACTCCGGCCACTCCGGCCACTCCGGTGACCCGAGCCAGCCGCCGACGGACCTGCGCCATCGGCTCCGCAAGCGCATGGAGAAGCGCGTGGCTGGATCGGATCGGCCGGCCGCCTCAGCGGATCGGGCGGCCGCTGCCGCGGTGGTGAAGCCGGACGACCGACTGTGGGTCATCGATCCGCTCGATGGCACCGTCAACTACGCCAACGGGATCCCCATCTTCTGCGTCAGCATCGCGCTCGTGGTCGGGGGGCGTCCTACGGTCGGCGTGCTCCTCGATCCGGCACGCGACGATCTCTACTGTGCCGTCGCCGGCGGCGGCGCCTTCCTGGAGGACCAGCCCATCCATCTGCCAGTGAAGGAGAAGCTGTCGGACTGCGTCGTCTTCCTGGCGCTGCCGCCGTACGGCTTCGCACGGCGAGAGTGGCGCATCCGCAAACGGATCCGCGTGTCGCGCGTGACCGGCAGCTCGGCCCTGGGTTTGGCCTATGTGGGCAACGGCCGCTTCGATGCGTTCGTCCAGCCGCGCGGTCTCTCACTCTGGGACGTGGCCGCTGCCGGTCTGATCGCGGAAGAGGGGGGCGCGACCGTGACCGACGGTCAGGGCGGCCCCTGGTTCGACCTGACGCGCGTCTCGCACGGCGCAGGCATCCTTGCCGCGGCACCCGCCCACCACGCCACCTTGCTGGAGCACCTCCGATGACCGGCCCTTCCGCCTCGGCGGTCCCTGTCGCCCGACTGAACCATGCCGTGCTCTACGTGCGCGAGCTGGATCGCTCGGTCGACTTCTACCGCCGTGCCTTCGGCTTCACCGAGATCGCGCGCGAGCGCGGGATGATGGCGTTCATGCGAGCCCGTGGATCGTCGAACCATCACGACCTGGGGCTCCTGGCGGTCGGAGCGGACGCTCCCCGCCCACCACGCGGCTCCACGGGGCTCTACCACCTGGCCTGGCAGGTCCCGACCATCGACGACCTCGCCGCCGCGGCCCGCATCCTGTCGGGGATGGGCGCGCTCGGTGGAGCGAGCGACCATGGCGCCACCAAGTCGCTCTACGGCGCGGACCCGGACGGCAACGAGTTCGAGATCATGTGGATGGTGCCCCAGGATCAGTGGGGTGAGTACGAGTCGCGCGGCATCATCGCGCCGCTCGACCTCGACGCGGAGGTGGAGCGATGGACCGGGATCGACACGTCAGCGGTGGGCTCCGCCGGTTAGTCGGGCGCCCTCACCTATTCGCCCAGCGGTGCACGCGCTCGGTCAGCCGCGGCGCTCCCAGGCGCTCGGCCATCGCCAGGAACCGCTCGCGTGGTACGCCCCGCCACTCCAGTTCCCCTGGCGTTCGCTGCGGGAGGGGGACGTCGAAACGAAGGGTCGCCAGCTCGCGGTAGAGGAGCGCCTCTTCCCATCGCTCCCGCAGCACCTGTGCCAGCAGGGCCGCGCCCCGGACGCTGAGATCCCAGCCCCGGACCGACTCGGGGATCTCCTCCAGGTGCGGGTAGCGCGAGAGCACGGCGGCTGCCGACCGCGAGCCCCAGCCGGGTAGGCCCGGGTACCCGTCCGAGCTGTCGCCCACCAGGGCCAGGTAGTCGGGGATGCTCTCGGGTCGCACCCCGAACTTGGCCTGGACCGCATCGGCGTCGAGGAAGGCGCGCTTGCGCCGGTCGTAGCAGACGACCCGCCCGTCTTCGCGGACGAGCTGGGTCATGTCCTTGTCCGGCGTCAGGACGACCACACGCTCCACCGTCGGCTCGTCGGCCCAGCGAGCGGCCGCCGTCCCCAGCGCGTCGTCCGCCTCGAACTCGACCATCCGCCAGACCACGACGCCGATGGCTTCCAGCGCGTCCTCCGCCAAGGGGAACTGTGCCAGGAGCTCGGGTGGCATGCCGGCATCGGTCTTGTAGCCGGGATAGCGCTCGTTCCGCCATGACGCGATGACGTGGTCCGAGGCACAGCCCAGATGCGTCACGCCATCCTCGCGCAGGAGCGAGAGCGCTCTCGATCAGCCCGACCGTGGCCCCTACCGCGCGACCCTGCGGATCGGCGTGCGGAGGACGACCGAAGTGCGAGCGGAAGAGCTCGTAGGTGGCGTCAAGCAGATGCAGCTGCACGGCGTGCCGTGGTGCGCTTCGGCGGTGCCGCCTTCGCCGTCGCGGCCCGGCGCTCCGGGGCCGCCCTCCGTGGCTTCGCTGGACGCGCCTGGGCGTCCACGGACGGGCCGTGCGTCGTGGCTGCGGCAGCGGCCGCCGCGTAGGCGGCGCCGATGATGCCGAGGCGTTCAGGTGCTCCGCCGGGCGGATCGGTGCGCGGCTCTCGAGCCACTTCTCGTAGCGCGGCAGGTCCTTGCTCACCCCGCCGCCCAGGATGATGAGGTCCGGCCAGACGTATGCATCCACGCGGGCGAGGTACGTGCTGAACTCGCGAGCCCAGCGCTTCCAGCCGATGCCGCGACGCTGGCGGGACGCGCCGCTCACCTGCGTCTCGGCGTCCTTGCCGTCGATCTCGAGGTGCCCCAGCTCGGTGTTGGGCACGAGGCGCCCGTCGATGAAGAGGGCTGAGCCGATGCCGGTGCCCAGCGTCAGCAATAGCACCGTGCCCATCTGTCGCTCGCCGGCGCCGTAGGTCATCTCGGCGATGCCCGCCGCATCGGCGTCGTTGATGGCCAGCACCGGCCGTGCGATGGCGGCGCCGATGATCTCCTCGGCGGAGACGTCGAGCCAGCCCTTGTCGATGTTGGCGGCCGTCCTGAGGCGTCCGTCCTTGACGACACCGGGGAGGCCGCAGCCGACGGGGAGGTCGTCCGGCACCGTTCGCCCCTCGAGCACCTTTCCCACGACCGAGGCCACGGTCGCCGAGACATCGGCCGGCGTCGCGGGACGGGGCGTCTTCTCGCGGATGCGCTCGGTCACCAGCTCCCCGGTCGCGAGGTCCACGAGCGCCGCCTTGACGCCGGTCCCGCCGACGTCGATCCCCAGCGCCTCCCCGGTCAGGCGTGTGCCCGGCGCGGGGATGGGCGGGTCGTCCCGTGTCGCGCGTCCTGCCATGCCCGGGAGGATACGCTCTGCGCATCCCCGAGGAGACACCGCCCGTGTTCATACCTGCCCTCCGTGGGGCAGCGGCCCGCTACGTCACGAGCCTCGTGCTGCTGTCGGCGGTCCACGTCCTGGCGCCTCAGCGCGCCGGGCCGCTCGCACTGACGCAGATCCTCGCGCCGCATCTGTTCATCCTCGCCTTGGCCGCCCTCCCGCTGGCGTTCCTGCCGCGCGTCGAGACACCGGGCCGCCGCGCACTCCGGTCGTCGCTCATCGTGGCTGGGGTCGTGGCACTGCTCCGGTTCGGGCCGGGCCTCATCTCGCTGCCCGCCCCGCCTCCGCCCGCGGGCTCCACCACGATCGAGCTCGTCAGCTGGAACCTCGAGTACAGCGGGCCGACCGACGAGGAGATCGTCTCGATCATCGGGGACTCTCGCGCGGCGATCGTGGGGCTCCAGGAGCTCGACCCGCATGACGCGGTGCTCGTCTCGACCGATCGGAGGTTGGTGACGGCATACCCCCACCGTGAGCTGCATCCCGAGGAGGGGCCCTTCGGGTCGGGTCTGCTGAGCGCCTTCCCGATCATCGAGTCGGGCTGGCTGGAGCAGTCGAACAGCGCCTGGGCGCGCCTGGACATCGGGGATGGGCGCACGCTCCTGGCCGTGACTTCGCACCCGCCGCCGGGCCGGCTGGGCTTGCCCTCCGTCTTCGATCCATCGGTCCGGGACGCGGGGATCGCCGAGCTTCGGGCGGAGCTCATCGACGCGCTTCTCGCCGAGGGCGAGCCCCTCGTCCTGTTCGGCGACTTCAACGTGACCGACCGCGAGCCGGCATACGGGGAGCTGGCGGATGGCCTGCGAGACGTGCACCTCGAGGTCGGGCTCGGGCCGGGGAGCACCTGGCGGCCACCCACCCTGGAGCGGCTGCCGTTCGGGGTCCTGCGCATCGACCACGTGCTCGTGGGCCCGGGTGTGGATCCCGTCTCCATCTCCGCCGACTGCACGCCCCGCGGCAGCGATCATTGTCTGCTCCGCGCCAGCGTGCGGATCTGACGACCAGGGCGGACCCGCCAGCTCGAGCGATCACGAGGCGGGTCGGCCGGACCCGGTCGACGGTGGCCATCGCCGCCGGTAGTGCCCATGCGATGAGCATCTGTCCAGAGCCAAAACCGCCCGGGGTCTCCGAGTCGGATCAGGGCATGGTCACAGGAGGCATAGTCGCGGGGGACGTACCGCCCGGTCGGCGATCCCTGCCACGGGCGCCGCTCCAGCCTCGCCCGTACACTGCCATCCGTGACCTTCGATCAGTACGGTGACTTCAAGCGGCAGCTGCCCGACCGCGATCCGGGCGAGACCGAGGACTGGACCGACTCGCTCGACTCCGTGGTCGACACGGCCGGCCCGGACCGCGCCCAGTTCATCCTCTACCGGCTGCTGAAGCGAGCGCGCCAGCGCAACATCGGCCTGCCGCCGCTGACAGCCACGCGCTACATCAACACGATCTCGCCCGAGCAGGAGCCGTCGTTCCCGGGCGATGAGCAGATGGAGCTGCGCATCCGGCGGATGGTCCGCTGGAACGCCGTGGCCATGGTGCTTCGAGGCAACACCGCCTCGGCCGGCATCGGCGGGCACCTGGCGACCTATGCCTCGGCGGCCAGCCTCTACGAGGTCGGCTTCAACCACTTCTTCCGTGGCAAGGACGCCACGGCGATGGGCGACCAGGTGTTCATGCAGGGGCATGCGGCGCCGGGCATCTACGCCCGCGCCTTCCTCGAAGGACGCTTCACAGAGGACCAGCTCGATCATTTCCGCCGCGAGGTCGTCCCGGGACAGGGCCTGAGCTCCTACCCGCACCCGCGACTCATGCCCGACTTCTGGGAGTTCCCCACCGTCTCGATGGGTCTCAGCCCGCTGGCGGCCATCTACCAGGCCCGCTTCAACCGCTACCTGCACGCTCGGGGCATCAAGGACACGAGCGCGAACCACGTGTGGTGCTACCTGGGCGACGGGGAGACGGACGAGCCGGAGTCCCTCG
Organism: Chloroflexota bacterium; assembly: GCA_030446555.1. GTDB lineage: Bacteria > Chloroflexota > Limnocylindria > Limnocylindrales > CSP1-4 > Palsa-1032. The sequence continues at coordinate 104,310 of JAUJNA010000005.1, read as the reverse complement.
GGTCGATCTCCATCGCCGCGCGTGAGGCGCTCGACAACCTGACGTTCATCGTGAACTGCAACCTCCAGCGGCTCGATGGGCCCGTTAGGGGGAACGGCAAGATCATCCAGGAGCTGGAGGCCATCTTCCGCGGCGCCGGCTGGAACGTCATCAAGGTCATCTGGGCACGCGAATGGGACGAGTTGCTCGCCAAGGACGTCGACGGGGCGCTCGTCCACCGGATGGGCGAGATCGTCGACGGCGACTCGCAGAAGTACTCGGTCGAGAGCGGCGCGTACATCCGCGAGCACTTCTTCGGAGCCGATCCTCGCCTCCTGGCGATGGTCGCCGACAAGAGCGACGAAGAGCTGAAGGCCCTCCGTCGCGGCGGCCACGACTACAAGAAGCTGTACGCGGCGTACCGCGCGGCACTGGCACACAAGGGCGCACCCACGGTGATCCTGGCGCAGACCGTGAAGGGCTGGGCGTTGGGCAGTGCCGTCGAGGCCCGCAACATCACGCACCAGGCGAAGAAGCTGACCGAGCAGGAGCTGAAGGTCTTCCGCGATCGGCTGGAGCTGCCCATCGCCGACGAGACCCTCAAGGAAGCGCCCTACTACCATCCCGGCCCGGACGCCCCGGAGATCCGCTACCTGATGGAACGCCGAGCCGCTCTCGGTGGGCCGCTCCCGCGGCGGGTGGTCCTCCCCAAGCCGCTCGAGCTGCCGGGCGATCCCGTCTACGGCGAGTTCATGGCGGGCTCAGGCTCCCAGGAGGCGTCGACCACGATGGCCTTCGCCAAGCTGCTGCGGAACCTGCTGCGCGACAAGTCGATCGGACGGCGGATCGTGCCCATCATCCCCGACGAGGCGCGCACCTTCGGGATGGACCCGCTCTTCAAGGAGGTGGGCATCTACTCTGCGCTCGGGCAGCGATACGACCCGGTCGACTCCAACCTGGTGCTCTCGTATCGCGAGTCGAAGGACGGCCAGGTGCTCGAGGAGGGCATCACGGAGGCCGGCTCATCGGCCTCGTTCCAGGCGGCCGGCACGAGCTACGCCACCCATGCCGAGCCGATGATCCCCTTCTACATCTTCTACTCGATGTTCGGCTTCCAGCGCACCGGTGACGAGTTCTGGGCCTTCGCCGATGCCCGCGGTCGTGGCTTCCTGCTGGGCGCCACGGCCGGCCGCACGACCCTCAACGGCGAGGGCCTCCAGCACGAGGACGGGCACAGCCCGCTGCTGGCATCGGTCATCCCCAGCGTGCGCATCTACGACCCGGCCTTCGCCTACGAGACCGCGGTCGTCATCCGCGACGGGATCACCCGCATGTACGGCGACGACCCGCAGGACGTCTTCTACTACCTGACGCTCTACAACGAGAACCACGTCATGCCGCCGCGTCCGGAGGGGGTCTCCGACGAGGACATCCTGGGCGGGCTCTACCGCTTCCGGCCGGCGCCGGACGGCAGGCCCGCGACGGCCACCATCCTGGGCAGCGGCTCGATCATGCAGCAGGCGCTGAAGGCACAGGAACTGCTCGCCGAGCGGTTCGGCGTCGCGGCCGACGTGTGGAGCGCGACCTCCTACCAGCTCCTGCGCAACGACGCCCTGGAGCAGGACCGCTGGAACCGCCTGCATCCCGCCGACGAGCCGCGCCTGCCGATCGTCACGAGGCTGCTCGGTGAGGCAGGGGGCCGCGGCCCGATCGTGGCCGTGAGCGATTACCTCCGTGCATGGCCCGACCTCATCTCGCGGTGGGTGCCGGGCGGATCGTGGCGGTCGCTGGGGACCGACGGCTTCGGCCGCAGCGATACCCGTCAGGCGCTGCGGCGGTTCTTCGAGGTGGACGCCGAGTCGGTGGCGATGGCCGTCATGTCCGAGCTCGCGCGGTGCGGCCAGCTCGAGCCGCAGCGTGCCGCCTCCGCCGCTGCCGAGCTCGGGCTCGAGCCCGACGCTCCGTTCTCGCTCACGCACTGAGGGGCATGCCCCGACCGCTCATCAGTGGCCCTCGCTGCCGGTGATACGCCTCGCTCTTGCGATGGGCCTCTCGCAGGCCGGGTTCCACGCCTTCATCGCGTCGCTTCCCCTGGCGATGGTCGCGGTCGGCCGGCCGGACGGCGAGATCGGCGCGATCATGGGATCGGCTGCCGTGTTCAACCTGCTGGCAGCCCTCGCATCGGGCGGCCTGATCGATCGCTACGGAGGCCGTGCGGTCTACCTGGCCGGTACGTCGCTGCTGGCGATCGCTGCTCTGCTGCTCGCGAGTGGCATCATCGGTGCCGGAGCGTCCGTAGGTGAGCTGCTCCTCGTGCGCGCTCTCCAGGGCATCGGCCTGGCCGGCGTCCTGCCGGCGGTGGCGAGCCTGGTGCCGGGTATCGTCTCGCGTCAGCGGCTGCCCACGGCGCTGGCCTTCGTGGGCGTGGCCGCCAACGTGTCGCTCGCCCTGACGCCCCCCTTCTCGATCGCGCTTCTTGAGTCGATGTCGCTCCAGGCGGTGGGCGCCGGCACGGCGGTCCTCGTGATCCTCGGGATCGCGCTGCTCATCCCGCTCGCGGGCACCTCGCGCGAGGGTCCGGAGCAGGCCGCCGGGGAGCGGTCGCGGAGGTTCCGACCGGCATGGCGAGCTTCCTGGGGCTCTCCGCTGCTGGTGAGCTTCCTCTTCGTCGCCCACTGGGGCGTCGTGACCGGATACCTGCCCCAGCGGGCAGAGGTGGCAGGCGCCGACATCGGCCTCTTCTTCACGGGCGATGCCCTCGCCCTCCTCGCGGTCCGTGTCCCGGCCGGCTGGATGGCCGGCCGGATCGGCGTCCAACCGCTCGTCGTGGTGGGCGTCGCCGTCACGGTGGCGTCGCTCTCGCTCCTGCTCCTGCCGCCCACGACCCCGCTGCTCATCCTCTCGGGCGTCGGCACAGGCGCCGGCGGAGCGCTCGCCCTGCCCACGATGATGGTCGAGCTGTCGCAGCGAAGCGACGCGACCGATCGGGGGAGTGCGTTCGGGCTCTACTCGGTCGCGTTCGGTGCCGGCATCGCGGTCGGCAGCATCGGCGTCGCGCCCTTCTACTCGGTCGTGGGCTTCGAGGTGGCGCTCGGTATCGGCATCGTGGCCTGTGCCCTGGGCGGGATCGTCGCTCTCTTCGACCGTGCCATGCGCCACCCGCCGGAACTGGGGATGGCGCGCGCCACCTGATCCGGGACTAGAACTCCCTCAGTGGACCTCGTTTCACGCCGCAATGGCTGTTGATCTTGGCCGCGGCGCCGGGAACCGCTCGCATCAGCGCGTAGAGGTTGGCCCAGTCCTCTCTCTGGACCGCCCTCGCATACGCGATGTGAGTATCCATGTCGCCAAGCAGGAAGGAAGGTGCGACCGATCTCATCCTCCAGTCTCCGCAGGAGCTCGGCCAGATAGGGCTGGAGGCCCAGTCCCGGATTCGCGGCGGCCCACTCGATGGTGTCCGCGTACTTCTGGCAGAACAGGTCGGGAGTGGCGGGCGCGGTGGCCGAAGGTCGGGGTCGGGCGGCAGTGTCGGCTCTTCGGGCAGGTGGTATTCGGCGACCAGGCGCCCCTGGCCGGTGATGTCGGTCATGGCTGCGATCTTGGCCAGCGGATCGCCGAACAGGCCCGTCAGGGCGGCGTAGACGGACGGCGGCAGGTTGCTGGTGATCGCCCCTTCGATGAACTTGCGGACCTGTTCGACGTCCTGTCGCTTGACCGTGACGCGCAGCCGGACCAGCCCGTTGGCGATGCGGCTGCTGCTGTGGACGTCTTCAGGCTCACGCGTCATCACCAGGCGGAACGTCGTACGCCGTCCGGCATCGACCACCGTGTCCTGGTTATCGCCCGGAGCGGCATGCTCCGCCCCGGCGACCACCTGCCAGGACGCCGTGGATCCGGCGGCCCCTCCCTTGGCCAGGTCGACGCTCAAGAGGCTTGCGCACTCGCGGACCTCCGGCGAGAAGACGTCGCCGGGGCCGTCGTCAACGGTGCCGATCGCGTTCGCCTGGCTGGTCGACGGCCCGACCGAGTAGTGCGCCGATGCCGGTTGCGCGGCCACCGAGACGGTCCAGTCGCGGAGTGCGGCGACGACGGTCACCGCCAGGGCGAGCACGCCGATCGCCGAGCGGATGGCGTTGATGAACGGGATGCGCTCGATGAGACCGGCCGCCAACTTGAGCCCCGACTCGAGACCCTTCGTCAGTGCCCATTCGATCGCCGCCTTCAGGAACGGGATGTCCGGAAGGTCGCGACGATCGCGGCGGCCACCTTCTGGAGCGTGTCGGTGAAGAAGCTGGTCAGGTCGCCACAGATCCCAGCCGCGGCCAGGCGGACGGGTGCCCGGGCGACGTCGAGACCGGTGGTTCGTGCCACGGCCGGCGCGGCTGCTTGGGCGACGAGCGGTGCGGGTGCGCGGGCGACGGCCGGCTGCAGCGATAAGGACGCCGCCTCTCCCCGTGGTCGGGCCGCTCGCCGCGGCGCCGGTCACCTCGCCCACGAAGAGCGCCAGGACGATCGTCGGGAAGAGGAGCGATGCCGGGTCTCGAGATCCTGATCGGCCGTGATCTCGCGGGCATGCTCAGCCCCGGGTGTCTGCGCTGCTACCACGTAGCCGGCGAGCACGAAGGAGAAAGGCACGGACTCGGGCGGCATGGGGAGGAGCTCGTCGATCCGGTCAGCGCCGATCCCGCCGCCCGCTTCCGCGTCGCGGGCCAGGTTCTCGACTTGCGAGCGGATGAACCGAAGGGGGCTTGTCGGACCCGCCAGCTGGCGCATGGGGGTTGCCGCGCTCGGACCTTCGTGCACCCCGATGCCAGAGGCGGCCAGTGCCTCGATGGCGGCTTCCACCCCGGCGGAGGCACCGCCAGAGGATGCGCTGGGGAACGGGGACCCGGGGGACCCGGTCGGCGGATCGGGTCGGGGTCCCGGCCGACGAGTCGATCTGGGCGGCGCTCGTGCAGCCGGTCGCTCCGACGGCGACCACCAGCAGGAGAGGCAGGAGAGCCTTCATCATGTTCATGGACCTCTAGTGACGTGAGTCCAGGGATGGCCATCGGACGTGGGCTGCGCTCCATCCGTCGCGTGGCGCCCCGTCATGCAGACGACGCTACGCGCCGAGAGACTGGCCTCGCATCAGGTGATTCCCTATGAGCCGGTGGCCAGACGGCCGGTCATCCGGGTCGCCGCGGGAGGAGACCGCTGCGTCGACGCTGTCGTGGATCATGGTCGGTGCCATCTGCTGCGACACTGCGCGCGTGAGTCGCACGCGTCCGGGTCTCCGAGCCGCCCCCGCGCTCCTCGCGCTCGTGCTGGCGGCCTGTGCTGGCGGACGGGCCACCTCCGCACCGATCATGCCGACGTCATCCGCACCTCCGAGTGCAGCGTCGCCGACCGGCACGCTCGCCCCTTCCGGCAGTTCACCCTCGGCCGGCTCCGTCTCCCTGGGGCTCGAGCCATTCGCGGACGGACTTGCCGACCCGGTCTTCGTCACGCACGCGGGCGATGGTTCAGGGCTGCTGTACGTGGTCGAGCGCGGTGGCACGATCCGGATCATCGAGTCCGACGGCAGCGTCCGTCCCGACCCGTTCCTGGACATCTCCGAGCGCGTCGTAGCCGGCGGCGAGCAGGGCCTCCTCGGTCTCGCCTTCCATCCTGCCTACAGGGACGATGGCCGCTTCTACGTGATGTACACCGCGGCCGGGGATGGTGCGAACACGGTGTCCGAGTTCACCGCCTCGGGCGGCGCCGGCGATCCGGCCTCGGAGCGCGTCCTGCTGTCGATCGCCGACTTCGCCGGCAACCACAATGGCGGCATGGTCGCCTTCGGGCCGGACGGGCATCTCTACGTCGGTACGGGCGACGGTGGCGGTGGCGGTGATCCGGAAGAGAACGGCCAGGACCCCTTCGCCCTTCTGGGCAAGATCCTGCGCATCGACGTGGACGGCACGGGCAGCGAAGGCTCCCCCTACGCCATCCCGGCTGACAACCCGTTCTCCGATGGCTCCCGGGCGGCGCCGGAGGTGTGGGCCATCGGGATGCGCAATCCGTGGCGCTTCAGCTTCGACCGCGAGACGGGCGATCTCTGGATCGGCGACGTGGGCCAGGGGAGGTGGGAGGAGATCGATGCCGAGCCCGCCGGTGCCGGCGGTAGGAACTACGGCTGGGACACGATGGAGGGCCCCGACTGCTTCGAGGAAGAGGGGTGCGACACCGCGGGCCTCACCCTGCCCGTCGCTGCCTATACCCACGATGAGGGGAGCTGCACGGTCATCGGCGGGCACGTCTACCGTGGCGCAAGGTACCCGGACGCTACAGGCACGTATGTCTACGGCGACTTCTGCAGCGGGCTCGTGTGGGGGCTCGATGCGGCCGCAGCGATGGCCGCGGGGACAGCCGAGCCCGTGCTGCTCCTGGAAGAGGGGATGAGCCTCAGCGCCTTCGGCGAGGACGAGGAGGGTGAGCTCTACGCGGTCGATCTGGGGGGGCGCATCCTCCGGCTCGTCTGGGAGTGAGCCGACCGCTCACCCTCGGGCCGCATCGCCCGTACCATGGCGGCCATGCGATCGACCTTGAGCCTTGTGCCGCTCTTCGCTCTTCTTGCGCTCGCATGTAGCACCCCAGCCACGACACCGAGCCCAGGGGTGTCCGGTGCCTCGGCGTCATCGTCCGCGCCCAGTGGCGGGCAGCAGTCGCTGGAGCCACAGCCCTCGCCCGGCGACACCGATCCCGGGCTTTCCCCGCCCCCGGCGTCGACCGACCCGGGCGCCAGTCTCACGCCACCTTCCAGCGGGGACCCGACCGACCCGCCGGTCACCGGCTTCGACCCCTCCCGCGTCAAGGTGACCCTTGAGCCCCTCGTCACGGGGCTCGACGCTCCGGTCGCGGTCACGCACGCGGGTGACGGGACGGGGACGCTGTACATCGTCGAGCGAGCGGGTCGCATCCTGGTCCTCGAGCCGGATGGAGCGCTGCGCGATGAGCCCCTGCTCGACATCCGTGACCGCGTCGACACGCAGGGCGAGCGCGGGCTGCACTACGTCGTCTTCCATCCGGGTTTCGAGTCGAACGGCCGCTTCTTCATCCACGGGACCGACGTACGGAACCAGTCGTTCATCGATGAATACCGCACCGACGGGCAGGGCACGGTGCCGCGCGATTCGGGGAGGACCGTCCTGCGCATCGACCAGCCCGACTGGGACAACCACAAGGGTGGCTGGATGGGCTTCGGGCCTGACGGGATGCTGTACATCGCGTTGGGTGACGGCGGCGGGGTCACGCCGGGCGATCCGTTCGGCAATGGACAGGACCGCAGCGACCTGCTGGGCAACATCCTGCGCATCGATGTCGATGTCGATGTGGAGGGCGGGCAGGGATACGCGATCCCGCCCGACAATCCCTTCGCCAAACGGGGGAGCGGCGGAGGCGGCGCCCGACGCGAGATCTGGGCCTACGGCCTGCGCAACCCCTGGCGTGCCAGCTTCGACCGCCAGACCGGGGATCTGTGGATCGGCGACGTGGGCCAGGACACGACCGAGGAGATCGACGTCATCCCCTCCGGGCAGGGTGGCCTGAACTTCGGCTGGTCGGACATGGAGGGGCGTCGCTGCCACCTGGACCGTGATTGCGATCCGTCGCGCTACACCGCACCCATCGCGGTCTACGGCACGCGCGACGAGGGCTGCGCGGTGACCGGTGGCTACGTCTACCGGGGCACCGCGTCGTCACTGCTCAGCGGTGGGTACGTCTTCAGCGACTACTGCTCGGGAACCATCTGGGGCTTCGATGCGGAGGCTGCCCTTGACGCCGGCGATGCGCGCATGAAGCGACTGGCCTCCACGCCGTACAACATCGTCTCGCTCGGCGAGGACGAAGCGGGCGAGCTCCTGGCGGTCGACTTCGGTGGCGGGATCTACCGGATCGGCGCGGCGGAGAAGCCCTAGCGACCACGGGGTCCCCCAGGCAGGGGGTAGGCCACGACAGAGTCGGTAGTCGTGTCGCGGCGCAGCGTCAGCCAGCGGCGACAGCCAGCTCGGTGGAACCAGCGCTCCACGGTCACGCCCTCGATGTTGTCGTACATCCAGGCGTAGTCGATGTCCCGCGCGATCGGATCGGTGATCCCCTCACGGACTCCCCGGAGCTCGCCGCCGAACGAGTACTCCTCGACCGGCCGGCGGCCGCAGGTGGGGCAGGTGATCCAGAGCATCAGTGGGTGCCGGTGGAGCCCGGGTCGGCCATCGTCTGGTCGCTCGCGAACCGCTCGAGGCCGAAGGGCTCGATCAGTGCAGGGGCACGGCCGGTGGCGATGAGCTGTGCCATCTGCTCGCCGCCGGCGGGGATGGCCTTGAATCCCCACGTGCCCCAACCGGTCGTCACCAGGAATCCGTCCACGCCGGTGTGGCCCATGATGGGCGAGAAATCGGCCGAGATGTCGCAGATCCCGGTCCACTGGCGGAGGATGCGCAGATCGCGCAGGAACGGCAGCAGGTGGGTGATCTTGGCAGCGCTGCTCTGCAGGAAGCTGAACGAGGAACGCAGCGAGTAGCTGGGCTGCGCGTCGTACTCGGCGCCGATGAGCATCTGGCCACGCTCGGTCTGGGACACATAGCACAGCAGCTCGGTGTCGCTGACGATGCCGGCGAAGGGGAAGTCGTAGCCGTTCGTGACGAACGCCTGGAGGGGGTGGGTGCGGATGGGCAGCCGCACGCCGGCGTGCGCGGCGACCGTCGACACGCTCCCACCCACGGCGCTCAGCACGACGCTGGCGGAGATCCGTCCGGCGGAGGTCTCGACGCCAGTGACGCGCTCACCGTCACGGACCAGCCCTGTGACCCTGGTGTGCTGCACGACGTGGACGCCGCGGCGCATGGCACCCTGCGCGTAGGCCCAGACGACACGGTCGTGGCGTGCCGTCGCGGCAGCAGGATGGTAGGAGGCGCCGAGCACCGGGTATCGGCCTCCGCCGGACAGGTCGAGCTGCGGACACAGCGCCTTGGCCTCCTGCGGCGTGATCATCACGGTCTCCGCTCCACAGGCGAGGTTCAGCAGCGAGCGAGCCCGCTCCGCTCGCATCTGGGTCTCGGTGTGGGCCAGCCACATGAGGCCCTTGGTCTCGTGCATGAACCAGGAATCCAGCTCCTCCTCGAGGGTCTGGTAGAGCTCCAGGCTGTGCTGGTAGAAGCGCACGGC
>JAUJNA010000005.1:43560-95048 GCA_030446555.1 Chloroflexota bacterium | reverse complement strand
GAAGCCGCTCTCAGGGACCAGGATGGCGTGCTCGTCGGTCACCTGGACGTCGGTGGAGCCCAGGCAGAAGGCGTCGTCCGGCGCGAAGCGGAGCACGATCGTGCCCGCGCCCCAACGAGCCGAATCCAGCGCTTCGGGCGAGGCTACGACCCGCAGTCCGTGCACCGTCTCAAGCGCGAGCACGGCTGCCCTCCGCGTCATAGAACGGCGGGCGGACCACGGACGCCGCTCGGCCGTCCACCTGGACCGTGTCGGGGAACGGTGCGCGCTTCAGCCAGCCGAGCATGACCGCATGGCTCAGGAGCGGCGAGGTGAAGCTCGAAGACACGTGGCCCACGACCTGGCCGTCCGACCATATCGGACTGCCCTCCGTGGGCGCGCTACCCGGCATCGCCAACCCGACCAGCCGGCGCTGGTCGGGAAGCCTGCCCGTGCGGGCGAGCGCATCCCGACCGACGAAATCGGCCTTGTCCATCTTCACCGCCCACTCCATGCCCAGCCGGCGGGGCGTGGAGTCGAGCTCGGTGTCCATGCCCACGATCACGTGGCCCTTCTCGAGGCGGAGCCCCTGCAGCGCCTGGAGGCCGTGCGGGGCGATGCCCAGGTCGCGACCGAGCGTCATCAAGCCTCGCCACAGCTCGACCGAGCGGTCGACCGGGTGGTGCAGCTCGAACGACATCTCGCCGGTGAAGCTCAACCGCATCACGTGGCAGGGCACGCCAAGGATCTCGGCGTGGACGTGCTGCAGGAACCGCGGCAGCGCGGGGAGGCCCGCCCGTTCCAGCAGACGCCCCGCGAGCGGACCGGTGACATTGATGGCAGCGAGCGACATCGTCCGGTCCAGCACGTGGACGCGAAGACCCCACGTGTCGACCCAGTCGCGCACCCACATCTCCGCATGTCCCGCGCCTGCCGAGGTGAAGGTGAGCACGAAGCGGGTGTCCGACTCTCGGAGGATCATGCCGTCGTCGATCAGGTGCCCTCGCTCGTTGAGCAGCAGGGCATAGCGCGAGCGGCCCACGCGGATGTCCGCGACCCCCGTGGGATAGAGCCGCTCGAGGGACTCGACCGCGTCAGGTCCGGAGACGACCAGCTTGCCCAGCGTGCTCACGTCACCGAGCGATACGGCCTCGCGCACCGCCCAGTACTCCGCGACGTGATCGCCGTAGTGCCACGGCCGCCACCAGCCCCCGAAGCGGTCCATGTGCGCACCGAGCGCGACGTGCTCCTCGTGCAGGGCGGTCCGCCGGAACGCATCGAAGTGGACGCCCGCGGCGGCCTCGCCGAGCGTGATCTGCCGGGACGCGGGGCGGGCGGTGAACGGCTCCGGGATCTCCCCGCAGCGTTCCGCGATCCACGCGCGGACGTGCGGCAGGCAGACGCTTCACTCGCACGTGCCGGTGCCGGCCAGGGTGGCCCGCTTGATGAGCTCGAGATCGCGGAAGCCCCGCTCCCAGACACCCGCCAGATCGTCGACCCCGACACGCGAGCACGGACAGATGGTCCCCGCCGCGGGGGCGGCGGGAAGCGGGAAGCTCTCGGCGGCGGGACCCACGACCGTGACCGGGAGGTCCCCGGCCATGCGAGCGAGGACGTCGCGCGCCGTGCGACCGAGGCCCAGGATCACCGTGTCGCACGGCGTGGTCCGTTCCGCGTCCCCGTCCTCGCCGTCCTCGACGGTGACCACCGCCGAGACCCTGCCGTCCCCGTCGATCCGGCGCAGGTCGCCCGACAGCGGCGTACACGGCACGCCCCTCGGTGGGGACCCGACGGCGACCGTCACGCCCAGATCGACACCCGCGGCATGCAGCCGCTCCGCCGCACCGGCGGTGACCAGGCCGATCAGCGAGTCACCCGGGCAGACCGGCTGGAGCTCGGCCGCGCCCGTCGCGACGATCACCTCCTCGGCGTCGATGTGGGCCATCCCCCCGGGCGTGCGGACGATGACCGTCGGCCCGGCGTAGACCGCCACCACCTCCAGCCCGTCGCGGCCGTCGAGAAGGGTGACGCTTCGCCCCTGCCGTCGAGCGTCAGCCTCGGCCGCCGAGCCGCTCTCGCCGGCCCCGACCACGACGACCTGGGCCTGGCTGCGCTGGACCGGGATGCGGCGAGCCGTCGGGGGATCGGTCACGTCCGTCCAGCCAGCGGCCCGCAGCGGCGGCGCGCCGGCTGCCGGGTGGCGCCTGATCACGAGCCCGGGGCGAGCCGGGACCTGGCAGGTGCGCGTCCACGCGATGCCGTCGACCTCGGCCACGCAGTTGCCGCAGTCGCCGGCCAGGCAGATGGTGCCGCCGTGGCCGGGGTGCTCGCCGGCGCGCAGCGCGGCGATGGCGACCGAGTCGCCCGCCTGGAAGCCGATGCGGCGGCCGTCGAGGACGATCCGGCCCGCCTCGGTCATTCGCGCATCCGTCGTCCTTCCGGATCGAACAGCGGCTTCGCCTGCAGCCGGGCTGGGCGCCGGCGACCGATGATCTCGATCTCGAAGTGGCCATCGCTCTCCGGCGTCGCGAGCTGCGTCGGTACGTAGCCGAGCGCCACCGACGCCCGGCTGTGATGCGCGTAACCGCCGGACGTCACCCAGCCGACCACCGCGCCGTCATGCCAGATCGGCTCGTCCCCGATAGCGTCGGCGGGGTCATCGGCATCGGGCTCCACGACCAGCGTGACCAGCCGGCGCGCCGGGCCCGTCGCCAGCTCCGCCTCGTGCGCCGCTCGCCCGATGAACTCGTGATCGAGCTTGATGTAGCTCGTGAGTCCGGCCTCCAGCGGGGTGTAGATGGGCCGGTACTCGCGGAACCAGGTGCCGTAGCCCTTTTCCAGGCGCAGTGACATCAGCGCCCGCAAGCCGAAGAGGCGGATCCCCCACTCCGCGCCCGCGCCCATCAGCAGATCGAAGAGGGCGCGCTGGTACTCGGGCGCGACCCATAGCTCGTAGCCCAGCTCGCCGGAGTAACTGAGCCGACCGACGCGGGCGGGGATCATGCCCACGTCCACCCGGCGGAAGTCCATGAACCGGAACGCGCTCGTGGCGAGGTCCGTGTCGGTCACCTTCTGGAGCACGTCGCGCGCACGAGGCCCGGCCAGCGACAGGCCGACCAGGCTCAAACCGAGCACCTGGAACGAGACGCTACCGTCGCTCGGGAGATGCTCCAGGAACCAGCGCCGGTGATGGGACTCGGCGGCGTGCGAGCCGAAGAGGAAGAACTCGGCCTCGGCGGCGCGCGCCACCGTGAACTCGCCGAGGATCCGGCCCTGCGGATTCAGCATCGCCGTCAGCACGATCCGACCGACCTGTGGCATCCGGTTGGTGAGCAGGCTCGAGAGCCACGCCGCGGCGCCGGGTCCTGTCACGTGGTACTTGGCGAAGTTGGCGATCTCGATCAGGCCGACACGCTCGCGGACAGCCGCGCACTCCCCCGCGACCTGGTCCCAGGCGTTGGAGCGGCGGAACGTGACCTCCTCCCGCGCCGCCTTGCCCGGCTTCTGGAACCACAACGGATGCTCGAGGCCGTAGGCGGCGCCCCAGACCGCGTTCGCCGCCGTGAGCCGGTCGTGGATCGGCGTCGTGTGCAACGGCCGCCCGGCCGGCAGCTCCTCGTTGGGGAAGGTGATGCGGAACCGGCGCGCGTAGTTCTCGCGGACCTTGGCGTTGGTGTAGCCGATCGTCGCGTAGTCGCCGTAGCGGGCGACGTCCATGCCCCAGATATCCATGCCCGGATCCCCCTCGGTCATCCAGGTCGCCAGGGCGAGGCCCACGCCGCCGCCCTGGGAGAGACCGGCCATCACGCCGCACGCCACCCAGTGGTTGCGCAGCCCGGGGACCGGCCCCACCAGCGGATTGCCATCGGGCGAGAAGGTGAACGGCCCGTTGATGACGCGCTTGATGCCGACCGTCGACATGGCGGGGTAGTGGCGGAAGGCGACCTCCAGCTCGGGTGTGATGCGCTCGAGGTCCGGTTTCAGCAGCTGCGCACCGAAGTCCCAAGGTGTCTCTCGCGGCGCCCACGGCACGCAGGCCTGCTCGTAGGTGCCGAGCAGCATGGCGCCGCCCTCCTGGCGGATGTAGATCTCGCCACCGAAGTCCATGGCCATGGCCATCTCCTTGCCGGTGGCGGCCATGTTCGCGGCGACTTCGGGCATGTCCTCGGTCAGCAGGTACATGTGCTCCATGGCGAGGACCGGCAGCTCGATGCCGACCATCCGGCCGACCTCCCGCGCCCACAGCCCGGCGGCGTTCACCACGTGCTCGGCATGGATGGTGGCGCCGGCGTCGGTTCGGACATCCCACGTGCCGTCCGGCCGCTGGCTGAGACCGGTGACCATGGTGTTCCGGTGCAACTCGGCACCGGCCATGCGCGCGCAGATGGCGTAGGCGCGCGTCACGCCCGAAGGGTCCACGTGCCCCTCGACCGGGTCGTACAGCGCACCGACGAAGCACCGCGGGTCGAGCAGCGGGAAGAGCGTCTGGGCCTCGGACGGGGTGATGAGCTCGAGGTCCATGCCCAGGTAGCGGCCGCGCGCCTGCGTCAGACGCAGGAAGTCCATCCGGATCTCTGTGTCGGCCAGCATGAGGCCGCCAGGCAGGTGGATGCCGCAGCTCTGCCCGGAGACCCGTTCGATCTCTTCGTACAGCTGGACCGTGTACTGCTGGAGCTTGGAGACGTTGGGGTCGCCGTTGAGCGTGTGCATCCCGCCGGCCGAGTGCCACGTCGATCCCGACGTCAGCTCCCGGCGTTCGAGCAGCATCACGTCGGTCCAGCCGGCCTTCGTGAGGTGGTAGAGCACGGCGCAGCCGACGACCCCTCCGCCGATGACGACGACGCGGGCGGAGGACCTCAACGTGGATCCATCCGCACTCAGAAGTCGGTCGGGACGCCGCCCTCTGCCTTGCGGCGGGCGACGAAGGCGGCGAGCTCCTCCCGGACGGCTGCGTCCATGGCCGGAGCCTCGTACGCTGCGAGGAGCTCCTTGCCGATCGAGGCGGCCTTGCCGGCCGCTTCGGGACTGCCCGCTTCCTGCCACGACTCGAAGTTCCGCCAGTCGGAGATCATCGGCTTGTGGAAGGCGGTCCGGTAGCGGGCCTGCGTGTGGGCGGCCCCGAAGAAGTGGCCGCCGGGACCCACCTCGCGGATGGCGTCGAGACCCAGACTGTCCTCGTCGACCTGGATGCCATCCAGGAAGGCGGACACCATCTGCAACAGCTCGGCGTCCAGGATCATCTTCTCGAACCCGGCGCGCAGCCCGCCCTCCATCCAACCCGCACCGTGCATCATCAGGTTGACCCCGCCCATCACGGCGCCCCACAGCGAGAAGACCGACTCGTAGGCCGCCTGGGCATCGAGGGCGTTGGCGGTGCACACGTTCGACGAGCGATAGGGGAGCCCGTAGCGGCGGGCCAGCTGACCACCGACCATCGCGCTGCGCATGTACTCCGGGGTCCCGAAGGCGGGCGCTCCCGACTGCATGTCGACGTTGGAGGTGAACCCGCCGTAGATGACGGGTGCGCCCGGCCGCACGACCTGCGTCATGACGATGCCCGCGAGCGCTTCCGCGTTCTGCTGCGCGAGTGCGCCGGCGAGGGTCACCGGTGCCATCGCCCCGGCGAGCGTGAAGGGGGTCATCACGATCACCTGGTTGCGCGCCGAGTACTCCAGGATGCCGTGGAGCATCGGGGCGTCCAGGCGCAGCGGGGAGCTTGAGTTGATGACCGTGAAGATGGACGGCTCGCGGTCGAGCGTCGCGTCGTCGACGCCGCGCGCGATGCGCACCATCTCGAGGCAATCGCGGTTGCGTTCCCTCCCCAGGCTGTAGGCGTGGACCGGCTTGTCCGCCAGGGTCAGGAGGTCGTAGAAGGCGTCGAGGTGGCGGATCGACGCGTGGAGGTCGACCGGCTCGACCGGGTAGCCACCGAAGAAGTGGACGGTGTCGAGCATCTGGGCCAGGCGCACGAGGTCCTGGAAGTCGGCCCGGTTGCCGACCCGCCGGCCGCCGACGAGATCGGACACGTACGGAGGGCTGCTCACGCACCCGAACGCGATGTCGTCCCCACCGATCCGCAGGTGGTGCTCCGGGTTGCGGGCATGGAGCGTGAAGGACGATGGCGCGGTGCGGATGATCTCGTCGACCATGCCGCGCTCGAACCGGACCCGTTCCGTGCCGGTCGCCACGTGGGCCCCGGCGCTGACGAGGAGGTCCCGGGACTCGGCGTCGAGGAAGTCCATGCCGATCTCCTCGAGGATCCGCAGGGATGCTTCGTTGATCGACTCCAGCTCATCAGCGGACACCACCTCGACCGGCGCGTAGCGCAGCCGAGGTTGGGCCCACGGTCTCTGCTGTGGCAGGCGGCTGCGCTCGCCACCGGGCCGACCAGCGCGGCGGCGCCGCGCGGCAGGTTCGGCGGCCGTCCCCATCTCCGTCATGAAGCGTCCCATGGGCTGTCGCCCAGGCCTGGGGAGGCCCGGGCGACCTTATCGAACATGGCCAGACGGCTACGGGCTCCCGCTATTCCCCGACGAGCCCCTGCTCCTGCAGGAACTGAGCCGCGACATCGGCGGGCTCCTCGCCCCCCTGATCGACCTGAGAGTTGAGGGCCGTCATCGTCTCCGTGTCCAGCGCCGCGGCGACGGGCGCGAACAGGTCGGCAAGGCCGGGGTTCGCGTCGAAGACCTCCTGGCGCACGTTGAGGGATGGCTCGTAGACGGGGAAGAACGCGAGGTCATCCTCGAGCACGAGGAGATCGAGGGCGGCCATCCGAGAGTCCGTGGCGAAGACCTCACCGAAGACACAGGTCTCCCCCTTGTCGATCTGATCGGGGATGAGCCCCAGTTCGACCGTGGCGACGTCATTGAACTCGAACCCATAAGCGGCCTCCAGGCCGGGAAGGCCGTCTTCGCGAGCCAGGAACTCGGAGGCGGCGCAGAGGGTGGCCCCTTCCGGGTTCTCTTTGGCGTGGGCCGCCAGCTCGGAGAGGGTGGTGGAACCGAGCTCCGTGGCCGTCTCGCTTGCGACCGCGATGGCGTAGGTGTTGTTCAGGGGTGCTGGCTCCAGCCACACGATGCCATTGGCCGCGTCGGCGTCTCGGACCGCCACGTATTGCTCTTCCGTGCCGGCCACCGGCTCCGTGTTGCCCAGGTGATTGATCCAGCCTGTTCCGGTGTATTCCCAGTACATATCGATATCGCCGGATTGGAGCGCGCCGCGAACCACGTCGGACCCGATGAGGCCGACCTGATTGTCCACTGTCGCGCCCGCGGCCTCCAGCACCTGGACGGTGATCTCACCGAGGATGAGCTGCTCGGTGAACTCCTTGGACCCGACCGTGAACGATGCGCCGGACAGGTCTACGGTGGCTCCGCCCGTAGCGGCGGCTGAGGGGCTCTCCGCGGCTTCCGACGGGCTCGCTGCGCCGCCGCCTACGGTCGCGGATGGAGCGGGGCCTTGTGTCCTTGTCGTTCCGCCACCTCCACAGGCACCGACGGCGAGCGCGAGCAGGGTCAGCAGGGCCAGCGGACCCCTTGGTGTACGAATCACGGACATCTTCATCTCCTCGATCTCCTCCAATGTGCGATCCTCCTGGAACTTGAACGACGGCTCCGTACGAGCTGCTTCTCGGGTCGGCGGGCCTCCTTCCCGTGCCCGAGCGTCTAGGTCACAGGCCTTTTGGACTCAGCCGGCTCTCGGCGATGCCGGCGAGGTGGTCGATGAACAGCGCCAGTGACGCTGCCAGCACGCTCCCCACCAGGGTCACGATCTCGCGGCCGGTGGTGAGCCCTGAGTTGATGACGTCGCCAAGGCCGCCCGCGTTCACGAATGTGGCCAGCGTCGCGGTACCCACGTTGATCACCAGGGCGGTGCGGATGCCAGCAAGGATGACCGGCACGGCGAGGGGCAGTTCGATCTTGCGCAGCACGGCGCCCTTGGTCATGCCCATCCCACGGCCCGCCTCTATGGTCGACTGGTCCACCTGCTGGAGACCCACCATGGTGTTGCGCAGGACCGGCAGCGTCGAATACGCGACCAGCGCGACGATCGCCGGCCAGAAGCCGATGGCCCATACGAGCGCGAGAAGCACGAGAACGCCGATCGACGGCACAGCCTGGCCGATGTTCGCGACGCCTAGGACGGGTGGCACGATGGCGCGCGTACCGGGTCGGGTGAGGAGGATGCCGAGTGGCACTGCGATGAGGATCACGAAGATGGTCGATACGAAGCTGAGCGTGAGGTGCTTTGAGAACTCCGTCAGGATCCCATCAAGAGCCAGCGCGCGGCGCTCGATGCTGTCCAACTCCTGGCTGCTGGCCCAGGCGTACACGCCGATCGAGACCGCGGCCAGGACGATCGGCAGGCCGAAGTACTCCACGAGGCTCGCACGTCGCCGTCCGAAGAAGCTGGTGCTGCCGGTGGCAGAGACCCCTGCCTCGAGGTCGACACCGGCTGGCCACGCCATCAGCCGTTCCTCGCACTGGAACCGTGGATCTCGTCCGCTTCCGCTCTGGACCGGTCGCGCGCGTCCTGGCGCATCGTCTGGATCTCGGCGCTGACCGTGGCGAAGTCGACAGTGCCCAGATAGGCCCCCGACTCATCGACCACGATGGCGCATCCGACCCTGGACGTCAGCATCTCGTTCAGAGCATCGCCGAGCGTCGTGTGTCGTTGCACTATGGCCTCGGCGGGATGGCCAAGCTCCGCGATCGGCTGGTCTGCCCGCCCCAGCTCACGACCGGTGACCCAGCGCGTCGGTCGACGCCCCCCATCGAGGATCAGGACCGCACCCTTGTCGGATCCGCGCAGAGCGGCCAGCACTTCAGCGGGCGAGCTCTCGAGCCCGGCCGTCGGCCAATCCACCAGCTCGACATCTCGAACTCGCGAGAGGTTCAGTCGTTTGAGCGAGGCGCCATGGCCGACGAAATCGGCCACGAAGTCGTCCGCGGGGGCGGACAGGATACGCGCCGGTGTGTCGTATTGTGCGATCCTGGAGCCTTCCCGCAGGATCGCGATCCGGTCACCCATCTTGATGGCTTCATCGATGTCATGGGTGACGAAGACGATCGTCTTGCGGATCGTCTCCTGGAGACGCAGGAACTCGTTCTGGAGGCGGTCACGGGTGATGGGGTCGATGGCCCCGAACGGCTCATCCATGAGCATCACCGGTGGATCCGCGCTCAGTGCACGGGCCACACCGGCTCGCTGGCGCTGGCCGCCCGAGAGCTGCTTCGGATAGCGGTTCCGATACTGCGACGGGTCCAGCCCGACCAACGCGAGCAGCTCATCGACCCGAGCGCGGATGCGCTTGCTGTCCCAACCGAGCATCTTGGGGACCGTGGCGATGTTGTCCGCGATGGTCTGGTGGGGAAAGAGGCCGACCTGTTGGATGACGTAACCGATGCGTCGGCGCAACTTGTCCGGGTTGACCTTCGTGACGTCCTCGCCCTCGAGGATGATGTGGCCGGAAGTGGGCTCGATCAATCGATTGATGAGCCGCATCGTAGTCGTCTTGCCGCAGCCGGAGGGTCCGACGAGGATGACGATCTCACCTGCCGGGATGTCCATGTCGAGGCTCTCCACGGCAGGGTTCTTCTGACCGGGGAAGACCTTGGTCAGCTCCTGGAGGCGGATCATCGGCTCTGCACCGTTGGTCGTCTGCATCGTCGTCATGTCAGGCACGTATCCCCCTCGAAGTCGTGAACCGGGCGATGAGCACGAAGACAAGGTCGATGGTGATGGCGATGATGATGATCCCGAGGATGGCACTGAGGACCTGCGGCACGGAATTCGGTGAACCGAATCGTGCAAGCGCACGGAAGATGTCCTTGCCCAGCCCCGGTCCGTTGACCACGGCGGCGATAGCCGCGATGCCGACCGTGATCACCGCCGCGACGCGGACGCCGGTGATGATGACCGGCCATGAGAGAGGGAGTTCGATCCGAAGGAGCCGCCGGTAGCGACCCATCCCCATTCCCTGGGCCGACTCCACGACCGCAGGGTCGACACTGCGCAATCCGACGATCGTGTTACGCACGATCGGCAGCAGGCCATACATGACCAGCGCGACGATGGCTGGCGTCGTCCCGAGGCCGAGGAACGGGACGAGCAGCCCGAACAATGCGAAGGAGGGGATCGTCAGGAAGATCCCGGTGACCCTCAAGGCCATCCGTCTCGGGGCGCCCGTTCGGTAGGTGAGCACCCCGATGGTGACGCCGATGACCGTCGCCAACGCCACCGAGATGAGCACGATGGTCGCGTGCTCCAGGGTCGACGCGAACAACCGATCGCCCTGGGCAGCCAGGTAGGCCAGGAACGCATCCATCAGCCTGTCCGCGCCCTCGTCGTCGCAAGGGTCGGCGGACGCGCGGCGTCGTAGCCCAGCTCGATGGATAGCTCGTCGGCGGCAGCCTTGATCACCGGACCGGCGAGTGGCAGTCGCCCCCACAGTCGGAACTTGGGCGCCGATACGTTGAGAGCGGCGACCACGCCGCCTCGGAAGTCGCGAACAGGGGCCGCCGCTGCCACCAGGCCCGGTTCGAACTCTTCGTCCACGATGGCATAGCCCGAGCGCCGCGCGGTGAGGATCCGCTCCCATAGCTCGTCGACGTCACGCGGTGCGTTCGGACCGCCGGAGCCGAACGCGACGCCCGCGAACAGTCGCTGGAGCTCGTCCCGTTGGAAGTCGATGAGGAGGGCGCGTCCGGACGAGGTGTTGTGCGCCGGGACCAGGCGACCGGCCCAGGCGACCGTCTGCACGACGTGCGGCGGTGACTGGGTCAGGATCGTCAGGACCTGCGAGCCCTGGAGGACCGTGAGGTGGATCCGCTCGCCGAGATCCTTCTCCACCAGCCGCCGCAGGATCGGCGCGCCGGCCGCCAGCAGCCTCTGGTCGCCCGCCCTCGCGGCAAGGGCGAAGACATGCCACCCGACGCGGTACGCCATCGTCTCGCCGTCGCGCTCGACGAACCCGGCATCGGCCAGGACCCGGAGTGTCCGCGAGACCTGGCTCTGGTCACGGCCCAGGTGGGCCGCCAGGCGGTTCACGCCCCAGCCGCCGTGGGCGACGGCGTCGTCCGAGGCCAGCGCATCGAGGAGGTCGAGAGCACGACGGAGACTGCTCGAAGGCTCGTCTGCCACGGGCGCACGGTGCCAGATAGTTGCGCGAGATGCAATAGGGATCGCATGAGATGCGATCCGACTACGATGACAGCGAACCGATGTGTGGCATCTGTGGGGTCTGGGGAACGTCTGACACCGGCCTCGTGGAGCGCGCCATGGACGGCCTCCATCACCGAGGTCCGGACGGCTCTGGGATGCACGTCCAGCCCAACGGCGTGCTGGGTCACCGGCGGCTGGCCATCATGGACCCGCAGGGTGGCGCCCAGCCGCTGTACAGCGAGACGCGAGCGGCGGCCATCGTCGCCAACGGCGAGATCTACAACTTCCCGGTCCTGCGTGACGATCTCACCGGTCGTCACACCTTCAGCACGACCAGCGACAGTGAGGCCATCCTGCATCTCTTCGAGGAGCGAGGCGCAGGCACCCCGGCAGCGCTAGGGGGCATGTTCGCCTTCGCCATCTGCGACGACGACCGCCTGTTCCTCGCGCGCGATCCCATCGGCATCAAGCCGCTGTATCACGGTCGCGGGGTCGACCCGTCCGGGATCCCGTTCACGGCGTTCGCCTCGGAGATGAAGGCACTGGCCGATCGGGTCGACGAGCTCCACGAGTTCCCGGCCGGCAGCTACTTCGACAGCCGGGTGGGTTTCGTCCCCTACTACCAGGTGCCGACCGCGCCTCCCGTGGACCGCACGGTGGAGGAGCACGTGGCCCTGGTTCGAAAGGGCCTCGAGGATGCCGTCGCATCGCACCTGATGAGCGACGTCCCGGTCGGTGCGTTCCTCTCGGGAGGCTTGGACTCGAGCGTCATCGCCGCGATGGCCAGGAAACACGTCGATGAGCTCCATACCTTCTCGGTGGGCCTTGCGGGGTCCCGCGACATCCAGGCGGCCAGACGGGTCGCTGCACACATCGGGTCGATCCACCACGAGTACCTGATGACCCCCGCCGAGGTGGTGGACAAGCTCCCGGAGATCGTGCACGCCCTCGAATCGTTCGACCAGGACCTGGTGCGCAGCGCGATCCCCACCTATTTCTGCTCACGCCTCGCCGCCGAGCATGTGAAGGTGATCCTCACGGGCGAGGGAGCGGACGAGCTCTTCGCCGGGTATGCCTACCACAAGGCCCGGAGCGACCCCGCGACCCTACACCAGGAGTTGTGTCGCTCCGTGTCGACGCTGCACAACATCAACCTGCAACGCGTCGACCGCCTGACGATGCTCCACAGCATCGAGGGCCGCGTCCCGTTCCTGGACACGGACTTCATCGCGCTCGCCCTCAGCGTGCCCCCTGAGCTGAAGCTCAAGACCATGCCTGATGGGCGCCTCATCGAGAAGTGGGTCCTGCGCACGGCCTGTGAGGATCTGCTGCCCGCCGACATCGTGTGGCGGACCAAGGAGCAGTTCGACGAGGGGAGCGGGACCCTGGACCTGCTGGACGGGGCACTGAGCCCACTCCTCGAGGGGATCGACCTCGATGCCTACCGCGCTTCGATCACCGAGCCGGTGCGGTCGGTGGAAGAGGCGCTCTACCACCGCATCCTGTGCGACGGCTATGCCCGACCCGACATGATCCTGCGCAACGTCGCTCGCTGGACCGAGGACCGCCGGCTCTGACCTAGAAGAGGACCGCCGGCTCTGACCTAGAAGAGGCCGATGACGTTGCCCTCGGCGTCGATG
This sequence comes from Chloroflexota bacterium, assembly GCA_030446555.1. Lineage (GTDB taxonomy): Bacteria > Chloroflexota > Limnocylindria > Limnocylindrales > CSP1-4 > Palsa-1032. The sequence goes on along the minus strand of JAUJNA010000005.1, from coordinate 82,266 downwards.
TCGATCTCCTCGCCGCCCGGTTTCGCCGGCAAGCCCGGCATGGTCCGGATATCACCGAGCAACGGCGTGATGAAGCCGGCGCCGGCCGACAGCGCGACGGCGCGGATCGGCACGCGGAAGCCGGTCGGCCGGCCGCGGAGTGCCGGGTCGTGGCTCAGCGAAGACTGCGTCTTGGCCATGCAGATGGGCAGATGGCCGAAGCCCAGCTCCTCGTACCGGCGCAGCGCCTTGGCCGCGGCTGGCGCGACGTCCACCCCGTCCGCCCCGTACATGGAGGAGGCGATGGCCTCGATCTTGGCCAGCAGCGGTGCCTCGTCCGGGTAGAGGAAGCGGAAGTCGGGCGCGCCGACCTGCGCCGCTTCCCATACCGCTTCGGCGAGCGCCGCCGCTCCCGCGCCGCCGTCGGTGAAGTGGCGCGCGACGACCGCGTCACGGGCTCCGGCCGCGAGCGCGGCCTCCCGAACGGCCTCGATCTCAGCGGGCGTGTCAGTCGGGAAGACGTTGATCGCGACGACCGCCGGCACGTTGAAGGCGTGGACGTTCTCGATCTGCTTGGCCAGGTTCGCTGCGCCGGTCCGCACGGCCTCCACATCCTCCCTGGCGAATGCCGGATCGAGTGAAGCGCCCGCCACGATCCTTCCCACCCCGCCATGCATCTTGAGGGCGCGGATGGTGGCCACCACGACGGCGGCGTCGGGCCGCAGGCCGGATGCGCGGCACTTGATGTCGAAGAACTTCTCGGCGCCCATGTCCGCCCCGAAGCCGGCCTCGGTACAGACGATCTCATTGGTGGCCAGCGCGATCCGGTCCGCGAGGACGGAGTTGTTGCCATGTGCGATGTTCCCGAACGGACCACAGTGGACGAACGCCGGCCCTCCCTCCAGGGTCTGGAGAAGGTTCGGCTTGATGGCATCGGTCAGGAGGGCGGTCATCGCCCCCGCCACTCGCAGGTCGTCCGCGGTGACGGGTGTCCCGTCGGTGCGCATGGCGAGGACCATCCGGCCCAGTCGGGCACGCAGGTCGTGGATGTCGCTCGTGAGCGCGAGGGCCGCCATCACCTCCGAGGCGACGGTGATCTGCCACTCCGTCTCGCGCGGGACGCCGTTCTCGCGGCCCCCGAGTCCGATGATGGTGCGTCGGAGAGCCCGGTCACTGACGTCGACGACGCGCGGCCAGATGATGGAGTGCGGGTCGATCCCCAGCGGGTTCTTGTGGTGCAGGCTGTTGTCGAGGAACGCGGCCGCCAGGTTGTGCGCCGCGCCGATGGCGTGGACGTCGCCGGTCAGATGGAGATTGAAGTCATCCATCGGCAAGATCTGGCTGTAGCCGCCCCCGGCGGCCCCGCCCTTGATCCCGAAGACCGGTCCGAGCGATGGCTGACGGATGCACACGGCGGCCTTCCGCCCGATCCTGCTCAGGCCCTGCGCCAGCCCGACGGTCGTCGTCGACTTGCCCTCGCCCAGCGGCGTCGGAGTGATGGCCGTGACCACGACGTACTTGCCGCGCGGTCGCTCCCCTTCCAGACGTCCGATCGCATCCAGCGTCACCTTCGCTTTCGTGCGCCCGTAGGGCTCGATCTCATCGTCCCGCAGTCCCAGGTCTCGAGCCACGTCGGCGATAGGGCGCGGGCTGACCGATCGCGCGATCTCCAGATCCGATGGGAACGTCATCGGACCGCGCCGCCCGCGGTGGGACGGACCTCCGCGGTCGGCCCTGCGACGGTGTCGGGGGCGAGCGCCCTCAGGTAACGCCGTCGCCAGGTCTCGGTCGGGCTGACGGCGTTGAACGTGTAGAGATGGAGATCGACGATGCCCGCCGTGGGGTCCGCGATGTGCGGGGCGAGCCCCTCGAGCAGCGCATCCGGTCGGAAGAAGCCACCGCTGCGCACGAGTCGCGCTACGAAGCGGATGTTCTTGGTGAGGAAGCGGTGGGTGTCGGCGACGCCGATCCGGGCGCTGATCGCGAGGAGCCGGTGTGGCTCGGTGACCCCCGGCACGCCGATGTGGACCGGCAGCGAGATCCCCTCCGACCGTCGTGCGGCGAGCCAGGAGGCGATCGCGGCCGGCTCGAAGCACAGCTGCGTGGTCATGTAGCTGGCATACGTCGCCTTCTCACGGACGGCCTCGAGGAGAGGACCGTCCGCGATGAACGGATGACCCTGCGGATAGCACGGGATACCGATCTCGCGCAACGGGTGGCCCATCTCGCTCATCTCGCGGAGGAGCGACAGCCCATCGGGGAAGTCGCCGTGCACCTTCGCGTCGCCACCCACGATGAAGGCCCGATCGATCCCCGCACGCTCCAGCGAGGCCAGGAGGTCGCCGAGGTGGGCGCGGTCGCGCACCATCCGCGCCGCGATGTGGGGAACGGCACGGAAGCCGTCCGCCTGGAGCTGCTCGGAGAGCGCGATCGTCGACTGGAGCCCCTTGATCGGGGAGGCTGTGACCGAGACCCGCGCGCCGGGTGGCAGGGACCCGGCATGATCCATCGCGTCCTTGAGCGGGATGAGCTCGAATGTCGGGGCGGAGAGCACGCCGCCGAGCGCCTCTCTGGCCGAAGGGGACAGACCGTGCCGGCGACGGAAGAGCATCGATCAGGCGTCCGAGGCCTGGAGCGGGACCACGCTCGAGCGTCGTCGTCGTGCGGGGCGCGCTTCGGCCGCCGTGCCGCCCGGGCGTGCCGGCAGGTCGGCCACCCGGGAGAGGTGCGGATATCCCGCCGTCCGGTGGGGGAACGCCATCGCCTCCACGAAGTGCTCCTGGAAGCGCGGCTCCACGGCTGTCTCGATCTTCTCGACCGTGCGGACGATGCCCTCGATCTCGCGTCGCGCTGCGCGCGACAGCAGCGCGATGAGAGCCCCGGTCCCGGCCGCGTTCCCGGCCGACCTGACGTGCGAGGGATCGCAGTCCGGGATGAGCCCCAGGACCATCGCGTGGAGGGGGTCGATCTGGCTCCCGAACGCGCCACAGAGCCGGATCCGATCGATCGTCTCGACGCCCAGCCGGTCCATCAGCAGCCGAGCACCCGCATACAGCGCCGCCTTCGCCAACTGGATCGCCCGGACGTCGTTCTGGGTCACGGCGATGCGCGGCCGGCCGGCGGCCGAACCGTCGTGGAGGAGGTACGAGAAGGTGCGTCCATCGGCGATGACACGCCGCGTGCGGGAGGCGAGCGAGCCGTCGACGATCCCGTCCGGCGTGATGACGCCCGCCAGGAAGAGCTCCGCGATCACCTCGACGATCCCCGAGCCGCAGATGCCCGTCACGCCGGTCTCGCGATGGGCTTCCGCAGAGCCAGGGTCGTCCGACCAGATCTCCGACCCGATGACCTTGAACCGGGGCTCCAGCGTCTGCCGGTCGACCCGGACGCGCTCGATGGCCCCCGGCGCGGCGCGCTGTCCGCCACTGATCTGCGCGCCTTCGAAGGCGGGGCCGGTGGGGCTCGAGGCGGCGAGCAGACGATCGCGGTTCCCGAGGACGATCTCGGCGTTCGTGCCGACGTCCACCACGAGGCTGACCGTCTCGCTGACGTGCGGCGTCTCGGCCAGGATGACGCCCGCCGTGTCGGCGCCCACGTGTCCCGCGATGCACGGCAGGACGTAGACGCGAGCGCCGGGATGGGTCTTGAGCTCGAGCTCCACAGCGCGCACGCGGACGGAACGGTCGGTCGCCAGCGCGAACGGCGCGGACCCGAGCGGGACGGGGTCGATGCCGAGGAGGAGGTGATGCATGATCGGGTTGCCGACCACCGCCAGCTCCAGGATGTCGTGGCGCTTGATGCCCGCCTTGCCAACGAGCCCGGCGAGGAGACCGTTGATGGCGGTGCGCACAGCCGCTGTCATCTCGGCCGCCCCGTCAGGGTGCATCATCGCGTACGAGACCCGGCTCATCAGGTCCTCGCCGAACCGGATCTGCGGATTCATCACCCCGTTCGACGCCAGGACCGCGCCATCGGCCAGGTCGGCCAGGTGTCCGGCGATGGTCGTCGACCCGACGTCGATGGCGACCCCGTACGCCCTGTCGTGGAGGCCCGGCCAGACCGCGCTGATGATCCGCCCGTCGTGCACCGCCACGGTCACCGCCCGACCCCCGGCCTCCAGCGCCGGCTGGAGCGCCCGGATGACATGGAGATCCGTCTCGAGGTCGGTCAGCCCCCATTCCGCCTCCAGCGCCTCCACAAGGTGGGCGAGGTCTCCCGACGGCGAGGCGAGCCCCGGCGGAGCGACCTGGACGTAGTGGAGCCGGACGCCCGGGTCGATGTGGAAGTCGCGGATGTCCAGGCCCTTGCGGACGACCTGGCGGTAGACCTGGCTCTCGGGTGGGACGTCGATGACCGCGTCGCCATGGAGACGGGCGACGCAGGAGAGCCGACGGCCGGGCTCTAGTCCACGGGCGTCGCGGTACTCCACCTCCACGGGGGAGAGCTCGGACAGGTGCTCCGAGCGGGAGTCGATGCCGTGCTTGGCGAAGCTCCCCACGCTCTGCTGGACCTGGCATCGGCCGCAGATCCCGCGCCCACCGCAGACCGAATCGATGTCGACGCCCAGCGCGCGCGCCGCGTCGAGGATGGTCGTGCCGGCCGGCGATCGGCCCCGCCGGCCTGAGGGCGTGAAGATGACGAGAGGATCGGCGGCTCCCGTCGACGGCGGCGGGGCGTTCATCCTGGACCGGCCGACAGCACGCGGCGCCGGTTGATGCGCCGGCCCTGCTCTCCTTCGGCAGGCGCCATCCGGAAGGTGCGGATCCAGCGCGCGGCGTCCCTGTCGTTGCCCATCAGCACGTCACCCGCCATGACCGCGTGGCGGACGCCTTCCGCGAGCGGGTTCGTGATGGCGGAGGTGAGGCCGCTCGCCATGGCCATCGCCAGGTACGTGGCGTTGATGCCCTCTCGGTTGGGGAGGCCGAAGCTGACGTTCGACGCCCCACAGGTCGAGTTCACCTTGAGCTCGTCGCGCAGCCGTCCCAGGATACGGAAGACCTGCCGGCCGGCCGTGGGCAGCGCTCCGATCGGCATGAGCAGCGGGTCCACGACGATGTCCTCGCGGGGGATCCCATGGTCGGCAGCCCGCTCCACGATCCGCTTGGCGACCGCGAATCGGACGTCGGGATCCTCGCTGATCCCCGTCTCGTCGTTGCTGATCGCGACCACTGCCGCGCCGTACTTCTTCACCAGCGGCAGGACGCGCTCCAGGCGCTCCTCCTCGCCCGTCACCGAGTTCACGAGGGCCCTGCCGCGGTAGGCCGCCAGGCCGGCCTCGAGCGCCTCGACGATCGAGCTGTCGATGGACAGCGGCACGTCCGTCAGCGACTGGACGAGCTGGATGGTCCGGGCGAGGATGGCCGGCTCGTCAGCGAGCGGGATCCCCGCGTTCACATCGAGCATGTGGGCACCGGCCTCCACCTGGGCGATCGTGTCGCGCTCCACGCGCGAGAAGTCGCCCGCCTTCATCTCCTCGGCGAGGAGCTTCCGGCCGGTCGGGTTGATCCGCTCACCGATGATGACGAAGGGCCGGTCGTCACCGATCACGACATCTCGTGTGGCGGACGAGACGACGGTGCGCGTCATGCTGTCCCCGACCGAGAGGGCGTCTCATCGTAGGCCGGTGGGAGCGCCGAGCCTCCCTCCAGGCCACCGGACACGATCAGCTCCGCCAGCCGATGCTTCGAGTATCCCGCTTCGAGCCGCTCGGACTCGACGCGGACCTCCGCTTCGATGTCATCTGTGCACGGGCGTTGGACCTTGTGCCACTCCTCGATGTAGTCGTTGTAGGCGCGCTTGCCAGCGCGGCTGGCGGCCTTGTCGATCGCCACCTGGAAGCGTGGGTGGAGGACGACCTTGCTCGTGCGGCGACCGTCTCGGGCTACGACCTGGGCCGGGATATCGCGCCACAGGATGACCGTCAGCGTGGCCATCGCTCAGGCGACCACCGTGTCGGCGGGGCGGGGACCGGGACGGGTCAGGGCGGCCGCGATCGAGGTCGCCAGCTCGCCGTAGCCCGTGTGCCGGTGCTCGAATGCCAGACGCAGCGTGTCGGCCGCGCCGCGAGCAAGGGCGAGCAACTCCGGACCGCCCGTCTGGGAGAGATACACGAGGCGCCGGTAGTTCCCGAAGTAGAGGGCCTGGAGCTCCGGGTGGCGGTCGATCCCCAGGCCCTCGATGACGAGCCGCTGGAAGTTCCGGGCCAGGAAGTCGGTCAGCCAGAACGTCGCAGGCTCGTCCTCCGCAAGCCGGGCGAAGTCCTCGCGTCCGGCGAAGAACTCGTAGCAGTGAGCGCCCGGCAGCCGCTCGACGCTCTCGTCCTCCAGGACCCGGTCCAGAAGCCCGCCCGTCCCGCAGTCGGCATAGGCGACGAAGATGCCCGAGTATCGGCCACCCACGCGAGCAGCGCGGATCTTCTCGCGGACCGCACCGGGGATGCCACCCGGGCGGTCGTGGAGGGACGGCGGCAGGCAGGTGACCTCCACGTCGGGAAGCCGCCCTGTCAGGGCCACCAGCTCGCGGGCCAGGGCACCGCAGCCGATGACGAGGAGCCGTGGCGTGGGCGGACCCGTCGGGATCGACTCGGCTTCAGGCGGCGGCACGACGCTCATCGATCAGCCGCCGCGCCGTCTCGGCGGCCACGCCTGCATCCCGGCAGTAGGCGTCGGCGCCGACGGCCACCCCGAACTCCTCGTTGAGCGGCGCCCCACCCACGAGGACGATGTAGTCGTCGCGCATCCCCCGATCCTTGAGCGCCTGGATGACCACCTTCATGTACGGCATCGTGGTCGTCAGGAGCGCTGACATGCCCAGGATGTCCGGCCTGTGCTCCTCGAGGGCGGCGAGGAACCGTTCGGCGTCCGTGTTGATGCCGATGTCCACGACCTCGAAGCCGGCGCCTTCGAACATCATCCCCACCAGGTTCTTGCCGATGTCGTGGATGTCGCCCTTGACGGTCCCGATGACCACCTTCCCGACCGGCTCGGCACCGGTCTCGGCGAGCAGCGGACGGAGGATCTCCATCCCGGCCTTCATGGCGTTCGCGGCCAGGAGGACCTCCGGGACGAAGAGGATGCCGTCGCGGAAGTCGATGCCCACGATCTTCATGCCCGCCACGAGCGCATCGTCCAGCACCCTCGTCGCCGACCATCCCCGCTCCAGCAGGATGTTCGTCCCGATGACGATCTCGTCCCTCATCCCGTCGTAGAGATCGTTGTGCATCTGCTCGACGAGCTCCTCATCCGGGAGCGCCGCGAGGTCGATCTCCTCGTACTGGTCCGACACGTGTTCCCTTCTCAGCGAGCTGTGGCTTCGTTCCACGATGTGGCACGAGTCCCGTATCATGGAACCAACGTGGAATCTACTCCCGGTGCGGCGCCTGTGTCGAGGGTCCAGTCGATCGAGCGGGCGTTCGCCGTCTTGTCCGCACTGGCCGACGGGCCCATGGGCGTCACCGAGGTTGCCGAACGAGCGGAGTTGCCGAAGAGCACGGCCGCTCGGCTGCTCGGATCCCTTGCCCGCGAGGGCGCCGTGGAGCAGGTGCCGGGCGAGACGCGGTACCGCCTCGGGGTGCGGATGGTCTCACTGGCCGCCGGAGTCGTCCCCACCCGTAGTCTTGTGGCCCTGGCTCGGCCAGTGCTCGTCGAGCTCGCGTCAGCGGTCGGGGAGGCCGCGGGGCTGTCGGTCGTCGACGGCTTCGTCGTTCACTACGTCGACCAGGTCGACACGGCGCACCAGGTGCTCGTTCGTGACTGGACCGGCAGCCGCCTGCCGATCCATGCCGTGGCGTCCGGGCAGGTCTTCCTGGCGCATATGGCCCCGTCGGCCGTTGACCGCTTCCTGGCCGGCCCTCTCGAGCGGTTCACGCCCCGGACCCTCGTGGAGCCGGCGGCGCTGCGCGAACGGCTTCGGCGGATCCAGCTGGATGGCTACGTCTGGGGACGCGACGAATTCGCTGAGGGCATCGACTCCGTGGCCGCCCCCATCCCGGACTCAGCGGGCAACGTGAGCGCCGCGGTCCACGTCCACGGCCCGGCGTACCGCTTCCCGAAGGCTGGTGCCGAGGCGCGGACCGCCCAAGAGGTACTCGCCGCTGCCGCGCAAATCTCTACTCGGCTGCGCCAGAGCTCCTGAGGCGACCCCTTGTGGCAGCGACCTCGCGTGGGCGGCGCCCGCCTCCACTGCGGTCGCGCCACTCAAGTGCCTAGCTGTTGTCTGCCGCGAGGTCGGTCACAGTCACGCGGCGAGCTCTCGCTGAGCCGCGCCAGCTGCAAGGGGGTCGGACGTCCACGGATCAGCTCGACGTGTCGTGGAGTGCATATTCGACGGCTGCACCGAGCGAGAGGTCGCGACCCGCTGCCAGCCGCGGCTCCCAGCGAGCATCATTCCGGACACGGTCCAGCGCCTGCTCGAACCGCCTGATGATGGCGCGGTCCAGGGATGCCGGGGGGATCACGAGGCTCTCGCGAATAGCGTCGACGGCGCCGCGGAGCGTCGCCGCCCGCTCGACGTCCGACCGTCCCGCCGCGATGACCGCCAGCGTCACGAGGGCGTCGGCGACCCCCTGTCGCTCCTCAGCGCGCGCGGACGCCGCGACGGACTCGTAAGCCAGCGATTCCGCTTGCCGAACGTTGCCCTGCAGGAGTGTCGCGTGGGCTGCGTAGTTGACGGCACGGGCTGCGAACACATCGTCGCCGAGCGTGCGGTACAGCTCAAGCGCCTTGCGAAACGCCTCGGAGGCGTCCGCAGGTCGCTCCAGATTGAGGAGCGCCAGCCCACGGTTGAGGTGCGAGGACCCGAGCTGCCATGTGGCGCCGAGCGAATCGCAAACGGCAAGCGCCTCGTCGAATCGGGTGAGCGCGTCGCGAAAGCGCTCCTGTCCCAGGGCAACCATCCCGTGAACCGTCAGCGCATTGCGCACGTCCAGCGCGTCACCGCCCGCGTGCGCCAGTTCCATCGCGTCCGCAGCGAGCGCCGCCATCCGGGCGTAGTCACCCTGCGGAAAGGCGAGCGCCGCCGCACCCGACAGCGCCTTTGAACGCAACGACGCCGGTGCCTCTCCCTTGATGGCGAGCACTCTGTCACACCAGCGCCGACCTTCGACGAACGCCCCGAAGTGACGCCAGTACCGCCAGAGGGCGACGATCAGCCGGAGTCCGAGTGTCGCCTCGCGGTGCTCGATCGCCCATTCCAAGGCACGCCGGAAGTTCCGGCGCTCGAGATCGAGCCGCGCGAAGCCCTGCCTGTGACCCGATCGCACCAGGCTGGGCTCGACCTGCTCGGCGAGGCGCGCGTAGTGCTCCGCATGCCGGCCGGCGACCGTCTCCCGCTCCGCCGAATGGGCGAGACGCTCCGATGCATAGTCCCTGACGACTTCCAGCATGTCGTAGCGCGCGTTCGCGGCCGTCGCGTCCAGGGCCACGAGGCTGTGGTCAACGAGGCCGCTCATGAGGTCGAGCACGTCCGCGGCCTGGTCGTCTCCGTGGACTGCGGCAGCGCCCGCCAAGTCCCACCCGCCTGAGAACACAGCGAGCCGACGGAAGAACTGCTGTTCGCGAGCCGGCAGCAGCTCAAAGCTCCAGGCGACGCTGTCGCGGATCGTCCGCTGCCGTCCCGGCAGGTCGAGCGCTCCGCCGACCAAGAGGCGCAGGCGCTGCCCGAGCTGGTCGTGGATCGCCAGCAGCGGAAGATGTTTGACGCGCGCGGCCGCGAGCTCGATCGCGAGCGGAAGACCGTCGAGGTTCCGGCAGATCTCCACGATGAGTGCGGTGCCGGCTCCATCGATCTCGACGTCCGGCCTTACGGCTCTCGCCTGCTCGACGAACAGGGCAGTGGCGGGCCAGTCGGTGAGTCCTTCGGCGTGCTCTGGGACGTACGGCGGCACCGGCAACGGCGGGACCGGGAACTCGCGCTCGCCCCGGAGACGAATGGCCGTTCGGCTGGTGAGGAGGACGGTAACGTCCGGGCACTCCTGGATGATCGAGTAGACGAGCGGGGCTGCAGGTATCAGGTGCTCGAAGGTATCGAGCACCATCAGCGCGCGCCGCCGACTCAGTCGCTCCACGATCGTCTGCTGGAGCGATCTTCCCGTATCCATAGCGCCGATCGCCTTGGCGAGCTCGGCTGCCACGAGCGAAGCGCCACTGAGCTCGCCCAGCGAGACGAAATGGACGTCAGAGGCGAACGAACCCTCGACGTGGCGAGCCGCCTCGATCGCCAGCCTCGTCTTCCCGATGCCGCCCGGTCCCGTGAGCGTGACCAGCCGCACCTCGGGGTCGAGGAGCAATGACGCGACCTGTTCGATCTCACGCTCGCGGCCGCACAGCGGTGTCGGGACAGTCGGCAGCCGGGAGTGTGACGGCTCGAACGTCATCGAACGACCGCGGCCAACGTCTCGAAACGCCGACGCTCCTCGTCGTCCAGCTCGAGCGCCGCGGTCAGTCGGCGAGCCGTGTCGGCATAGACGGCGGTCCGGAGACCCCGCTCGAGGTCGCTGATCGTTCTCGCGCTGAGCCCGGCGCGCTCGGCGAGTCGTTCCTGAGTGAGCCCCCGTTCGACCCGCAGCCGCTTGACGTTGCTGGCGAGCGGGTCGGCGCTTCGAACATCGGCCGTGGTGACCACGTGCGGAGCGGCCTCCCAGGTCGGTGAGGAGACGGTGATTTCATTTCCTGGTCACGTCTCGCGCGGGCACTCAACATCGGAAGCGGTGGCGGCGCAGCGCGGCCCGTGCCGCCCCTACACACAAGGAGGTTACCGTGACCGAAGGCGAGATCAAGGAAACCATCGCACGGCTCTATGGTGAGGTCGTTAACGAGGGGCGGCTCGAGGTCCTCGACGAGATGAAGCCCGTCGGATCGTCTCGAGCACTTTCCGCTGCCGGGCCAGGATCAGGGCATCGAGGGGCTGAAGCAGCGAGTGAGCATGGTGCGAGCGGCCTTCGCCCCGCATTTCACTTTGGAGCACGTGCTGGTGGACGGCGACAAGGCTGCGGTCATGTGGACCAACCGCGGAACCCACGTGGCCGAGTGGTTCGGGGTCCCCCCGACGGGGAAGTCGTTCGCGATCAACGGGATCGACATCTTCCGGCTGGCAGAGGGTCGGCTGGCGGAGCATTGGGACGTCGTCGACGTCTTCGGCCTGATGACTCAGCTGGGCGCCATCCCGAGCGCGGGCGCATTCGATCCGGCGACCGACCAGACGGAACGAAACAAGGCCACGGCACGCAGGATGGTCGACGAGGTCGTCAACGGGCGACGGCTGGAGCTGCTCGACGAGATCCTGGCGCCGGAGTTCGTGGACCATACGGCACCGCCGGGCGTGCCGCCCACGCGCGACGGGGCGAAGGACCTGTTCCGGATGTTCCTCGATGCGTTCCCGGACCTCCACGTCACGATCCAGGACGTCGTCGCCCAAGCCGACACGGTCGTTCAGCGAACGCGCGCCACCGGAACCATGAAGGGCGAGTTCATGGGAATGCCATCGACCGGCAGATCTGCGACGTGGGAGCAGATCCACATCCTGCGGTTCGCGGACGGCCGGGAGATCGAGCACTGGACCCACAGCGATCAGCTGGGGCTCCTTGCGCAGCTCGGGCTATCACAAGCGTCGGCGGAGCCCGTCGCCACATCGCGCTAGCTGTTGTCTCCGGGAGGGGAGGGCTAGGCGTGGTCGCTCGGAGGTGCCTCCGAGGTGTCGCCGTCGCGGCCGACGCTGTAGGCGTGGGCACCCGCACCGGCGAGCCTGCCCGCGTCGGCGATCAGATACTCCTCGCGGATCGGCCGCTCACCGAACCAGCACTCCAGGATCTCCCGGGTGCCGGCGGCATATCGGGCCTGTGCGGACAGCGACGAACCGGAGACGTGCGGCGTCATGCCGTGGTTGGGCATGGTCCGCCAGGCGTGATCGGGCGGCGCAGGCTGCGGGTACCAGACGTCTCCCGCATACCCTGCCAGCTGACCGCTCTCGAGGGCACGCACGATCGCATCACGATCGCAGATCTTGCCCCGCGCGGTGTTCACGATGTACGCACCGCGCTTCATCTTGCCGATGAGCGCGTCGTCGAACATGTGCTCGGTCTCCGGGTGCAGGGGGGCGTTGATCGTGACCACGTCGCAGACGGGCACCATGGACGCGGCGTCGGGGTGGTACGTGACGCCCAGCTCGCGCTCGACCTCCTCCGGCAGGCGATGCCGATCGGTGTAGTGGAGGCCGACCTCGAACGGCTTGAGCCGTCGCAGGACGGCAGACCCGATCCGACCGGCAGCGACCGTGCCCACCTGCATGCCCTCCAGGTCGTAGGACCGACTGACGCAGTCGGCGATGTTCCAGCCGCCCTTGACGACCCACCCATACGAGGGGATGTAGTTGCGCACGAGTGCCAGGATCATCATCACTACGTGCTCGGACACGCTGATGCTGTTCGAGTAGGTGACCTCGGCGACGGTGATCCCGCGCTGGATGGCGGCCTCCAGGTCGACATGATCGGAACCGATGCCAGCCGTGATCGCCAGCTTCAGTCTGGGCGCCTTGGCGATCCGCTCCGCTGTCAGGTAGGCCGGCCAGAACGGCTGGGAGATGACGACGTCCGCGTCGGCCAGCTCGCGGTCGAAGACCGAGTCGGGACCCTCCTTGTCGGAGGTCACGACGAACGTGTGGCCGCGCTCCTCCAGGAAGCGCCGCAAGCCCAGCTCGCCGGACACGCTGCCCAGCAGCTCGCCCGGCTGGAAGTCGATCCGCTCGGGAGTGGGCGTCGTTTGACCACCCGGGTAGCGCTCGATGCTAGGGACGGCATCACGAGCGTATGCCGGCGGGTAGCCATCGACGGGATCGTCGTACAGCACGCAGAGAACCTTGGACACGGTCGCTGACCTCCCTCGTCTCGCCCTCGTGGTGCCCTGAGCCTACACCGTGGCCGAGGCCCCGAGCAGCCTCATCGCCGCGCGGCTCGGTGTGCGACGATCGCCGGCATGGCCACCCAGCCGTCCGCTGCTCCTTCGACCGCTGAGGTCACGGACCGCCGGCACGACGGCGCGCGCCTCCTCCGGGGTGCGCCGATCGCGGCCGAGATCCGCGGCCGTCTGAGCGGCGAAGTGAGCTCGTTCACGGAACGCCACGGGTTCCCGCCCACGCTCGCCGTCGTGCTGATCGGCGCCGACGCACCGTCCGCCGTCTACCTCCACCAGATCGTCCGCAGCTGCCGGAGCACGGGAGTGACGGGACGGGTCGTGGAGATCGGCGCGCGCGTCACGACGGCGGTCGTCCGGCGCCGGATCCAGGAGCTGAACCGCGACCCACTCGTGTCCGGGATCATCGTCCAGATGCCGCTCCCCAGGCGCATCCCACTCCGGGCGGTGATCGAGGTCATCGACCCGCGCAAGGACATCGACGGCCTCCAGCCGGAGAACGCCGGACTCCTCACGCTGGGCTACGAGGGGTTCCTGCCGGCCACAGCACAAGCGGCGGTCGAGATCGTGAAGCGTTCCGGCTACCGCCTGGAAGGTCTCGACGCGACGGTGGTGGGCCGCAGCAATGTCGTGGGACGACCAGCCAGCCTATTGCTCCAGCGCGAGCACTGCACCGTGACGATGTGCCATCGGCGGACGCGGGACCTGGCGGGCCATGTGGCGCGCGCCGATCTCGTGGTGGTCGCGGCGGGCTCGCCCGGGCTCATCACCGGGGCGATGCTCAAGCCTGGCGTGATCGTGGTGGATGTGGGCATCAACGTGGTGGCCGATGGCATCGTGGGCGACGTCCACTTCGACTCGGCGCGTCAGGTGGCCGAGGCGATCACGCCCGTGCCGGGTGGCGTCGGCCCGCTGACGAACGCGATCCTGCTCGAGCATCTGATAGCCGCAGCGCGCGCACAGCACGACGATCACCACACGTCCGCTCCTCCACGGCCCCCTGCGGCACGGGCGCCCTGATCCGGGGCATCGGGCACGTGACCTCGATCGCCGATCGCTACGACCGGAACGCCGAGCTGTACGAGCGATGGTGGGCACCGGTGCTCGCCCCGGCTGCCGCTCGCCTCCTCGAGCGAGCCGAACCGTGGGTGCGCGCCTCGCTGCGGGAAACGGGGACGCTGCAGATCGTCGACATCGGGACCGGCACCGGGGCACTTGCCATCGAGGCGGTCGCTCGCTGGCCAGGGGTCACCGTGACCGGTGTCGACGTCGCCGCTGGCATGCTGGACGTCGCCGCACGCCGCGCTTCGCGCCTGCTCTCGAGAGCCCAGGCAGACCGCATCCGCTGGGTCGAGGCCGAGGCCGACCGGTCGGGCCTCGTTCAGGCGTCGGCGGACCTGTGCATCTCCTCCTTCGTCCTCCAGCTCGTGCCGGATCGCGCAGCGGCGCTTCGCGAGGCCCTGCGCATCCTGCGACCGGGAGGCCGGCTCTGCTTCGTCACCTGGCAGGCCGGCCGGGACGCGTTCGAGCCGGCGGACGCATTCGACGAGGCGGTCTACGACCTCGAGCTCGAGGAGCCGGAGTACGAGGAGGAGGCGCGGGCCGGCGACCTTCGCTCGCCGCGTACCGCCGCCCGCGAGCTCCGTGGGGCCGGTTTCCAGCACGTGTCAGCCGAGGCGGAGCACCTGGACCACCTGTGGACCCGCGATGAGTACCTGGACTACAAGGTCCGGTACGACGAGCTCGGACTCATGAGCGCGATCGATCAGGGCATCGCCGCCCGGCTGGAGCAGCGCGCCCGCGAACGGCTTGGTGCCCTACCCGCCGAGGCGTTCCGCTGGCGGCCACCGATCATCCATGCCCGAGGTGACCGCCCCGCTCGCTGAAGGGGCGAGGCTCACCGGGCCGAGGCGGACGATCAGGCCGCCTGGGCGGTCGGGAAGGGCCGGCAGGACCGGCAGGCCCGGAAGCCGGCACCCGTCACATCACGCGCCGACCGGAAGGGGACGCGGTGGGCGGCGGTGATGCGCCGCGCGTTGCGACAGGTCGGGAAGCAGGCGATGCGCGTGGTGTCGCTGCCGATGTAGCGGATGCCGGCCTGCGCCAGCCGCTCCAGTTCGTCCGGGTCCACGCCTTCGGACTGCAGCACCGCGCGCTTGGACTGCGACCCACCCGCCCCGTACCGGCCGATCCGGCCGTCGCTCCGCACGACGCGGTGACAGGGGATGACGAAGGGCACCGGGTTGCGCGCGAGCGCTGTCCCCACCGCCCGCTGGGCGCGCGGATGACCGATCTGCTCGGCGATCCAGGCGTAGGGGCGGACCTCGCCGTGGGGGATCTCCATCGTCTTGGCCAGCACCCGGCGCTGGAACTCATTGAGTCCGCTGAGGTCGACGCGAAGGCCGGGCACGGACTCGCCGCGCATGCGCTTCTCGACGGCACGAGTGAGGCGGTCCGGCACCTCCCGCACCAGACGGACCGGACGACCGGTCCGTGAGCGGTACTCTGCCTCGAACGCAGCCGGATCGTCTGCGCGGCCCACGGCGGTGATCCCGTCGCGGCCCCAGGCCACGAGGAGGGGCCACAGCGGCGTCTGCATCCGGGAGTAGCTGTCCACGGAGTCGACCGGGCCTAGCTGCGCCATGACCCGTCCGGCGAGCGAGGGCGGGGCAGGCTCGCGCAGCGTACGCAGTCCCGCCAGCACGTCCCGAGCAGCCGCCAGACGGCCGGCCGCAGGCGCCACCATCCGTCCCGTCCTCACCACGACACCTCCGATGCGAGTCGCATGGCCGTCGCCGGCCGCCGCTCGGCCGTGCCGGTGTCCCCGTCGCGCGTCATCGGTCGCTCCATCTCCGCCTCGGCCTCGTACGCCTTTCGAAGCAGTCGCACCCCGCGGTGGACATCCGACTTCACCGTCCCGAGCGGCCTGCCCAGCGCCTGGGCCACCTCCGGATACGAGAGCCCATCGACGTGACGCAGTCCCACGGCCTGGCGGTAGTGATCAGGTAGTCCTGCGAGCAACCGACGCCACAGCAACGCCGTCTCGCGCTGCTCGGCCGACCGCTCCGGTCCCGGATCGTGCGGGTCGGCTCGATCGGGCGCCTCATCGAGCGCCGCCGTCGGGTGCGCGCCATCACGAGCGCGGTTGCGGGCCAGGTTCAGCGTGATGCGCGCGAGCCAGCCACGCAGGTGGAGCGCCGCGATGCGCTCGGGTGGATAGCCGCTCAACGCCCGGTACGCGCGAAGGAAGGTCTCTTGAGCGATGTCTTCCGCGTCAGCGGCACGAGGCGTCCAGCGCCGCGCAAGTCCGTACACCAGGTCCTGGTGATGGGCGACCATCCGGGGGAAGGCGCTCATGGGGTCACTCGCCAGAGCGGACGGGCAGTCGGTGCACACAGTCGTCAGAACCCCTCCATGGCGCCGATGGTTGCACCGGCGGCTGAGGGACGCTGGCAGGCTGTGACGGTGCGCTCAGCCCAGGAGGAAGCCGTCACCCAGTGGATCGCGATCGTCGACGATGAGCTGGGGATAGCCGGTGACGTAGGCCGAGCCCTCGACGCTCGTCTCCACCGCCTCTTGACCTCCCAGCATCGCGGCGCCCTCAACGCGGGCGCTGAACTATTAGCCCGTGATGCCGGCAATCACCAGGTCCAGACACAGCGCGAGCCGGCCACGCGCCAGCCGCTCAGCCAACAGGGAACTGGTGCCCGAGCCGCAGGGCGAGCGGTCGACCTCGGCGTCGGCGAAGATCGTCACGTTCCGGATGTCCGCGTCCCGGGCACGGCCGTCGGGGGAGCTGGCCGGGACCTCGTCCACGATGATCGTCCCGTAGACGAAGTTGAGGTCCGGGTCGGTCGGGTGGAGCGGCCGGTGCTGGCGACGGAGGAGGTCCGTGATGGCGGCGCCTGCGCGCCTCAGCCTGTCGAGCTGAGCCGGTACCACCCGCAGTCCCAGGTCGGCGGCGGCGACGATGCCGTAGTACGCGCCGCCGAACGCCGCATCCACGCGCAGCACGCCGGTCGTGGCGACGGGCCCAGAGAGTTCCACCCCGTCGAGGCGCAGAGGGATATCGCGAGCCGCGAGGTACGACGGGACGTTCGTGAAGCGGACGCGCTCGACCTCCGGTCCGGCCCGTCCATCGGCGCGCACCTGGGCCCGCGCCGTCACGAGTCCGGCGGGCGTCTCGAACCGGATGGCCGTCTCGGGTGACGCGGCCGGGAAGAGCCGCTCCTCGACCAGAGCGGTCGTGACCGCGATGATGCCGTGTCCGCACATCGTGCTGTAGCCCTCGTTGTGCATGAACAGCACGGCCATGTCCGCGTCGGGGCGGAAGGGCGGAAGCAGGATCGCCCCGTACATGTCGCGGTGACCACGCGGCTCGAACATCGCGATGCGGCGAGCGTCATCGGCGTTGTCGCGCACCCAGCGGCGCCGCTCGAGGATGGGCGCGTGGGGGACTTGGGGAACCCCGTACGGATGAGGCGGAGGGGCTCACCGGCGCAGTGCAGGTCGATGGCCTGCATCGTCGTCCGGGCATGGGCACGAGCGGCGGATGACGGCGGGCGGGATGCCTGTGGCGTCGCGTCCGCCTGCTGCGGCCCGGGCTGGCCAGCGCTCGGCGCTCCGGCCCAGGCTGGCCAGCAGCGGGGGACGGACCCGGGCTCTCCCTGAGCTCGAACACCACGGACAGCGCGTGACCGTTCCAGTCGTCGACCCAACGGTGCGCCACCGGGAACCACGAGGCCTTGGCAGCCTCCGCGGCGTCGATCCGGTAGGCATCTTCCGCGGCGCGCCGCTCCTGGCCTCGGTAGGTGCGGATGACCGGCTGCGGCTGCCTCGTCTGTTGCATTCTCCCGATGCTAAGGGCCCTGGACCCTCCGTCGTCAGGCGGGCCGGGCGAAGCGCCTCATGAGCAGCCAGGCACAGGCGATGAACAGGGCGCTGAGAGCACCGAAGGCCAGGAGCACGATCGGCTGTGCCGGCCCGTCGGCAGTGGGCGCCCCGGCGAGCGGAGCCGTATCGGGAAGGATGACGTTGATCGACGCGCGGCCGGCGCACTCGGTGCCCTCGATGGACGCGATGACGGTCCAGCGCCCTGCCTCCGCCTCCGTGGCCAGCACGGGGATCTCGAAGGGATCGGCCCCCTCCAGGTCGAGCTCCGTCACGCGCGGCGGGGACCCGCGCTGCTTCAGCGTCAGGTGGGTGGGCGTGTAGCCACTGCCGCTGAAGACGAACTCCGTTCCGGGCGGACCCTCCGAGGGTGTCACCGAGAGCGAGCAGGTCTCGGGTTCTGCGGCAAGGGTCGGGCTCACCGCCATGGCGCCCAGGACCAGAACGCTGGCGAGGATGGCGGTGACGGATCGCATGGTGGGCAGGATAGCGGCTCAGGGATGCCCACGTCACGCCCTGAGAACGATCTCAGCGGTGTCCCAGGCGTGGCTCAGGACCGGGATGCAGCGTGGCGCACTGCCGGTGCCTGTGACGCGCAGGCACCGGCGCCCTTCCCACGCCCGGACCCTCCCACTTCGGGAGGGTCCGGCATCTCGTCGGCGTCGTCTGCCGCACTTGATCCCGTCCACCTCGCTTGACCCTCGGCCTCCGCGCTCCCCCAGTCGGATCGGGGCATAGTCACCTCGGCGTATGCCCCGCTCTGCGTAGGAGGGGGCGAGCCAACCCCAGCCGCCACGGGCCCGCGAGCCCGGTGCCGCGTCCCGGCACCTTCCCCAGCCCAGCCGTGGCGCACCTACGCTATGGCCATGATCCCTGGACCCGTGGCTTGGCCCACAGCGTGAGCACCGTGTCGCGAGAGCCCGGCCCGCGGGACCACCCGAGCCGAGGCGACCCGGTGCGCCGGTTGCGGTCTCGTGGTCGCGGGCGGCACCGAGCGATGCCGGTCCAAGCCTTGACCTCCTAACGAACGTTAGGTAGGCTGACCGCCTGATGGTCGAGACCAGGCGGCAGCAGATCGAGGACGCGGCGAGCGCGCTCTTCCGCGAGCGTGGCTACGCAGCGACGAGCGTGCGCGACATCGCGGGGGCGTTGAACATCCAGGGCGCCAGCCTCTACGCGCACGTCGCCTCCAAGGAAGAGCTGCTCTGGTCGATCGTGGAGCGTGCCGCCGGGCGCTTCGAGGAGGCAGCCGACCGCGCGGCCACCGCCGGGCAGGGCCTCGGCTGTCTGGAACGCATGCGGGCCCTTGTCCGGGCTCACGTCGCGGTCGTCACCGACGACCCGCGCCTGGCGACCGTCTTCGTCCACGAGTGGCGATCCCTCTCCAGTGAACGGCGTGCCGAGGTGCTCCAGCGGCGCGACCGGTACGAGGCGCGATTCCGCGCCCTCATCGTCGAGGGCATCGCCTGTCGCGCGTTCGCCCCCACGGACCCGGCCCTCGCGGCGACGTTCATCCTGACCGCACTCAACGGCATCGCGACCTGGTATCGGCCGCTGGGCCGGCTCTCCGCCGGGCGGATCGCCGACCGATATGCCGACCTGGCGGCCCGGACCCTGGAAGGGAGACCCACCTCATGACCGACCCGCTCGCCCTCGACCCGGTGCTCTCGCCCGAGGAGCGATCCCGGCTGCCGTACCACGATCCGGACCTGTCGCACGAGGAGCGCTACGACGCCTTCGTGGAGCACGTGCATGCCGGTCGCAAGGTGGAAGCGCGCGACTGGATGCCTGACGAGTACCGCAACGGCGTCCTACGCTTCGTGGAGATGCACGCCAACAGCGAGCTGATGGGCGTGCTGCCCGAGCGCGAGTGGATCATGCGCGCCCCGACCCTCAAGCGGAAGCTGGCGCTCACGGCCAAGGTGCAGGACGAGGTGGGTCACGCGCAGCTGCTTTACCGCGTCGCGGAAGACCTGGGCAAGCCGCGCGAGCAGATGCTCCAGGATCTCCTCGATGGCAAGACGAAGTTCCACAACGTCTTCCACTACCCCACGCGCTCGTGGGGCGACGTGGGCATCATCGCCTGGCTCGTGGACGCGGCCGCCATCGTGGCCCAGCAGGCGCTCCGTGAGTCGTCGTACGGGCCCTACAGCCGGACGATGAAGAAGATCTGTTGGGAGGAGTCGGTCCACATCATGCACGGGCGCGACGTGATCGTGACGATGATGAGCGGCACCCACACGCAGCGAGGGATGGTCCAGGAAGCCCTGGACCGCTGGTGGGGCCCGCTGATGCAGATGCACGGTCCCCGTTCCGATCGCTCGAAGGATCGCGACCTCTTCTGGCGCATCAAGGCCAAGACCAGCGAGGAGCTCCGCCAGGAGTTCCTGTCGATCTACGTGCCGCGCATCCGCGAGCTGGGTCTCGAGATCCCCGACCCTGTCCTCCACTACGACGAGGGGGCTGGCCGCTGGGAGTACAGCGAGCCCGACTGGAACGAGCTGCGGACGGTGGTCACCGGCCACGGCCCGATGTCACAGGAGCGGCTCGAGTTCCGGCGCCTGCACCACGCCGAGTCGGCGTGGGTACGGGCGACCGTGCTCGCCGCACCGGTCGCTGCCGCGGCCTGAGTCGATGGGCTCGACCGCCGATCCTTCGGTGAAGGAGGAAGGCCGCCGTGACGATGCCGGCCGTCAGGGCGGTGGCGCCCAGGCGGACGTCTGGGAGGTGTTCCGGCAGGAGAAGGACGGCGACCCGATGCGCCACGCCGGTAACATCCGCGCGCCCGACGCCGAGCTCGCCACGCACTACGCCCGGGAGCTGTACTCACGTCGCCAGGAGAGCGTGCGGCTGTGGGTCGTGCCACGCGGCGCGATCCGTGACCTCTCCGATCCCGACCTGCTCCAGCCCCCGCTCGACCGGTCGTTCAAGAAGCCCGGTGGCTACGTGATGCGCGACAAGCTGGATGCGGCGCGCCGGCGCGTCTCGAGGGAGGGGTCGGGATGACCGCCACCCCCGCCGAACGGCGGGTCACACGCGCATCGGCCGTGCCGGACGTGCCGGCCTTCGACACCGCGGGACTCGACGCACCGGTGCGCGAGGCTCTGGCCGAGCTGCTGCTCACCATGGCTGACGACGAGTTCGTGCTGGGTTTCTGGGATTCGGAATGGACCGGCATCGCACCGATGCTGGAGGAGGATGTCGCCTTCAGCTCCTTGGCGCAGGACGAGTTGGGTCACGCCCGGGTGCTGTACGAGATGCTGGCGCAGCTGACCGGGGGTGACGCCGACGCCATCGCCTTCGGACGACCGGTCGACGGCTACCGGCACTGCCGGCTGCTCGACCATCCGCGAACGGACTGGGCCTTCTCGGTCGCTCGTCGCTGGCTCTACGACACGGCCGATGCCGTCCGCCTGGGGGCCTTGCGCCGCTCATCGTTCGCGCCGCTGGCCGAGGTCGTGGCCAAGATCCGGCGGGAGGAGACTTACCACCTGATGCACATGGACGTCTGGCTGCGGCGTCTCGCCGGGGGCGGGGAGGAGCCTCGCCGCAGGCTGGAAGATGCGCTGGCGAAGCTCTGGCCCGACGCCTTGAGCCCCTTCGCCCCGCTCGCGGGCGAGCATGCGCTCCTCGAGGCTGGGATCCTCGGCCAGCCGATGGCTGAGCTTGCCGAGCGGCATCTCGCTCAGGCGACGGCCACGCTCGCGGGGCTCGGCATCGCGCTCGCCGGGGGCCGGGTGACCGGCTCGCCGCCTTCGACCGTCGATGGCCGGGACCGTGCCGTGCCCGCGGAGAGCTTTCGCTGGCTGTGGAACGAGTTCACGATGGTGCACCGATCGGAGGAGGGCGCGACCTGGTGAGCGCTCCGATCTCGGCCGTGCCGCTCGAGCAGGCGGTGTGGGCCGCGCTGGCGGATGTGCACGACCCGGAGATCCCGGTCATCTCGGTCGTGGACCTAGGGGTCGTTCGCCGCGTGGAGGTGGCTCCTGGCCGCGTGCGCGTGGAGCTGCTGCCCACGTTCGTGGGCTGTCCCGCCGTGGATCTGATGCGCTCCGCGGTGGAAGAGCGCCTCCAGGGGTTCGCGCCCGACGTGGAGGCTACGGTGACCTTCGCCGAGCCCTGGACAAGCGAGCGCATCACGCCGGAGGGAAGGCGGCGGCTCCGCGAGAGCGGATTCGGGCCGCCCCCGCCTGAACGGCCCGAGCTATCGGCCTTGGACCCGGCCGGAAGCGACACGCAGCCCGATCGGCTGCTGCCGCTCCTACCCGTCGGCGAGTGTCCCTACTGCGGGTCGCGTGCCACGACGCTCGAGAACGGGTTCGGCCCGACCCTGTGCCGGGCCATCTACCACTGCACCGCCTGCCGCCAGCCCTTCGAGCAGTTCAAACAGGTCTGAGCGGGCGAGCGTCCGACTGGACGATCCGCCCGCTCGCTCAGGTGCCCGAGACGCGCCAGAGGGATCCGTCGGCCAGGTCGGTAAGGAAGATCCGGCCGTTGACATCCTCCCCGAAGGAGCTGATGAGTCGGCCCGAAGCGAACGGCGTCGGCAGCGGATCGCTGGCGCTGTGGCTCGTCGAGATATCCCAGATCTTGCCCGAGCAGAAGTCGCCGAAGATGTAGCGGCCGTAGAGGTCCGCACCGGCGCGGCGGGACACGTAGCCCCCGGTCACCGAACAGTGCTCGCTACCGGAGGCGGATGAGTACTCCACGATCGGCAACGTCTTGCAGTCGGACTGGCACAGGTCGCCGGACGGATAGCGATGGCGACCCTCCAGCAGGTCCCACCCGAAGTTGGTGCCGCTGCCCGTGTCGACGTGGCTGACCTCCTCATAGCGGTCCTGGCCGACGTCGGCGACCCAGAGGTCGCCGGTCACACGGTCGAAGCTGTTGCGCCACGGGTTGCGCAGGCCGTATGACCAGATGACGTCCTTGCCGTCGCGCCCCACGAATGGGTTGTCCGAGGGGACGCCGTACTTCTTGGGGCCGCTGCCGTCCGGATCGATGGGGTCGATGCGCAGCATCTTGCCCAACCGCGAATCCAGGTCCTGGGCGCGGTCGCCGGGATCGCCACCGCTCCCGCCATCGCCTGTGGCGATGTACAGGTACTCGCCCTTGAACGCCATCCACCCACCGTTGTGGTTGGTGTACGGCTGGTCGATGGTGAAGAGGATGCGCCTGGACCCCGGGTCGGCCTTGGTGGGCCTTGCCGCGTCTCGGCGGTACTCGGCGACGACGGTGTCGCCGCTGCTGTTCGTGTAGTTCACGTACAAGCGCCCGTTGGAGGCATAGCCGGGATGGAAGGCGAGTCCCAGGAGTCCCTGCTCCGAGCCGGCGTCCATCACGATCCCGCGGATGTCCAGGAAGGTGCCGGTCAGGCGCCAGGCCCCATCGGCCTTGCGCACGACGCTGATGCGCCCCGGCTGCTCGACCACATAGAGCCGGTCGTCCCCGGCATGGGTCACGAAGAGCGGCCTATCCAGGCCGCCCACCAGGCGCGTGACCCCCGAGACGCCATCGGGCTCGGGAGCCGAAGCGGGCCCGCGAGCCGCCACCGGTGCGGCCGCGGTGAGCAGGAGCCCTCCGGTCAGGAGGATGGCCGCCAGTGGCCGACGGAAGCCGCCAGGACGCAGGATGCCGGACATGGGTGGGTCCCCCCGAATGTGGTCTTGTCGCACGGTCCCGATCACCTTAGCGCATGGAGTGCGCGCGGTCGCCGGTACATCTGGCGTATCGAGGCTAGCCCGGATGAAGTGGGCGAGGCCGACCGTCCCACCGGACCGATCAGAAGGGCGGCCAGGGGATCGCCGGGCGGTACGGGTCGGGCATCGGCATCCGACCGCTACGGACGAGCCGGTCGATGCGCTCGCAGGTGGCCTCGACCTCCTCGGGTGCCAGCAGCGTTCCCAGTCGATCGGCCAGCTCCCCATCCAGCGTGCGCCGCAGCCGGCGGAGGGATGCCCGCTCCTCATGGGTGAGCGCCTCGCCCCGCCATCCCCAGAGGACCGTCCGGAGCTTGTGGGCGACGGCGAAGCTGACACCGTGGTCGCAGCCGTACAGGTGGCCGTCGTCGGTCGGCAGGACGTGGCCGCCCTTTCGGTCGGCGTTGTTGATGACGGCGTCGAAGAGGGCCATGCGCCGCAGTCGCTGGTCGCGCGTGAGGATGAGCTCCAGGACATCGACATCCTCGTCCACGTCGATCCACCACTGCACCATGCCCCGGCCCAGCGGTCCGTCGCGCACGAGGGTGGGTGGCACGATGCGCCAGCCGATCGCCTCGGAAAGCTCGAAGGCGGCCACTTCCCGATACGCTAGCGTGCCGCGCGGAAAGTCCTCCAGCGGCCGTTCGCCGCGGATCGGCTTGTAGACGCAGTGCCAGGGGTCGGTCTCGTCGGCCTCGGGGTGGCGCAGCTCGCAGTACAGCGTCGCGTTCGATGCCTCCACGAGCCGCCCGACCACGCCCAGCTCGGCATCCCGGAGTCGCCTCAGCACCTGGTCGGTGTCGAGGATCAGTTCAGGTACCCGTTGCGGCGTGCACAGAGGTGACCCTGTGGATCGAGCGGCTGGCCGCAGAAGGGGCACGGCGCACGGCCGGCCGCGACGATCCGAGCCGCTCGTGCCACGAACCCACGGGCGAGGGCGGGCACGAGACGCACCCGCACGAGGTCGGGGCCGTCGAGGTCATCGTCATCGACCTCGAGCGTCTCCTCGTCCTCCCCGGCTTCGGTGGCGGCCCTTGCCTCCACCGTCACCACCTCGTCCTCTCCGTCCCATGAGAGGGCGATGGTGCCCACCCGGAACTCCTCGCGGAGCGGCTCATCCAGCGCTCGATCGTCGTTCCCGAGGATGGGGCCCTTCGTCGCCGCGACGCCCTGTCGCTCGAGCTCCCCCAGCAACGCCCCCATCCGTTCCGCCAGCACCGCGACCTGGATCTTCTCCAGCGCCACCGAGATGATGCGCTGACCCTGCGTCGCCTGGAGGAAGAAGGTGCGTTCCCCCGCCGGCCCGACGGTGCCGGCCACGAATCGGTCCGGTGGGTCGAAGATGAAGATCCTGCGCGCCATCTGCCGCGACTCTATACCCGAGCGGCGGCGACGTGCCCGAGACCGCAGCCTTCAGCGAGACGAGGTCGTGCGGACCGTCGTACAGGACCCCCTGGAGCCCCGGGCGTAGCCGAGCGGTAGCGAGCTCAGCCGACCGGCGCCGGTGCGAGACTCCGCTCGGGACGGTCGGGACCGCCGGCCGATGTGATGGCCGCCGGTCATGCCGTTCGCCGTCAGCCCCCCATCGACGATCCGAGCGCCACCACATCAGGAGCGGTCTAGGCTACGCATGATCATCCCCGCTCCGCGCTTCGTACGAGATCCAGGAGGCGCTCGATGTCGCAGTTCACCGAGGCACTCAACGAGCAGACCGCGCACGAGTTCGCGGCCAGCCAGCAGTACGTGGCGATCGCTGTCTGGTACGACGGACAGACGCTTCCACAGCTCGCTCGCCACTTCTACCGACAGGCGGTGGAGGAGCGGAACCACGCGATGATCATCGTCCAGTACCTGCTTGATGCCCGGAAGACCGTGACCATCCCGGCGGTCAGCGAACCAAGGAACGAGTTCGCGGACCCCGTCGAACCGGTGCGCCTCGCGCTCAGCCAGGAGGAGCGAGTGACGGAGATGATCGAGCGGCTGGCCCACCAGGCGCGGAAGGAGGGCGATCTGGTCGGCGAGCAGTTCCTGGCCTGGTTCCTCAAGGAGCAACTCGAGGAGATGGCCTCGATGTCCGACCTGCTGCGGACCGTGGAGCGCGCCGCGGAGACGAACATCCTGTTGGCCGAGGCCTACTTGGCGCGCGAAGCGGTCGGCGATCACGGCGAGTCGCCGAACGCGCCGCCCGCCGCAGGAGGAGCGCTCTAGGAACCGGCGAGCGAGAGCCAGCGAGCTAGCTGGTCACCCTGCCTTCGCCGCTGCTGAGCGGTGCATCTGCGCGGATTGGCTGGCGAGCTAGGATTCGAACCTAGGATCTCCTGATCCAGAGTCAGGCGCCTTACCGCTTGGCCACTCGCCAGCGACCGGTCGGCATTCTAGCAAACGGGTTCCGCGAGTCCGGGTCAGACGATGGCCTCGGCCTCGATCTCGACCTTCCATCGCGGGTCGAGGAGCGCCGCCACGACGACCATCGTGGAGGCCGGCCGGATGCACCCGAAGACCTCACCGTGCGCGCGCCCGACGGCCTCCCAGTCGGCAGCGTCGGTCAGGAAGATGCGGGTCCGGACGACATCCTCTGCCGTCGCGCCGGCCTCGGCGAGTGCAGCGACGATGATCTCCAGGCAGCGCGCCGCCTGCCTCCCCGGGTCAGGGTCGCACGAACCGTCCGGCCAGACGGGTGCCGTGCCGGCGACGAGCACGCGCTCCCGCACCCGGATGGCACGCGAGAAGCCGATGGGCTCCTCGTAGGGCGATCCGGAACTGATTCGCTGACGTTCGTCGTTCGTGCCTCGCCCAGGCATCGCCGGTCCTCCTTGCGCTTCGTCGAGTCGAGTGACAAGGATGGTCTGGACGGAGGCGCGGGTTTTCGGTCAGATGCGCATCAGGGAGCCACCGTTCCGCGGATCCGGCCGATCCCGGCCCCTCATCCCGCCATCTTCGGTCACATGTGCGCAGCCGCGTCCATCTGACAGGGACTTGCGGCCCCGGCCGAGGACCATGGTCGCGTGGTGCCCATCTGACGGAAACTCGGCGCAAGAAGCGCAAGCAGCGCATCCGCGGGCACGGAAACCGCCTGCGTAGAACCGGTCGCACGCTGTCAACCCGGCCCTGACGCAACATCGGCCCTTACAGCCGGCCGGCGCGGATGATGCGATCGAGGAACTGGCGCGTGCGCTCCTGCCGCGGCTCGCTGAAGATGACCGACGGTGGTCCCTGCTCCAGGATCCGCCCCTCGTCGAGGAAGCAGACCCGGTCGGCGATGTCGCGCGCGAAGCTCATCTCGTGCGTGGCGATGACCATCGTCATCCCACTGGCCGCCAGGTCGCGGATGACGTCCAGCACCTCCGCCACCAGCTCGGGATCGAGCGCCGAGGTCACCTCGTCGAGGAGGAGCAGGTCCGGCTTCATGGCCAGCGCGCGGACGATGGCGACGCGCTGCTGCTGACCGCCCGACAGCCGGTCGGGATACTCCAGCACCTTGTCCGCCAGGCCGAAGCGCGAGAGCAGCTCCATGGCCCGACCTTCCGCCTCGGCGCGGCCCAGCCGCAACACCTTCCGCGGCGCGAGCGTGACGTTGCGAAGCACGTTCATGTGGGGGAAGAGGTTGAAGGCCTGGAAGACGATGCCGATGTGCCGGCGGATGGCGTCGACATCCACGCCGCGCGCGGTGATCTCCTCGCCCTCGATGACGATCCGCCCCGCGTCCACGGGCTCCAGCAGGTCGATGCAGCGCAGCAGCGTCGACTTGCCCGAGCCGGATGCGCCGATGAGGCAGACGACCTCGTGCTGCCCCACCGAAAGGTCGATGCTTCGCAGGACGTCGAGCCGGCCGAACGACTTCCACAGGCCCTCGATGCGCAGCGCTTCCCGTCCGGCCGCGGCCCCGGCGTCCGCGCTCACGCGGCCCGACTCCGCCGCGGTCATCGGGCTCGGCTCCCAGCGAGTCGCCGGCTGCGATCGCGCGCGACGAGCCAGTCGACCGTTCGAGCCAACGGGATCGTGATGGCCAGGAAGAAGAGCGCCGTGACGAGGTAGGGCGTGAAGTCGAAGGCACCGGCCGCCTCGATCTGCGCCCGGCGGAAGGACTCCACGATCCCCAGCAGCGAGAGCAGCGCGGTATCCTTCTGGAGGCCGATGAAGTCGTTGAGCAGCGGCGGGATGACGCGCCGCACGGCTTGCGGCAGGACCACGTAGCGAAGCGACTGGAGACGCGACAGGCCGAGCGAGCGCGCAGCGGCCTCCTGGCTGGGGTGGATGGCTTCGATGCCCGCCCGATACACCTCCGCCACGTACGCCGACCAGACGAGGACGAGCCCCACGAGGCCTCACACCAGCACGTCGTTCGTCACGCCCGGCAGCTGCAGTGCCGGCACACCCAGGCCCAGCAGGTAGATGACCAGCAGTCCGGGCACGCCTCGGAAGAAGTCGATGTAGACGACCGCGATGGCCCGGATGGGGAAGAAGACGGGTCCCGGCAGGCTGCGCATGACCGCGAGCAGCAAGGCGAGGATGAGGATGAACACCTCGGCGGTCAGGAACAGCCTGACGTTCACGAGGAACGCCCGCGCGATGTCCGGCAGGGACGCCGCGAAGACCTCCCCGTCGAAGAAGGACTCCTGCACCGTGGACCAGCCCGGCGCGTTCACGAGCAGGTAGCCCACCACGCTGGACACGGCCACGGTGCTGAGGAGCGCGATGACGATGCTGCGGCCGGGGCGCTGAAGTGGTTCCCTGCGCGCCGGTCCCGCTCGGCGAGAGGGGAGGGTGTCCGGGTCCGCGGAGTTCGCTGCGCCGCTCATCGGTGGCCCGGAGAACGGCCTCTCATTCGAAGACGGGGATCTCCTGGCCGGTGCTGATCCATTCGTCGTAGATGGCCTGGAGCGTGCCGTTCGCCTTGATGACCGCCAGGGCCTCGTTGACGCACGGGGTGAGCGGGCTGCCCTTCTCGAGCACGAGGCCCACTTGGTCGACCTGCGCCGACACATCGAACTGGCCGATGACGGTCGCTTCCGGCTCCGGGGTGTCGAAGTCCTCGAGCTGCGCGTCGCGCATGAAGAAGGCCGTCTGGAGGTCGACCACCAGGCCGTCGATCTGGCCGTTCTTGAGCGCACGCAGGGCGTCGTTGTTGTCGTTGAAGACCGACGGTTCGACGTTCGGCCCGATGACCGTCTCGATGAGTTCCAGGCTCGTCGTGCCGACGGCCGCCCCCAGCCTGAAGTCCCTGAGGCCCTCGATCGTGGTCGCGCCGCCGATCGCGTTGGGGGTCAGCGCGATGATCGACTGGTTGGCATCGAAGTACGGCTCGCTGAAATCGACCGCCTCGGCGCGCCTGGGCCGGATGGAGACCTGCGCCAGGTGGAAGTCGAAAGCCTTGGGGCCGGGCCGGAAGGCGAGCTCGAAGCTGACGTTCGGCGTCCAGTCCACCTGGTCGGGCGTGAAGCCGAGTGCTTCTGCCACGGCATAGGCCGTGGCGCCCTCGTACCCCTCACCGGAGTATGGATCGCTGAACTTCCAGCCCGAGCCGCCCTCGGGCTCGTGCGGGTACTGGATCTCGGGATCGCCGCCCCACCAGGGCGGGTACGCCGGGTCGTCCGTGCTGACTGTCAAGCGCCCGGGGTTCTTCAGCGTCAGGCTGGCCGCCAGGCAGGCCTCGCTGACGGTCGGCGCGCTCGGGCTGGCCTGGGGACTGGCACCCTCGCTGGGAGCCGTGGTCGCGGCTTCGCTCGGGCTCGCGGACGGGGCCTGGCTGGCATCCGGCGAAGCGACGGTGGACGGAACGGCGCTCGCCGAAGCCGGCGCCTGGCTGGCGGGCAGGCTACGCGGCGCCGGGCTCGTGCCGGTCCCCGCGCAGGCGGTCAGGGTCAGCACCGCTGCCAGCACCAGGGCCATCGGTCGTCGGGTGGGCATCCTGCCTCTCCTGTCGTGCGTCCTCCTTGTGGCGGCCAATCCTCGCACAGGAGCGACGGACCACGACGGGTCAGACGACGGTGACGAGCGCCTCCGCCTGCTGGCCGAATCGGCGGCCGTCCACGGTCATGTCCGCCGCCACGCGAGCCCGCCGGACCCGCGTGTCCGGCGGCGGCGTCACACAGAACTCAACGGTCCCCGTCTGTCCCGCCTGGAGCGCCACCCGACCCTCGCCGTCGCCAGCCACCGGGCGGACTCTCCAGCCCGGCGGCACCGCCAAGGTGACCTGTGCCTCGGCCGCTCGGGAGAACGGATCGAGGACCTCCACCGCGAGGACGAGCTCCTCTCCCGACCGGATCTCCGAGCGGTAGGGGCGGATCCAGGCGCCGACCCCCTCGGCCCCGAAGTCCACATCGTCGAGTGGCAGCAGGTCGCGATGGAGCCGCTCCAGCCGGGATCCTCGAGCCTTGAGTCGGTCGAGGTACGACCGGTCGACGGTTCCCGGCGCCCAATGACCGTAGACCATGATGTCCGGCTTGACCCTCTGGTAGAGCTCGGCCGTCTCCCGATAGTCACCGATGCGGAACCGGTTGCGGTACACGTAGTTCTGGCTGGTCGGCGGCGGGAGCGGACCCAACGCCGACTCACCGATGGGTACCGCCTTGTCGTAGAGGTAGAAGAGCCAGGCCAGATCCACCAGCTGGTCGCCCAGGGCCAGGATCCGCTTGCCATCCACCCGCACCTCCACGGCCACCGCATAGAGCGTGTGGCCGGGAAGCGGATGGAGGGTCAGCTCGTACTCCTCCCATGCGAAGGGCTGCCCCAGGGGCAACGAGCGATCCACCGGGATGGGGTCGTACCAGAGGCAGGGGAGGTCGTAATGGGTCGGGCGTTCCAGGACATCGACCATGTTCTCGCCCGCCCAGATGCGCGTGCCCTCCACCTGGCGCAGCAGGTTGAACGATGCAAGGTGATCGTCGTGGTAGTGCGTGGGGATGGCCACGTCGATCGAGGTCACCCCGAACTGCTCCTTGAGGCGAGGCACGTTGTACAGCCAGGGACGGCGCGCCGCGCGATCCGTCCCGGCGGCCAGTCCCGGATTGGCGTCGTACCCGTAGTCCATGGCAAGGGCCTTGCCGCTCTTCGAGAGGAGGATGTAGGAGTAGGCGTGTGCGGTGCGGTTGTGCAGGAAGTGGCGCGTGATGGGCACGAACGGGTTGGCGAGGTGATCCTCCAGGCCAGGGTCTTCGTTCCGGAGCTCGAGCAGATCGAGCAGGCGCTTCTCGAGGAGCCGGAAGGCGCGCGCTGGGTCGTCCATCGGCTCGCCGTGCGAGGGAAGGAGGACGTCCGGTTTCCTCCTCACAAGGTCCCGGCCCGAGAGGATGGTGGCGCTGATGCCCTCCGAGCCGTTGTAGCTCCACTGCGTCGCCGCCAGCGACCACACCTTGCCGGGCGCGCAGATCAGGTCGCCGGTGAAGCAGACGCGTCGGCCGTCGATGTCGCCGAGGACCGAGACGGATCCCACCGTGTGACCAGGGGTCGGCACGACGGTCAGCGATCGGCCCCCGAACGTGACGGGCACGTATTCCTGGAGCGTCCCGGTGATGGGCACCGGCTCCAGGAGCGAGAAGCGGTCCTGGCGGTTGTTGTAGTCGTTCGACAGTTGCCGGGCCTGCCAGTGATGGTCCACCCGGTCGAAGAGCTCCTGCTCGCTGTGTGGCACCCAGATCCGGATACCCGCCTCCACCGCGCGCGGCAGACCCTGTGCCTGGTCCCGGTGATGGTGCGTCATGAGCACGTCGGTGATCCGCTCCACGCCCGCCTCGGAGAGGTGATCGAGGATGTCGCCGGCGCCCAGATCGATCAGGATGCCCTCGTTCCCGTCGCGCACGAGGTAGACGTTGCAGGTATCCCGAAAGCGAAAGAGATCGTTCGAGAGTGGCTCCACCGCTCGAACATATCGACCGTCCCGAGGCGGGTAAAGATGCAACTTCCGTGTGTCCTCCCTGGGGCCCGATAATGGCATCGATGCCGAGAGAAGTGCCGCCGGTATATCGCTTCTCCGAACGGCCACTCCGATGACTGCCCTCGGCATGGATGTCGTGTGCGTGGGACTCGCGACGTGGGACTCCATCTGTCTGGTGCGGGGTTACCCGCCGGCCGACGGACGGGTGGAAGCCGTGGCGCTGGAGCGGGCCGGAGGCGGGCCCGCGGCGACAGCGGCCGTGGCACTCGCGAGGCTCGGTCACCGGGTGGCGTTCGTCGGTGCGGTGGGGGACGACGCCGTCGGCGACCGGATCATCCGTTCGCTGTCGGGGGAGGGCGTGGACATCGATGGGCTTCTCGTCGTCCCCGGCGCACGGTCCCCCGAGAGCCTCATCCTGGTCGACGAAGGCGCGGGCACGCGCTCGATCAGCGCCTACCCGGGAACGGCAGGGCCACCGCAGCTCAGCGGCCGGGCGGCTGAGCGATGCGCGGCGGCAAGGTGGATCCACGTCGACCACCACGGATATGCACCGGTCCGCGCCCAGCTCGAAGGCATGCCCTCCGGCGAGCCGCGCCCCTGCCTCTCCGTCGACGGCGGCAACCCCATCGGAAATCTCGGGCTGCGGGGGGTGGACCTCTACTCGCCCACGGCCGCCATGCTCTGCGCGCGCGACCCCGCGCGTTCGCTGGACGAGGCACTGCGCGCTGCCGTGGACGAGGGCTGTGACGCTGTGGTCGCCACGCTCGGGCGCGACGGCGCGCGTGGTCTCGAGCGGGGCAGGGCAGCGTTCTCGGTACCGGGAGCCATGGCGCGGGTACGGAGCACACTCGGAGCGGGCGACGTGTTCCACGGGGCGATGCTGGCCGGGATGCTGGACGGCCGGCCACTGGGAGAGGCGACGGCTCGGGCGAACGTCGCGGCAGCGCTCGCGTGCGGAGCCCTGGACGGGCGCTCCGCGATCCCGACCTATGAGGCGCTCGACGCCGCCTGGGCGAGCGGCGGAGTGGTGGGGACATGAACGGGGCCCAGGACGATGCCCCGGCCGAACGGGCGGCCCATCCCCGCGCCGGCCGGCCGGGCGACCTCTCGGCGCTGGCGCGACCATCGGGTACGTTCGCGATGGTCGCCACGGACCAGCGCGAATCGCTGCGCACCATCTACGCCGAGCAGACCGGGACGCACGTCGGGGACGGCACCCTGCGCGACTTCAAGGTCGCCGCCGCCCGCGCGCTCTCGCCGCACGCATCGGCCATCCTGGTCGACACGACCTTCGGGTTGCGGCCGATCCTCACCTGTGGAGCCCTCCATGGCGGCTGTGGCTTGATCGTCGCGGCCGACGCGCTGGTCCAGGCGCCTGGTGGCCCGGTGACGGACACGGACCTCGACGACCAGGTGGATCCGGACGCCGCGCGGGGCTGGGGTGCGGCGGCGCTGAAACTCTTGATCGTCTGGCGCGATGACGACGAGCGGGAGCGGCGTCGGCGGACGGCAGAGTCGTTCATCCGGATCTGTCGCGCGTCGGGCCTCCTCTCCGTCGTGGAAGTGGTGGTGCGTGAGCCCGCCAGGACCACGACCGCCTGGGACCGGGAGTCAGCGGCCGTCGAAGCGGCGCGGGAGATGGCCACCCTCCGGCCCGATCTCTACAAGGCGGAAGTGCCGTTCCTGGGCCAGGCAGATCCATCGGCCATCGAGCGTGGCAGCCAGGCCCTGACCGAGGCGGTCGCCGGTCCGTGGGTCGTGCTCTCAGCGGGCGTGCCGCTCGAGCGATTCGGGGATGCCGTGGAGGCGGCCTGTCGCGGTGGCGCATCCGGCTTCCTCGCCGGCCGGGCCATCTGGTCGGACGCCATCGCGCTCGACGGCCTCACGCGCAGGCTGGAGGAAATCTCCGTGCCTCGCCTCCAGCGCCTCTCCGCCACGGTGGATCGGGTCGCGCGGCCGTGGTGGGAGGCTGCAGGGAGTCCGGCGAGCGGCGCCGTCGCCAGCGTCACCGCAGGTCAGCCGTGAACCGCCACCGGATCGCGCTCATCCCCGGGGACGGGGTGGGGAAGGAGGTCCTGCCGGCGGGGATGGCCGTGTTGCGCCGCGCGGGGGAGGTGACGGGCGCCTTCACGCTCGAGACGACCGACCTGCCATGGTCGTGCGAGTACCACCTGCGCCACGGGCGCATGATGCCGGCCGACGGACTCGACATCCTGGCCGACCATGACGCCATCTACCTGGGAGCGGTGGGCTTCCCCGGCGTGCCCGACCATGTCAGCCTGTGGGGCCTGCTGCTGCCCATCCGCCAGGGCTTCGACCTGTACGTCAATGCGCGCCCGATCCGCGTGCTGGACGGCATCGAGTCGCCGCTGCGAGCCGGCAGCCCGCAGACCGTCGACATGCTGTGCATCCGCGAGAACAGCGAAGGCGAGTACGCCGGCGTGGGTGGTCGCTCGCACGTGGGGACGCCCCACGACGTGGCCCTCCAGACGAGCGTCTACACCCGGCATGGTGTCGAGCGGGTGGCACGCTACGCCTTCGAGCGAGCACGGGAGCGACGCGGTGGGCTGGCCTCGGCGACCAAGTCCAACGCCCTCCAGTACACGGCGGTGCTGTGGGATGAGGTGGTGGCCGACGTCGGCCGGGACTACCCGGACGTGGAGGTGACGCGCTACCTCGTCGACGCGCTCGCGGCCCGCTTCGTGAGCCATCCGGCGTCGCTCGACGTGGTCCTTGCGAGCAACCTCTACGCCGATATCCTGACCGACCTGGGGGCCGCCATCCAGGGTTCGATGGGGGTCGCGGCGTCGGCGAACCTGGATCCCGAGCGGCGTCGGCCGTCCATGTTCGAGCCGGTCCACGGGTCGGCGCCCGACATCGCCGGCCAGGGCGTGGCCAACCCGATGGGTGCGATCTGGTCGGGGCAGATGATGCTGGAGCACCTGGGCGAGCACGAGGCGGCTGGGCTCGTGATGCGTGCCCTCGAGACCGTGGCGCGAGAAGGCCCCAGGACGCGCGACATCGGCGGCTCCGCATCCACGCAGGAGGTCACGGAGGCCATCTGCCGCGCGCTGGACGTCGCCTGACGCAGTCCCGCCACGGACGCGGCCCAGCGCCTCAGAGCTGGACGATGACGCCCTCGTCGCCAGCGAGCTCCATCCGCCTGAGGTCGAGCGCCTGGCCCCCCGCGCGGTCGGGCTCCGTGGAGCGCCGGAGGCGTCCCTTGGCCGGCAGGCGGCCTCGCCCGGCCGCGTACAGGTCGTGTGACCCGGCGGTTCCCGAAGTGGAGATGGCGACCAGCAGCCGCTCGTCGGCGCTCTGACGCAGATAGGCGAAGACGCCACTGTCTGCGGCCGTCTCCAGGCCACGGTAACTGCCCGCCCGTAGCGCGGGGCTGGCCGCCCGGTCGGCGATCAGCTGCCGGTAGAGCGCGAGCAGCGAACCAGGGTCGCTCGCCTGGTCCTCCACGTTGACTTGGCTCGCGTCACCCACGGGCAGCCAAGGTCGCCCCGTGGTGAAGCCGCCGGCGGGCGCATCGCGCCACTGCATCGGCGTCCGCGCCGCGTCGCGGCCGGCCCGGTCGAGCACCACGCCGCTGGACGGGACCACATCGGCCATGCCGATCTCCTCGCCCATGTAGAGGACCGGCGTGCCACGCAGGGTCAGGGAGAGCATCGCGGCCGCGCGCAGTGACCTCCTCCCGAACCGGGTCGCGTGGCGCGGGTTGTCGTGGTTGGAGAGCGCCCGACACGGCCACCCGAAGGCCGGGAACGCGGCCTCCGCCTCCTCTACGGCGTGACGCAGCGCCCCGGCCTCCCAAGGCGAGGCGAGGAACGGGAAGTCGAAGACCAGGTCGAACGCGTCTCCCGGCGCATCACCCAGGTAGCGGGCCAACCGCTCGACGGGGATGTAGCTCTCGCCCAGCAGCAGGCTACCCGGCCGTGCTGCTTCGGCCGAGCGGCGGATGGAGCGGACGACGTCGAGCACCTCCGGTCGGTCCTTGTTCCAGAGGTGGTGCTGGCCGCGGAAGAAGTCGAAGCGCCGTTCACCGGGCGCAGCCGGGGGGTTCTCGCGGAGGAGGGGGTCCTTGATGGAGCGATCGATGGCATCGACCCGGAACCCGTCGACGCCCCGCTCGAGCCAAAAGCGGACCACCTGGCCGATCCGCTCATGGACGCCGGGATCGCGCCAGTCCAGATCGGGCTGTTCCGGATAGAACGAGTGCAGGTAGTACTGGCCGGTGGGCGCGTCCCACTCCCATGCCGGACCCCCGAAGCACGACGTCCAGCCGTTGGGCGGCCCGCCGTCGGGCGCCGGATCGGCCCAGATGTAGAGGCTGCGGTGGGGATCCGAGCGAGACGAACGGGCGGCCCTGAACCAGGGATGCTCGACCGACGTGTGCCCGGGGATGAGGTCGAGCAGCACGCACAGGCCGCGCTCGTGAGCGGCCGCCAGGAGCCGGTCGAACCCAGCCAGATCACCGTAGACCGGATCCACGCCGGTGTAGTCGGAGACGTCGTAGCCGTAGTCGGCGCCGGGGGACGGGAAGAACGGCGAGATCCAGATGGCATCGACGCCCAGTGACCCGGGCGCACCGCGCAGGTGGTCCAGGTGCGCCGTGATCCCGTCCAGGTCGCCGATCCCATCGCCGTCCGAATCGGCGAAGGAGCGCGGGTAGATCTGGTACAGGACGCCCGGCTGCCACCACGTCACGCGCTTGCCGTCCCCGTGCCTGCCCACCCCGCGCCGCGCTGGGATGCGCGCCAGCCGGTGCGGGCGAGCGCGTCACCGTCCGGCGGCAGGCAGCACAGGACCTCCAGGCGCTCGTCCGCCTGCAGGGACGTCTCGCGCGAGATGGCGGCGGGCACGGCGAAGGTGCTTCCCGCGTGGACGTCGATGGACCCTCCCGGCGCGGCGACCCGGCCACTCCCGCCCGTCACGATCCCGACCACGAACGTGTCGGCCCATGGCAGCGGCGCGTCTCCCGCCGTCAGCGTGAGGCGCTCCGCTCGGAAGAAGGGCTCGGCGGCCGGCCCGAGCAGTCGCTCCCTTCGGACGGGTCCCGGGGACGCCAGGGGCTCGGGCGTATGGTGCAGTGCCTGGAGTTCGGTGTCGTCGAGGCCTCCGCGATCGAAGCAGTCGACCATCACGTCCCAGCCCTGCCCGAGGTGCGCGTCCCGCGGCTCGATGGGCAGTCCCGCCGTCTCGGCGACGATCGAGAAGTCGGTCGGCTCCTGGAGCTCGACGACGAAGACGCCGGCCCCGATGGCATGCGGTGTGCCCCCCGGCACGAACCAGGCGTCACCTGGTGCGACGGTCCGCTGGTGGAGGGCGCCCAGGAGCGCCTCGCTGTCCCCTCGCCCGATCCATTCGCGCAGCTCGTCGCGTGCCACGTCGCGACGAAAGCCGAGCCAGACGCACGGCGGCGGCTCCCCGAGCAGCTCGCGCGTGCCGATGACCAGCCACGCTTCGGTCTTGCCGAAGCGACTGCCCAGGAAGCGCTCCGCGAACGGCCGTGAGGGGTGGCAGTGGACCGGCAGGCGCTGGGCGGCGTCGAGCAGCTTCACCAGGAGGCCCGTCGTGGGGCCGGCCGCGCGAACCAGACCAGCACCGCCGATCGTCGCGGGGTCGCGACGCTGGACCAGCTCGCGCAGCGTCACCTCGTCGTCGCGGGCGCGGACGCGGGTCAGGCCCTCATCGCTGATGGGCTTGCCGACCGGTGTCCAGGCACGCACGATCGAGGCCAGCCAGTCCTCCGGCCGATCGCCGTCGCCATCCGCCCGGCCCTCGGCCGGGTCCGTGCCAGCTCGGAACGCGTCGAGCAGCGCGCCCCCGCGGTAGAAGCGAGACACTCGGTTCGGCTCGAGGAGGATCGGCGCCAGGATGCGCGGACCCGGGGTGGGCTGGGCCATCGGCCGCAGTCTACGAGCGCACGCTCACCCGCTCCTGCGCACGGTGGCCGGATCCCTTGCCTGGGGGCGATCCGGACACTGCTGCGCGAGCGTAGAGTGCGCAGGTGGCCTTCGAGGTTGCCGCCGACGCGTACGACCGCTTCATGGGCAGGTACTCGGTCCAGCTCTCCCCGCAGCTGGCGGACCTGGCTGGAGTGCGCGGCGGCCAACGCGTGCTGGATGTGGGCTGCGGCCCCGGCGCGCTCACCGCCGAGTTGGTCAGGCGCCTGGGGCCAGCGGCCGTGGCGGCCGTCGACCCCTCCGAGTCTTTCGTCGCAGCTGCTCGAGAGCGCTATCCCGGTGTCAACGTGCTCCGGGCGCCCGCAGAGCGGCTGCCGTTCCCGGACCACGCATTCGACGTGGCTCTGGCACAGCTCGTGGTCCACTTCATGTCAGATCCGATAGCGGGACTGGCCGAGATGGCGCGCGTGACGCGCAGGGATGGCGTCGTTGCCGCGTGCGTTTGGGATCACGGCGGCGGTCAAGGCCCGCTGAGCCTGTTCTGGCAGGCAGCACGCGAGCTCGATCCCGAGGTCGACGATGAATCGCGGCGCGCGGGCGCTCGCGAGGGCCATCTTGGGGAGTTGTTCGAGGCGGCGGGCGTTCGCGAGATCGAGGAGACGGTCCTTTCCGTCGGTCTCGAGCACCGGAGCTTCGAAGAGTGGTGGGAGCCGTTCACGCGCGGCGTTGGTCCCGCGGGCGCCTACGTGGCGAGCCTTCGCGCGGAACGGCGGGCCGAGCTGCGCGAGATCTGTCGTAGCCTCCTGCCCAGCCCACCGTTCGAGCTCACGCCGCGCGCATGGGCGGCCCGCGGCCTCGCCTAGCAGCACTGGCGGCGCTTCGGCTCAACGATGTCCTCGTGTCGGGCGCCAGCTACGACGGCATATCGCCCGACACCGCGGACGCCTCGGCCAGGCACCGCCGCAGGAACGCGCGGAACACGATGTCCGACACGCGGTGGGGATCCTGCCGAGCCGCTGCCAGCCGCGCGGATAGCTCCCGTTGCGACTCGGCGACTCGCGCAGAGCCCCACGGCTCCGCGGCTTCGTCCAGCGCGACCAGCGCGGTGCAGCAGGCCGCGATCCATCCCCTGAGCTTGCCTGCCCAGGGTGCCACGTCCCGCTGGAGCGCCCGGTTGATCATGCCGTCCGAAAGCCGGCGGGCCATCCGGCCCATCTCGCCGAGCTGGCGGTCGAGCCCGGCGATGGCGGCCCGTCGCTCGTCGACCGACGAAGCTGTCTCCCAGCGTGACCAGAACGCTTCCATCCAGGACAGCGGACGGGTGTGCCCGTCACGCTCCAGGGGCGAGCGGCGGGTGAGTGCCCCCAGGAGCCGGAGCGCGTCGGCATCGGCCTCGTCTCGCGCCACGGCTCGAAGAGCCGGCTCCCAGGCGGCTTCCGGATCGTAGGGAC
>JAUJNA010000005.1:0-43460 GCA_030446555.1 Chloroflexota bacterium | reverse complement strand
TCTCGCGCCACGGCTCGAAGAGCCGGCTCCCAGGCGGCTTCCGGATCGTAGGGACCGGGGTCGGCCCAGTAGGCCGCCAACGTGTGGATAGCGATCTTGGATGCCTCGGGCTGGATGGCTCCGTTGGCGACCATGCCGCGGATGGCCGCCGGAAGATCCGGCGCACGACCACGTAGGGGCCGCAGATGCGGATCGACGCGCATACCGCCGTCGTTGACCGGGTAGTTGTCCCAGATCAGCGGCGCACGGCCCAGGTTCTCGCTCACTGCGCGGAGGTCCGCGGCGCGGATCGTGCGGGAACACACCTCCCGCCCCGTCCAGAAGACATCGATGCCATCCGCCAGGGACTCTCCCAGCGCGCGCAGGTACGGCGAGTCGCCCCGCCCGTGGTACTCGGTCGGCGTGAACAGGAGGTGAGGCACGTCGCCCAGTGCGCGCAGCCGCATGAGCAGCTCGTTGGCCATGGCCGCCTGCCAGCGCGCGGCCTCGGCCCGCTGACCCGGTCCGGGCGGAAGATCCTGAGGAAGGTCGTCGAACAGGAGACAGAAGCTGCGGATCCCGACCCCTCGCAGCTGGAGGATCTTCGTCCACATGGCCTCGATCTCCCGCCGGTCGGCGAGGCGGAGGTCCACGGGACTCAGCCCGTAGACGAGCCCGACGCCCGCCCCAGCGGAGCGTCCCGCCAGCCGCTCGAAGCGGGCGAGCTCGTGGGCTGGGTACGGGTCGCGCCATCTCTGCCGGTGGAACGGGTCGTCCTTGGGGGCGTAGACGTAGACGTCGAAGCCGTGCCCCGCCAGGAAGGAGACCATGCGCGCGCGGGCGGTCCAGCTCCATGGCGGTCCGTAGAACCCCTCGATGACGCCCAGCAGACCGCGCTCGGGGGTCGTCGCCGTCCCTCTCCTGTCTCGCGTCACGGATACCGCAGGACGGCGCCGTCACGGCTCAGCCGGTCCTGCACGGCAGCGATATCGACGTCCTGCACGGCCGACCCGTCGCGGGCCGCCAGCGCGGCGGTCACGCCAGCGGCGTGACCGGTGATCATCAGCTGGGGCTCCATCCGGAAGGAGCTGAACGCCACGTGCGAGGCCGAGATGCAGACCGATACCAGCAGATTCGTGCATTCCGATCGCAGCGGGAGGAGCGCCCGGTAGGGGATCTCGTACGGGTCGACCGGGACGGAGAGGTAGCCCTCGGTCAGGACCTCACGGAAGACGTCGGGGAAGCGCGAGACGGGGCAGGAGACCCATTGCACCTCGCGGACATCGATGTTGTACCCGCCCATGCCGATGCTGTCGGGCTTGCGTCGCTCGTCGATGACATCGGCCTGGGTCAGCACGTGCTCGCCCTGCATGCGCCGCGCCTCACGGACGTAGAGCTGGTGCGGCCAACCCCCCGAGTCCGTGAACTCGTCGCGCGGCAGCCCGAAGCGGTCGATCTCACGGCGGATCCCCAGCGGCACGGACCGATCGTGGCCCAGGAAGTAGAGCAGGCCCTGCGCCCAGTCGCGATGCTCCCCAGCGATGCCAGCGCGACCCTGCGCATCGGCCCCCGGGTATGACCACGAGGCCCCGAGCAGGTTCGTGGAGAGGGGACCACCGCTGTTGACGTCGGTCTTCGCGTTGGGCAGCTCACCGATCCCCAGGAAGTCGCGCAGCGTCGCACCATCGCCCAGCGCCTGCAGGTAGGCCGTCACGAGCGCGTACTGGTCCCGGTCGTAGCCCGGCGGTGCGGCGAGTGGCTCTCCCTTCGCCCGATCCGCCGTCAGGCAGACGCGGTAGCAATAGGACTGGAGCTTGCCGTCGCCATCTCCCGGCAGCCCGACCGACTCGAGCGGCTGGAGGTAAGGCGCCAGCGCTCCGGCTTCCTCCGCAGGAACGGCCGCCCGGAACTGGTGCGGCCCGGGCAGCAGCTCGCGCCGGCCGGCCAGCGACTCCCCGTGCAGGGAGCGGGCCTCGCGGCCCAAGGCATGGCTCACGCCCGCTGCCGCCAGGAGATCGCCCTCGTAGGAGGCGTCCACGAACACCGTCGCCGCCAGTCGCTCGCCTCCCTCCAGGAGGAGCGCCGAGATCCGGCCGTCGTTCGCCTCGACGCCGGCGAGGACGGCGCCGAGGCGCACATCGACCCCCGCCGTCTCGACCTCGCGGGTCAGCACCCGCTCGGCGACACCGGGCTCGAAGCGCCACGCCACCGGGACTCCGTAGTGACGGCCCACCCGCTCGAAGAAACGCCGAGCGTGTCCGCCGATGACCTGTTCCTGGCGCTCCATGTCCGTCTTGCCCAGACCGCCGCTCACCATGCCGCCCAGGTGCGCTCCCGGCCCCACCAGCGCGGTGCGCGCGCCAGACTCGGCGGCCGCCACGGCAGCCATCACACCGCTCGCGGTGGCGCCGTAGACGATCACGTCCCAGCTGCCCATCAAGCCCTCACGAGCGGTGATGCAACGTCCTGCGAAACTCCTCTGTCAGCCTAGCGGCGGCTTCAGTGAACCGCCTTGGTAGCATCGGCACGTGGCAACCGATCCGCGCCCGGAGGACCGCTTCACGGTCGGGCTGTGGTGCACCGCGTTCGCCGGCCGGGAGGTCTTCGGGAGCGAGGTGCGGCCGCCGCTCGATCCCATGGAGAACATCCGCGGTCTGGCCGCGGCTGGCTG
This sequence comes from Chloroflexota bacterium, assembly GCA_030446555.1. Taxonomy (GTDB): domain Bacteria; phylum Chloroflexota; class Limnocylindria; order Limnocylindrales; family CSP1-4; genus Palsa-1032. Next base: position 40,810 of record JAUJNA010000005.1, on the reverse strand, counting down.
CTGGGGCTTCAACTTCCACGACGACGACCTCGTGCCGTTCGGCTCCTCGGCGTCCGAGACGGATCGGATCCTCGCCCACACCAGGCGCGTGATGGCCGATGAGGGAATCGCCGTCGGCATGGCCACCTGCAACATGTTCGAGCATCCCGTCTTCAAGGACGGCGCATTGACCTCGAACGACGCGCGCGTGCGCGCCTACGCGCGCCAGAAGGCCATGCGAGCCGCCGACATGGGCGCCGAGCTGGGCGCCGAGACCTTCGTGATGTGGGGCGGTCGGGAGGGCCTGGAGGTCGAGGCTTCCAAGGATCCGCGCGAGGCGATCAAGCGCTACCGCGAGGGCGTCGAGTTCGTGGCCGCCTACATCCTGGGCAACGAGCTGGGCATGAAGGTGGCCATCGAGCCGAAGCCCAACGAGCCGCGCGGCGACATCTTCCTGCCCACGGCGGGACATGTGCTGGGCTTCATCGCGACCCTGGAGCCGGAGCTGCAGCGGATCGTGGGGGTGAACCCGGAGATCCAGCACTCGCGCATGGTGGGCATCGACACGGTCCACGACCTGGCGCAGTGTCTCGATGCGGGCAAGCTCTTCCACACCGACCTGGGGGCCCAGAAACCGACCCGCTTCGACCAGGACCTGCGCTTCGGCGCGGAGGACATCAAGGAGACCTTCTTCGTCGTGAAGCTGCTCGAGGAGAGCGGCTGGACCGGCACGCGCGCGTTCGACGTCAAGCCCTACCGCTCCGACGCACCCGAGGAGGTGTGGGATCTCGTCCGCGGCTGCATCCGGAGCTACCTCATCCTCCGCGAGAAAGTGGCGCAGTGGGCGGCCGATGCCGAGATCCAGGAGCTGGTGGTCGCGTTGGACGTGGCGGACCCGGAGCTCGAGGCCATGTCGGCCTGGTCGGTCGACAACGCACGGGCGCTCCGCGAGGTGACCTTCGACCCGGACGCGCTGGCCGCCCGGCGCCTGGGATACCAGCGCCTGGACCAGCTCACGTTCGAGCTGCTGGCCGGCGTACGGGGGTGACCCGGCGCGCCTTCCTGGGCATCGACTGCGGCACCCAGTCGACCAAGGCGCTCCTCGTCGATGCGGAGACGGACGAGGTGCTGGCGCTGGGTCGCGCAGATCACGAGCTCATCGAAGGCCCGGATGGGACGCGGGAGCAGGACCCGGACGCGTGGATCGCCGCCACCATCACGGCCGTGCGTGAAGCGCTGGCTGAGGCGGCCGGGACCGCCGTGATGGTCGCCGGCGTCGGCGTCTCCAGCCAGCAGCACGGCCTCGTCTGCCTGGACGAGGCGGATCGGCCACTCCGGCCGGCGAAGCTGTGGAACGACACGACGTCGGCCCCGCAATGCATCGCGATGACCGAGCGCCTCGGCGGGCGTGAGGAAGTGCTCCGCCTGACCGGCAACCTCCTCCTCCCGGGCTACACGGCGCCCAAGGTGGCGTGGCTCCGCGAGCGTGAGCCCGCCACGTACCGGGCGAGCCGCCGCTTCTGCCTGCCCCACGACTACCTGGACCTGTGGCTGACGGGGACCTACTCGACCGAGGCGGGGGACGCCTCCGGTACGGCCTACTTCGATGTCCGGGAGCGTCGCTACAGCGAGCCGGTCCTGGTGGCGCTCGACGAGAGCCGGACCTGGGAGGAGGCACTCCCGCCGGTCATACCGTCACGCTCGGTACTGGGCGGGCTGCGCGCCGAAGCGGCCGACGCGCTGGGTCTCAGCCGCGATACGCCGGTCAGCGCAGGCGGTGGCGACAACATGTGCGCGGCCATCGGGGTCGGCGCGATCGAGCCGGGTCCGGTCGTGGTCAGCCTGGGGACGTCGGGCACGGCGTTCGCGTACCGCCCGTCGCCCGCGGTCGACCCGCGTGGCGAGGCCGCTGCGTTCTGCGATTCGACGGGCGGCTGGCTGCCGCTCATCTGCACGCTCAACTGCACCGGCGCCACCGACTGGATCGGGGGGCTGCTGGGACTCGACCACGCGGCCTTCGAGGCTGCCCTCGTCGAGTCAGGGCACGGGGCACGCGGGCTCTGCTTCCTGCCCTACCTCGACGGCGAGAGGACACCCGACCTACCGGGCGCGGCAGGCGCCTTCTGGGGACTGCGCGCGACGCACCGACCGGCCGACATGGCACGAGCCGTGGCAGAGGGAGTGACGTTCGGGCTGCGCTACGGGATCGAGGCGCTCCGCCGCGCCGGTGTCGAGCCACGCCAGATCACGCTGGTGGGCGGCGGGGCGCGCTCCGATGCATGGGCCCAGCTCTGCGCGGACGCTCTGGGGCTGCCCGTCGCGCGAGCGCCGGTGGTCGAGGCGGCGGCCCTGGGAGCGGCGCTCCAGGCGCGCTGGGTCGTGGATGACAGGGCACCGAGCCGACCCTCGGCCGCGGCTGGTGATGTCTTCCTGCCGACACCGTCCGACGCACTCGCCGATGCCGCCGCTCGCCAGGACGCCCTCCGCCGGCTCGCCATCAGCGGCGCCCTGTGACCCCGAAGGCACCGTTCTTCCTCGGTCTTGACGTGGGCGGCACGAAGCTGGCTGCCGGCGTCGCCGATGCGGAGGGTCGGCTGCTTGCGCGCGACGAGATGCCGGCAGGCGCGCGGGACGGCCCGGAGGCCGTCATCGAGCGGCTGGTGGGGTTGAGCGGCCGTGTGATGGACGCCTCGGGCGTGGCGCGCTCGGGGATCGTCGCGACCGGGGTGGGCTGTGGCGGACCGCTGGATCCGGTGGCGGGCATCGTCCGGGAGCCGCCCAACCTGCCCGGCTGGCACGACGTGCCTCTGCTCGCCCGCCTGCGCGAGGGTCTCCCCCATCCACTGGGGGAGCGGCCGCTGTACCTGGAGAACGATGCCAACGCGGCGGCCCTGGGGGAGCACCGGTACGGTGCGGGACGAGGTGTCGACCACCTCGTCTATCTCACCATCTCGACCGGCATCGGAGGTGGGATCATCGCCGACGGCCGTCTCGTGCGGGGCGAGAACGGGAACGCGGCGGAGATCGGGCACATGTCGGTGGCGCACGATGGGTGGCCCTGCCCGTGCGGCAGCCGCGGCTGCCTGGAGGCGTTCTGTTCAGGGACGAACATCGCGGCACGGGCACGCTCCCGCCTGTTGGCCGGCGAGGCCTCTCGGCTCGGGGAGATGTGGCCGACGACCGTCACGGCGCGGGATGTGGCCGAGGCGGCTCGCGCCGGCGACCCCCTCGCGGTCCGCGTGTGGGAGGACACCACGGCGGTGCTCGGCGCTGGTGTGGCGAACGTCATCAACCTGATGAACCCTCGGCTGGTCATCCTCGGCGGCGGGGTGACGCGCGCCGGGGAGCAGCTGCTGTCACCGGTCCGGCGCATCGCCCTCGAGCGGGCCTTCCCGTACCTCGCTTCGGTGGCTGACGTGGTGCTCGCCCAGCTGGGGCCGGACACGGGCGTCGTCGGTGCCGTGGCAGTGGCGCAGGCCCGCCTGGTGGCGGAGACGGAGGTGGGACGCGCATGACAGACCGATCGCCAGCCGCGCAGGCCAAGGACCTGACGCTGCACATGATCGGCTACTCGCACATCGACCCGGTCTGGCTCTGGCAGTGGCAGGAGGGGCTCCAGGAGGTCAAGGCCACGTTCCGTTCGGCGCTCGACCGGATGGAGGAGTACCCCGAGTTCAGGTTCAGCATCAGCTCGGCGGCCTTCCACGAGTTCCTGGAGCGCAACGAGCCCGAGATGTTCGAGGAGATCCGGCGGCGCGTGGCGGAAGGGCGCTGGGAGATCGTGGGCGGCTGGTGGGTCGAGCCCGACTGCAATCTTCCTTCCGGCGAGTCGTTCGCGCGGCACGCTCTCTATGGTCAGCGCTTCTTCGGCGAGCGGGTGGGGGCGCGGGCGAGGGTCGGCTTCAATCCCGATGCATTCGGGCACAACGCCATGCTCCCGCAGATCCTGAAGCGGTCGGGCCTCGACTTCTACGTCTTCATGCGGCCTCAGGTCAACGAGCGCGACATGCCGCGGCTCTTCTGGTGGGAGTCGCCGGACGGTTCCCGGGTCCTTGCCTACCGCGTCGTCGGCGAGTACAACTCACCGTCCGGCACGCTCGACGATCAGGTCGCGCTCTGCCTGCCCGAGCTCGGCCACCCGCACGCGGAGCTCCTCTGCTTCTACGGCGTGGGTGACCACGGTGGCGGACCCACGCGCGCGAACATCGAGAGCATCCGTGCGCTGGACGCCGCGCCGGGCATGCCCCACCTCCAGCCGAGCACCGTCGAGGCGTTCTTCCGCTCCGTCCTGGAGCGCACCGACCCCGAGTCCATCCCCGTGTGGCGGGATGAGATGCAGAACCACGCCGTCGGCTGCTACAGCGCGCACTCCGGCGTGAAGCTCTGGAACCGGGGGGCGGAGAACGCGTTGCTGGCGGCGGAGAAGCTCTCCAGCGTGGCTCATCGGGTGACCGGCCAGCGCTACCCGGACGAGTTCCGCCAGGCCTGGACGGACGTCCTCTTCAACCAGATGCACGACATCCTGCCCGGTACCAGCCTCGAGCCTGCCTATGACGATGCTCGTGACGCCGCCGGCGAGGCGCTGGCCATCGCCGCCCGGGCGCAGAACTTCGCGGTCCAGTCGATGAAACTCGTCGCATCCGTATCGACGAGGTCCCGGGCGTTCGCCCCATCGTCGTCTTCCATCCGCATCCCTGGCCCACGCGCGTGCCGGTGGAGGTGGAGTACGGCGGCCTACGCCAGACCGATACGATGGTCGATGACGAGGGTCGCGAGGTGGTCTTCCAGCCGGTGCGATCGGCTCGCCAGCGTGACCGGGTGGCGACACCGGATGCGCTTCGTGGCCGACCTGCCGGCACTGGGCTACCGAGTGTTCCGCGTCATCTCGAAGGGCGGGCGGGAGCCCACCGCCACTTCCCGTGCGGAAGCCGCCCGTCCGCAACGGCCGGTCTCGCTCCTCGCCGAGGACACCGACCGTGCAGAGCCGGTCGTCCTCGAGAACAGCCACCTGCGCCTGGAGATCGACCGGAAGACCGGGCTCGTGCGGCTCGTGGACAAGCGGACGGGCGAGGCGGCCATCCCCGGCGGCGGGGCTCGACCGGTACCCATCCACGACCCCAGCGACACGTGGGGCCACCGGATGCACGCCTTCCACGACCGCGTCGGCGAGTTCGAGCTGGTCCGGTTGATGGCCATGGAGCAGGGCCCGTTCGCTCGGTCATCCGGACCGAGCATCGCTTCAGCGATTCCATCGTCACCCAGGACTTCATGATCTGCCGCGATCTGCCCTTCGTGCATGTCCTCGTGGCGGTCGACTGGCACGAGCGCTTCACGATGCTCAAGCTGCGCTTCCCGACCGGGGTCGAGGGCGACCGCGACCTACGAGATCCACATCGTCCGGCCGGCGCACGGCGCCGAGGACTGGTTCGACGTGAGCGGTCGTTCGCCCGGCGACGGTGCGACGCAGTCAGGCGCTCGTCGCGGGCTGGCCATCGCGAATGACGCCAAGTACGGCTACGACGTGCCGGATCGGAGATGGCGATGCTTCGACTGCGCACCACGAGCGCTACGCTCCGACCCGGATGGGCCGTACCCCTTCCAGGACCAGGGGCGCCAGCACCTACACGCTCCTGCCGCACAGCGGCGACTGGCGCACCGCGACAGGCGGCCGAGCTCAATCAGCGGCCGGTCACGCTGCTCGAGACGTTCCATGACGGGCCGCTGCCCCAGAGCGCCTCGGGCCTCGAGATCGAGCCGGCGGGCATCGTCCCCTCAAGGGTCCGAGGACACGGACGACCTGGTCGTGCGCGCGTATGAGGCCCACGGACGCGAGACGCGCGCGACACTTCGGTTCCCCGCCTGGGACCGGACGAGACGGTTCGGGCCGTTCGAGATCAAGACGTTCCGGGTGCCGGGCGACCCCGATGCGGCGTCGCGATCTCCTGGAAGAGCCGGTCTGACCGGGACGTGGGACAGCGCCGCTCGCTGAACGACGAGCCCTGGCGGTTGCGCGGCTTCCTCGGCGAGGAGTGGCGCTCGGCCAGGGTGCACCATGCCGACCCGCCAGCGTTCGACCACTGGATGGAGGCGAGCATCCCCGGCCGCGTCCACCACGATAGCGGGTGAGATGGCCGATCGTACGTCTCGCGATGGGTCCCCAACGCACCTGGGTCTACGCACTCTCGTTCCGCGCTGCCTCCGCTTCCAGGCGAGCACGACCCGATCGACTTCGAGGGCGACTTCCACCTCAATGGCCAGCATACCATCACTGTTCAGCCCGGTGACCTCGGATGTTGCGCGCGTACCCGGCCGTGGTGCTGGCAGGAAGGCCCAGGTCGGCGGACGCACAGCCGCACCGCCACCGGATGAGCGCGCCGCGCATCATCACGTGGGCATCTGGGACGACGTTGGCTGGAGCGGGCGGATCGGCGCGCATCGAGGACGTGACCGTCAGGACCGACCTGGCCAGCGATGGAGGCACGCGGCCGTGACGTTCGATGTCACCGCTGCCCGGCCGGCGTCACGAACCTGGCGGAGCTGTCACTGGAGGATGGCGTCGTCGCCAGCGCGGATCCCGACCCTCGATCGGGAAGAAGCGACCGTGGCCTGCGCCCTGTCCGAGCCGCGACTCTGGTGGCCGAACGGCTCCGGGTGAGCGGGCGCTGTACGACCTGCGCGTCTCCCTGATCGATGGCACGGGCCGGGAGAGCGACCAACGACTCATTCGCATCGGGCTGCGATCGAGCTGGCACCCAACGAGAGCGGAGCCGGACGCGCGCGTACACACTGGTGGTCAACGGCGGCGCGTATGCGCCATGGACGTGCTGTACGGTCCTCGCGCGAGAAGCTGAGCCACCTGCTCCATCTCGCGGCCAGGGCGGGCGTCAACCTGCTGCGTGTCTGGGGCGGCGGTCTCATCGAACGCGGCGACTTCTACGAATGCGTCGATCATGGTCTGGCAGGAGTTCGTCGAGCTCGGGCCACGGGAACGAGCCCTCGGATGACCGGGGCTTCGTCGCGCACCTCGTCGGCGAGGCAGAGGCCGCGTCGCCGCCGGAACCATCCGTCGCTCGTCCTCTGGTGCGGCGGCAACGAGCTGACCGACGGGTCGGACCGCCCGCTGGACGAGTCGAACGCTGCCATCGGCGCGCTTCACGACCGTCCAGCGCCTGGATCCCGGCGCGCCTGGCTCCCGACGTCGCCGTCGGGGCGGCTCCACGGTCCCTGGGAGCACCAGGGTCTCGAGGCGCAGTACCGGCTCTACAACGGGGCGGCTCCTCCACAGCGCGGCGCGGAGGGGATGGCCAGCTCGTCGGTCATCGAGGCGACCATCCCCGCGGATGAGCGCTGGCCGGCGCACCGCGACAACCCGGTGCGGGCATCGCGGCGCCTGGTGGGCCAACGAGCCGTTCGTCCAGCGTGCCTTCGGCAGCACCCGACATCGGCTCCTCTCCCGGAAGGCCGAGGCGCTCGGCTATGCCGTCGAGAGCGACCGTCGGCGTGCGTGGCGCAACAGCGGCTCTCTGGCAGTTCGACGAGCGTCTTCCCATGGCCTGGAGCACCTGCGCGGTCGACTACCACGGCCGCCCCAAGCCGGCATACCACGCCGTCGCACGCGCGTGGGCCGTCAGCGGGTGCGGCTTTCGACCGGCAGGTCTGGGCCGCGAGCGGTTCCGGCGCGCGCCTGGGTCTCCGACTTCACGACGGCTCCCCTGGAAGGGCGCTGGAGTGGCGGATCCGGCTGCGGACGGCTCGGCCGCGGCGAGCCTGTCCACGTCCCGGCCGACTCGAACCGCTGGCTCGCGGACGTCGACTGGCCCCTCGGCCGGGCGTCCGGGATCTTCTTCCCTGGAGCTGGCACGCGGACACGGTGACCTCCTCGCCCGCACCGCTGGCGACCGGCCGCTACCTCTTCAGCACCACAGCTGACCTGGCACCGATGGTGGAGCCCCATCGACGACCCTGGCCGTCGCTCGAACCGGCGTCGGACGACGAGCCGGTGCTCTCGATCGGCAACCGCGGGGCGGTGGTCGCGCTGAGCGTCGATCCGCGATGCGCGGCCGTCGGACTGTGGGTCGAGGACGCCGGTTTCCATCATGCCCGGGAGGAGCGCCGTCTACGCCGTGTGGGTGGAGTGCCGCGCCGGGACCAGCGCGTCGACGTCGGCGCCTGGAACGCGGAGCCCGCTCGTGGCTCTCTGAGTGACCATCGTGACCGGCACATCGGTGTGGCCGCCGCGAGTCCGCGAGACGACGCTCGCCCGGCTCGAGCTGCACCGGGCGGACGTCGCGGAGCCGGTCGCGGAGATGCGCTGGCTGGCGCGGCTCCTTTGCCCGGCGACTGGACCTGCCGATCGGTGGCGTCAGGAGGAGAGAGGCACTGCTCCTCGAGGGCGCTCGGAACGGGTGGTCAGCGCGCGCTTCCTGGGCGCCACGCGACGAGGGATGCCAGTTCATCGAGGCGACCCTCGATCGACGTGGGCGGGCCAGGCGGCCGTCGAGGCCGGCGTGAGACTCCCGGTGCGGCTGCCGTCGGCGCCCGATCCGCCCTGGCTCATCCCTGGCGCCTTCTATCGCGAGAACCGCCCCGATGAGTGCGCGCGACCCTATCCGCGCCACGATCCGTCCGCGGCCGGTACGGGCGAAGGCCTCGTGTCACACCACTGGGCCTTCCGTTCCGATCGCGCGGCGCTCGGTGCCGTCTTCGCATGGAGCGGCTCCGCCTGTGTCGCGCTCTGTGCCGACGAGTCCGGAGCGCTGGGACAGACCGGGCTGGGCTTCGCGGGTCGCGGCAAGGACGCCTGGATCTGGCTGGACATGCCGTACCGGGAGGAACCGGTGCGCTACGTCGGGCTCCCCGAGCCCTTCCCGCCACAGGTCCGCTATGCCGTCTGGGAGCCGGGTCGAGCGGTGCGCCTTCGTTACCAGGTCTGGGTCGCCCAGCCCACGCGGCACGCCTATGACCCATTCCTTCGCGCGATGTACCGCCGCCGGCGCGACGGGGCTCCGCTCCGCCCGTGGGTGAGCGTGGAGCATGCCGCCCGGCTGGCAGCCCACGGGCTCGCCCGCTGGCACTTCCGTCGTGTCGGCGAGGGAGACCGGACCGTGGCCATCCTGGCCGAGACGGCGGCGTTCGACCGCGAGCTGGGCGACGGCAGGGGAGGCAGCCCGGACCGGGAGCACATGCACGTCGCGTGGGTCAGCGGCGCACCCTGGGCCGCGGCGTTGCTGCGCTACGGACGCCTCCACGGGGACTCGCTGGCGGTGGAGGCTGGCGTGGCGGTCCTCGACACGATCGCGTCCGGTCTCTCGCCCAGCGGCACCTTCTGGGGGGAGTGGCGGGCCGATCGCGGCTGGACCGGCGGCTGGAACCCGTCAGGCTGGCTGCACGCTCGCACCGTGTCAGAGGCGACCCTCTTCCTGCTCCGGGCGATCCGCGACGAGCGGGCGGCCGGATACCGGCATCCCGCCTGGGAGGCAGCGGCCCGTTCCAGTCTCTCCTTCGCGGCGACGCACCAACGCGACGACGGGAACCTGGGCCTCTACTACGACCCGCGCACCGGTGAGGTGAAAGACTGGGGCACTGCGGCGGGCCTTCCCTGGATCGCCGCATTCCTGCTCGGCGCCGAGTCGTTCGATGTGCCCGACTGGCGGCACTCTGCGGCGCGAGCCGGGCGCTACTACGCGCGGTTCGTGGAGGATGCCTTCATCTGCGGGGCGGTGGAGGACGTGCCCTCGGGTCCCAGCTCGGAGGACGGGTACGCGGCTGTCATGGCCTACGTGGCGCTCCACGGGGCGGACCGGGGTGGCGGGTGGCTGGACCTGGCGCGCCGTGCTGCCGACTGGACCATGACCTTCCGGTACGCCTACAACGTGCCCTTCCCGGCCGACACGCTCCTCGGCGCGTACGACTTCCGGACGCGCGGCGCCGACCAGGCCTCCTCCTGCAACCAGCACCTGCACGCGTATGGGCTGATCTGCCTGCCGGAGATGCTCGCGCTGTGGCGCGCCACCGGGGACCGCTACTACCTGGAGCGGACGCGCGACAACCTGGCCTGCTTCCTCCAGTTCGTGGCCCGTGACGACGGGGACTTCAACGCCCGGCGCGGGATGGTCAGCGAGCGCTACTACCAGACCGACTGTTTCGGACCCCGGGGAGGGCTGCTGACGCTGTCGCACGCATGGAGCGTGGGTGTGCTGCTCCACGCCTGCCTCCACGCCCTCCACGAGCCAGACCTGACGGCGGACCTCACGCCGGATGACCCGTCGCCGTGACCGCCGAGGTCCCTGACCGCTTCCCCGACGGCTTCCTGTGGGGTGTCGCCACGTCGGCCTACCAGATCGAGGGCGCCGTCGACGAGGACGGCCGCGGCGAGTCGATCTGGGACCGCTTCAGCCATACGCCGGGTCTCGTGCGGGGCGGTGACACGGGCGACGTCGCTTGCGACCACTACCACCGCTGGGCGGAGGATCTCGAGCTCATCGCGGATCTGGGCGTGGGGCTCTACCGCTTCTCCGTGGCCTGGCCACGCATCCTGCCCGCCGGCAGCGGCCGGCCCGAGCAGCGCGGCATCGACTTCTACACGCGCCTGGTGGACCGGCTGCTGGAGCATGGCATCGCGCCCATGGTGACGCTCGATCACTGGGACCTGCCGCAGGCGCTGCAGGACGCCGGCGGCTGGCCCGCGCGCGACACGGCCGCCCGCTTCGCCGAGTACGCCGACGTCATGTTCCGGGCGCTGGGTGATCGGGTGCGCTTCTGGGTGACCCACAACGAGCCTTGGATGGTCGCTGCCATCGGCCACCGCCTGGGCCTGCATGCCCCTGGCGTCAAGGACTTCCGCGCCTCGCTCCGCGCCTCGCATCACCTCCTGCTGAGCCATGGCATGGCCGTGCAGGCGTATCGAGCGACCGGTCTCAGCGCTCCGATGGGCATCGTCCTCAACCTCTTCCAGACGGTGCCGCACACCGAGGGCGAGGCGGACGCGGAGGCGGCCATCGCGTCGGACGGCTACACCAACCGCTGGTACCTGGACCCCCTGTTCCGAGGGCGCTACCCCGACGACACCTGGGGGCTCTTCCAGCGTGTCGGTGGTCCCATCGACTTCATCGAGCCCGGTGACCTCCTGACCATCGCCGCACCGATGGACTTCCTGGGCGTCAACTTCTACAGCCCGCGCATCGTTCGCGCCGCTGGCTCCGGCGAAGCCTCGGAGTTCGGCTGGGTGGTGGAGAGACCTCACCCCGGGGCACGGGTCACGGACGCCGGCTGGGAGGTCGACCCCGACGCCTTCACGGCGCTCCTCGTGCGCCTCCATCGCGACTACGACCCGGTCCCGCTCTACATCACCGAGAACGGGGCCATCTGCGACGACGTCATCGGCTCCGATGGGAGCGTCCACGACCCGGACCGTATCTCCTACCTCGATGGTCACATCCGAGCCTGTGCCAGGGCGATCCAGGCCGGCGTCGAGCTGCGCGGCTACTGCGCCTGGTCCCTGATGGACAACTTCGAATGGTCCGACGGGTACAGCAAGCGCTTCGGGGTCGTCTATGTCGACTACCCGACGCAGCGGCGCATCCCCAAGACGAGCTACGGCTTCCTGCAGCGGGTCGTGGCGGCCAACGGCCCGCCCTGATGCGGATCTCGCGCACGCGGGCCGGCCTGTCGGTGGTGACCGGGGCATACCGCCTCTTCTTCCCCGCCGGCCGGCCGTTCGCGACGCTCGACGATCCCACCGGGCGGCCGTGGGCCCAGCTCGCGCTCGCGTGGAGCGCGCACAGACTGGATGCGCTCGATGAGACGGCGGCGATGGAGGACCCCGAGGTGACGGAAGGGCCGGCCGTCACCACCATCCGGGTGCAGCAGACCAGCAGCGCCTGGCAGGGCAAGTCGCTGCTGGTGGAGTGTCGCGAGGACGAGCTCAGCCTCTGGCTGGAGCTGTCGGGCGAGGGGGCGTTGACGGACCTCCACCTGCTGGCCGGATACAGCTCGGCGGACGAACGCTACGGCAGCGGCTGGTTCCCCAGCGAGCGCTTCTTCGAGACGCTCTTCAGCCCGGAGCCCCATGGTCCCGAGCGCATCGTCCGGCCCGCTGGGACCACGGCCGCCATCGACATCGTGGGTGGCCCGGGACCGGGCCGCGGGCACTGGTTCTTCACGCCGCCCCCGTTCTGCTTCGCGTTCGCTCGTGACGCGCCACCCGCCGATCCCTATGGGCTGCCTTCGGGACCCTGGCTGGCGGCCGGACTGCTCACCGCGCCGGGAGAGCAAGGCTTCACGGCATTCGCCTATGAGGGTGGCGAGGAGACCTTCGGGTTCCGGCTCCAATTCGAGGGCCGCACACGCGTCTCGGGTGCGTGGCGGTCACCCGCTCTTGTGCTGCTGCCCGGCCGTGCCGATCCATACGAGGCCCTGCACGCGCACCGCCGCTCGCTGGAGCGTCGCGCTCTCGTGCCGGTCGCACGGACGCCCACGGACCGACCGGCCTGGTGGAGGGAGCCCATCTTCTGCGGCTGGGGCGCGCAGGTCCACCTGGCTGATGAGCTTGGGATCCGGGCGCCGGACCTGTGCACGCGAGAGCGATACGACGGCTTCATGGCCACGCTCGAGGAGCACGGCGTCTTCCCGGGCACCGTCGTCATCGATGACAAGTGGCAGGCATCGTACGGACGCGGCGAGGCGGATCGAGGTCGGTGGCCCGACCTGAGGGGATGGGTCGCCCAGCGCCACGCGCGTGGCCAGCACGTGCTGCTGTGGTGGAAGGCGTGGGATCCCGAGGGGCTGCCCGCGGAGTGGTGCGTCCGCAACGCAGCCGGTCGAGCGGTCGCCGCGGACCCCACCAGCGCGGCCTACCAAGCCCACCTGGAGGCCACCCTCCAGCTGATGCTGGGCCGTGACGGCTATGACGCCGACGGTCTCAAGATCGACTTCACGGCGAGCGCGCCCAGCGGTCCGGGCCTCGAGGCAGCCGGTCGCGAGTGGGGCGTCGAGCTGCTCCACGCGCTGCTGGCGCTCATCCACCGCTCGTCGAAGGCCGCCAAGGCCGACGCGCTCATCGTGGCGCACGCGCCGAACCCCTACTTCGCGGACGTCGCGGACATGATGCGTCTCAACGACATGCTCCGCCTCGAGCGCGTCGTGCCCGGCACGGACGTGGTCCGCCAGATGAGCCATCGCGCGAAGGTCGCAGCAGCCGCCTGCCCGGGACTCCTCATCGACACCGACGACTGGCAGGTGCCCGACCTGGCGGCCTGGCGTGAGTACCTCCTGGCCCAGCCCCTCCTCGGCGTGCCATGCCTCTCTACTACACGACCCATGTGGGCGTGACCGGGGAGCCGCTGGGGGAGCGCGACTACGCCGACCTCCGCGAAAGCTGGCAGGCGTACCGGCTGCATCTTCCCCCGGTGCTCAGGAAGTAATACGCTGCGCGGCGCAGACGGCATGCGATCCGTGCATCGGTCCGACCAGTGCAGGGATGCCGCTCGTCTCGAGGAGGAGGAACGAATGCGGAGGTACAGCATGTCCCGACGGTCCGTGTGGCTGGTCCTGTTCACAGTCCTGAGTCTCGGGATCGCAGCCTGCGGAGGAGGCGGCCGAGCGACGCAGTCTCCGGGTGGAGGGACCCAGACCGAGGCCGCGTCCCAGCCGGCGGAGTCGGAGCCGGCCGAGTCGGAGCCCGCCGAGTCGGAGCCCGCTGAGTCCGAGCCCGCCGAGTCCGCCGAGTCGCCCGCCGAGTCGGAGCCCGCCGAGTCGGAGCCAGCGGAGTCCGAGCCGGCGGAGTCCGAGCCCGCCACCAGCGGATCGCCGGCGACCGGGACCGCTGACATCAGCGGGGATGCGCAGGTCGGCGCGAAATACGCCGACGCCGACGAGATCGCGACGACCCGATACGACATCTTCACCGGGCAGTATCCCGGTGTGAACGTGGCGTTCACCGAGACGGACTTCGTGGCTGCCGAGTTCCTGGCTTCGGTTCAGGCGGGCAATCCGCCGGACGTGGTGCGGATGGACCGGGCGATCATCGGGACCTATGTGGCCGAAGGAGCCCTTGAGCCGCTCGATACGTGCATCACCGATTTCGGCATCGACATGAGCCAGTACCGTGAAGCCGCCGTGACCTCGGCCACCTATCAAGGGCAGGTGTATGGCGTGCCGGAGTTCTACGACACGCGCATCATCCTCATCAACGACTCGGTCCTCGAAGACACCGGCGTGACTCCGGAGCAGATCGACACGAGCGACTGGGATGCCCTGAGCCAGGTCAACCAGCAACTGCTGGCCAAGGAAGGCGACGAGGTCACGCGCATCGGCTTCGACCCGAAGCTGCCCGAGTTCCTGCCCCTCTGGGCAGCCGCGAACGGAACGAGCATCATCAGCGAGGACGGTCTGACGTCCAATCTGGACGACCCAGCCGTCGCCGAGGCCCTGAACTACGCGGTTTCGCTCATCAATGCGCACGGCGACGCGTCCACGTTCTTCGCCTTCCGGAACGAGGGCCCCGGTGGGAGTGACTTCTTCGGCGAGTCGAACCAGTTCGCCTCCGACACCCTCGGCGCCTGTCCCCCTCGAGCAGTGGCACCAGAACGGCCGTGCCGCGGTCGCCCCCGATGAGGGCGTGCGCTTCGCGCCGTTCAAGGACAGGCAAGGAAACAACCTCACGGTCGCGAGCGGCTCGGCATGGGTGATCCCGACCGGGGCGGACAACAAGGAAGCGGCGTGCGAGTTCATGCGCGTAGTCACACTCCCCGACACCTGGTACGCGGCAGCCAAGGTCCGCGCAGACGCACGCGCCGCCGATGGCGAGCCGTTCACCGGCACCTACACCGCGAATACCGTCGCGGACCAGCGCATCTTCGATGAGCTGGTCACGGAGGAGACGGCCGGTACCTACTATCCGGGCGTCCAGTTGGCGCTCGAGGTCTCCGATAGCGCGATCAACCTTCCCGCCACCGGTGCCGCGGAGGAGTTCACGAGGATCTGGCAGGAGGCCGTCAACCGAGTCCTGAACGAGGGCGTCTCCGCGGAGGAAGCCCTCGCTGATGCCGATCAGGAGGCACAGGACGCCATCGACGACGCCCAGTAGGCGCCGTCGAGTCGAAGACCGAGCAGCAGCTGACATGACCGCTGCCACCGCCAGCGCCCCCACCGGGGGGCGCTGGCGCATCAGTCAGGAGACGCGCTGGGCATTCATCTTCCTGTTGCCGTGGATCTTCGGCTTCCTGGTGTTCACGGCGGGGCCGATGATCGCCAGCCTGGCGATCTCGTTCACCGAATACAACGGGATCCGGCCGCCGGAATTCGTGGCACTGGAGAACTATGAGGATCTGCTGAGCGATCGACGGATCCCGCTCGCTCTGACGAACACGGCGATCTACACGCTTCTTCACGTGCCGGCCGTGATCATCCTCGCGCTGGCGCTGGCGATGCTGCTCCTTCGGGTGGGGCGCGCATCCGGCTTCTTCAGGACCGTGTTCTATCTGCCGACCATCACGCCGACCGTGGCAGTGGCTACGCTGTTCCTGCTCATCCTCGGCGGGAACGGCCTGCTGAACCAGGGTCTCGGGGTCCTGGGGATCAGCGGCCCGAACTGGCTGACGGATCCCCAGTGGGTCAAGCCAGGCATCGTGATCATGTCGCTCTGGAGCCTGGGCAGCACCGTCGTCATCTACTTCGCTGCGCTGCGGAACGTACCGCTGGAGCTCTACGAGGCGGCGCGGATCGACGGGGCCGATTCGTGGCAGCAGTTCCGCAATATCACCGTGCCGTTCATCTCGGGCGCACTCTTCTTCACCATCGTCGTCAACACGATCGCTTCGCTCCAGATCTTCACCGAAGTCTTCACCATGTTCTTCTCCCAGCGCTCGGGACCGGCGCAGGGATCCGCACTCTTCTACGTCATCTACCTGTTCCAGAAGGCATTCAGCGATCTGGACTTCGGCTACGCCTCTGCCATGGCTTGGCTGCTCTTCGCGATCATCCTGGTCATCACGATCATCCAGCTGCGTCTGAGCAAGCGCTTCGTCTACTACGAGGGAGAGGGACGATGACCATCCAGCAGGGCCAGGTTGGGGGAGCACCTCCGGCAGCCCCGGTGGCCCCGGCCACGGCGAGGATGGATCTGGCAGCGGCCCACGGCAGGACCACCGGTGCCATATCGCGGATCCTGTTCCTGGCCACGCTGTCGTTCGCCACGTTCCTCTTCATCTTCCCGTTCGTGTGGCTCGTGAGCGCGTCGCTCAAGACGCGCGCGACGGTATTCAATAACGAACTCTTTCCGGCGCCGCTCTATTTCGAGAACTTTCCCACCGTCTTCGAGCTCGCGCCGCTGGCGACATGGTTCTTCAACAGCGTGCTGGTGGGCGTGCTCGCAGCGGCCGCAGTGACGATCAGCTCGGCGCTCGTCGCCTTCGCCTTCGCGTATTTCCGCTTTCCGTTCAGGAACGCCATCTTCGGGGTCGTGCTGGCGACGATGATGCTTCCAGGCGCCGTGACCCTCATCCCGAACTTCCTCATCTGGAACGCCCTCGGTCAAGTCAATACGCTGACGCCGCTGTGGGCCGGGAACCTGTTCGCTTCGGCGTTCTACATCTTCCTGCTCCGCCAGTTCTTCCTGGGACTGCCACGGGAGCTGTTCGAGGCGGCACGCGTCGACGGGGCGAGCTACCCGCGCATGTGGTGGAACATCGCCCTGCCTCTCACCCGGGCGGCCCTCATCGTGGTGTTCATCTTCGAGCTCAAGGCCAGCTGGACCGACCTGTTGAAGCCGCTCATCTTCCTCAAGGACACGGCGCTCTTCACGCTCCCGCGGGGGCTACAGAGTCTGGTATCGCGCTTCAACCCCGCGACGGGCGGTCAAGGAGAGTTCCAGTACGTGATGGCGGCCAGCGTGGTCATCACGCTGCCGATGATCGTCATCTTCTTCCTGGCACAGCGCTACTTCGTCGAGGGCATCGCGACCACGGCTCCAAGGGCTGAGTCGCGGTCCGTCACCGGGAGCCCACAGGCCTGGTGCAAGACACCCGTGGAAAAGGCCATACCGTACGAGCAAGTCCGACGCGGGACGCGCGACCCCAGGGCTGCTGACGTAGCGGCGAGGCCGTCGCGCAATCAAGGAGGGACCTCATGGACGCGATCCAGTTGCTCAAGACCGACCATGACGCCGTGAAGAAGCTCCTGGAGCGCGGCGACGCCACCACCGAGCGAGGCGTGAAGACGCGCACCGACCTCCTCGCCACCATCAAGCAGGAGCTGACGGTCCACGAGATCATCGAGGAGGAGATCTTCTACCCCGCACTCAAGGAGCACCCCAAGGCGCGCGAGATCGTCCTCGAGGGGTACGAGGAGCACCACGTCGTCGACACCATCATGGGTGAGCTGGAGCAGACGCCCGTGGATGACGAGACGTGGGGCGCCAAGTTCACGGTCATGAAGGAGAACATCGAGCACCACATCGAAGAAGAGGAGGGTGAGATGTTCGACAAGGCTCGACAGGTCTTCGATGCCGCCGAACTGCGCGATCTGGGCGGACGGATGGAGGCCCGCAAGGCGCAGGCGATGGGCGAGCTCGCCTGAACCGCTTCTGGACGCGGTGCGCGGACCGCGCGACCGCGCTGGGCGGGCCCTCCGCGGAGGACCTAGGCGTCCTCGTCCGAGCCGAAGACCGGTAGGCAGAATCCGAACTCCGCCCCACCACCTTCGCGTGGCGCGGCCCACATGCGGCCGCCCATGGCCACGACGAGGGCCCGACAGACGAAGAGCCCGATCCCGGCGCCGCTGGCCGTCCGGGCTGTCGACTCACCCCGATAGAAGAGATCGAAGAGGTGCTCGGCCTCGTCCCGCTGGATGCCGGGACCTCGATCGAGCACGCGGACAGAGACCTCTTCCCCTTCATCGGCCACGACCAGTTCCACGGGCTCGCCCACGCCGCCGTACTTGGCCGCGTTCGTCAGCAGGTTCCGGACGACCTGCTCGACATACGTCGGATCACCGCGCACGGTGGGGAGCCCCATGGGCACTCGCAGCTGCACCTCCAGCCCGGGCCACCGTGTCTCCTCCACCGCGGCCACGGAACCGAGCACACGTTGCAGAAGGATCGGTTCGTCCCCGATCTCCACACCGCCGCGCTCCACGCGGGTCATGACCAACAGGTCCTCGACCAACCGGTAGAGCCGCTCCGCCTCGGATCGCACGTCGCTCACGATCTCGCGACGCTGTTCCTCGCCCGTGACCCGTTCCAGGAGCCGCGTCCCGCCGTAGATCGTCGTGATCGGTGTGCGGAGCTCGTGCGAGAGGAGGCCCATGAATGCTTCGCGGGCGGCTTGCGCGGTGCGCGAAGACGTCACGTCACGGACGACAAGGATGGTCGACCCGCGACGCCGTGTGGGACGCTGCCTGCCGTCAACGGTGCCGGAAGCGGTCGGTGGCACGGTCGCATCGCTCGATGTCCCCGGTTTCGGCGGCGGTGGCGCGCCGTTCGTCCGGTCAGCCTTGGCACGGTAGGTGGACAGCTCGAGCCATCGGCCGTCGCGCCGGCGCACCTCGAGCGGTGGACCGTCGCTCAGCTCCGACCAGGCAAGCGGTGCGCCGCCCTCGATGTCAAGGGCCGTCGCCAGCTGCTCCAGGCGCTGCGGCCCGTCCGGTGCGATCAGGGCCACGGCAGCCGGGTTCTGCAGCGCCAGCTGCCCGTCGGGGTCGTAGACCAGGACCGCCTCGCGCATGGCCGAGAGGATGGCCGTGAGCTCGGAGCGACGGGCATCGGCCGCCCGATAGAGCCGTGCGTGCTCGATGGCCGCTCCCGCGCGCTGGCCCAGCTCGACCGCCACGGTCAGGTCGTGCTCGTCGAAGAAGCGAGGCGACTCGGCCGCGAAGAGCGAGATCGCGCCCATCGGTCGCCCGCGCACGACGAGCGGTGCACAGACGTAGGATCGGAGGCCGAGCGCGACCAGCTCATCCTTCAAGCCGGAGTGCTTCAGAAGGTCGGTCAGCTGCGCTGGCGCGATGCGAGCGATCCACTCGGGGCTGCCGGTGCGGATGACGTGCCCCACTCCCGTGGACGCCTCGGGATCGACCGGTCTGGTGTGCCGCAACCGACGTGCGAGCGCACCATGCGCCGGGTCGGCCTGCGCGACCTCCGTGTCGACGGCCGTGCCGTCCGGTCGGAGCACGTCGATGACGCACCAGTCGGCGACGCGTTCGACCGCCAGCGCCGCGAGCTCCTCCATGCCGTGACGCTCATCCACCATGCCGGCAAGGATGGCGGTCGCATCAGCGAGGAAGCGATCCGCGACGAGCCGCCTGCGCTCCACCGTGACGTCGCGAAACAGGTTGACGGCGAAATGTACCCCTCCCGCCGGATCGAACACCGGCGCAGCTCGGACCTGGCACCAGCGTTCATCACCGGTCGCAGCGGCGCGGAAGCGCAAGAGGGTCTCGGGGGGTCGTTCGCCCCTCAGCGCGCGTCGCCCGGGAAGGGTCTCCGCCGCGACCCCAGAGCCGGTCTCGTCCAGCACCTCGAATCGCTGCTCGAGCTCGGAGATGGGTGCCGCCAGGAGTTCATCGGCCGAACCGTAGCCGATCAGCGCAGCTGCTTCATCGTTGGCGTAGAGGAGCTGACCGTCAGTGCCCTGCACGGTCACGGCGTCCGTGACCGCTGCCAACACCGCCTGGAGCTGGTCCCTGGAGCGTCCCACTTCCGCACGTTGCTCGGCCAGTGCCCGCACCGCGCCACGCAGCCGCCCGCTGAGCGCCGCGATGAGCAGCCCTCCGGCCGCGAAGAGGAGCGCTCGGACCTGGTCGGGGAACTCCTGCGGCACCAGGTTGCCCGGGGGCTCCAGGAAGAGGTACCCATTGAGTCCCGTCGCCACCACCGTGGCTACCAATCCGGCGCGGAAGCCGCCCAGCCACGCGGCGACGGCGATGGCAGGGACGTAGGGGGTGAAAGACGCTTCCGTGCCGCCGAATGCGATGAGCAGCACCTTGGCCAGAGCGGCCAGCACGCTGACGACGACCGCCGCCGCGTATGCCCGCCAGCCCGCGAGGTCCGGGATCCCGAAACCGGTGTCCAGCCGCAGACGGCTCACCAGGAGGCCCTGCTTCGCCTGCATAGACTTGCCTCCCTGTGGGGCCTGTCCCGGTGGCGGGTCGCCGGTCGGGCGACCACGCTAGCGATCGTCAGTCTACGGTCTCGGCGAGCACGTTCCGCCAGCGCCATGGGGCAGGTGACGGCCCGACCGCCCGACGACCACGACCGGCATCAGAGCTCGGGCAGCTCCTGTCCCTCTCGTAGGGCGCCCCCGAAGAGATCGCCGCGCTCCGCGATCCGCTGCACCGCCGTGCGGATGTCCCAACGGTCGGGCCGCAGCTCGTCGTCGTCGAGCTCATCCCACGTGATGGGTGCCGAGACCGACGCGCGCTCCACGGGACGCACGGCGTATGGCGCGACGAGCGTCTTGTTGACGGCGTTCTGGGTGAAGTCCAGTCGAGCGCGCCCGCCCCGCCCCGCCTTCTCCCATTCCCAGCTGACGAGCTCGGGCATCGCCGCACCCACCGCCATCGACAGGCGGCGGACCCATTCACGGGTCTCGTCGAAGGTGTAGCCGTCGCGCACCGGGACCCAGATCTGGATGCCCCGCTTCCCCGTCACCTTGGGATAGCCGTGGATGCCGAGATGCTCCAGCGCCGCCCGGTAGAGCTTGGCGAAGCCCACGACCTGCTGCCATGTGGTCCGCTCGCCCGGGTCGATGTCGATGAGCGCATAGGTCGGGTCGCGATAGCTCTCACAGCGTGACGTCCAGGGATGCAGGTCGATGACGGCCATGTTGGCGAGCCACGCCATGGTCGCTACCCGGTCGGCCACCACGTAGGTATGCGACTCGGTGGAACCTGCCTCGGGATAGTCCCAGCGCGCGACCCAGGCCGGGGCATGGGCGGGGATCTGCTTCTCCCAGAAGTGGCCGCCCGTCACGCCGTTCGGCCATCGATGGCGGTTGAGTGGTCGGTCGCGAAGGTAGGGCAGGATGACGGGGGCGATCGTCGTGTAGTAGCGGATGAGGTCGCGCTTGGTGTAGCCGGCGGCGGGGAAGAGGACCTTGTCGAGGTTGGTGAGCGCCACGGTATGGCCGCCGACGTCCCAGCGGCCCTCCTTGCCCAGGGATTCGAGTGCCTCGAGCTCTGCCGCGCCGACGGCCTGAGCCGGGCCGCCGTCCACCACGCTCCCCGCCGGCTGGGAGCTGCGAGCATCCGATCCCGTGCCCGACCGGCGCCCGCCGTTGCCTCTCGCCCGGCTCGACACGCCAGCGCTGCTCGCCGTCTCCCGCTCGCCAGCCGAGACGGCGCGGGTGACCGGCACCGGACGTTCGCGCACCACCGTCCGCGGATCGCGACCGATCTCCTCCCCCTTGTACGAGGCCTGTCGAAGCAGGTCGTCGCGGGTCCACTCGGCGAACTCGGCGCGGATGACGATCCGCGGCTCCACCCACCGTGCGTTGCGGACCGGCGGCGGCTCGTGGAAGGGCGCCCTGTCCACCCGCAGCTCGCCAAGGCGACGAACGAGCTCCCGGCGGGTGCGCGCGTCCATCCCGCTGCCGACGTGCCCCGCGAAGACCAGGTCGTCGCCGTCGTAGACGCCGACGATCAGGGATCCGAGGTCGGCGTGGGTGCCCTGACCGGGCTCATAGCCACAGACCACGAGCTCCTGCTCCTGGCGGATCTTCAGCTTCAGCCATGTCCTCGTGCGGCGATCCGGCTCGTAGCGGCTCCGGCGAGCCTTGGCCACGATCCCCTCGAGGCCGCGGTCACGCGCCACCCCGTGGAAGCTCTCCCCGTCCTCCTCGATGTGCGAGAGGTAGCGCACGGCCGGATGGTCACGCAGGACGCTGCGGAGCAGCCGCTTGCGCTCTACCAGGGGGACCGCGAGGAGCGATCGACCGTCGAGGTACAGGAGGTCGAAGAGGTAGTAGACGAGCGGCGCTCCATCGGTCGAGGCGGCACCGGCCGACGAGCGCCGCTCGCCTCGCTTCGTCGCCAGGCCGCGCATCCCGGTCCGGTCCTGGAGTCGGCTGAAGTCGGGACGGCCCCCCTCATCGAGCGCGACCACCTCCCCATCCACGATGGCCGTCCGCGCATCGATCCAGGACGGCGGTGCTTCGGCCAGGTCGGGGAAGTAGCGGGCGGCATCCTGTCCGTTGCGCGTCCAGAGTTTGACCGTCCCGTCCCGCACCACGGCTTCTACGCGGTACCCGTCGAGCTTGAGCTCGAAGAGCCAGTCCACGTCGGAGAAGACCCCCGTCACCGCGGTGGCGCGCATGGGCGGGATGAAGTCGGGCATCGGGCCCTCGGCCGCCCCGGTGAGGTCGATCGCAGCTTCCCCGGCCGGTGCCCTGGGGTCCCACAGGGCGGGCAGTCCCTGTCTCACCTCGTCGTTCGTCCGGCCACTCTTCACCGAGCGTGGGTACTCCTCCGCATCCCAACCGGACGCCGCGGCATCGTCGCGCTTGTGGATGAGGAGCCAGTCGTCCTTCGTCGGGTCATCCGAGCGGATGCGCACGAGCGTGAAGCGGCCGCGCAGCTTCTCGCCCTCGAGGCGCAGCTTCAGCTCACCCTTTCGGACGGCTGCGCCCGGATCGGCCGTTTCCTCCGGCTCGAAGGTGCCCCAGTCCCAGACGATGACGTCGCCCGAGCCGTACTGGCCAGCCGGGATGACCCCCTCGAAGTCGTAGTAGTCGAGCGGGTGGTCCTCCACGTGGACCGCCATGCGGCGAGCAGCTGGGTCCAGGGAGGGTCCTTTCGGAACCGCCCAGCTCAGCAGGACGCCATCGATCTCCAGGCGGAAGTCGTAATGGAGTCGGGAGGCTCGATGTCGCTGGACGACGAACCGTCGACCCGATGGAGGCGGTCCGCCGGAGCGGGCTACGGTCCCCGCGGGCTCGGGCGTGGCCCGGAAGTCGCGCTTGCGCTGGTAGGTCTCCAGGGACATTCAGCGATCAGCGAGCGATGGGTGCCGGCGGCGTCGAAGCGATGGCGGCCGGCCCCCGAGCGGGAGCCCTCACCCTGCGGCGAGTGCTCCCGTCCCCCCGATCGGCCGGCCATGGGCACCCTACCGGTGGACTCGTGTCGCGGTGGGGTCGCATGGGGGAGGGGAGGTTGCAGCGGGCTTTCACCTGGACCCGGCCGACCCTGCCGCGTCCGGCAGCTGCCGACCCATCTGTTCGACGGCAGCGGCCGTCGGTGTCTCCGGCGCCTGCGGCTCGAGCGGCACCGGCGAGTCGCGAGCCTGGAGGCGTTCCAGGATGACCACGGCAGCAGCGGCGAGCGGCACAGCGAGCAGCGCGCCCACGATGCCGCCGATCGTCGCGCCGGCGATGATGCTGACGACCACAAGGAACGGCGGCACTCCGATGGTGTTCTTCATGACGATGGGCACCAGGATGTTGCCCTCCACGATCTGGATGACGACGTACACGACGGCGACCAGCAGGATGATCTCGATGCGACCGGTGAGGGCTGCGACCAGGAGGGCGGGGACGGCTCCGAGTGCCGGTCCCACGATGGGGATGGCTTCCGCGATGCCCGCGAAGAGGCCCAACAGCAGCGCGCCCTCGAGGCCGATCAGGAAGTAGGCGACCGTGGTCATGAGGAAGAGCGTGCCCATCAGGATGAGCTGCCCGCGGACCCACATGCCGAGACGGGTCTCCACCTCGTTCCATGCCTCCCGGGCACCCGTCCGAGGCCCCGGTGGGACGAGGGCCAGGAAGAACCGCTGGAGACGTTGATGCCCGGTGAGCCAGAAGAAGACGAGCGTCACCACGGTGATGACCGAGATCACCACGTCGGCCAGGGTCACCCCGACTTCGATGAGAGCCTCGGCGTCGGGCGAATCAGCCGAGCCCGCTCCGGCGGGGCGGTCCACGAGGTCGACGATGGCGTTGATGGCGTCCCCGACGGCCGTGGGCAGCTCGGCGGCCCATGCCCGGACGTTGGCCAGCAGCGGCGGCAGCTTCGTGCCCAGCTGCGCGGACTGGTCGATGGCCGAGGGCACGATGAGGAAGACCAGGATGACCAGCAAGGCGAAGAAGCCGGCGAACACTGCGAGGATGGTCACGCTACGCCCCAGCGGTGTCCGCGCTCGCACCCATGCCACGAATGGCTCCAGCCCGGCGGCGAGCAGGATGCTGATGATGACCAGGACGACGACCTTGGCCGCGAGCAGCAGGCCACCGGCGAACGCCACCACGACGACCACCCCCAAGGCGAGACCGAGCCCCCGGACGAACCAGAGCAGCGCTTCCGATCGCATGCGTTCTCCAGTGATCCACGTCCCGGTCCGCTCGCGCGGTCGCCGCGTCATCCTAGGCGGCGCGCATCGGGGCAGGAGCGGATCGGGTCATGCCGGGATGACAAAGTCATACCAGATCGGATCGGGGCTTCCGTGGCACTGCCCCCAGGCCTACCGTCAAGCGCCGTGGTCGGTGGCCGGGACAGGGGCCGCGCCGTCGCCTCACTTGCGCCGCGTCCCGGGTCGAGGTAGGGGATGATGGGGCAACGATGCCCACACCGCGTACGCTCCGGTCCGCGCTCGCGCGCATCCTCGAGGAGGAAACGTGAAGACACAGCCACTAGTCCTCGTCGCCGACGATGAGCCGCGCATCACGAAGCTGGTCGCACTCACGCTCCAGGAGGAAGGCTTCCGCGTCGTGACGGCGTCCGGGGGCGAGGAGGCGCTCAAGAAGGCGGAGGAGGTGCGTCCGGACATCGTCCTCCTTGACATCGTGATGCCCGACCTCGACGGGATCGAGGTGATGCGCCAACTGCGGGAGTGGCGACCCGTCCCGGTGATCCTGCTCACGGCCAAGGGCGCGACCAGCGACAAGGCGAAGGGTCTCGACCTGGGCGCTGACGATTACATCGCCAAGCCCTTCCATCCCGACGAGCTCGCCGCCCGGGTGCGTGCCGTGCTCCGTCGCGCGAGCGGTGTCTCGCCCGGTGCGGGCATCGTGGCGTTCGAGGATATCGAGATCGACCTCGAACGCAGGCTCCTTCGAAGAGGCGGTGAGCTCGTCCCCCTCAGCCGGACCGAATGGCTCCTCCTCCAGCACCTCGCCGCCCACGCGGGGAAGGTCGTGCTCCACAGCGAGCTCCTGACCAAGGTGTGGGGCCCGGAATACCGCGATGACCTCCAGTACCTTCGCGTCTGGATCAGCCGGGTGCGCCGCAAGCTGGGCGCTGCGCCCGGTGAGCCGGGCCCCATCCGCACCTTCCAGGGCATCGGCTATGTCCTGGACACGGAGGGCGACCTGAGCGAACCCGCAGCCAGCGCGGCCGCTCCTTCTGCCACCGTCTCGGAGTAGGAGAAAGACGAGGCAGCGACGCGGCGCGAGTGAGCCGCAGGCGTCACCCCCGGTGCCGGCAGCGTCAGCCCGGCCGGTGACGCTCCACGTGCTCCTGCGGGTCAGTGGCGCCGAAGACCTCGTAGTACTCCACTGAGTCTTCCGTGATCATGCCCGACTCGCCATCGAAGATGAGGCGGGTCTGGACGTCCTCGCCGGTCTGCTGTATCACGGTGTCGAAGTCGCGCCACAGCGTGACGTTGATGAAACGGTGTTCCTGACCCTCGAACCGGCGGCCGAAGACGCTGTACTCGATCCCCTCCACCTTCGCCACTTCGGGGATCGCATGCTCGCGGATCCCTTGGCTGAACTCCCAGTCGCGGCCCGGTTCTACCTTGCAGCGGTGGATCCTGATGAGCAAATGACGACCCCTCCCACGACCTCACCGGCCAGCAGCCGGAAGGACATGGTACCCGCGGGCCGGTGAGATGGGCCCCGGCGAGCGTCCCCAGCCGCCAGCCGCATCGGCCGGCCCCAGGCCCGTGCCGGCGGACGAGCTCTCCCGGATTCAGGAGCGTGGCCGCCATCGCCGCGGCCGGAGCGAGAGCGAGGAGGACGAGCAGTCGGTTGTAGCCCGTGAGGAACAGACCGACGCCCAGGCCCAGCGAGAAGCTCGTGCCCATGATGAGGGCCTGATCGGGTAACTCGTCCAAGGTGCGAGCCGTGTCGCGTGACACGTCCTGCGCCGTAGCCACCGCGGCGGGCAGCCGATCGGCCGCCACCTCGGCGGCGGACCGCACTGCCCCGGCCGTCGCCTGCGCAGCCTCCTGCGCCGTGCTCACCGCGCCCAGGATCGGACCCCGCGTCTCTGTCGGTGCTACGTTGCCGTTGGTGCGCTCGCTGCTCATGTCATCGGCGGCCACGGATGCATCACCTCCATCGTGTGCGGCATCATCCGGCCGCGGGAACGCAGTCCCATCGTCGGGTCGCTTCGGTGGCAGTCTCGCCCGCCCGACCTGGGCGCCGCTTGCAGCGTCGTTACAGGCGCCGAGCTACAGGGATCGGCGGGGGATCGGCGGCCCATACGCCCAGGAGCGACGGGCCGGCGGCCCAAGCGCCGGGAACGGACGCCTGTCGCGCCCGGCAGCGCGGCGGCCTGCTTCTCGGAGGCGATGGAGCCGGTCCCGTCGCCGCCTCCTTCGGAGGGGGGCGTCGGAGTGGCGTCGCCGCCACCACCCTCTTCTTCACCGCCCGGATCCGGCGTGGGCGTCGGCTCCGGCTCGGGCGTCGGCTCCTCGGTCGGATCTGGCTTGGGCGTTCGGGTCGGCTTGGGAGTCGGCTCATCGGTCGGGTCGGGCCGTGGTGTTCGGGTCGGATCGGGCTTGGGCGTCCGGGTGGGCTTGGGCTCGGGCGTCGGCTCATCGGTCGGGTCGGGCCGTGGTGTTCGGGTCGGGTCGGGCCGGGGTGTGCGGGTGGGGTCGGGCCGGGGTGTGCGGGTGGGGTCGGGCCGGAGCGTCCGCGTGGGGTCGGGCCGGAGCGTCCGCGTGGGGTCGGGCCGGAGCGTCCGCGTGGGGTCGGGCCGGAGCGTCCGCGTGGGCTCCTCGGTCGGCGCCGCGCTGGGCTCGTCACTGGGCAGCGGCTCGAAGCTGAAGGTCGGGCTGGGAGATGCGCAACCGAAGGGGTCGGACGGGATGATCGGACCGCCCCAGGTGCTCTCGCCCCAGAAGTAGCTGGTCAAGGTGCCGTAGGGGATCGAACGGGCACCCGGTCCGCGGCGCGCTCTCGCCGTCCAGTCGCGAACGTCGCTCTTCCATTGCTCCGGAGCGTTGTTCTTCTCGGCCTTGAGCGGATCGACGTACCAGCTTCCTCCACAGGCCTCGCGATAGAGGAGACCGGGCTCGTCGACCTCGTTGCGGCTACCGGGCTCGGTACCGTTGATGAACCACTCTCGGGTCGTGTCGCGCGTCCATTCACCGGGCTGGCCGCCGGACCAGAAGTCGATGGTCGTCTCCACGAGGCCCTTGTCGGGGCGGTCGAAGGCGGCGACGGGCTCCCCCTGCAGATAGTCGCGCATGAACGCCTGCCAGACGCGCGCGGGACCGTCCGAGCCGAACAGCGTGGCATCGCCGACGGTCGGTGGCGTGTGATCGCTGTTACCCATCCACACCCCGACCGCGATGGCGGGTTCGGCCGGATCCTTGGGCTGTGCGGCGAGGCCGTACGCCGTCAGGTCACGGATATCGTTCGTCGTGCCGGTCTTCAGCTGGAGCGGCCGGTAGGCGCCGTCAGGGCCGTTGTAGGTCTCGAAGATCGGACCCCACACCAGGTTCTCTGCCGGGTCGGTGTTGCCCCTCAGGATGTCGCCGACGAGCCACGCCGCCTGCGGGCTCCAGGCCTGCCGCTCCACCGGCTGACCGGCCTCATGGACGGTGTTCCCATCGTCATCGGTGATCTTCAGGATCATGCGCGGCTGCGTCACCACGCCTTCGTTCCCGAAGGCGCCGAAGGTGGCGGTCAACTCCAGCATCTTCACCTCGACCGTGCCGATGGCGCCCGCCAGTCCGGCCCGCTCAAGGCTGTCCGGTCCACCCAGGAAGGTCAGTCCGGCTCGCTCCGACGCCTGGGCGACAGCGGTCGGTCCCACACGGTCCATGGCGCGGATGGCCGGGATGTTGAGCGAGTAGTGAAGCGCCTCCCGGACACTGATCGGGCCGCGCTCGAGGAGGTCGGCGTTCTTGGGTTGCCAGGCGCGCGCGAAGGAGGTGGTCACGTCGAGGAGGACACTTCCGGCGGTCAGGGCACGCTCATCGAACGCGGTCGCGTACATCACCGGCTTGAAGGCCGAGCCCGGCTGGCGGTAGGAGGACACCACGTCGACCTTGGGATCGAACTGCTCCGACGCCAGGTCCTCGCGGTAGTAACCGGCGCTGCCCACGTAGGAGAGGACATCGCCCGTCCGGTAGTCGACCGCCGTGAGGGCGCCGTTCTTGACGTTCTTGCCTTGCAGGACCCGCATCCAGTCCTTGTCGCGGCTCAGATCGCGCTCACGCACCGCTTGGTCGAACTCGTCCCCCGTGAGCTGGGCCAGGGTCGTCGCCGCCTCGATGTACCGCTCGCCCAGCTGTTGCGCCCTCATGTCGAGGGTCGTGATGACCTTGTAGCCGCCGGTCTCCGCGGGCTCCCGATCGGCCAGCAGCTGGTCCAGCTGGCCCTTCATGGCCCACACGAAGTGCGGTGCCGTGTAGATCAGGGGCTTGTCGCCGGCCAGGACGACCGGTTCGTCGAGAGCGGCCTCGAGCTCCGCGTCGGTGATCTCGGTCCAGCGCCCATGTTCCTTGGCCAGGCCTTCGCGGAGGATGTAGTCACGCCTGACGATCGGCGCGACGTCCTCGCAGCCCTCGGCGGGGTCCGAGCCGCACGTCGGGACGATCGATCGACCCTCGGCGTCTGCCTTTGCGAAGCGATATGGATCGAGCGTGGCTGGCGACTGCGGCAGGCCGGCGAGCAGAGCTGCCTCGGCTGGGGTCAGGTCGGCGAGCTGCTTCCCGAAGTAGACGTCGGCGGCGGCCGCGATGCCGTAGGCGTTGTGACCGTAATTGATCTGGTTGAGGTAGGCGGTGATGATCCGCTTCTTGCCTTCCTCCGCCCCGAAGGTCTTCGTCACGTACTCCGTGAGGCGGCCGGCCTGGATGATCTCCTTCGCCTTGCGCACGTACGTGTCGGCGTCAGGCCCCAGGACCTCCGGTGGCAGGAGTCCGATCTCGGGTGCCCGCACGAACTGCTGCGTGATGGTCGAGGCGCCGCGCTCGCCCTGGCCCTGGAGCGTCTCGGCCACCGCCGCGGCGATGGCCTCCGGGTCGTAGCCCTGGTTGGTCCAGAAGCTTCGGTCCTCCACCGCGATCGTCGTGTCGAGGACCAGCTTGGGGATCTCCTCGAAGGTCACCACATTGCGCCGCTCGGCCTGGAAGCGTGCCAGCTCCACGGCGCCCGTCCGGTCGTAGACCACGGTGGGCTGAGCGAAGCGGAGCTGCTCGAAGCGCGCCACGGCCGGCAGCCCCTCGGCGAGCTCGTCGAACGTGCTGAAGGCGGCTCCACCGATGGCCAGCCCGGTCGAGGCGAAGACCACGACGAGTCCCAGCAGCATGGTGAGGAAGACCATCGGCAGCATCCCCCCGCCGCCGCGCGGTTGCGGGCGCCCCAGCGCGCGGGCGAGCGCGACCCGCGATGCCAGCGAGTCAGGGGAGGTGCGGCCGCGGGTGGGACGGATGCGGCGGGGCTGAGCGCGGTAGGTCACGAGCACATCATGATGCAGAACGAGCCGGGTCGTCCCCGGTACTCATAGCGGGTTACGCTCCACCCGGCCGATCGGATGAGCCCACCCGGTACGACGGCCTCGGACGCGAGCCGGTTTCGGCGTGGATCGGCGCCGGACCGCTCCGTGCCTAGCGCCCCGGGACCAGGGATCGCACCGCGTCGAGGAGCCGGGTGAGCGGGCTGATGGCCGCCTTCGGGCGACCATCAGCGCTCTCGCTCGCTCCCGGGAGGACCGCCCCGTCGCCGTCGGACCGCGCCAGGATGAGGCCACGCGCCGCCCGAAGGTCTCGATCCACCTGGAGTCGCACCCTGTAGAGGACCTCCCACTCATCCCATGGGATGTCCAGGGCAGCCAACTCGCCGTCGAGCGTGGCCACCTCGTCGAGCGCCTGATCGATCGCCGCGGGATCGCCCTCGCTCGATGCGCTTCCGCCGGCAGCGCGGACGTCGCTGTCGATGGCTCGCCCGGCGACCCTCCGGTCCACGCCGTCCGCATCGGGGGCAGCATCGGCGGTCGCGGTGGCGAGAGCACGCGACACGTGGCGGACCGACGCGGTCCGCCCGGCGATGGCGGCCAGTCGGTCCTCGATCAGCTGCCCCTCGCGACTCGCTGTCAGGTAGGCCTCGGTGAACGGCAGCCGGCTGGCGAGGGCCGCGCGGGCGCGCGCGAGCGCCTCCTTCCGACCGGAGATCGAGACGTCCGATGGGTAGATGAGGACCTCCAGCTCGCGTGAAGCGAGGCTCACCAGCTCATCCGGCACGAGGCCGGCGACCCCCCTGCCACCGACAGCGGCGAGCAGCTTCGCGGGGAGCACCAAGGCGCGCGACGCGGTCCGCTGCTCCAGCCCCAGACCGGCTGACTCCAGCGCGTCGGCCAGGTCGGCCCGCACCTGGTCGTAGCCGCCGGGCTTCACGATCATCGGCACGTGCGCCGCCTGCCAGCGCTTGACCATCGTTCGCGCTTTTCGCACGGGGGCCATCAGGAACAGGAATCCCAGGACCGCGGCCAGGACCGGCGCGTACAGGTAGCCGCGCAGGACCTGCACCACCATGGCGCCGCCCTTGGGGCGGTCGGCCGGGTCGAGCATGAACAGGCCGCCGAGGCCGATCAGCAGGGGCAGCACCAGCGCGGCGATCAGCATCGCCAGGCGGACCCAGCTCTCGGCACCCTCCGGCGCTGGGACCGCCGCCACGAGGAAGGCACCGACGTCGGGCAGCAGGACGCCGACCACCGTGGCGACCCAGGCCAGGGAGCCCAACGTGATGAACGAGAGCAGCATGCGCCGGGATTGGGGGATCTGGCCGAAGAGGAGGATCGTCGCCCAGCCAAGTGCCATGTTCACGAAGCGGCCGAGAAAACGGCTGAGTGCCGCGAAGAGGGAGGCGACGATGGCCATGGCGTCCGAGCCTCAGGGCTTACCGGGTCGGGTCGACCGATCACGCAGGAGCCGAAGGATCCTCAGCTCCTCGGCGTCTGCGGGATCCGTGGCAGATGACGTTCGCGGCATGGGCTCCGGACGGTATCGGGACCGTGCTCGCAGCCGAGCGAGGTGGTCGACGCGCGTGTCGTTGCAGTCCCCTTGCGAAGGCCGGGCGTCCGAGCCTCGGCGAGCGATGAGCGACGCACCGCAGGGCGGTCCCGGCCTGCGATGGGTTTGCAGCACGACCCCACGCCGCCCTCGGCCTGTCGCAAGGCGCACCCTGCCACCATCGCGGCCGCGAGCCGGACCGTGCCCTGACGAGGACGAGCCGCACGAGACCCCACACGACGAGGCCTCCATGCAGACGGGACCGGCAGGCAACGACGAGCCCGCACCGCTCCACCCCACCTCCGATGGCCCCGCGGCAGCGTCGGCTCCGCCCGGGTCCATCGAGGCCACCTCGCCGTACTCCTTGGGCGCCATCCCGACGGTGCCAGCCCCTCCGCCGGCTGCCCCGTCGCCCCGGTCGCCCCGCGGGGCGCCACCGACCCCCGGCGTCCTGCCGCCGGTCGTTACGGAGCGACCGGTCGCCGAGGCGCCGAGGCCCGTCACGCGGCCACCCCTCCCAGGCATGGCCGTCGAGCTGCACGACGTCGCGGTCACGTTCGGCTCCGTGCAGGCCATCCAGGGCATCAGCCTGTCGGTCCCGCACGGATCGATCCTGGGCATCATCGGGCCCAGTGGAGCCGGCAAGACGACGACCATCCGGGTGTTGACAGGCGCGGTGCACCCCGACTCCGGCGATGTGCGCGTCCTGGGCGACGATCCTCGATACTTCCATCGCGCCACCCGCGAGAAGATCGGCTACATGCCCCAGCTGTTCGTGCTGTACCCGGAGTTGACCGCGCACGAGAACGCCAACGTCGTGGGCGCCCTCTTCGGGATGCTGTGGCGGCGTCGGCACCGACGCGTCCGCGAGGTCCTCCAGCTCGTGGAGCTGTGGGATTCCCGTGACCGCCGTGCGTCGCGGCTGTCTGGAGGCATGCAGCGGAGGCTCGAGCTGGCCTGCGCGATGGTGCACGATCCGCAGCTGCTCATCCTCGATGAGCCGACCGCCGGCATCGATCCGATCCTGCGCCAGTCGGTCTGGCAGGAGCTGCGGCGGTTGCGCGACGACGGACGGACGCTCCTCGTCACGACACAGAACGTGGGCGAGGCGGAGTACTGCGATGTCGTCGCCCTCATCTCGGAGGGCCGGCTCATCGCCCTTGCCCCGCCCGACGAGCTGCGCCGTCAGGCGCTCGGCGGGGACGTGCTGGAGGTGGAGACGGCGGAGCCGTTCGATATCCGCCGCTTCGGACAGGTGGCGGGTGTGCGCGAGGTACGGGTCCGCGCGGCGCGCGACCTGCTCTTCGTCGCTGACGACGCCGGCGCCGCGACCCCATTGATCATCGAGGCCGTCGAGCAGACCGGCAACGAGGTCACCGCGAGTCGCGAGTACCGCCCCTCCTTCGACGAGGTCTTCGCGCTGCTCGTGGGGCGCCACCGCGCCGAGGTCGGGGCCGTGAGCGCGGACGAGTGAATTTCCTCTTCGTCGTCGCCAAGAGCCTCACCCGCGTCCTGTCACAGGCGCACAAGGAGCTCCTCCAGGTCACCCGTCGACCGGCCGCCTTCGCCAGCCTGATCCTGGGTCCATTCCTGCTGATGGCGCTCTTCGGCGCGGGCTTCACCGGCGTACGGTCACCACTCTCGACGGTCCTGGTCATCCCTCCCGAGCTTGCTCTGCCGAGGGAAACGCAGTTCTACCAGGACCTCGCTGGTCCTGCGCTCAAGGTCACGGCCGTGTCGGAGCGCGCCGACGAGGCGCTGACGATGCTGTCGGAGCGCCAGCTGGATCTCGTCGTCATCGCGCCCGCGGACGCGACTCGGGCGGTCCGCGAGGGCCGTCATGCCGAGATCACCGTCGCCTTCAACGAGGTAGACCCTGCGCTCGATACCTACGCCCGGGTGATCGCCTACAACCTCTCCCAGGCCGTCAACCGCGAGATCCTGACCCGGGCGGTCGAGGAGGGGGAGACGTACGCGCTGAAGAGGCTGGACACGGAGGATCTGACCGAGATCCCCCCGGAGGTGATCGCCGCGCCGACCACGGCGGTGACGGTGAACCAGTCTCCCGTCAGCCCGTCGATCGTGCACTTCTTCGCGCCCGCCATCCTGGCCCTCATCCTCCAGCACATGGCCGTGACGATGAGCGCTCTTTCCCTCGTGCGCGAACGCCTCTCCGGCACGATGGAGCTATTCCGCGTCTCACCGGCGACCGCCCTGGAGCTCCTGACGGGCAAGTACATCGGGTTCGCGATCATCAGCACCGTCCTCGCCGTGGCCATCGTCCTGCTCGTCGTCTACGGCCTCGGCACGCCGATGCTGGGGCCGCCCCTCGCTCTCGCGGGGATCCTGGCCCTCGTCGTCTTCGCCTCGCTCGGGCTCGGGCTGCTCATCTCCGTCATCGCCGACTCGGAGCGGCAGGCCGTTCAGCTGGCCCTCCTCGTCCTGCTCGCGTCCGTCTTCTTCAGCGGGATCGTGCTGCCGGTGCAGGACTTCCGTGACGTGGTCCGGATCCTCGCGTACGTCCTGCCGGTGACGCACGGCATCACGCTCCTCCAGGATCTGATGCTGCGGGGCGAGATCGGCCAGCTCTGGCAGATCGCGGTGCTCGCCGTCGAGGGAGTGGCCCTCTTCCTGGTCACCACACTGCTGCTGCGACGACAGCTGCGCCGCAGCGTCCGCGGCTGAGGCACCAGCCGGTCGGCCTCGGCCGGTCGGCCTCGGCCGTCCGCCATCGGCCGGTCGGTCTAGCCCGTCCGCTCCTGGGCCGGTCCCAAGAGGCGTGCGTAGACCGCCTCGTACCCGTCCGCCATCCGTTCTACCGAGAAGCGCTCGAGGACCGACCGCCGTATGGCCGCCCGGTCGAGCTCCGGCACGCGCGCGACGGCGGCCGCCATCCCGGGGACGTCGGCAGCGATGAAGCCATCGGATCCATCGCGGACGATCTCTCGCAAGCCACCCACGGGCCGGCAGATGACCGGCGTCCCGCAGGCCAGCGATTCGATGGCCGTGAGGCCGAACGGCTCGGGCCATGAGCCGGGCATGAGCGTGGCGAAGCTCGAGGCCAGGAGAGCGTCACGGTCCTCCGGCCCGAGCTCGCCGAGGAGCTCGACATCGGCGCGCTCGAGAGCGGGCCGGAAGACGGCGGCGTGGTACTCGCGCTCCCACGGCAACCACGGCGTCTTGGCGGCCACGCGAAGCCGCCGACCGGTCAGACGGGCGATCTCGATGGCATCCAGGATCCCCTTCTCGGGCGCCGCCCGGCCGACGAAACAGAGCGAATCATCCTTCCGCATCCCGAACGGCATGGTTCTGAGCGTCAGACCGTTGTGCACGATGCCGGCCCACCGGACGGTGGGATGCTGAGCTGCCTGGCTGCGGCTGATGGCCACCAGTCCGGGTGGGTGGTCGACCAGTGCGCTCTGCGCGTAGGGCATGTCGAGGCGGCCGTGGAAGGTGCTCACGACCGGGATCTTGGCGGCGCGCGCAAGGATCAGGTTGTGGAAGTCCAGATGGCCGTGGACCAGGTCCAGCTCGTGCTCACGGCGCAGGACCTCGAGTTGCGTGACGGTCATCCACGGGCTCTGGTCCCCGCTCAGCTCCTCTGACCGGAGGGACACGGGGACCGTCACGACGAGCTCCCCGGGCGCCTTCGAATCGCCGCTCGCGAAGAGCACCACATCGTGGCCGCGTCGCGACAGCTCGCGGCTCAGCTCGTCCACGATCCGTTCCGTGCCGCCGTAGCCGCGCGGGGGGACGCGCTCCCAGGGGGGTGCCACCTGGGCGATGCGCAACGGTCGCCGCATCGTGGGATCGTACTTCGGCGCTGCCACCGCTCGCCGGCCCCCGCATCGGCTCACCGGCACGGCTACGCTGGGCTCCGTGCCCAGCCAAGCCACCGACCTCACTGCGCGCGGGCGTCGCGAGCTCCGGGCTGCCCTCCTGGGCTGGTTCGATCGGCAGGGCCGGGACCTGGTCTTCCGCTCCGCCTCCGACCCGTGGTCGGTGCTCGTCTCGGAGGTGATGCTGCAGCAGACGCAGGCAGCTCGCGTGGGGCCCGCGTGGAGCGCGTTCATGGCGCGCTTCCCGACACCAGCGGCGCTTGCCGATTCCACGGGGGGCGAGGCACTCCGTGCCTGGGCCGGTCTTGGCTACCACCGGCGGGCCGTGAACCTGCAGCGTGCAGCGACGATCATCGTGCAGCGCCACGGTGGTGCGGTGCCATCGCAGCTGGAGGATCTCATCGGGTTGCCGGGGATCGGCCCGTACAGCGCTCGCGCCGTGGCGGCCATCGCCTTCGGCCAGCCGGTGGCGGCGGTCGATACCAATGTGCGCCGGGTGGTCGGTCGGGTGGTGGGCGGGACGGGTCACCGCCTTGATGGACCGGGTGCGATGCCGCCCCCGGTGCTCCAGGAAGCAGCGGACCGCCTCGTGGATCGTGGCCGCGCGGCGGACTGGACCCACGCCGTCATGGACGTCGGCGCGATGCTCTGCACCCCCCGGCGTCCCAGATGCACCGCCTGTCCTCTCCGCCCCCACTGCCTGTTCGCGGCGAACAGCGCTCGACGGGTCCCGCCCGTCGTGCCGCAGCCCCGTGCGGACCCGCGGCCGCCCTTCAGCGCGACTGGCCGCTGGCTTCGCGGGCGCATCGTCGGCCGGCTGCGGGAGGCGCGGCGCCGCGCGTGGGTGGCGCTGGACGCGCCGATCGGCGAGCACCCCACCGAGCGGGTGGCAGCGGCTCTCGTGGCACTCGAGCGCGAGGGGCTCGTGGAACGCCACCCCGACGGTCGGGTCCGCCTGCCATCGAGCCGCTCGTGAACCTCGACCGCTCGCCCGACTCGGGCTCCGCCCTGGCGGGCATGGGGGTGGCCGAGATCCTGCCGGCGGACGATCCCGTGCTCCGCGATGCCGAGCTCGATCTCGCTGCCCTGGCCACCCATTGGGCAGCCTACGATCGTCGACGGCCGATGACGGCGGAGCAGATGCGCGGCGCCGACGCGCGTGCCCAGCGGCTGGGGATCAGCGGCGACCGTCTCATGGAGCAGGCTGGCGCGGCCGTGGCCGTCGCAGCGCGGGCGCTGATGCGCACCGCGGACCGGGGAGAGGGGGTCATCCTCGTGCTCTGCGGTCCGGGCAACAATGGCGGCG
This sequence comes from Chloroflexota bacterium, assembly GCA_030446555.1. Classification (GTDB taxonomy): domain Bacteria; phylum Chloroflexota; class Limnocylindria; order Limnocylindrales; family CSP1-4; genus Palsa-1032. Next base: position 4,518 of record JAUJNA010000005.1, on the reverse strand, counting down.
ACGGTCTCGTCGCCGCTCGCCGCCTGGCGGCCGAGGGTCACCGGGTCGTGGTCGCCCTCGTGGGCCCGGGCACCCGTCCCTCAGCGACCGATGCGGCGCGCAACTGGGACCGCCTGGCCTCGCTGCCCGTGGAGCGCATGCATGCGCCGACGGCGCGCGACGTGCGCATCCTGATGTCGGGCGTGGAGCGCGCGGCGATCGTGGTCGACGCGCTGCTGGGCACCGGTGTCAGCGGTGCCTTGCGCGAGCCGATCCGGACGTGCGTCCAGCTCACGGTGGCGGCCGGCGCGACGGCCGTGCCGATCCTATCGGTCGACACGCCGACGGTGGTCGACCTGACCAGCGGTACGCCCTCCGACCCGGTCATCCGGGCTGACGTGACGGTCACCTTCCACCGCCCCAAGGAGGGTCTGCGGACCCGCCGCGGGCGCCTTCTGGCGGGGCGGGTCCTCGTGGCCCCCATCGGCATCCCGGTCGAGGCCGATCGACAGTGAGCGACGTGGGGACCGTGGAGCCCGGCGCGGATCCCAAGCCACCGAGCCCCGTCCGCGATCGTGACGTCCTGGCCGTCCTGGCGGGGGTCGTGGCCGCGGTGCTCCTCGCCAACCTCCTGAGTGCCGCCGTGCCCGGCGCGGACGCTGTCCTGGCCGGCGCGCCCGTCCTGGTGATCGTGTTGCTCGGAGGCACCGCCCTCGTGATGCTGCGAGTCCTGGGGCGGCACGCAGGCGGGCGGTGACGGCCTACGCAGGATCCCGGTCGAAGGAGTCGAACCTCCGCTCCCGGCCGTGGATCAGGCGGTCGATGTTGTCCGCGTGGGCGACCCAGATGAGGATCGCCGCGCCCACCCCATACACCATGGCCACCGGCGGATTGGCACCCAGCACGACCATCAGGGCGAGCAGGACGGCCGCGGCGGCAGACCCCACGAGCGAGCCCAGCGAGACGTACCGGCTGAGCCAGATGACGCCGAAGAAGATGGGTGCGCTGAGCAGGACGACGATCGGCTGGATGACCAGCATGGCCCCGATGCCGGTGGCCACGCCGCGACCGCCATGGAAGCGCAGGAAGAGCGAGCGAGCCGCGCCCAGCACGGTGGCGACACCGACCAGCGCCCCGACCAGGTCGTCCGCCCCGGCGAGATCCGCGGCCAGGACGGGCACGGCACCCTTCGCGATGTCGAGAAGCCCCACCAGCAGTCCGCGCGCCTTGCCCATGGCGCGCAGCGCGTTCGTGCCACCTGTCCGGCCGCTGCCCACGCTGCGCGGATCGCGGCCCCCGGTCAGCCGCGCGACGAGGACGCCCATGGGCAGGGACCCGGACAGATAACCCGCCAGCACGAGCACGGCGCCCTGGATCAGCCGCGGATCCATCCGGCGCCGAGTATAGGCAGCGCCTGTCGACCGGCGGCTCGGAGGCGCCGGCACGCGCCTTGGTACCATCCGACCGTGACCTCTCGGTGGGCGGCTGGCTGACCGTGGCCGTCGGCTCCTCCAACAGCTTCGATCTCGTCGTCCTGGGTGCCGGGACCGGAGGCTACTCCGCGGCGTTCAGGGCCGGGCAGCTCGGTCTTCGGGTCGCGCTCGTGGACGAGGCGAAGATCGGAGGCACCTGCCTGCACTCGGGCTGCATCCCCACCAAGGCGATGCTCGAGTCGGCCGACCTGTACGACAAGGTCAAGCACGCCGGTGACTTCGGGGTCCGCATCGGCGATCATTCCATCGACGGGGCGATCGTCGCGCGACGCCGCCAGCAGGTGGTCGACCGCTTGACCAAGGGGCTCATGAGCCTCGTCAAGAAGAACAAGGTCGAGTTCGTGCGCGGGCGCGGCGTCCTCCAGTCGGGCAAGAAGGTCAAGGTGGCGAAGCTCGAGGAGGACGGCAGTCCGGCGGGTGACATCGTGCTCGAGGGGACCGATGTCATCCTCGCCACGGGGAGCCGGGTCAAGAGCCTGCCCGGGCTCCAGACCGATGGCCAGCGCATCGTCACCAGTGACGACGTCCTGCGCGCCGAGAGCGTGCCGAAGAGCCTCATCGTTGTCGGCGCCGGGGCCGTGGGGGTGGAGTTCGCCAGCTACTACCGGGACATGGGCGCCGAGGTGACCGTCCTGGAGTACCTGCCGTCGATCGTGCCGCTGGAGGATGGGGAGGTCTCCACCGCCCTGGAGCGATCATTCACGAAGCGAGGTATCACGGTCATGACGAGCGCGCGGTTCGACCCCGCCTCCGTGATCGTCGACGAGCGCGGGGTCTGTGTCATGGTCGGCCGAGAGGGCGAGCAGCCCCGGGAGCTCCGCGCCGACCAGATGCTGGTGGCCGCGGGCCGCGCCCCGAACACGGACCGGGTGGGCCTCGAGAACACGCGCGCCAAGCTCGAGAAGGGCATCGTGCAGGTGGACCACCGCATGCGCACCGCCGAGCCGCACCTCTACGCCATCGGCGACATCATCGGCGGGCTGTGGCTGGCTCACGTGGCGGCACACGAGGGCATCGCCGCCGTGCATGCCATCGCCGGCGCCGAGGCCGAAAGGGTCGACTACCTCAAGATGCCCCGCGCGACATACAGCCGGCCCCAGATCGCGTCCATCGGCCGCAGCGAGCAGGAGTGCGAGCGCGAGGGGATCCCCACGAAGATCGGCAAGGTGCCCTATGCGGCGGTCGGCAAGGCGCTCATCGGGGGCGATACGGAGGGGTTCACGAAGGTCATCGCGCACCGCGAGACGGACGAGATCGTCGGCGTGCACATGATCGGCCCCCACGTCACCGACCTCATCGCCGAGGCCAGCGCGGCGATGCTCTTCGAGGCGACCGCCTGGGAGCTGGGTACGGCCGTCCACCCGCATCCCACCCTGTCGGAGGGTCTCGGCGAAGCAGCCCTGGCCGTCGACGGGCGCAGCATCAACTTCTGATGGCCACCGATACACAACCGGCGCTCGGATCGGACCTGGGCCTCGGCCCAGACGACCTCCTCGAGATGTACACGCTCATGGCCGTCACTCGGGCGGTCGACGAGCGGATGTGGATCCTCAACCGGGCCGGCAAGATCCCCTTCGTCATCAGCGGCCAGGGTCACGAAGGCGCCCAGGTCGGCATCGGCTACGGTCTGCGCAAGGGCCACGACTGGATGGTCCCCTACTACCGCTCGGTGGCCAGCCTCATCACGTTCGGCATGTCCCCCCGCGAGATCATGCTCGCGCAGTTCGCCCGCGGTGTGGATCCCAGCTCCGGCGGCCGGCAGATGCCCGGCCACTACGGCATCGCCGAGCGCAACATCCTGTCGGTCAGCTCGCCGGTCGCCACCCAGGTACTGCACGCGACCGGCATCGCCTACGCCGCCAAGCTGCGCCGGACCGAGCAGGTCGCCATCACCTACCTGGGCGAGGGCTCCAGCAACCAGGGTGACTTCCACGAGGCGCTCAACTTCGCGGGCATCCACAAGCTGCCGGTGGTCTTCGTGGTCGAGAACAACGGCTACGCCATCAGCGTGCCCATGAGCCTCCAATCGGCCGTGGAGGACATCGCGGTGCGCGGCGCGGGTTACGGGATGCCGGGCGTCATCTGCGACGGCGCCGATGTGCTCGACTGCTACCGAGCCGGCAAGGAGGCCATCGACAGGGCGCGATCCGGCGTCGGCCCGACGCTCATCGAAGCCAAGGTCACGCGCATGACGGCTCATTCCTCCGATGACCAGCAGACCAAGTACCGCTCCAGCGAGGAGCTCGAGGCGGAGAAGGATCGCGATCCGCTGCCGCGCTTCCGCGACCAGCTGCGGGCGGCGGGGATCCTGGATGACGATGAGGAGCAGCGCATCACGGCCGAGGCGCGCAGGGTGGTCGAGGACGCGACGGACTGGGCGGAGGAACAGTCAGACCCTGACCCTGCCACGGCGCAGCGGCACGTCTACGCCGATGCGCCACCCGCCCGCATGGATGACCCTCTGTGGCGCACGACGCGGTTCATGGGTGACGGCGGGCAGCTCCTGGACGGTGAGGGCCACTGACCGTGGCCGTCATGACGCTCATCGAGTCGATCCGCGAGACGCTGCGCGAGGAGATGCGCCGCGACCCGTCGATGGTGGTGCTGGGCGAGGACGTGGGCAAGAAGGGCGGTGTCTTCCTGGCCACCGACGGGCTCTACGACGAGTTCGGCGGCGACCGCGTCCTGGACACGCCACTCACCGAGTCGATGATCGTGGGCGCCTCGATCGGCGCGGCCGTGAACGGGCTTCGGCCGGTGCCCGAGATCCAGTTCGCCGACTTCATCATGCCGGCCTTCAATCAGATCGTGAGCGAGGCGGCGCGGATGCGCTACCGCTCGAACGGTGCCTTCACCTGCCCCATCACCATCCGCGCTCCATACGGTGGCGGCGTCCACGGCGCGCTGTATCACAGCCAGTCGGTGGAAGCCTTCTTCGCCCACGTGCCCGGCCTGAAGGTGGTCATCCCCTCGACACCGGCCGACGCTCGCGGCCTCCTTCGCAGCTCCATCCGCGACGAGGACCCGGTGCTCTACTTCGAGCACA
>JAUJNA010000004.1:205935-238302 GCA_030446555.1 Chloroflexota bacterium | reverse complement strand
TGGGCCCGCACCCGTCCCTCAGCGACCGATGCGGCGCGCAACTGGGGACCGCCTCGCCTCGCTGCCCGTGGAGCGCATGCATGCGCCGACGGCGCGCGACGTGCGCATCCTGATGTCGGGCGTGGAGCGGGCGGCGGTCGTGGTCGACTGCTGGGCACCGGTGTCAGCGGTGCTTGCGCGAGCTTCATCCGGACGTGCGTCGAGCTCACGGTGGCGGCCGGCGCGACGGGCGTGCCGATCTTGTCGGTCGACACGCCGACGGCGGTCGACCTCACCAGCGGTACGTCCTCCGACCCGTCATCCGCGCTGACGCCACGGTCACCTTCCACCGCCCCAAGAGGTCTGCGGACCCGCCGCGGGCGCCTTCTGGCGGGGCGGGTCCTCGTGGCCCCCATCGGCATCCCGGTCGAGGCCGATCGACAGTGAGCGACGTGGGGACCGTGGAGCCCGGCGCGGATGCTGGGCCACCGAGCCCCGTCCGCCATCGTGACGTCCTGGCCGTCCTGGCGGGGGTCGTGGCCGCGGTGCTCCTCGCCAACCTCCTGAGTGCCGCCGTGCCCGGCGCGGACGCTGTCCTGGCCGGCGCGCCGCGTCCTGGTGGTCGTGTTGCTCGGGGGCACCGCTCGTCATGCTGCGAGTCTTGGGGTGGCACGCAGGCGGGCGGTGAACGGGCTACGCAGGATCCCGGTCGAAGGAGTCGAACCTCCGCTCCCGGCCGTGGATCAGGCGGTCGATGTTGTCCGCGTGGGCGACCCAGATGAGGATGGCCGCGCCCACCCCATACACCATGGCCACCGGCGGATTGGCACCCAGCACGACCATCAGGGCGAGCAGGACGGCCGCGGCGGCAGACCCCACGAGCGAGCCCAGCGAGACGTACCGGCTGAGCCGGATGACGCCGAAGAAGATGGGTGCGCTGAGCAGGACGACGATCGGCTGGATGACCAGCATGGCCCCGATGCCGGTGGCCACGCCGCGACCGCCATGGAAGCGCAGGAAGAGCGAGCGAGCCGCGCCCAGCACGGTGGCGACACCGACCAGCGCCCCGACCAGGTCGTCCGCCCCGGCGAGATCCGCGGCCAGGACGGGCACGGCACCTTCGCGATGTCGAAGCCCCACCAGCAGTCCGCGCGCCTTGCCCATGGCGCGCAGCGCGTTCGTGCCACCTGTCCGGCCGCTGCCCACGCTGCGCGGATCGCGGCCCCCGGTCAGCCGCGCGACGAGGACGCCCATGGGCAGGGACCCGGACAGATAACCCGCCAGCACGAGCACGGCGCCCTGGATCAGCCGCGGATCCATCCGGCGCCCCGAGTATAGGCAGCGCCTGTCGACCGGCGGCTCGGAGGCGCCGGCACGCGCCTTGGTACCATCCGACCGTGACCTCTCGGTGGGCGGCTGGCTGACCGTGGCCGTCGGCTCCTCCAACAGCTTCGATCTCGTCGTCCTGGGTGCCGGGACCGGAGGCTACTCCGCGGCGTTCAGGGCCGGGCAGCTCGGTCTTCGGGTCGCGCTCGTGGACGAAGGAAGATCGGAGGCACCTGCCTGCACTCGGGCTGCATCCCCACCAAGGCGATGCTCGAGTCGGCCGACCTGTACGACAAGGTCAAGCACGCCGGTGACTTCGGGGTCCACGTCGGCGATCATTCCATCGACGGGGCGATGGTCGCGCGACGCCGCCAGCAGGTGGTCGACCGCTTGACCAAGGGGCTCATGAGCCTCGTCAAGAAGAACAAGGTCGAGTTCGTGCGCGGGCGCGGCGTCCTCCAGTCGGGCAAGAAGGTCAAGGTGGCGAAGCTCGATGAGGACGGCAGTCCGGCAGGTGACATCGTGCTCGAGGGGACCGATGTCATCCTCGCCACGGGGAGCCGGGTCAAGAGCCTGCCCGGGCTCCAGACCGATGGCCAGCGCATCGTCACCAGTGACGACGTCCTGCGCGCCGAGAGCGTGCCGAAGAGCCTCATCGTTGTCGGCGCCGGGGCCGTGGGGGTGGAGTTCGCCAGCTACTACCGGGACATGGGCGCCGAGGTGACCGTCCTGGAGTACCTGCCGTCGATCGTGCCGCTGGAGGATGGGGAGGTCTCCACCGCCCTGGAGCGATCATTCACGAAGCGAGGTATCACGGTCATGACGAGCGCGCGGTTCGACCCCGCCTCCGTGATCGTCGACGAGCGCGGGGTCTGTGTCATGGTCGGCCGAGAGGGCGAGCAGCCCCAGGAGCTCCGCGCCGACCAGATGCTGGTGGCCGCGGGCCGCGCCCCGAACACGGACCGGGTGGGCCTCGAGAACACGCGCGCCAAGCTCGAGAAGGGCATCGTGCAGGTGGACCACCGCATGCGCACCGCCGAGCCGCACCTCTACGCCATCGGCGACATCATCGGCGGGCTGTGGCTGGCTCACGTGGCGGCACACGAGGGCATCGCCGCCGTGCATGCCATCGCCGGCGCCGAGGCCGAAAGGGTCGACTACCTCAAGATGCCCCGCGCGACATACAGCCGGCCCCAGATCGCGTCCATCGGCCGCAGCGAGCAGGAGTGCGAGCGCGAGGGGATCCCCACGAAGATCGGCAAGGTGCCCTATGCGGCGGTCGGCAAGGCGCTCATCGGGGGCGATACGGAGGGGTTCACGAAGGTCATCGCGCACCGCGAGACGGACGAGATCGCCGGCGTGCACCACGATCGGCCCCCACGTCACCGACCTCATCGCCGAGGCCAGCGCGGCGATGCTCTTCGAGGCGACTGCCTGGGAGCTGGGTACGGCCGTCCACCCGCATCCCACCCTGTCGGAGGGTCTCGGCGAAGCAGCCCTGGCCGTCGATGGGCGCAGCATCAGCTTCCTGATGGCCACCGATACACAACCGGCGCTCGGATCGGACCTGGGCCTCGGTCGCGACCACCTCCTCGAGATGTACTCGCTCATGGCCGTCACGCGTGCCGTCGACGAGCGGATGTGGATCCTCAACCGGGCCGGCAAGATCCCCTTCGTCATCAGCGGCCAGGGTCACGAAGGGGCACAGGTGGGGATCGGCTACGGTCTGCGCAAGGGCCACGACTGGATGGTCCCGTACTACCGCTCGGTGGCCAGCCTCATCACCTTCGGCATGTCCCCCGCGGCATCGTGCTCGCGCAGTTCGCCCGGGGTGTGGATCCAGCTCCGGCGGCCGGCAGATGCCCGGCCACTACGGCATCGCCGAGCGCAACATCCTGTCGGTCAGCTCACCGGTCGCCACTCAGGTCCTCCACGCGACCGGGATCGCCTACGCGGCCAAGCTGCGCCGGACCGAGCAGGTCGCCATCACCTACCTGGGCGAGGGCTCCAGCAACCAGGGTGACTTCCACGAGGCGCTCAACTTTGCGGGCATCCACAAGCTGCCGGTGGTCTTCGTGGTCGAGAACAACGGCTACGCCATCAGCGTGCCCATGAGCCTCCAATCGGCCGTGGAGGACATCGCGGTGCGCGGCGCGGGTTACGGGATGCCGGGCGTCATCTGCGACGGCGCCGATGTGCTCGACTGCTACCGAGCCGGCAAGGAGGCCATCGACAGGGCGCGATCCGGCGTCGGCCCGACGCTCATCGAAGCCAAGGTCACGCGCATGACGGCTCATTCCTCCGATGACCAGCAGACCAAGTACCGCTCCAGCGAGGAGCTCGAGGCGGAGAAGGATGCGCGATCCGCTGCCGCGCTTCCGCGACCAGCTGCGGGCGGCGGGGATCCTGGATGACGATGAGGAGCAGCGCATCACGGCCGAGGCGCGCAGGGTGGTCGAGGACGCGACGGACTGGGCGGAGGAACAGTCAGACCCTGACCCTGCCACGGCGCAGCGGCACGTCTACGCCGATGCGCCACCCGCCCGCATGGATGACCCTCTGTGGCGCACGACGCGGTTCATGGGTGACGGCGGGCAGCTCCTGGACGGTGAGGGCCACTGACCGTGGCCGTCATGACGCTCATCGAGTCGATCCGCGAGACGCTGCGCGAGGAGATGCGCCGCGACCCGTCGATGGTGGTGCTGGGCGAGGACGTGGGCAAGAAGGGCGGTGTCTTCCTGGCTACCGACGGGCTCTACGACGAGTTCGGCGGCGAACGCGTCCTGGACACGCCACTCACCGAGTCGATGATCGTGGGCGCCTCGATCGGCGCGGCCGTGAACGGGCTTCGGCCGGTGCCCGAGATCCAGTTCGCCGACTTCATCATGCCGGCCTTCAATCAGATCGTGAGCGAGGCGGCGCGGATGCGCTACCGCTCGAACGGTGCCTTCACCTGCCCCATCACCATCCGCGCTCCGTACGGTGGCGGCGTCCACGGCGCGCTGTATCACAGCCAGTCGGTGGAAGCCTTCTTCGCCCACGTGCCCGGCCTGAAGGTGGTCATCCCATCGACACCGGCCGACGCTCGCGGCCTCCTTCGCAGCTCCATCCGCGACGAGGACCCGGTGCTCTTCGCAGCTCCATCCGCGACGAAGACTGAGCACAAGAAGATGTATCGCTCGGTGCGCGGCGAGGTCCCCGACGGCGACTACACCGTGCCGCTCGGATCGGCGCGCGTCGTGCGCGAGGGCTCGCAGGTTTCGCTCGTGGGCTACGGGCTGATGATCCAGTACGCGCTGGAAGCTGCGGAGCTGCTGGAAGCGGATGGCATCGACCTGGAAGTGATCGACGTCCGGACGCTCCGACCGCTCGACGGCGAGACGATCCTCCGGAGCGTCCGCAAGACCGGCAAATGCGTGGTCGCGTACGAGGACAACCGCTTCGGCGGCTACGGCGCTGAGATCGCGGCGATCATCGCCGAGGAGGCCTTCGACGACCTGGACGGGCCGGTCGTGCGCGTGACCGGCCCCGACGTCCCCGGCGTCCCCTACAACCACGCCCTCGAGGAGTGGTTCATGCCCAGCCCGGACCGCATCGTCGATGCAGTGCGGCGCCTCGCGGAGTACTGAGATGACGAGCCCCATGGAGACCCGCTGATGCCCAAGGTCACGATGCCCCAGCTGGGAGAGAGTGTCGCGGAAGGCACCATCGGCAAGTGGCTGAAGAACGTGGGCGATAGCGTCGGGAAGTACGAGCCGATCGTCGAGGTGATCACCGACAAGGTGAACGCCGAGGTGCCATCGCCCTACGAGGGGACCTTGACGGAGATCCTCGTCCAGGAGGGCGAGACGGTCCCCAACGACACGGAGATCGCGGTCATCACGGCTGCCGGAGAGGGCGCCGAGGCCGCCCCGGCGGCAGCATCCGGCGGCGGTGCAGCCACCGGCGAGGCGCCGGCTGCGGTGGCAGGCGCCGAGGCCGTCGCCGATGAGGTCCAGCCCTACGAGAAGGGTGCGCGCTCCCACCCGGAGCCCGCGGTCCTGGGTACCGGTGGATCGGGTGCTACCGGGGGAAGCGGCGGGTTCGGGCCGGCCGGCTCGGACGAACGGCGGGTCGAAGAGGCGCCCCGGGACACGCGGCTGACGCCGGCGGCCACGGCCCAGCGCCCAGCGACGAACGGCGCTGGAGCGGTCGACGGCTACACGGGCCGGATGACACCCGCCGTGCGACGCCTCGCTCGCGAACACGGCATCGACTTGGCCCTGATCCAGGGCACCGGCCATGCGGGTCGGGTCACACGCGACGACGTGATGCGTTTCATCGAGAGCGGTGGCGCGACCGAAGCTGCCCCGACCGATGGCCAGTCACCAGCCGCCCCGCCCGTGGCGCCACCCACGGCACCTACCGCGCCGAGTGTCGCCCCGTCAGGACCGAGTGCGGCCCCGTCAGCGCCACGCGCTTCTCCTTCCGCACCGCCTGCCGCGCCAAGCACGACCGCCCAGGCCGATGACCAGCTCAAGCCGACGACGCCGATGCGCAAGGCGATCGCGCGCCACATGGTCGAATCGAAGTCGACGGCGCCCCACGCCTACACGACGGTCGAGGTCGACATGTCGGGCGTGGTGAGCCTGCGCGAGTCCATCAAGGGCCAGTACCAGGCGCGCGAAGGGGCGGCACTCTCGTTCGTGGCCATCATCGGCAAGGCCGTCGTGGAGGCGCTGCGGCGCAACCCGGATGTGAATGCGCACTGGACGGAGGAGGGTCTGCTGCGCAAGGCGCGGGTCAACCTCGGCATCGCGGTGGCGGTGGAGGACGGGCTCGTCGTCCCGGTCATCCAGGACGCCGACCGGTACAGCATCCACGGGCTGAACCTATTCGTGCAGGACCTCTCGACGCGAGCTCGTGCTGGCCGGCTCCGGCTGGAGGACATCCAGGGCGGCACATTCACGCTCAACAACACCGGCTGGTTCGGGTCGGTCGCCAGCCAACCCATCGTCAACGTCCCCGAGGTGGCCATCCTGTCGATGGAGGCCATCATCAAGCGACCGGTCGTCATCGAGACGCCGAATGGCGACACCATCGGCATCCGGCCGATCATGAACCTCTGCGCGAGCTTCGATCACCGTGCCACCGACGGGGCACAGGTCGGTCGATTCGTCCAGGACGTCAAGCGGTGGCTCGAGGCGGTCGACGTCCAGACGCCCGTCTGGTAGGGACCCTTCCCACTGGATCCATGAGCGACGCGACCGGGAGCAGACCATCCATCGCCGAGCGCGCCGAGACGCGCGAGCGGATGGACCGGAGTGGGCGCGACCGTTACAGCAGCCTCGTGCGCGCTCTCCAGGCGGGCCGGGAGGTGCCCATCGGACGAACGCGCGAGACGCGTCTGGAGTGGCATCCGGTCGCATGGCAGATCACCAAGCTCGCCCTCGTGCTGGCCGCCGCGTACATCGTCGCCGTCAATGCCTACGGCTGGTGGCGCGAGCGTCAGGTCGACACGTGGGCAGGGCCTGTCGGGATGACCGTGCAGTCGGGGCAGCTCCTGGATGGCTGCCCGGCGGTCGCTGGGATCGAGCACGAGACCCTGCCGACGTGGGTGCGCTACGACGGCGAGGTCTACGTCCTGACCAACGCGCTGTGGGCCATCAAGAGCCGATCGCGTCCCAACGAGACCGGCCTCATCGAGACCGGCTACACGCTGGCCGGGATGAGGATCCTTCTCATCGACACGCCGGCCGCTGATGCGGCGTTGCGGCGGCTGGTGATCGCCAGACCACCGGCCTACGCTGGCGGCTACTACGTCGCGCATCCGGAGTGCGCCTGATGGGTCGCGAGTTGCCCATGCTCGAGTCGGTCCCTTCGGGAAGCGCCGGCGGCGCCTCCCCGTTGACCATCGCCATGGGCGGTGGCGGGATGGATGGCGCGGTGAACGGACCCGGATCGGCGCGCCGCCACCCCGACTGGATCCGCGCACGGCTGCCCACCGGCCCGAACTACCGCGATCTGAAGGGTATCGTGCGCGGCCTGGCGCTCAACACGGTCTGCGAGGAAGCACATTGCCCCAACATCGGGGAGTGCTGGGAGCAGCGGACCGCCACGATCATGATCCTCGGCGACGTCTGCACGCGTGCCTGCGGCTTCTGCGCGGTGAAGACGGGCCGGCCCAGCTGGGACGACGACGATGAGCCTCGGCGTGTGGCGGAGGCTGTCCACAGGATGGGCCTGGAGCACTGCGTCGTGACCAGCGTCGCGCGGGACGACCTCCCCGACGGCGGCGCCCACATCTTCGCCGAGACGATCCGCGCCCTCCGCCGGGAGTCCCCCGGCATGGGCGTGGAAGTACTCATCCCCGACTTCAACGGTGAAGAGGCACCGCTCCGGACCGTCATGGAGGCGCAGCCGGACATCCTGAATCACAACCTGGAGACGGTGGAGCGCCTCCAGAAGCCGGTGCGCAAACGGTCCCGCTACGACCGGTCGCTCGGCGTGCTGCAGCGAGCCAAGGGCTACGCGCGAGAGATCGCCCGGCGGGATGGCAGCGTGCACACCAAGTCGAGCCTGATGGTCGGCCTGGGGGAATCGCGCACGGAGCTGTCCCAGGCATTCCGCGACCTGCGCGCCATCGACTGCGACATCCTGACCATCGGCCAGTACCTACGGCCCACGGAGCGCCACCTGCCGTTGGAGCGCTACTACCATCCCGCCGAGTTCGACGAGCTGAAGCAGGAGGCGCTCGCGGTCGGCTTCAAGCACGTGGAGTCGGGGCCCATGGTGCGGTCCTCGTACCACGCGCGCGACCAGGTGCCCGATGCATCGAAGCGTCGTCGAACGGCCCGGGAGGCAGCTCTCGCCGCGAACGGGCTCGGATAGCGACGGTCGACGGCCGGCAGCCAACGGCCGACGTCCCACGGGCCGTCATGCCCACCGTACGGGCCTACCGGCCAGCGCCGACATCCCAGGGCCCGTCGTGCCCATCCTGTGGGCCCATCGGCGAACGACAGGCCTCTCGGAAGCCATGGTGCCCACCGTGTGGGCCACACCGCCGCCAAAGCCTCCCAATGCAGCGCTAAACAGCCGCTCAGTGGCCCACAGGCCCACGACACGGGCGAGCCGGTGTCATGGGCGAATAGAGGCGAGAGGCGCACTAGAGCCCGGCGCCCGCGCATAAGTGACGGTCGAATCAAAGGAGGACAACGGATGATCACGCCCCGTCAGGCTTGCATCCATGCCTGCACGCGAGCGGAGCGTGGAACGAGGATCGCGGCGTGGAACCGAAGTGCTGCGAAGGTTCGCAGATGAGGTGCGCGCGGCCCGAGTGGCGCTTGGCCTGACCCAACGCGAGGTGGCACGGGCCGTCGGATCGTCCCGATCACAGATCGGACGGATCGAACACGCAGACCTCCGGTCGCTGGGTTTCATGCTCGCGGCGCGCGTTGCGAGCGCCGTCGCACTCGACCTCTCCGTCAGGACGTTCCCATCCGGACCGCGCGTCCGCGATGCGCGCCATCTGGAGCTCCTAGGCAGGCTGCGGTCAAGGCTCGCGCCGACCTGGCGAGTCGCGTTCGAGGTGCCGCTGCCGATCCCCGGAGACCAGCGGGCGTGGGATGCGGTCGCGACGCTCGGCCACCTACGTGTCGGCGTCGAGGCCGAGAACCGCCTTACCGACGTGCAGTCACTCCTCCGACGCTTGGCGCTGAAGCGGCGCGACGGTGGGGTCGATCGAGTCCTCCTCGTCGTCCGTGGGACCCATGGCAACCGGGCGGCGGTGCGCGAGTATGCGTCGCCGCTGCGAGACGCCTTCCCGCTGATGCCCCGCCAGGCATTGGCGGCACTGTCCGCGGGTCGCGACCCGGGTGGCGACGCGCTGATCCTTCTGTAGGCGATCGGATGCGGCGGAAGGAGGCTATTCCCGGGCAAATTCGAACGGGTGTTGAACGTCTGTTCTATGATGTGAGCGATGGCGACGACCTACCGCGAGGAACCGTGCCGGACGGCGCTCAATCGCGTCAAGGGCATGCCCTTCGGCTGGTCGCTCAACCCGTACATGGGCTGCGTCCACCGTTGCACGTTCTGCTACGTCCGCTCGTTCGAGCAGCGCGCCCAGCGCCCATCGGACGATCGGTACGGCACGTCGATCCGGGTCAAGCTCAACATCGCGGATGTGCTGCGCCGCGAACTCGCCCGGCGAAGCTGGAAGGGCGAGCTCGTGGCCATCGGGGCGGCCACCGACCCGTACCAGCCGGCGGAGGGTCGCTACCGGCTCACTCGCGCCTGTCTCACAGCGCTCGGCGACGCGCGCAACCCGCTCTCACTCATCACCCGTGGCCCCATGATCGTGCGGGACATCGACATCCTGGCCCAGGCGGCTCAGCACGCTGACGTCTCGGTCAACTTCTCGATCCCCACGCTGGACCCGGATGTCTGGCGGACCACGGAGCCCGGCACGGCACCACCTCGGCAGCGCTTGAAGGCGCTGCGCGCGCTTCGTGACGCCGGCATCCCGGCCGGCGTGGGCATCGCCCCTATCCTGCCCGGGCTTTCCGATCGGCCCGAGCAGCTCGCCGAGGTGGTGCGGGCCGCCCGTGACGCCGGCGCGACGCACGTGTGGGCCAAGCTGCTCTACCTGCAGCCGGGGACACGGGAGCACTTCCTGGAGCACCTCGCTCGTGACTGGCCCGACGAGCTGCCCCTCTACGAGGAGTGGTACCGCCACGGCTCCTACCTGCCACGGTCGCGGACCGATCCCGTGACGCGGACGGTGTCGGAGATGGCGCGGCAGGAAGGCATCGGCCGCTCACGTCCTCGACCGCCGGGAGGTTCGGTCCCGTCGTCCCCTGTCGCGCGGGTACGAGGGGACTCACCCGCCGAGCGATCCCCCGCGGAGCAACTGCCCCTCGTCCTCTGAGGGTCCCCGCTCCACTAGCATCGTCACGTGCCGTCCGTCCTGCCGCGGGATGTCCCGCTCACCGAGCTGCACTGCCACCTTGGCGGAGCCGTGACCCCCGCCATCATGTGGGGCATCGCCCACTCCCAGGGCATCCGTCTTCCGACCAAGGACTACTGGGAGTTCCGGGACATGATCACCGTGTCGCCTCGCCGCGGCCGCTCGTTCGATGGCTACCTCCAGCTCTTCCACTGGACCGAGCTCATCCAGTCATCGCCCCTCGCGGTCGAGCGGAGCGTCTACGAGGTCATCGGCGGCGCCTACCGCAAGAACAACGTGACCACCATGGAGCTGCGCTTCAACCCCATGAAGCGCAACCGGGGCGGCGAGCAGGACCTGGACCACATCATCAGTGCCGCCATCCGGGGCATGGACCGCGCGCGCCTGGAGTATCCGGTGACACCGGGTCTGCTCCTGTGCCTCGACCGGGCCTTCTCCTATCCGCTGAACGAGATCATCGCCGAGAAAGCGGTCGCCTACAGGGGGCGCGGCGTGGTCGGCGTGGACATCGCCGGTCCGGAGTCGGACGGCTTCCGACCGAGCGACTACCGCCGGCTCCTGGAGCGGGTACGACGCCGTGGCCTTGGAGTGACGGTCCACACCGGCGAGGCGGGACCGATCGAGGAGATCGCCGAGGTCATCGAGCAGCTACAGCCGACACGCATCGGACATGGCGTCAAGGCGGCGTACGACCCGCGCACGATGGCCATGCTGCGGGAGCGCGAGATCACCCTGGAGATCTGCCCCACGAGCAACCTCAACACCAGGGTGGTCTCGGGGTGGGAGGAGTTCCGTTGGATCTTTGACACCTTCCGGCGGAACACCGTGCGCTACACGATCAACACCGACGGCCCGGAGATGCTCAAGACCTACATCCGCGATGAGCTGAACACGCTGGGCCGCCTGGCCATCCTGTCTGTCGAGGAGCAGCTCCAGGCGGCGGAATGGGCACGCCAGTCCTCGTTCGTCGCCGGGGTGAGCGACCTGCCTCCACCACGCCGCCCGCCCGCACCCAGGAACCAGGTCGACCGCGAGGAGGCCTAGGGCGCGCCGCGCGTGGCCGGTCTGGCGCGGATGAGCGTGAGGCCGATGGCCACACCGGCCAGCGAGGCGACCAGCACCACGGCCTCGACCAGGGGCTCGTCGACAGGGTGCCGAAGTCGGTGCAGGACGAGCAGGTGATGGTCCACGACGATGTCGAAGACGTTGAAGGCGCCCCATCCGCCCACGATCGCACGACCCAGGAGGCCGGCGGAGACCGCACTACTGATCCGGCCGCTTCTCCAGACCAGGATGCCACCGGCCAGTGCGACGGTCAGCATGACGGCCATGAAGGTGCCGTCCACGGCCAGGTGGTCCGCCTCGGACGCGGGCCTGCCCGTCCGCTCGGCGACGGCGCTCAGCAGGTGGTGCCAGCCGAGGACCAGGTGGAAGACGATGGCATCGACCAGCGCGCCACCGCCCACGCCGAGCAACAGGCCTCCCAGGAGAGGGCGGCGCACCCTACGAGGCCCATGCCATGGGCGTCGGTGTGGTCATCGTCTGTCCCGTCCATCGTATCCCGCACACCAGCGGCCATGCCACCACCGGCGCGCCGTCCGGGATACCATCGACCTCGACACGGATCCGCCCGGATCCGCCGAGTGCTGCCCAGCCCCTGAGCTCATCGAGGTGCCCGTGGACTTCGACCTGTCGGCCGAGCACACGCTGCTGCGCAACACGATCCGCGACTTCTGCGCACGCGAGGTGGCCCAGGTCATCGATCAGCACGAACGTGAGCGGCGGTTCCCGACCGACGTGGTCGCGATGCTGGGACCGATGGGCCTGCTGGGCATCCCCATCCCGGAGGAAGAGGGCGGCGCCGGGCTGGACACGCTGGCCTACGCCATCGCGGTCGAGGAGTTCGCCAGGGTATGGGGCTCGCTTGCCCTCATCGTCGCGGCGCACACCTCGCTGGGCTGCGGTCCGCTCCACCTGGCCGGGACACCCGAGCAGAAGGAGCGATTCCTGGTGCCCATGGCCCAGGGCCGGGTCCTGGGCGCCTACGGGCTCACCGAACCGGAGGCCGGATCGGACTCCGGTGGCACTCGCACGACGGCGCGCTTCCAGGACGGCCCCAACGGCGGGTGCTGGGAGATCAACGGCCGGAAGCGGTTCATCACCAATGCCGGTGAGGCCGGCACCTACATCGTCACCGCGCGCACCGGCTCTCGTGATGACGGCTCACCGGAGATCAGCGCCTTCGTCGTCCCGGCGGACACGCCCGGCTTCTCCGTCGGACGCCTGGAGGAGAAGATGGGCCTCCACGCCAGCGCGACGGGGGAGTTGCTGTTCGAGGCATGCCGGGTCCCGGCGGACCACATGCTGGGCGGCCGGGGTGACGGCTGGAAGCTCTTCCTCCAGATCCTCGATGGCGGTCGCATCAGCATCGGCGCCATGGCGCTCGGTCTGGCGCAGGGGGCGCTCGACGCCTCCATCGTCTACGCCCGCGAGCGCAGGCAGTTCGGGCGGCCGATCGGGACCTTCCAGGGTGTCGCGTTCATGGTCGCCGACATGTCGACCGAGGTGGAAGCGGCTCGCCAGATGGTCTACCGTGCGGCCTGGCTGAAGGACCAGGGTCGGGACTACGGCCTGGCGGCCGCCCACGCGAAGCTCTTCGCGTCGGAGGTCAGCCAGCGGGCCACCAATGATGCGGTCCAGATCCACGGTGGCTACGGCTACGTGGAGGAGTACAAGGTGGAGCGCTTCCTGCGCGACGCCAAGCTCACCGAGATCGGCGAAGGGACCAGCCAGATCCAACGGCTGGTCATCGGAAGGAAGGTGCTGGACCTGCGCGTCCAGTGACCTCAGCACAGGAAGGGGAGGGATCATGTCCGTCGCTCGCAACACCGAGATCAGCGCGACATCGACTCAGAGCTTCGAGGACGCCATCAGGCAGGGCATCAGCCGCGCGACCAGGACGCTCCGCAACGTGCGCAGCGCCTGGATCAAGGAGCAGGAGGTCTCGCTCGAAAACGACCAGATCGCGTCCTACAAGGTCACCATGATCATCACGTTCGTACTGGACGACGGCCCGGAGGGCTGAGCAGGCGCGAGTCAGTCGGGCGGCCCACCGGTCGCCGCCGGACCGGGAGGGGCGGCGCCAGCACTCCGCTGGCGGAGCGCCTCGTAGAAGAGGACGGCCGCGGTCGCCGAGACATTCAGGCTGTCCGCCACGCCCAGCATCGGGATGCGTACGTCGGTGACGTCGGGTCCGGACCAGATCGGGCTGAGGCCTTCCGCCTCGCTGCCCAGCGCGATGGCGACCGGTCCGGTCAGGTGGATCTGGGTATGGTGACGCGGGGCGTCGACGCGGGCGGCGACGATCCGTATCGCTCGATCGCGTAGCCACCCCCGGACGGCCTCGGCACTCCCCACGGCTACCGGGACCGTGAAGACCGTGCCCAGACTGGCCCGGATGACGTTCGGGTTGAAGAGGTCGGTGCCGGCATCGGCGACCAGGAGGGCGGACAGGCTGACACCGTCGGCCGTTCGGAGGATCGCGCCCAGGTTGCCCGGCTTCTCGACGCCCTCGATGACGCCGACCAGTGGGTCGTGGGGGAGCGTGAGGTCGTCCAGCGTCCGTGTGGGCGCCAGGGCGACGAGGACGAGGCCCGTGTCGCGGTCCCCGTAGGAGAGCCGCTCCAGCAATCGAGGGCTGACTCCGACCAGCTCGACTCCATCCCGCCCGAGGCGATCGACCAGCCGCGCCAGCCACGACTCGCCGAGCCGATCCGGATCGAGGAAGGCCTCGACGGGACGGACGCCCGCCTCGAGTGCGCGGTCGATCTCGCGCTGCCCGTCGATGAGGATGCGGCCCGCGCGCCTGCGATCACGCCCCTCCCGCAGGGCGAGCGCTGCCCGGAATCGCGGGTTCTGCGTGCTGGAGATCGGTTCGGCGAAGGACATCGCGGGAAGTATGCTGCCCGCCAGGAGGTGCCTGGATGGACGCGATCCGAAGTCTATTCGGCGGCGGGAAGAAGAAGCAGCAGAGCCGTGGCGGTGCAGGGGATGCAGGCCCTTGTCGCTCTTAGGTCCACGGCCTACGCGGGAGGTAGCCGCCCGAGTCCGGCTCCGGCGGCCGCCCCGTTTACCTCGCTGGCTGCCCCTCCGCAGCCGGGACGCCGAGCGCTCCATCCGTCACCGCGCCGCCCACGACCGCGGTGGGCACGACCGAGCCCACTCGTACCCGAGGCCCTGGCAACCCGCGCACGGACCGACCCACGCGACCGCCTACGCGAACCCCCACGCAGCCGCCCTTGCCGGACCTCGTCATCGAGAGCTTCAACGCCCCGAGTCCGTGGTGGACGGAGAGCGGCGAGATCAGCCTGGTCATCCGCAACGTCGGGGAGGCAGCGACGGGCCCGTTCCAATACGTCTGGCGGTTCGGTGGGGCCGGTCGGGGCTTTGTTGACGGCCTGGGCGCGGGCGAGACGCTCGACGCGGTGCACCAGGTCGGCGCGGCGCCCCAGGAGGACACCTCCGTGAGCATCCGCGTCATCATCGACTCCGACGACGAGGTCGCCGAGTCCGACGAGGGGAACAACGAGGCAGCGCAGCAGGTCCAGGTCGACTGCGGCGTCTTCTGCCGAGAGGGCTGATCGGGCGAGGATCGCGACCCTCGGCATAGGGAATCACCCGATGCGAGGCGTGCTCCTCCGACCTAGGGTTCGGGGTGGAAGGAACCAGAACCTGATGGAGGCCCTCCGATGGCGCGAAGCCTGTTCATCACCCTCATCGCCCTGCTGACCACGGCCTGCGTGCAGCTGGGGACGGCCCCGTCCGGCTCGCCGGCGGCGCCGTCTGGCTCGCCGGTCGTACCGCGCGCTCCCGGAGCGACGAGCGCCCCTGCCACCAGCGCCCCGCTTACCGCTGCGCCGCGGGCGCCGGATCCCGGTCGCACCCGTCGGCCGCGCCCGCAACGCACGGACCGACCCACGCAACCTCCCACGCAACCTCCCATGCAGCCTTCCGCGCCACCCACGGCGCCTCCGACCGAACCCCCACCGCGCCTCCCACCCAGGTCGCCATGCCGGATCTCGACCTCCTAGGCTTGACCATCTATGTCGATGAGGCCGATCCGGATGTCCTGAAGATCAAGGTGTACGTCAAGAACATCGGAGCTGGGGAGGCAGGCGCGGGTTCACCGTGGAAGCCATCTGTTCCGGGTTCCTGTCGAGCGGGGTCGCCGAGGGGCTGTCGGCCGGCTCGACAGCGACGGTCGATCTGATGGTCTCGGGGAACGGTTCGGGCAGTTTCACACCTCAGAGGGTCCTGTTGGACGCCACGAACACGGTGCTGGAATCCAACGAGACCAACAACTTCATCCCATTCGAGGACCCAGCGTGCCAGGTCTGATGCCGAGTGGACTGACCAGGAGATCGTCGGGCGCGATCCTGGTCTTCGGCGTCACCCGGCGACGTAGGGAATCACCCGATGCGAGGACTCCTCAGCGGACCTAGCGTTCGGGTGGAACGGACAGCAACCCTCCTCTTGAGGTCCACCCGATGCCGCGCACCTTGTCCATGATCCTTGTCGCTCTCCTGGCCACAGCCTGCGTGCAGGTGGGGCGGCGCGTCTGGCTCCCCGGTCGTGCCGCCCGCTCCGGGAGCGACGAGCGCTCCAGGTGTCAGTACGCCGGATCCGGCCAAGACACGTCGCCCTCGCAACCCGCGCGAGGGCGGACCGACACCACCGTCGACGGCGCCAGCGCCGGAACTCCCTACCGCGCCACCGACCGCACCGCTCACCGCACCACCGCCGGAACCGCCCACGGCACCCCACCGCGCCTCCGACCCAGGCCGCCTTGCCTGACCTTGTGCTCCGCAGCTGGTCCGCCTATGTCGACGGGACCGAGCTGGTGCTCCAGGTGGTCGTGGACAACACAGGAACAGCGGACGCTGGGAAGTTCCTGGCCTCAGCCGTTTGTAAGATGCGGGTGATGAATGAGGTCGTCGAGGGGCTGCCGGCTTACTCAGTAGCCACGATCAGGATGCGTGCCGACTTGAGCGGGCCGCCGGATCTCAACGTTCCTGCTGAACTCACGTTGGATACGCTTAACGCGGTGGTCGAGTCCAACGAGGAGGACAACGGCCCCATCCCCTTGAAGCGTGAAGACCGTTCCTGATTCTGACGCCGAGTCGGCTGACCCGGACATCATCGGGCCCAGACGGGTCTGCCGCGTCGGCCCACCGGCATAGGGAATCACCCGATGCGAGGCGTCGTCCGCACGGCTAGCGTGGCGTGGAAACCAGCGACCACCTTGGGAGGCCGACTCCGATGCCGCGAAGCCTGTTCATCACCCTTATCGCCCTGCTGGCCGTAGCCTGCGTGCAGGTGGGGTCAGCACCGTCCGGCTCGGCGATCGTGCCGCCCGCTCAGGAGCCACGAGCGCTCCAGTCCTCAGCGCCCCGCTTACCGCTGCGCCGGGGACGCCGGAGCCCGTCGCACCCGTCGGCCGCGCCCGCAACGCACCGACCGACCCAGCCGACCACCGACGATCCCACCGACCGCGCCACCGACCGCGCCACCGACGGAGCCGCCGCTGGCTGACCTCGTCATCGAGGACATCGAGGCGGCCGCAGTCCGTCGAGTCCGGGAGTGGGATAACCATATACTTTACGATCCGGAACGTCGGCCAGGCAGCGAGCGGCCGAGTCGCCAACTCGTACACCGTCGGAGGAGGGCGCGGCCACGCCCTGTACCAGGACGTGGGGCCGCGCTGACCGCCGGTGAGTGGGTCCTCGTGGTGCAGCATCTCGGCGACGCGGACTACGTGAACGAGGTCGTGACCGTCCAGCTCGTGGTGGACTCCCGTGACGAGGTGGCGGAGTCCGACGAGACCAACAACGAAGCATCGGTGGAGCATCCAGGTCATCTGTCCTGATGATGACCCTCTGTGCCCATGAGGGCGACCGTCGCCCCCAGCTCCGCGCGGACCGGATGCCGCAGCTTGTCGCAGCGCGCGCGAGTCGGTCGGTCCTGTCTCATCGTCCGCGGCGCCGCACGGCGCATAGGAATCACCCGATGCGAGGGGTCGTCGGCCGACCTAGCGTTCGGCGTGGAAGGAACGACCACCTCTTATGGAGGCCCTGCGATGGCGCGAAGCCTGTTCATCACCATCATCGCCCTGCTGACCACGGCCTGCGTGCAGGTGGGGGCGGCGCCGTCCGGCTCGGCGATCGTGCCGCCCGCCCTGGCAACGGCTACCGCTCCGTCCGTCAGCGCGCCACCCACGGCCGCGCCGGGCACGACGGACTCCACTCGCCCGTCGCCCGCGCCCGCAACGCACCGACCGACCCGCCCGACCGCCGAGGATGCCGCCCACCGCGCCACCCACGGCCCCTCCGACCGAGCCGGCTGGCCGACCTCGTCATCGAGGACGTCACGGCGCCGCCCGTCGAGTCCGGGAACCCGATGTCCATCGGCTTCACCATCCGCAATGTCGGCCAGGCACCGAGCGGCCCGTTCGCCACTCGTACGATGTCGGAGGGCGGGCGGCAGCACGGGCGTCGACGGCCTGCTCCCGGGGGATCCGTCGTCGTGTCTGGAGAGACCTCGGCGATGCCGACTACGTGAACGAGGTCGTGACCGTCCAGCTCGTGGACTCCCGTGACGAGGTGGCGGAGTCCGACGAGAGCAACAACGAAGCATCGGTGGAGATCCAGGTCATCTGCCCTGATGATGACGAACCTCCTGTGAGGGCGATGGTCGCCCCCAGCTCCGCCCGGGTGCGGATGCCCAGCTTCGAGTAAGCACGTGCCAGGTTCGCCTCGACGGTCTTGGGGCTGATCGACAGCCGGTCGGCGATGGCCCGGTTGGTCATGCCTGACGCGGCTAGACGCGCCATCCGCTCCTCGCTGGGTGTCAGCGTCTCCTCCTCGCCCTTGTGGGTCCCAAGGCGATCGAGCTCGCCGCGCGCGCGGTCGGCCCATGGGCCACACCCGAGCGCGTCGAACACCTGAACGGAGCGCTGGAACGACTCCTCCGCCAGCTTCCGCCGCCCAGCACGCCGCTGGACGAGCCCTTGCGCGAGGAGCGTGCGCCCCAGCTCGAGCGGCATCTGGAGCTGCTCGTGCGCCGTGAGTGCCGCGTGGAACGAGGCGGCCGGCAGGTCGCCGCGCGCCGCCAGGAGCAGCCCACGGCACCGGGCTGCCGTGGCCACGATCCACGGCCGAGGCACGCTCCGCGCACGTGCCTCGAACCTCTCCAGGAGCCGCTCGGCCCGATCGAGCTCCCCGAGGCGGATGAGGGCCTCGATGTGATCCGCGTGGAACCGGTGGCTCGCCGGCTCCCGCATGCCGACGCTCTCCAGCATCGCATCCGCTTGTGATAGCAGATCATCGGCGCGCTCGGGGTCGTCCTCCGTCAGAGCGATGAGCCCCAGGACGGCAAGAGGCCCGGGCGGTAGCAACGGAGGGTTCCCCAGCGGCAGGCTGCGCTCCGCGTCAGCCTTGGCCGCCGCGAGATCGCCTGGTAGGTCCGCACCAGGGCTCGTCGGGCGAGGGCGATGGCCAGGTAGACGCGCTGGTCCGTCTGCTCTGCCACCTCCACGGCTTCCTCTACCAGGACTTCAGCCTCGTCGACGTGGCCGACCCAGCACTCCATCTCGGCCAGGTACGACAAGAGACCGGCGACCGCGCTCTCTTCCCCGGACGCCCGTGCGCGGTCGAGGTAGCTCCCGGAATCGCTGGCGCGCCAGGACCGGCTGGTCCATCGCCTTGGCCCAATACCCGGGGACGGGGCTGTAGTCCCACCTGCCTGCTTCCTGCTGAAGGCGATCGCCTTGCTCGATCGCTGCGTGGTCGGCGCCGTGTCCGGTCAGCAGGCGGGTCCAGGCCTGGTTGAGGAGCGGCAAAGCGCGGAGCGCCGGCTCGGCGTCGGGATCGATGAGCTCCAGGGCAGCGGTCGCGTGGGTCAGCCGGCGGGTGAGGTCGAAGTCGAGCATCCACGACAGTGCGGAGTGGGATCCGAGCCTGCCAGGCTCGGTCGTCCGCCGCCTCCGCGAGAGCCTGCTCGGCGGTCTCCACGCACGCCTCCGTGTCGTGCTCGTACCACCGGATCCTGGCGAGCAGCAGGAGGGCCTCCAGGCGCTGGTCCCGCTCCGCGAGCGCCGGTAGCGCGTCTTCCAGTTCTCGGCGCGCCCTCCCGGTGTCGCCTGCGGTGAAGACCGCCTCCGCGAACGCCAGGCGGCGTCGACCCGCCGCCTCGGGCTGGTCCGTCGGTGTGAGGCGCAACGCCAGGTCGCGCAGATCGGCAGCCTCGATCGAGGCCCCCAGCGCGGCCGCCCCGCCGGCGGCAAGGTCGAGAGCGGCGGCGATCGCCTCGTCCGGCCCGTCGGAGGCGGCGGCCAGGTGCCGAGCTCGCTCGGTCCCTCGTCCATGGCCTCGGCGATGCGCCGGTGAAGGCGACGCCGCTCGGTCGTGGGGATGGAACCGGCGATGACCGAAGCGAGGAGCGGGTGATCGATGCGGACACGGTCGCCCTCGACCCGGAGCAGGCCTGCGCGCTCGGCACGTGCCAGGTTCGCGGCGGTGGCGTCGTCGTCGTCGCCCATCAGGCGCACCAGGAGCGACCGCTGAGGCCGACCGAGCAGCGCGGTGGTCTCCAGCAGCCGGCGCATCTGTCTGGGCAACGACCCGATGCGATGTCCCAGTGCGTTCCGGAGGACCTCCGTCGGAGGCGCTCCCTGGAGCATCGCCGCTGGGCCCTCCGGACCGTACGCGCGCACCAGCTCCAGCGCCAGGTAGGGATTGCCCTCGGTCGATTCGTGAAGCCGGACCAGGGCGGGTCTGGCGAGCCGGACGCCCAGCCGCTCCTGCACGACCGCGTGGAGTGCGCCCAGGGAGAGCGGACCCACGGTGACCTGCTCCATGATGTCGGCGGGCGCCAGGTCCGAGCCCGCTCCTCCCGCGATCCAGTGCGCCGGGAGATCAACACCGCGATGGGTGCGGCGCCGAGGCGGCGAAGGCAGAAACGAAACACCGCCGTGGATGAGGCGTCCAGCCACTGGAGGTCGTCCACCGCGAGCAACAGCGGGCCACGCTCGGCGATGCGCTGGAGGAGGCGGGAGGTGGCGATCGCCACAGCTGCGGCGTCCGCTGTGCCCTCCGACGGATCCGATCGGTAGAGCGCGGCTCGCAAGGCACGCGCCTGCGGTTCCGGCAGCGCGGCGATGTCGGTGTCGGGGATCGCGCCCAGGAGGTCGTGCAGACCGGCGTACGGCAGACCCTGTTCCGTCTCAGCCGGTGCGAGATCAGGTTCCGGAACCCGCGCTCCTCCGATCCGGCCAGCGCGGCCCGCCAGACGCTGCTCTTGCCGATCCCGGGCGCCCCGTCCATGACCAGGACGCGGGGGCCGACGCGGCGCCCTCGAGGAGCCGTTCGATGGCGCGCCACTCGCCGTCCCTTCCCACGATCGGGGCTGGCATGGGAGTGCAGCGTACTCCCTCGCCGACCCGGAAAAGGGCGCACATGCCTTCCCCATGAGCTCGACCCGCTACGGAGTGGGTCGCTCGACCGGCTACGGAGTGAGTCGCCTGCGGCGCTATCTCCTGGTCATGGGGGCGTAGGTCGAGATGGCGTCCAGGTGATGACAGCCTCGACGATCCGATCGCAGCGGATCCCGGCGCGCCGACACAGCTCCCGCACCAGGGAGGCATCGCTCGCGAGGAAGAGATGGAAGACGATCTCGTCGCCGGGGACCGCGATGGACCCCTGGTAGCGGATCGTCCCGCTGGGTGAGGCCGATGCCTCGACCGGGCGAGCGCGCCCTGCCGTGCCGAGGCGACTCCCGACGCGGTATCCGGCGTGTATGACTCGACCAGGAAGCTCGCGGTCACGTCGTCCTGGACCGCGGCTGGCGAGACCTCCATGTCAGTCGACATCCGTGCCACCGTAGATCGTCCACCGGCACCCTCGCATCGGGTGATTCCCTACGCGATGCGTCGGGCGCGTGGCTCATCTCGGATCGTCGCGAACAAACCGTTGCAGCGGAGCGGTGCATCCACGCGTGCCCCGCGCGCCGCCTACGGATGTCAGCGCGAGGAGCCGGCGAGGCCGATACGGGAGATCGCCTCCACCGCGCGCGGATCCTCCAGCGCAGAGAGGTCGCCGGGATCGGTTCCCAGGTACGCCGCGCGTGCCACGCGGCGCATCACCTTGCCGCTGCGCGTCTTGGGGAGCTGCGGCACGACCAGGATCGTCTCCGGCTTGAGCGCCTTGCCCATCTGCTCTGCGACGCGCTGCGCCACGTCCGCCCGAAGGGCTGGGTCGTCCCGCTCGCCCGGTCGCAGGACGCAGAAGAGGACGATCGCCTCGCCCTTCACCTCGTGTGGCACGCCGATCGCGGCCGCTTCCAGGACCGAGGGATGCCCGGTCGCCGCACTCTCCACCTCCGCCGGGCCGACCCTCTTGCCGGCGACCTTCAGCGTGTCATCGGAGCGACCCTGGATGAACCAGTACCCGTCCTCGTCGACGATCGCCCAGTCGCCGTGCACCCAGGTCCCGGGCACTCGCGACCAGTACGTCTCCAGGTAGCGGTCGGGATCGTCCCAGAAGCCGCGCGTCATGCCCGGCAGCGGCTTGCGGATGACGAGTTCACCCACCCGGCCGCGCACGCTCGACCCGTCAGGGCCCATGACGTCCGCCGCCGTGCCGACGCTGGGTCCCCCGAAGGACGTGGGCTTGATGGGCGTGATCGGGTTGCAGCAGACGATGCCCCCGCTCACCTCCGTGCCGCCGCTGTAGTTGATGACCGGGCAGCGGCCCCCGCCCACCTCGCGGAAGTACCACCACCAAGGCTCGGGGTTCCAGGGCTCGCCCGTCGAGCCCAGGACACGCAGCGAGGAGCGGTCGTGCGCACGTACCGGACCCGTGCCATGGGCCATCAGCGCGCGGATGACGGTGGGTGACAGCCCCAGGTGCGTCACGCGGTGGCGGGCCACCATCGCCCAGAGTCGGTCGGGGCCAGGATGGTCCGGGGTACCTTCGTAGATGACGAGCGAAGCACCCAGGAGCAGCGCTCCTGAGATCGCCCAGGGGCCCATCATCCAGCCGAGGTCGGTGAACCAGAAGAGGGTGTCGCCCCGGCCCAGGTCGAAGCAGTGGGCAAGATCCTGCGCACCCTTGATGGGGAAGCCGCCATGCACGTGCACCGCGCCCTTGGGTCGACCGGTGGTGCCGGAGGTGTGGATGACCATGTACGGCGTCTCGGGGTCGGTGTCGGGGACCTCCGTCACGGGGCGCACGCTCGCCTCCGCCAGGGCGTCGTGCCACCAGCGGTCGCGTCCATCCGACCATGGCACGCTCTCGACCGCGCCGCCCAGCCGCCGCACGACCAGCACCCGTCGCAGAGAAGGGACGTCTTTCACCGCCGCGTCGGCCGTCTCTTTCAGTGCCACGACGCCGCCTCGGCGGCGGAAGCCGTCGGCCGTGACGAGGACCGTGGCGCCGCAATCGGAGAGCCGGCTCGCCACCGCCGGCGCCCCGTACCCGGAGAAGATGGGCGTGTAGATCGCCTTCAGCCTCCCGAGAGCCAGCACGGCCACCACGGTCTCGACCAGGAGCGGCAGGAAGATGCCGACACGATCGCCTTCGCCCACGCCTTCGGCCGACAACATCCCGGCCGCGGCGTCGACCTGAGACTTCAGCTCGGCGTTGGTCAGTCGACGGATCTCGCCGTCGTCGCCTTCCCACGTGAGGGCTGGCCCGTCAGGCTCCGCCGCCGCCCGCGGATCCACGGCGGCTGCCGCGTAGTTGAAGGCGCCGCCTCGCCACCAGCGGGACCACTCGGGCCCGCCAGCGAGATCGAGGACCTCCCGGAACGGCCGCTGCCACGCCAGGGAGAGATCGGCCGCGGCAGCTGCCCAGAACCAGGCAGGGTCGGTCGCGGCGCGCGCTTGCAGGGCCTCGAGGTCGGGCTCGCCCGTCCCTCGGAGGACTCGCGCAAGGCGGCTGCGCTGCAGGTGGTCGCGGGAGGGGCGCCAGGCGGCATCCGGGACGTCACGACCGAAGGTCGGCCACCGTCGCTCGCTCACCGCCGCATCCTAGCCGCGGTCAGGGTGCCGCCTCGGCGAGCGCCGTCTCCACGGCCCGGTGGAGGTCGGCGGACCAGTCCACGCCGAGAGCCCGGTATGGAGCCACGTCTATCCGGGCGATGCGCGCGCCGGGTCGAGCTGCGCTGATATCGGCGAAGCAGTCATCCACGGTCGCCTTGGTGGCGTCGAAATCGCGCGCGCGGAACAGGTACAGGTACAGGTCCCTTGGCGTCCGGTCCGAGGCGGTCGTCACGGTGAGGTGCAGCGCGTTGTCGGAGAGTGGCCGGTCCGGGCACCCGGAGTCGCCGCTGACGGCAGAGAGTGTCGTGACGCCATCGCGTGCCAGGAGCACGCGCAACTCCGTGAGTCCCAGCGGTGTGGGAGAGGCCCCGGCGGAGCCGCATGCTGCGATGGCGAGTGCCGGGACGAGGGCCGCGATGAGGCGTCCGCGCGTCACGAAGCGCGTGCCCGTGAGTCCCATCCGGGTCTACCGATCCACTCGCGGTCGTGCATCCGTGCCGTCCCATGGTACCCGCGCCGGGCGCCCCGCCGCCTCGCGCCACCACGCGAGTCGATGGCGCCGGTACCATCGCCGCGTGCCCATCCTGAGCCCCTTCCGGGGGCTGCGCTTCGATCCGGCGCGCGTGCCTGACCTTGCCGCGGTGCTCTGCCCGCCCTACGACGTCATCAGCCCCGAGCAGCAACAGGAGCTGCTGCGGCGCGATCCGCACAACGCTGTACGCCTGGAGCTTCCTCCGGCACCAGCCGGTGACCTGGACGACCGGTATCAGGGCGCCGCACGGACGCTCGCCCAGTGGCGCACCGATGGGACGCTGCGCCAGGATCCGGAGCCATCCCTGTACGTGCACGAGATGCGCTGTCTGTCGGCTGACGGACGGCAGCTGACGGCACGAGGGGTGCTGGGCCGGCTGCGCCTGGAGCCGCTGGGGCCTGACAGCAGCGTGCGGGCCCACGAGCGGACGATGACCGGCCCCAAGGAGGACCGCTACCAGCTGCTCTGTGCCACGGGCGCCAACCTCAGCCCCATCGTGCTGCTCCACGGGCAGGCCGGGAGCGGCGCGCTGCTCGACGCGATGACCGCTTCGGATCCGGTGGCCGACACGGTCGCGCGTGATGGGATCCGACACCGGCTGTGGATGCATCCCGTGGATCTCGGTGACGCATCCCAGGCGACCGCGGCGAGCGAGCTGCTGTCCTCCTGCGGTCGACGCCCCTCACCATCGCGGACGGTCATCACCGCTACGAGACGGCCCTCCGTTACCAGGCGGAGTGCCGACAGGCGGTGGCCGCGGGCAGCGATCAGCCGTTCGACCACGTGCTGGCGCTCGTGTACGGGATCGACGAGGCGCCGGCGGTGCTGGCGACGCACCGTGTCGTGAGCGGAGCTCCGCGCCAGGCCGATCTCCGCGCGGCGGCGACCACGCTGTTCGACGTGGACCCTGTCACCGATCCTGATGAGCTGCGGCGCATCATGGCCCGACCCCGGCCGCCCGGATCACCGGTGCGCTTCGGCCTTTGGACCCGCGGCGGGGGAGGGGCTGCTCCATGCGCGTCGTGAGGCGTTCGAGCCGCTCCTCCGAGCCGATCTCCCGTCCTGCAGTTCGCTGGCTTGACGCTGACATCCTGGCCATCGCCCTGGGGCGACTGGCCGGCATCGGGCCGGCCGACCTCGAGGACGGGGATGGGTGACGTACACCAAGGAGCCGGCCGAGGCGGTGCGGCTGGTCGAGAGCGCGGAGCGCGACGCGTGCTTCCTCCTGGACCCGACCCCGGCCGAACGGATCCTCGAGGTCGCGGAGCAGGGCGCGGTGATGCCCCAGAAGTCGACCTACTTCCATCCCAAGGCCCCGACCGGGCTCCTCTTCCACCTGCTGGAGGCCTGAGGATGGGTACCCGCGAGGGGGTCGATGAGCGGCCACCGTCGGAAGTGGACACGGCCCCTGAGGCGGCACGCCAGCCGCGCCCCGTCCGCAAGGACGAGATCATCGTGCCCGCGCGGGGCCTGTACATCGAGTCGTGGCTGCCCGAGCGTCGCTCGCGTCGCAAGCCGCTGTACCTGCTGCACGGCGAGCTGGGCGGTTCGTGGCTGTGGCAGCGCTACCTGTCGTACTTCGCGCAGCGGGGGTGGGAAGGACACGCGCTGAACCTGCGCGCTCACTTCTGGTCCGATACGGCAGACCTGCTGCCAGCCTGGACCTGGCCAGCTACGTCGCGGACGCCGAAGCCGGCCTCGAGGCACTGGGCCGGCCAGCGGTGCTGGTGGGCCACGGTCTCGGGGCGCTGCTGGCACTCAAGGTCGCGGAGCGCCTCGGTGCTGCAGGCCTGGTGCTCATCAGTCCGGCCCTGCCCCGTCCCATCCGGCCCGAGGCGCCGTCCGCACGTGGTCCGGCTCGTGCCGCAGATGTTCCGGCACGAGCTCATCGGCTGGGCAGGCCCGGCCGAGCAGGTCCGCCGCCAGAACCCCGACCTGACCGAAGCCGATGTCCGTCGGGTGCAGCATCTGATGGGTGCGGAGTCCGGTGCAGCGCGACGCCAGATGCTGGAAGGGCTTCCCATCGAGCGTGACGCGCTCGGTGGCATCCCGACTCTGGTGCTGACGGGCGGGCTGGATCGGCTCTTCCCGGCAGCCGACGGAAAACGGCTGGCGCGGTGGTTGGCTGCCGAGCATCAACGGTTCGGCGCCCACTCGCACTACGGCCTGGTGGTCGGCGAGCGCAGTCACGAGCAGGTGGCCGACACCATCCGGTCGTTCCTCGAGGCGAACCGCCTCTGAGCCGGTCGCCCCCGCCGGGCCGTGTGGCCGTGCTATCCTCCCCGACGTTCGGAGCCGCCGCGAGAGTTCTCGCCGAGCGCCGCCGGCCACGTGCCGCATTCGTCTAGAGGCCCAGGACACCGCCCTCTCAAGGCGGAGATCACCGGTTCGAATCCGGTATGCGGTACCAACCCGCTTCGCCCACAACTCGGTAGTCCGCTCCGCGCTGCGAGGCCGGATCAGGGCTTTCGTTGCCTCGATCGGTCACATGCCGAGCTGCTCCGCAGGAAGGCGACGGTCCGCGCGTAAGCGAGCTCGGTCGCGTCGGCGTCGAACTCCGGCCGGTCGGGCTCGATGAACCAGTGCTTGATGCCCTGGTAGACGTAGGCGGTCCGCCAGGTCGCGGATCGTCTGATTCAGGCCCCACCACGGGTGGAGCAACAGGACCGGCGCGCCCGGCGTCGTTCGCGCCGGCGCGAGGTAGGCATCGGTGTCTCCAGCCGCCGCCTGGATGCGGATCGTCTCGCCCATGGGAGGCAGGATACGTGGCTCGTCTCGCAGGACCTGGGCCGTCGACGGCCGTAGTCCATGTGCTACAGTCGGGCCGTGGAACGGATCGGGTGCGCGAGCTGCGGAACCAGGCGAGCCGGGTGGTGCGCCGGGCCCGTGCCGGCGAGCGACTCATCATCACGGTCGATGGCGTTCCGGCGGCGACGAGATCGGGCCGGTCAGCGGCGCGGAGCGCGCTAGCACCCTGGACGAGCCGATCGCGACGGGCAGCGTCGTGGTCGCCCGCGAACTCGAACCGCCGCCGCCCCACCGCGGCCAGTGGCCGCCCCGTCAGGCCGCTCGAGTTCCAGCGTTCTGCGCGAGTTGCGCGATCGCTGATGCTGTTCCTCGACACCTCGGCGCTGGTCAAGCGCTATGTCGAGGAAGAGGGCACCCAGCTCGTCCTCCGGAAGATGGGCGGCGACCCCGGAGTGCGGATCGTCTCCTCTGTAGCGCGCACCGAGGCCGGGATCACGCTGTGCCGGGTCGGCTTCGATCGGGACGACAGCGCCGAGGGTGTGGCGTCGCCTCCTTGAAGACTGGGAGCGGTGCCATGTCATCCTGGTCGACCGCGCCTGCCTCGAGCGGGCAGGCGAGATCGGCTGTCAGTACGAGGTTCGGACGCTCGACGCCGTGCACCTTGCCGCGGCCGACCGCCTGCCGAGGTCACGATATCGTGCTGACCTTCGACCGGCGTCAGGCGGACGCCGCGCGCGCGATGGGCCTCGTAGTCGAGGGCGCGTGATCACGTGATGAGACGCTTCGGCGCAACGCCTGCCTGGCCCTTAGCCGCCGTCCGTGACACGTGACCCTTGGGCCGTAGGACACCGCCCCGCGCGGAGCCACGAAGGGCTGGACCCTCCGTCCTAGCGCGGCTGGGTCGGCCGCGCCTGGGCGAACCTCCAGCTCCGACCCTCGACGTCGAGCGCGACATATGACGAGTAGCCGTGGGTCGTGATGCCCTGCACGATGGTGGCGCCGTGGTCCTCGCTGCGGGCCAGGTGTGCGGCGAGGTCGTCCACGAACACCCACGGCACGTGCGTGAGCTGCGTGATCGACCGGAGGGCCGACGAGCCGATCGACCATGAGCGAGCAGTTGCCGACGTGGAACTCGATCCAGGGCTGCTCGTCGCCGTCGTCAGGGAGGGGGTCCTCGACCTTGGGAAGGTCACCGGGTGACTCGAAGCCGAAGGCGGCGGCCAGCCAGCGAGCGGCAGCGGCGGGTCGGGCGTAGTGGAGCGTCAGACCGAAGCGGGCAAGGTCGTGGAGCTCGTGGGGCGTCGTGTCTCGTCTGGCGACCCACGCCCGGAACCAGCGGGGGTCACACGGATGAAGGCGGTGCCACCCTTGTCCGAACCGCCTTCTGGGATGGTCGCCTGCAGCCGGACGAGCGTGCCGGTCTCGGTGCGGTCGAATCGCACGTCGATCCTCACGTCGTCCAGGGAGCTCTGCCAACAGAGACGCTTGCCCGGCTCCCAGGCCGTGATCCGGGCGAGCTCGAGACCTTCACCGGTGGTCTTGTCGTAGACCTCGAGGAGCCGCCCGCCGATGCCTGGCTCACAGCGCATCTCCACCAGCCTGCCGGCGTCGTAGCTGTTGATCGGCCCGCGGACCCACCACAGGTCGAGCTCGTCGGTGAAAGCGGTGAACGCGGTCGCGGGGTCGACGCTCACCTCCACCTCTGACGACCGAGACCGGGAGTCGCTCATGTCGTGCCCCTCCCTTCCACGTGCCGCTTGAAGGACGCGAGTTGTTCGTCGCCGTGGGCTTGCAGCTGATCGAGCCACGCCTGCACCGCCACGATGGACTCCGGTCGAAGCCGGAACACCCGGCCGCGGGCGTCCTGCGCTGGACGTTCGTCCGCCACGATCCCCGCCTCCAGCAGCACGCGTAGATGTCGGCTCATGGTGGGAGCGGATGCGCCCGAAGCCGACGCCAGCCGGCCTGCGCGCTGCGGCCCCTGACTCAGGAGCTGCACGACCTGCTGACGAGTGGGGTCGGCCAGTGCCCCGAGCACCATGGACACGTTCCCTGTCGTCACGGTGCGAATCCTTGCATCGAACCTGAAATATTATCAAGTCATGCAACTAGGCCCGCCGGCATTGCCACATATGACGTATGGTACGATTGCCGCGTGAACAAGACGACGCTATACCTGCCCGACGACACGCAGCGGCGACTGCGCGACCTTGCCAAGCGGACCGGCAGGCCACAGGCCGATCTCGTACGACAGGCGCTGGAGCGCTATCTGGCCGCGACTCCCTCGCCGCTGCCCGGCTCGATCGGTGTCGGGGCCGACGAGAGCCTCAGCGGGCGCGACAGCGAGGACTGGTTGCGCGCGAACTGGCGTCGCGAGTGATCACCCTGGACACCTCAGGTCTATTCAGCCTTCTGAACCGTCGCGACAGCGATCATCAGCGAGCCAAGGAGGCTCTTCTCGACGCAGGCAGCCCATACCTGGTGCCGAGCGGCATCCTGGCCGAGATCGGGTACCTCCTCGAGCAGCGGATGCCCGGCACGCTGGATCCGTTCCTCGGGGATCTCGAATCCGGTGCCTTCGCGCTCGATTGCGGTGAAGAGGACCTGCCGCGCATCCGCGCGTTGGTCAGCCGCTACGACGACCTGCCGCTCGGCTTCGCGGACGCCGCGGTGATCGCCTGCGCCGAGCGGAGCGGCGGTCTTGTGCTCACCTTCGACCTGCGTGACTTCGGCGTCGTGGCCCGGGAGGGAACGATCCAGCTGGCCCCAGCTGACCCGTAGCCCGTCATCCCATCGGGGAGGCTGCGTCCGCGTCGGCCAGGAACCCCGATGTGAGCTGGATGAAGCGGTCGGGCTGCTCGAGGTGCAGCATGTGCGCCGCGCCTGGGAACTCCACCAGGCGAGCGCCATCCATCAGCTCTGCCATGCGGTGACCGTTGATCACGCCACCCGGCCAGCAGCAGCGGATGCCCCGCCCCATCGGCCTCGTAGTAGAGGCGGCCGCCTGGGACCTCCACGAAGCCCGAGCCGTGCACGTGTCCTCCTTCCAGGATGGTCGATCGTCACGAGCTCCAGGCGCGATATCGAACTCCCGCCTGTGTGCTTCGACCATGGATCCAGCCTAGCCCTGCTCGAGCCGGGTCCGGGTGAGGCTAGACTCGCCGCCGTGACCCGACCGCCCGCAATCAGCCAGCGACCGTCCGGGCCGCGTCACCGCTACGTCGTGCTCGCGGAGGGCGCCTTCGGCGACCTGGCCTCGAAGACCGCCATCGGGGTCATCCGCTATGGACGCGATGCGGTGGTGGCCGTCCTCGATTCCACCCGCGCCGGGCGCAACGTGCGCGAGTGGTTGGGTGATCCCTACGACATCCCCATCGTGGCCACGCTCGATGAGGCGATGGCCCACAGCCCGACCGCCCTGCTCATCGGCATCGCACCACAGGGCGGGAGGATCCCGCCGGACTGGCGAACCACGATCCTTGCCGCCATCGATGCCGGTCTGGATGTCGTCTCGGGCCTGCATGAGTTCCTGGCGGACGATCCGGAGTTCGCGGCGGCGGCGACCGAGCGTGGCGTGGCGCTCGTGGATCACCGTCGCCCGCCGGCGTTCCAGGACGTCGCGAGTGGGCGCGAGCACCGGCCGGGGAGCCACGTCGTGCTCACCGTGGGCAC
This sequence comes from Chloroflexota bacterium, assembly GCA_030446555.1. GTDB lineage: Bacteria > Chloroflexota > Limnocylindria > Limnocylindrales > CSP1-4 > Palsa-1032. The sequence continues at coordinate 208,005 of JAUJNA010000004.1, read as the reverse complement.
CGATTGCGCCATCGGCAAGATGAGCGTGGCGCTGGAGCTGCGGCGGTCCGCCCTGGCGGCCGGGCTGGAGGCCGTATTCGTGGCCACGGGCCAGACCGGCATCATGATCGAGGGCTGGGGTGCTCCCGTGGACCGCCTGGTGAGCGACTTCGTGAACGGCACGGTCGAGTGGCTCGTGGAGCGCGCGGAGCAGATGGGCGACTGGATCTTCGTGGAGGGCCAGGGGTCGCTCGACCACCCGGCCTACTCGTCGGTGACCCTGGGGCTGGTCCACGGCGCGACGCCGCACGGCATGGTGCTGGTCCACCAGCCAGGGCGGACCGAGCATCACGGCTGGGAGGGACGAGGGACCCGCATCAAGTCGCTCCCCGAACACATCCGATTGCACGAGCAGGTGGCCGGCGTCGTCCGACCCTCGCGCGTCGTCGCCGTCGCCCTCGACACGCACCGGCTGCCCGAGTCGGCGGCCCGTACCGAGATCGCCCGCGCGACCCATGAGACCGGCCTCGTCGCTGACGACCCCGTCCGCTACGGCGCGGAGCGGCTGCTCGACGCCATCCGCAGCGCGCTGCCATGAACGTGTCCCTGGAGGTGCTGCGGCTCGCCTTGCGCGACCCCTTCCGCATCGCGCGCGACGAGCCGGACCGGCAGATGACGACGGTCATCGTGGAGCTGGAGCACCACGGCCTCCGCGGGCTGGGCGAGGCATATCCCGTGAGCTACTACGGCGAGACGCCCGGTACGGTCGGCGTGGTCCTGCCGCTGGTCGCTGAAGCCGTCGGCAGACTCGATCCACCTCCAGCCGAGATCCCCGGCGCGCGGGCCTGGCTGCGCGACGCGGAATGTGCCATGGACGCTGTCATCGGCCGGCATCACGCCGCGAAGGCCGGGCTGGACATCGCCCTCCACGATGCGGTCGCCCGCGGTATGGGGCTGCCGCTGCACGAGCTGCTGGGCACGTCGCCCGACATCCCACCGACCGACTTCTCGATCGGCATCGACGAGCCGGCCTTGGTCGCCCAGCGCGCCGCCCGGGCCGGCCGCTTCCCGGCGCTCAAGATCAAGCTGGGCGGACCGGCCGATCTGGAGACGCTCGAGCGGGTGCGAGAGGTCTACCAGGGGCCGATCAGGGTCGATGCCAACACGGGCTGGCAGCCAGAGCCGGCCGCCGCCCTGGCGCCGGAGCTCGAGCGGCTCGGTGTGGAGCTCATCGAACAGCCCTTCCCACAGCACCGGATCGACCAGCTCCGGTGGCTCCAGGAGCGGACGGCGCTGCCCATCGTGGCCGACGAGAGCGCGGAGACGGAAGAGGACCTCGACGCGCTGGTCGGCGCCGTGCGCGGCGTCAACGTGAAGCTGATGAAGTGCGGCGGGGTGGGGCCGGCGCTGCGCATGCTGACGCGCGCCAGGGAGCTGGGCTTCGCGACGATGCTCGGCTGCATGGAGGAGACGAGCGTGGGGATCGCCGCGGCCGCCGCCCTGGCGGGGCTGGCCGACTGGGTCGACCTCGACGGCAACCTGCTCCTCGCGACCGAGCCCTTCACCGGGCTGGAGCTCGACGAGAGCTGCCGGTGGCGTCTTGGCGATCCTGGACTGGGCGTCGAGCGGACGAACGGCGGGGCATGACCGGGTCGCGGCACCGGTCCAGCCGCGTGTGGACAACTCGGTGGAGAAGATCGTGGACGAGGATCCTTCCCTGAGGGGAGGCGCCGGTCATAGGATTCCCCGGCTGGTCAGGAAGCGCCCCGCGGAGCAGGGGGGCATCCCGGGTGGTGACAAGAGGCACGGTCGCGCATGTGGACGGCGACCGTGCCGTCCGTTTTCTGCCCCGGCACGCCGTGCCGCCCGTGGTGAAGTACGAGGAGAGGGGTTGTCGATCCATGCTCTCGGCCGTCGGGCAGCCCTGACCGACAGGCGCCAGGAACAGGCCGCGGCCCCCGTCGCGCAGGCGATCCCGGTGTCAGCGGAGGCCGTCGAGTTCGTCCGCTTCTGCCACCGGCGCAGCGGCGTCGCCTGGCCCGAGCTCTACGACGAGATGTGCGCCGTGGCCGCCAGGTGCTCGTTCCGGGG
>JAUJNA010000004.1:190285-205835 GCA_030446555.1 Chloroflexota bacterium | reverse complement strand
TGCTGGAGGATGTAGCTCAGCCGCCGGCTGGTCATGCGGACGTGGTCCAGGTTCTTCATCAGGACGAGGGGATCCATCGCCGCCAGATCGTCCGGGTGATACATCTGCTGCATGTCGCCCGAGTATAGCCGCGCCCCTCCGCCCGGTCGGGTGGTCCCAGTCGATGGGCGTGTTGAGTACCGCGAGCGCACGCCGCCGGCCGGTCTCGGTGGGCGCGATGACCAGGATGCGGTCGACGTCGCTCGCATGCCCCGCCTCCTCGCCCCACATCCGTGTGAGCTTGCGGCCGGGGGCGATGGCGTCGACCGATACGCCCGCCAGCCGATAGCCCTCCGGCTCAGCGGCGCGCTCCCAGACCAGTCGGGCGAGGTCCCGCTCCGGCCGGACGGCGCGTCCACGGTCTGTCACCACGCATCCGAGGATGAGCACGACGACGGCGTCATCGGTCAGGCAGTCGCGCAAGCCGTGGAGCACGGCCCGGAGGAACGCCGCGTAATCGTCCTGCCGGCCGGGCAGCGCGAGGGAGTCGTCCACGGCGTCCGGGTCCTGCGCGAGCAGCCAGAGTCGGAGCCAGTCGTGAGCGCCGTAGCGAAGGACCCGCAGATACGGTGGGCTCGTCACGACCAGCCGGGCGGCGTGCGGGAGCGCGCCTTGACGAACCAGACCCAGGAGCTGCGGCCCGGCCTCGCGAGCCTGCTCGCGCAGCGCGAGGCCGCGCGTCAGAGGCGTGCCGTGGCGGTACAGACGGGTCAGCTTGGCACCCAACAGCCGGAAGGCGTCGCGCTCGGGGTTGGCCTCCCCACGACCGTCCAGGAAGCGGCGTGTGTAGGCCGGCGCGAGGCTGAAGGCGTTGGGCATGGAGGTCGAGAGGTACCCGGCACTTCGACCGTGCAGTATCCCGGTCAGCGCCGCGAGCATGAACCGGTCGGTCCGATCGGCGGGGTCCAGGGCGTGCCGGAGGAACAGCAACTGGGCGAGCGTCCGCTCATGGAACGCTCGCAGGACGTGGCGGGGCACCGACTCGAGGGTGCGGCCGCTCCCAGCGGCGGCAGGGACGAGGGATCGCTCCGGGTCCGTGGCGACCGCCCTCGCCAGCACCAGCCACATCGGCTCCTGGAGCGACCAGTCGATGCGCAGGCGGTCGAGGCGCGCATAGGCGACGCGCGCATCGGGCGGGTCGACCTTGGCGGCCGTCAGCAGCCAGGCGAGGGGGTTGGCATCGATGCCCACGCCGATGCGTCGCTCCGCGCAGGCCTGGAGGGGCACCGTACCTCGCCCGCAGAACGGGTCGACCACGACGTCGCCGGGACGGCTCAGGCGACAGATGAAGGCATGCGCGAGAGCGGCCGGGAACGAGCCGAGATAACTGCACATGGGGTGGAACGCATGACCCCAGAGCCGCGGCTGGTCCTTCCATTCGGCTTCCAGCGCGAGCGCGGGCAGGGGAGGCGGCTGGACGGTCGACGCGGCCACGGGCGGGCAGACCTCACGTGGGCTCGTGAAGGGCTCCGGCGGAGGCCGGGGCGGGACGCTAGCACGCCGTCACCCGGGATGGCAACGGGGCCACGGGTACCATGTGCCCGCGTCCCCGTAGCTCAGTGGACAGAGCAGCGGTCTTCTAAACCGCCGGTCGCAGGTTCGAATCCTGCCGGGGACGCCATTGGTGAGGCTGCCGACGCCATGGACAAGCACGCCCTATAAGCGATGCCGAACACGACCCGGGATCGGCGCCTCTACGGCCTGATCTACCTGGCCCTCTTCCTGTCCATCGGGCACCACATCGACCACGCCATCCGCGGCAACCACGTCGGTTGGCCGCTGACCGCGGAGGTCAACGCGTTCACCTACAGCCTGATGACGCCGATCCTGATCGGTCTGGTCCTCTACCGGTCAGGACGCGTGGGACCGGGCTTCTGGGTCTTCCTGTCCGGAGGCGGCGCCGTCTTCGCCGCCATCCACTTCGGACCGTGGGCCGTCGAGCCAAGGCGACATCATCGGCAACTACCAGCCCCGATCCTCGGTTGGCTGGCGTTCGGCTGGCTCCTCCTCTTCCTGGCTGTCCTCGGTCTCCAGCGTGAAGCCCGGCAATGGCTCCGCGAGCGACGCCTGTCGCAGGCAGCCTGACCAGGGGCGCGGCCAGCGCCGGGTCGAGCCCCGCCGAACGGACGATCCCAGGCGGCACGCGCTCATCAGAGCGAGCCCGTTGCCGTCGGGATGCCTCGAAGAAGGCCATCCACTCCTCGTGCCGTCGTCGTGGGTGTGGATCAGGTGCGGCGCTCCACCCGCGCGCGGAGCTGCTCGTAGGCCGAGCGGATGTCGTCCACCAGGAAGTACAGGATCGATCCGGGCCGCCACTCCGCGTCGCTGACCGCCTGGACATAGAGACGAACGCCGCCCATATCGAAGAAGGCCAGGTCGCCGAAGGTGAAGACGTGGGGAAGGCCCAGGATGTCGCGGTAGAAGTTCTCCGCCGACGCGACTTCGCGTGCGTGCAGCGAGACCTGGCCGATGGGACCGAGTCGCAGGTCATCCGCCGTCATGGGTGGCCGCTCCTTCTGTGCTGCAAGCAGGCTGGTGCGCGGATAGCCCGGCCACTGGCGGAGAGCGGCACTCCCCGAAACGCCGAGCTTCGCGGTGATGTTGGTGATGTGGTACTTGACGGCGTCGATGCTGGTCCGCCGCCGCTGGGCGATCACCCGGCGCGTCACCCCATGGCGCAGCCAGTCGAGGACCTCCCACTCGGCCGGGGTCAGGACGTCGGGATGCGAGGGCCGGCCGCGGCCCGTGGGTGATGCCATCAAGCCGAGGTTATAGCGCCGCGTCGCCTATTTGCACTACCCGTCATGGACCAGGATCGGCGTCTGTGCCAGCACGCAACACCCTCTGTACCGCTCCGCGGGGCCCCGAAGTACGGCTAGGCGCGCGTCGCCCCGCAGCCCAGCATGCGCAAAGTACTGCAGCGTTCGTGCCCCCACCCTGCTGCACGACACCGCACCGCGCGGGCGAGACCACGGACCCCAGCACGAGGTACCCGCCATGGCTTCGATGACAGGCAACGAGATCGGGCCGATGCTGACGGCCAGTGAGGTCGCTCAGCTGCTCCACCTCCACGTCAACACCGTCAAGCGCCTCGGCGACCGCGGCGAGCTGCCGTTCTACCGCGTCTGCAAGCGTGGCGATCGTCGGTTCCGCGTGGAAGATGTCATGAGCTTCCTGGCGCGCAACCGCTAGCCGTCCTTGCGGGCGTCCCGAGGGGATGCCTCACCCACATCCGTGACGCCGCCGGGTAGCCCACCCGGCGGCGTTCTCCGTCCAGCGCCGGCGCTATCCTCGTCGCCGTGATGGCCACCCGATGAGATGACGCTCGACCTGTCGCTGACGCCGGAGAACGTGCTCGTCCAGCAGGCCGTTCGCGACTTCACGGCGGCGGAGATCCTGCCCCACATCCGCGACTGGGACGAGCGGCACGAGGTCCATCCCGAGGTCTTCGCGCGGATGGGCGAGCTGGGGTTCCTGGGGGCGCCGATCCCCGAGGCCTATGGCGGCTCGGGCATGGACTACACGAGCCTGGGCATCCTGTGCGAGGAGCTGGAACGTGCCGACACGGCCTTCCGCGTCGTCGTGTCCGTCCACGTCGGGCTGAACTCGTTGACGCTGCTCCAGTGGGGCACCGAGGAGCAGAAGCGACGCTGGCTCGTGCCGCAGGCGCGCGGCGAGAAGCTGGCCACCTTCGGACTCACCGAGCCCGGCGTGGGCACCGACGCGGCGAACCTGGCCACCACAGCCAGGCGCGACGGCGACGCGTACGTGCTGAACGGCTCCAAGCTCTGGATCAGCCTGGCCGACATCGCCGACCACTTCCTGGTCTTCGCCACCGTGGATCGCGCCGCGGGTCATCGCGGCATCACCGCCTTCATGGTCGAGCGCGGGATGCCGGGCCTCTCGACGGCCACCATCGAGGGCAAGCTGGGCATCCACGCCGGCAACACGGGCTCCATCTCCTTCGACGATGTCCGCGTCCCCGCCGAGCACCGGATCGGTGAGGAGGGGGAGGGCTTCACGATCGCCATGAGCGCCATCGACCAGGGGCGCTACACCGTCGCCACCGGAGCGGTGGGCCTTACCCAGGCGTGCCTGGATGCGTCGCTTCGGTATGCGCACGAACGCCGCACGTTCGGTCAGGAGATCGGCCGCCATCAGCTCGTGAAGCAGATGATCGCGAAGATGGGCTCCGGCATCGAGGCCGGCCGCCTGCTCTGCCGCCAGGCGGCCTGGCTGAAGGACCGGGGGATGCGCAACACCCGCGAGACCAGCCTCGCCAAGTGGTTCTGCACCGACCACGCGGTCGCGTCCGCGCTCGACGCGGTCCAGATCCACGGTGCCTACGGTTACTCCAACGAGTACCCCGTGGAGCGCTACCTGCGCAACTCGAAGGCAGCCGTGATCTACGAGGGCACCAGCCAGCTCCACACGCTCATCCAGGCCGACTACCTCCTGGGATACCGCGAGGACCGGCCGCTCCGCTGCCCGCCGCTCCCGGCGCAGGGGTACGAGCGCGGCTGATCGGAGGTCACGGCGACCGCGTCGTAGCCCGTCAGGGCTATCCCTGGCCTAGTTAGCCGTTGACAGCTACGAGCGTCTCGGTCAGCCTAGAAAGGTGAACGGATCAGCCTTCGGGGTCGTCGTCCTGGGGGACGTGGTGCAGTCGCGACGTCACGCGGAGACCGGGCGATGGCTGGAACGGCTGTGCGCGGATCTGGACGCCGCGTACCAGGGCCAGCTCCTGGGCTCCTTCGACTTCACGCAGGGGGACGAGCTCCAGGGCCTCCTCGAGCCCTCGGCCGATCCCTTCGTGGCGGTCCTGAACGGCGCGCTCGAGCCATCCAGCAGCGCGCCCCGGATGCGCTGGGCGATCGTGGCCGGTGCCGTCGAGCCGGGACGTGGACCAGCCACCCGCCGCACCGGACCGGCCTTCCTCGACGCCCGTGTGACCATCGAGCTGGCACGCCGGCGGAGAGAGACTCTCCTCGTGCGTACCGGTCATCCCGCCACTGATGCCCTCCTCGAGGGCACCGCTCCAGTCCTCGGATCCATGCTCCTGCGCCTGACCGACCGCCAGCGCGTGATGGCGCGTTTGGCGCTCGTCGACGGGCTTCGCCAGTCGGACATCGCAGACAAGCTCCGCGTGACGAGGGCGACCGTGTCGGTGGCCTTCGCCCGGGCCGACGTGCGCTCGCTCGGTCGACTGCTGGGCGCGGTCCGCACGCTCTGGGCGACCGGCGTCGAGAAGGCGCGGACCTGACGTGGACCCCGTGCTGCTGCTCGCCTGGCTCGTCCTCGCACATCTGGTGTCCGATTTCCTCGTCCAGACCGACGCCATGGCCGCGCAGAAGTCCGGCGACGGACCGGACGCGTGGCGAGCGCTGGGCATCCACGCGGCCGTAGTCGCCGCCCTGCTCATACCGGTCGTCTCGTCTTCGGCCTGCGCGGTCTGGCGTTCGCCGCCGTGACGGTGGCCAGCCATATCGTCATCGACCGGAGCAAGGTGGTCCTCACCGGCCGCGCCGCCCCGGCGCAGGTCACGGCCGCCACTCCGACCGCGGCAGCGACCGCCGAAGGGCACGGCCTTCGACCGCCGCTGGACGCCGGTGCCGGGTGCCCTCTTCGCCGCCGACCAGGTGGCGCACCTCGCTGTCCTCGTCGCCGCGTGGGCCGTCCTGTTGACGGACGCCGCGCCCTTCGCCTACGCCGCCGATCTCGGCGCGAGGCTGGCTGGCTCCGACCCCGCCACCTTCCACCGCACGGTGCTCGCCATGGTGGTCGTCGCATCGCTGCTCATCGTCAACGTCCGCGCCGCCTCCATGTTCGTGGCTACCCTCGTTCGACCGCCCCACGTGCCGGCGGACGCCACACGTCCGTCGGAGGCACGGGTGGGCGCCGCGATCGGCATCCTGGAGCGGCTGCTCATCTGTGCGCTGGTGCTGGGCGGCGCCGTGGCCACGATCGGGCTCGTCGTCGCGGCCAAGACGCTGGCACGGTTCAAGCAGCTCGACGACCGCGAGTTCGCCGAGTACTACCTGCTCGGCACGCTGGCGAGCGTCACCGTCGCGGTCATCACGAGCCTCCTCGCCCAGGCCGCGCTGCAGAGCCACTGAGCGTCCGCAACCTCAGCCCACGCGGTAGTCCGTCTCGTGCGGCACGCGCGTCGTCTCCAGGCCGGCGCGTCGCGCTTCCACGGCGAAGAGGCGGGCGTCATGGATGGCACAGCCCTGCGGGTCGTTGTTGAAGTAGACGAAGACGTCGGCGCGGGGACCCCAGGTCAGGGCGATCCGCTCGGCCCAGCCGGACAGTGCGGCGGGCTCGTAGCAGGGTCGCGGGTGCGCCAGCCCCTCGTGGAAGCGGACGTAGGCCCAGTCGGCGGTACGCCAGTCGGCGCCCAGCAGGCCCTTCCGGTCGGCGAGGCAGAGCGCGGCACCGCGGTCGGCCAGCAGCGTGCGGATCTGGTCGGTCTCCCAGGACGCGTGCCGGGGCTCCACCGCGACGCGCATGTCGCTCGGGAAGCGCTCCAGCGTGGCGCGCAGGCGGCCCTCGTCGACGCGCATCGTGGGCGGCAGCTGGAGCAGCACGGGACCCAGCTTGGTGCCCAGCCCGCGGACGCGCCCCACGAAGCGCTCCACCGGCTCCTCGGGATCGGAGAGGCGCTTGATGTGCGTCAGGTAGCGGCTGACCTTGACGGCCATCACGAAGTGGTCGGGCGTCCGGCGCGCCCATGCCTCGAAGACGGAGCGCTCCGGCAGCCGGTAGAAGGCGTTGTTCGACTCGACCGTGTCGAAGCGCTCCGCGTAGTGCTCCAGCCAGCGTGCCTGGGGCACGCCGCGCGGGTAGAACCGCTCACGCCAGTGGGCGTACTGCCAGCCGGAGGTCCCGATGAGGACGGTCACGCGACCATGGTCGCGGGATCGGACCCACTCGGCGCATCGTCGCACCGCCGAGGGCGCGTCTCGGAGGACGTGCGGACCGCCGGGTAGGATGCAGCCGTGTCGATGGACGATCGGTTCCAGGAACTGCTCGCCGACCTCGCCGGCTTCTATCGCAGCTGGCTCGTCTACCTCGGCCTGGAGACAGGACTGCTCACCGCGCTCCGAGACGCGAGCGATGGCCTCACCAGTTCCGGAGCTGGCGGTCGCCGCGCGGTGTGCCGAGCGTCCCGTCGACGGTTGGGCCAGGGCCTCGTTCGCGTATGGACTCCTCGACGTCGACTTCGTGGGCCGATCCGCTCCCGATGACGACCTCGCGCCGTCCGCCAACCGCTTCCGGCTGGACCCCGACCTCGCAGCGGTCCTGCTGGACGAGACGCAGCCCGAGTTCCTGGGTGGCCAGTTCTCGTTCACCGTCGGCGCCAGCCTCGACTACGGGAGCATGGTCGACTTCATGCGCACCGGGCGTCCGAGCCCCGGCCGCACCGCGCGGTTCCACCGGTCCGTGGAGAAGCTCAACGCGCAGGACACGGCGCTCTTCCATGAGCAGGTGCTGCCCCAGCTGCCGGAGCTGGAGCAGCGGCTTTCGGCCGGGGCAGAGGTCCTCGACGTGGGCTGCGGTGATGCCGGCTGGCTACTCGCGCTCGCTGGCGCGTACCCGCAGGTGCGAGCCGTGGGCGTGGAGTTCGACCCCGAGTGGCTGCTACGCGCCCGAGACCGCGTCCGCACGGCCGGTCTCGAGGATCGCATCACGGTCGAGGAGCGGGACCCCGCTCGCCTGGACTGGGAGGGCCGCTTCGGGCTGGTCTACTTCCAGGACGTGCTCCACGAGCTGACCGACCCCGCGGCTGCTCTGCGGAGCGCCTGGAGGGCCATCGCGCCCGGCGGTACCCTGCTCGTCTTCGACTGGTGCATGCCCTCGTCGTGGGAGGGGTACCGCACGCAGCAGGGCGAGCTGCTATGGGGCTATCAGCTCGACGAACTCTTCCAGGGCACCAGCCTGCTCACCCGCAACGGCTTCGAGCGGCGGTTCGCCGAGGCCGGCCTGGCAGACCCGCAACGCCTGGAGCTGGAGGCGGGCGCCACGCTCTTCCTCGTGCGCCGCGGGGAGTGAGCCGGGGAGCCTGACCCGGCGGAATGCTCAGCCTCGAAACTACTCGGTCACCTCCACGGTCCCCGTCATCTGGGGATGGAAGGAGCAGATGTAGTCGTAGGTGCCGGGCTCCTCGAAGGCGTGTGTGAAGTCATCGCCGGTGGCCAGGGAGCCGCTGTCCGGACCGTCCGTGAAGGTGGCCGTGTGCGGGGCCTGACCCTCGTTGGTCCAGGTGATCTCCTGACCGGCCGCCACCTCGATCGTGGCCGGCGAGAACTCGAAGTCGACGATCGACACCTCTGCCGCCTCGCTTCCCTCGGACGGCTCGGCACTGGGGGGGGCCTGGCTCTCTGGCGCACCAGAAGCGGGGACGCTCTCCGGCGCTTGGGAGATGGCTGCGGTGGGGCCGGTGACCGGCGTCGGCGCGGTGGTACCGGCGGAGCCGCCACAGGCCGCAAGGGCGAGCGCGGCCATGGACGCGATCAGGATGAGGTCTCGTCGCACGGGGTCTGGGCCCTCCTTGCTGGCATGAAGTGGATCGGTCGATCCCTCCGAGTCACTACGAGCGTAGGGCCCGGGCGGTTCATCTGTCGCGTCTGACGCGGAGCGCCGAACGCTAGACTCGCCTCCCATGACGGCCCAGCGGGGAGACACCTATCCGGACGTCATCGAGGTCGTGGTCGAGATCCCCGGCGGCAGCCGCAACAAGTACGAGTACGACGAGCGGGCGGGCGTCATCCGACTCGACCGGGTCCTTTCCTCGGCCGTCTACTACAACTTCGACTACGGCTACATCGAGGAGACGCGGGCGGAGGACGGCGACCACACCGACGCGATGCTCCTGCTCGACGAGCCGACCTTCCCCGGCTGTCGCGTGTGGGCCCGGCCGGTGGGCGGTCTGGAGATGCGTGACGAGAAGGGCGAGGACTTCAAGGTGCTCTGCGTGGCCATGGCCGACCCGCTCTGGGAGCACGTCGAGGATCTACCTGCCGTATCACCCCACAAGCTGCGCGAGATCGAGCATTTCTTCGAGACGTACAAGATCCTCGAGGACAAGCGCGTAGAGGTCCGCGGCTGGCGCGATCGCCGGGCCGCCTTGGCGCTGCTGCGGGCCGACCGGGGGCGCTGGGACGCGGAGCGCGGTCATGGCTAGGAAAGCGGAGCTGGTGTCCGTGGGTGACCGCGAGGTCACCATCACGAACCCCGACAAGGTCTTCTTCCCCGACGCCGGCCACACCAAGCTGGACCTGGTGCGCTACTACCTCGCCGTGGCGCCGGGCGCGCTGGTCGGCGTGGCGGGCCGGCCGATGGCCCTCAAGCGCTTCGTCAACGGCGTCGGCGGGGAGGCGTTCTTCCAGAAGCGGGCGCCGGAGAACCGGCCCGACTGGATCGAGACGGTGGAGCTGTCGTTCCCCTCCGGGCGCACGGCGGACGAGATCGTCGTCCGGGACGCGGCGCAGCTCGCCTGGATCGTCAACCTGGGCTGCGTCGACCTCAACCCCCATCCCGTGCGCGCCAACGACCTGGATCACCCCGACGAGCTGCGCGTGGACCTCGATCCGGTGCCGGGTGTGCCCTGGGAGCAGGTCCGCCAGGTGGCGCTCGTGGCGCGCGAGTCACTGGCCGCGCACGGACTCGTCGGCTGGCCCAAGACATCGGGATCCCGGGGCATCCACGTCAACGTCCGGATCGAGCGGCGGTGGACCTATCCTGAGGTCCGGCGAGCTGCGCTGGCCCTCGCCCGCGACGTGGAGCAGCGCGCGCCCGGCATCGCCACCAGCAAGTGGTGGAAGGAGGAGCGCCACGGAGTGTTCCTCGACTACAACCAGAACGCCAAGGACCGGACGGTCGCGTCGGTCTACTCGGTCCGCCCCACGCCCGACGCTCGCGTCTCCATGCCGCTCGCGTGGGACGAGGTGCCCGACGTGGACCCGGCCGACTTCACCCTCGACACCGTGCCCGGCCTCTTCGCCGCACGGGGCGACCGCGGAGGGGGCATCGATGATGAGGTGGGGTCACTCGAGTCGCTGCTGGAGCTCTCGCGCGCCACGAGGCGGAGGGCCTCGGCGACGCGCCCTGGCCGCCGCACTACGCCAAGCAGGCCGGTGAGCCGCCCCGCGTGATGCCCTCTCGCAAGCGAAGAGCCGACGAGACATACGAGGGACGCGGGCTGGCCGGTGGACCGCCTCCCGAGGTCGCCTCCGCGCGGCGTCGGGCGGTGGCCGAGGGCGACCGCGACGCGGGCATCACCGGTCCTCCGCCGTGGGCCCGCGAGGGATGGCGCGGGACGCTTCCCACGCCCACCGGACGACGCCGGAGCACGATCCCCGTCATCGAGATGTTTCCGCGCGGCGCGGAAGGAGGACGCGCTGGCTGGCCTGGAGCGCTGGAAGGGACGCTGGCCGGAGGCGGCGGCTCGCCTCGCACCGGCTGACGTCCTCGTCGATAGCATGCGCGGGCGCTCCACGACCTGGACGCGCATCCGCGTCAACCTCCAGCACGTCCCCGAGGACGATCGGCCTGCGCAGGAGCCGCTGGACCCGGACTACGACCCGTGGGCGGAGTACGAGGGTCCGGATCAGCTCAGGTCAGCTGGAGCGCCCCAAGCGGAAGGCGCGCAGCAGCGGGCCGTAGGCCGGATGCGTGGTCGTGGTCTGGCCTTGACCGCTCTTACCCGCTGCGGAAGTGGCGCCGGCTGAGCAGCAGGGCGAGCAGCGTGAAGCCGTACGGCACCAGGAACAAGAGCGCAGAGGCGATGGGACTGCCTGTCGTCGTCACCGTGCTGCCGTCGGGGAGTCTCTGGGTCGAGGATCCCTGGCCGCTAAGCAGTGCGAGCACCCCCAGGAGGCACCCCAGGACGGCCACGATGATGCCCAGCACCCGTGCCCAGTTGCGGTGGAGGGGCGCCCAGATGGCGGCCAGCAGGTGCGGGATGCCGAGGATGAGCCCGATGACCCCCGCGATGCTGAAGGCCTGGAGCACCTGGTCGAGCTGGGCTCCTGTCAGTGACCCTTGCTGCCGCAGGAGTTCGGCGACGGGCCCTCCCCCAGCAGCGCGAGCAGACCGAACAAGGTGAAGAAGACGCCGAAGGTGCCCAGGAGGATGCTGGCGATCCCGACAGCGATGGAATGGCTGTGCTCACGCACCGGCGTCTCGGCGGTCGCCCACGGTTGCTGCCACGCACTGGCCGGTTGCTGGTACGGCGCCCAGGCTGCTGATACTGCGCCGTCTGCTGCCCGTACGGAGGCTGATAGCCGGGCGGGTACGCGGGCTGCTGCGGTTGCTGGTAGGAGGGGGTCGTGTACGCCGGCTGGTAGACGGTATCGGTGCTCACGGGTTCCGCCGGCGAGCCGCTTGGCGAGCCGGTCGATGACCTCCGGACGTGGGAGGATGCGCTCGACCCGGTCGACCCTGTGTCCAGACCGCTGGCGGGGTCTCCGAGCTGGTGGATGCGGTCGCGGAGCGCCAGGTCGAGTCACCCGCCGTGTCGGACGAGGCGTCGCTGGGGCGCTGCGGCTGGTCGGCGGACGGCTGGACGGTCGGGTCGTCCTCGGGGCGTCGAGGTTCGGACATGTGGGGCTCCTCCGGTCGATCGGTTTGCCGCGAGTGTACCGGCCCGCGGCCGCGAAACGACGTCAGCCAGCGCCCTCCCCGAAGATGCGCCTCAGCTCGTACGGTGGCGTGACCTCCAGCTGGTCGTAGCGGCACGACTCCACGGCCCGGTCCGCGCGCCAGCGGCGGAACGTGGTCGCGTGCCTGAACCGGTCGCCCTGGAGGTGGTCGTAGGCCACCTCGCAGACGCGCTCCACGCGGAGCGGCTCCCACGAGAGGTCCTTGCCACGGTTCCAGCGGCTCGTGGCGCCGGGAAGCCGCTGACCGCTCGCGTCGGCAGCGCCGGCCCCCGCCCACTCCGCCCATTCGGCCCAGGGATGGTCCCTCAGCGCGTCCTGGCGAAGGGGCTCCAGCTCCGCCGCGAGCGTCCGCCTGCGGTCCCAGGCGAAGGAGGAGGTGACGCCCACATGATGCAGTCGACCCTTCTCGTCGAAGAGTCCGAGGAGCAGCGACCCCACGTGCGTCCCGGCGCCGTTCTTGTGCCAGCGGAACCCGGCCACGGCACAGTCGGCCGTACGCGCATGCTTGACCTTGAGCATGGCGCGCTTCCCGGGCTGGTATGGGGAGGCCAGCGGCTTGGCGATCACCCCGTCGAGCCCGGCGCCCTCGAACCGGTCGAACCAGTCGAGCGCCATGGCGGCGTCGGTCGTGGCGGGCGTCAGGTGGAGCGGCCGACGCGCCTGGCTCAGCGCGTCCTCGAGCCGCGCACGTCGCTCCCGTTGCGGCAGACCGCGTAGGTCGTCGTCGCCCAGAGCGAGCAGGTCCCAGGCCACGAACGAGGCGGGCGACTCCTCCGCCAGGAGCCGGACTCGCGACGCGGCGGGGTGGATGCGCAGGAGCAGCGCCTCGAAGTCGAGCCCGGACGGACCCGCGATGACGACCTCGCCATCGATCACACATCGCTCCGGCAGCTGGTCGCGGAAGGGCTGCCCCAGCTCGGGGAAGTAGCGGTCGAGCGGCTTCAGGTCACGGCTCTGGGTATGGATTTCGTCACCGTCACGGAAGACGATGGCCCGGAACCCATCCCACTTGGGCTCGTAGAGCCACTCGTCGCCGGCGGGGATCGCGTCCGCGAGCTTCGCCAGCATCGGCTCCATGGGCGGCTCGAACGGAAGGCGCACGGCGGCAGTGTAGTCAGACGAGCGCTGGCGGAGGTGGCTGCCGACCGTGGTAGCCTCGCTCGGTATGCCCGATCCCACCTTCCGCGGCGACCCCTACGGTGTCCTGGGTGTCTCCCACGCCGCGTCGAGCTCGAGATCAAGCGTCGCTGGCGAGACCTGGCTCTCGAGCACCACCCAGACCGCTCGGCAGGCGACAGCGGCGAGTATCAGCGCCTCACCTCGAGGATGGCGCGCATCAATTCCGCGTACGACCTCCTGCGCGATCCAGGTCCGGCGGGCGCGCTACGACGCATCGCCCGCGGCGCGCCGGAGACAGCACGCCGAGGGCGGTCGCCCGAACGGTGCGCGCCCCGGCATGGACGAGCGCGACACCGCCAGCGCCGGTCCGCCGCCCCCACCTCGCACTCGTCCCGTTACCGCCCGGTATGACACGACCGCGATATACCACCGACGCAACACGACGATCTCCCGCGGCCGGACCCCCCTTTCCGGGCATCCCCGAGTCGGCCGACGGCGCGGCGAGATGGAGCTGCGCGCGAGCACCCCGACGGGACCGGTCGAACGTCGCAGGAGCGGTCCTCCGCCGCGACTGCCGTCGCTCGAGTCGGCGCGCTCCACCAGTCTCGAGTTCGGCCGGTTCCACGGCCATACCCTGGGCGAGGTAGCGGACCTGGAGCCCACGTACATCGACTGGATCGCGCGAACGATCACCCGAGACCGGATCTGGTCGTTCGGGCACGGGTGACCAGGCGGACCTGGACGAGCGCGGCGTGGAGAGATCCGCCGCGAGCGCCCGAGCGGGGTCGCCGGACATGCGGGGTCGTCGCGAAGAGGCAGAAGCCTGGCCCGCCGGCTGACGCGGCCGGCGCGGTGCGGCCCAATCCGACACGGTTCGGCCGCAGGGCGCAGCGCGGCTGACGCTGCACGGCGGAGTCATGCCGGGCCCATGTGCTCTGATGGCTCAGCAACGCGCGGGCGCGACGACGTCCTGCCCTTTGGTGGACCGCTACGCTCGTTCAGACATGGCGCCCGTTCACGGGCCGGCGCGGCGACCCCGAGTCCGTTCGTACCAGCCGTGGGTGACTGAGGCGTGCGACTGCCCGTCGCGGCGACCGTCCGGGACGTGCGATGACGCGATGGCAGAGGTAATGCCGCGTACCAGCCCCTGAGCACTGAGACGGCTGGTCGGCGATCCGGGCGCGACATGCATCGTGCGCCGGCACCGCGTCATGGCCGTATCCTCGGGCCGGCAGACGTCGTGCGCCGCCATGGCCGCTGACCCGAGCGCCTGACGCGCCTCCTCGAACGCCACGATCGGTCGCAGCGCGGTCTCCGTGACGAGCGAGCGGACCTCGGACGAGACGCGCTCGCGAAGACCGGCGGCCCAGCGCCGTCCCATCCACGCGGCATGGGCCAGCAGAAGGCGGCCCAGCAGGAACGAGGCGAACACGCCGCTTGCCACGAGGACCACCGGGGTCGGGACCGTCCCGACCAGTGGCAGTTCGATGAGGGCGTCTCGGCGCGGCCCACCCCGGCGAATAGGGCGACCAGCCAGATGATGCCCAGCACCAGCATCGCCGTGGCGGCGTACTGGGCGAGACCGAGGACGCTCCACAGCCGGCTGGTCGGGGGACGGAAGCCGGAAGCTTCGCTGCCGACGGCTCGATCGACGGCCGTGCCGATGCGCCCGGCAAGCTCGCGCGTATCCGCCAGTGGCGCCACCCCAGCCCGCGCTCCCGGCGGCAGCCTTGGGATCGCCTCCCCGACCAGGTCGCGTACCGGCTGGACCACGCGGACGAGTGACCCGCGATCGCGCCACCGTCGCAGGTGACCGGCCGGCTCCGCCTGCCGCGCGCTGCGCCCGCTGCCGCGCTCCAGGACGGCACGAACGAGCCCCAGCGGTCCGCCGCCGCGAGGACGTGCGGCCAGCTTGGTGGCTTCCACCGCCTGGCGTTCCAGCCCCGGTAGGTCGATCACGCCCAGCACCTCGCGCACGACGGCCTGGGCAGCCGCGGCGCGCCGGCTTTCCGGCAGCAGGGGCGCGACGCCTTGGTCGGTCGGATCGACACCCGCCTGCGCGCACAGGTCGCCGATGGCCGCGCGAGCATCCGCCGCCAGGCGGCCCGTCACGATGCGCTTCGCCTCCACCGCGTCGCCCAGCCACGCCCGCAGCTCATCGATGGCGGTCGTCGCGGAGGTGAGGACGATGGGCACGGCCGGCAACCCCTCGGTCGCCAGGCGGTCCCTGAGGTCCCGGCGGAGGCGCTCTGCGTCGGCAGGGCTTACCCGGTCGGACTTGTTGAGCGCCATCGCCTGCCGATCGAGGCGTCGGACCCACCTGCGCAGGTACGCGTCGTGCAGGACGGCGTCCTGGTACTTCTCGGGATCCGTGACCCAGAGCACCGCGTCCACCTTGGGCAGCACGGCGTCCACTCGGGCGCGATGCTCGCGCGCGATCGAGTCGAGGTCAGGCAGGTCGAGGACCGCCACACCGTCGAGCTGGGAGGAGGCGTGCGCCACCACGCGTGCCCCGCCGAGCCACTCGATGAGGGGCCGCGTCTCGTCCAGGTGCGCGGCGCTGACCCAGGCGACCGGTTCGGCGGTCGTAGGGCGACGGACACCTGCCTGGCTCACGGTCGTCCCCGCCAGCGCGTTCAGGAGGCTCGACTTGCCGACCCCCGTGCCACCGGCGAGGGCAAGGACGTAGACATCACCGGGGAAGCCGGACCGCTGGCCGATGCGCTCCC
>JAUJNA010000004.1:188991-190185 GCA_030446555.1 Chloroflexota bacterium | reverse complement strand
TGCAGCCGGTCGCGGGCGCGTTCGATCATCTCGAGCACGGCGGCCTCCCCGAAGATGGCGTTCAGCAGCTTCTGGTTGAGGAAGGCGGTCGCCGCCGCGATGCCCACCTCGGCGCCGGTCAGCCCACCCGTGTGCGCGAAGACGCTGAGCATCACCGTCACCGCCCCCGCGTTGACACCCACCGAGACGCCGCGCGCCACACCCCGCTTCAGCGCACCGGTGGCGGCCACATCGCTGGCGATGACGCCGATCCAATCACCGAGCGCCACCCGGGTCGCGTCGGCCAGACCCGGCGCGGCGGACCAGAGCCCGGCGTCCGTACCCAGGAGCCGTGCGCCGAGCGGGTCGGTCGACCAGTGCGCTGCCGTGCGCCGCGCGGCGTCGCCGGCATGCGAGACGACGAGGGCCGTGAGATCGTCGGTGGCCCCTTCCTGCACGGCACTGACGGGCGCCGGTGGTGCCCCTCGGAACAGCGACAGGAGCGCGCCGCGCACGCGTCCGATGCCCGAGGAGAAGGCGCGCGTGATCTGGTCGGCGCCCACGAAGCTGTGCCACTGACGGATGACCTCCTCGCGCAGCACGTCGCCCCGCCGCAGCTGCTCCATCAGATCCCGCAGCTCCTCTGCGTGATCCGTGGCTGCCACTCGGCGCAGTGCATCGGCATCGATGGCCGCGTGCTCCAGGTCATCGGCCACGGCGTGGGTCAGCGGCGCCAGCCCTGCGAGCGCGCCCGCAAGCGCCTGCTCTGCCAGCGCGCGGCGCGCCAGCTTGTCGGTGGCCAGTCGCTGGATCCGCTCGAGGAGCGGGTCGACCGCCGCGCGGCGTAGGGCCGACCCGGACGCATCCAGCTCGCCCTCGGCCACCCCCAGGACCTCGAGCGCAAGGCCGGCCTCGCCCGGCGAGGACAGTGCCGTGCGCGCGACGAGGCGCCGAACGTCGTCGATGACGCTCTGCGCGTCGGCGCCGTGGGGCAGGCGATTGACGACGACCACGAGCGGAAGGCGGCGCTGCTCGATGCGCTGCAGCACGTCCCACGGGACCCGATCGGCGTAGCGGGTGGCCGTCGTGACGAAGACGCACAGGTCGGCGATCTCGAGGAGCGTGTCGGCCAGGGCGCGGTTCTCGCGCTCGACCGAGTCGATGTCTGGGGCATCGATGATGACGACCCCCGGCCGCGCGCCCACCTCCGCCAGC
>JAUJNA010000004.1:186696-188891 GCA_030446555.1 Chloroflexota bacterium | reverse complement strand
GTGTGCTCCAGCAGCTCTCGGGCGCGCGCCTCCACCGGTCCCAGGTCCGTCGGCGCCTGGTCCACCGGTGCCTGGCTCATCGTCCGCGCGGCGTCCGCCGCCACGGGACCGGCAGGAGCGGCCCATCGGACGAGGGTCCACCGTCGCTCGGCGAGCGACGCCAAGCGCTCCACCAGCGTGACGATCGGCGTCGGCTCGGGAAGGGTCACGTTGCCATCATCGGTGGGCGCTCATGACGGCCCACGTCGGGGAACGGCGGGCGAGCCTTGCGGTCGCGTCACATCGCCGAGGGCGGTCCCCGCGCGGCGCCATGCTCTGCGCTGGGTCAGCGACGCCCCACGATGCGCCAGGCGACGTTGTGTCGCGTGAAGCAACCGTTCTCGACTCCCTTCGGGCGGAAGACGTCGCACGACAATGCGGCGCTGAAGTCGAAGACGTAGCCCGGTGGGCCGTATGGGCCTCGGTCGATGACGGGAGCGGTGGCGGTGATGCCGTTCCAGCGAAACTGGACGAGCGTGCCGCAGGGCAGCGTCTTGTGAGCCACGCCGATGATCTTCCGCGAGTAGCGCTGCCCGCACGCCGTCCGATTGCCGAAGAAGTCGCTGCCGTACCAGGTGACGTGGGGCGCGCTGTCCCAAGCGGCGCCGTCGGACCCGCCTCGCCGCTCCCTCTGGACCGGCTCCTTCTCCGCCGGCTTCTGCGCCACGGTCTCCTTCGTTCGGCGCGCCTGGTGGGAGTGCTCGCTCTTCGCCCCGACCCGTGACTTGGCTTCCTCACGCTCGGCGGGTCGCTCGGTCCGTCGCTCGCGTGCCTGCGGGCGCTCTGCGACCTCGGGGCGACGACCGCGACGCGGGGCGTCCGTGGGGAGCCGCGGCAACGCGACCGCGAGGGGCCGGGTGTCGGCGGCAGCGGGCGGCGGGACGGCCACGGCTGTCCTCCCGAGCACGCGCAGCATCTCGCGCATCCCGTCGAGCGCCATAAGGGCGGAGGGGCTGGTGAACGAGGCGGCTGCTACGGCAGCTCCGCTCCCGATGCGCGACTCGGCGCGGCGCGCGACCTGCCACGAGACGGCGGTGTCGGCGGTCCCGATCGATGGGGTGCGCGCCACGATGACAGCTTCGACTGCCAGGGCGCCCACGATGGCAAGGGCGGCGGCGACGGATACGATCGATGCGCGGCGCTCTCGCGACCTACGGCCTGGGGACGATCGCCCGTGCCACCTCAAGAGGCGCCGGAGCACGACACTCCGTCGCCCCATCGTCTGGGGCACCGGGGGACTGTATCAGACGTGCATCATCCATGCGTATATGCACGCTTCGTCGCATCACCGGACCGTTACGTCCCCGCCGGCTACCACCCGGCCGCTCGGACCGGTCGGCGGGGTCCGAGCCCGGGGGTCGCGGCTCCTTGACATACGCGGCCCGGCACAGCGTTAGCCGTCGCGATCCGTGGCCATCTGCGGCACCGCGCTGCTCCCTGACACCAGGCGGTCAAGACCGCCACGTGGCAAGCAGATCCGGCCTCACCTGGGCTCCAGTGCCATCAGGCGCCCTTCGTGAGGCCCTTCACTCCCGCGGTGCGCTGGCCAAGGTCCTTGTCATCCGCGAGTGGCAGGGAGGAGGGGCGCCTGGTCCGCTCGGACCCGTGCCGAGCCGAGCCTGGGGCGTTGGCCGGGGCCCGGCCTGGCCCGGGATGCGCTCGCTACCGACGCTGACGTCGAGCTCCGCCTCAGCCCGCGATGAACCTCCAGCCGTCGACATCCCCGACGGGTCGCACCGGGAGCCCATGCTAGAGTCGGCCGGTGAGTGACCCGTGGCGCCAGCGCGAGCGCCGGTGGGAGACGGAGACCCTCAGGGCTGCGCAGGAACGCGCAGCCGAGCAGAAGGTCCGTTTCAGCACCATGAGCGACGTCGAGGTCGACCGCCTCTACACACCGCTCGATTGGCAAGGCGAGGGCGCTGGCGGGGGCGGACCGACCGCGGTCGACCACCTGGGCGATCCGCTGCGGGGGCGCTCGATGGGAGGTGCCGGCGCCACCGATCCGGCGGCCGTGGGGCGCGGCCCGTGGGCGGACTTCGACCCGCTCCGCGACATCGGCTTCCCCGGCGAGGCGCCCTTCACCCGAGGCATCCACCCGACGGGCTACCGGACCCGGCTCTGGACGATGCGCATGTTCGCCGGCTTCGGCGCCGCCG
>JAUJNA010000004.1:173944-186596 GCA_030446555.1 Chloroflexota bacterium | reverse complement strand
GACATGCCCACCCTCTACGGCTACGACACGGACGACCCCGAGGCCGACGGGGAGTTCGGGACGTGCGGTGTCGCCGTCAGCTCGCTGGCTGACATGGAGGTGCTGCTCGACGGCCTGCCCCTTGACCGAGTGTCGACGTCGATGACGATCAACTCACCTGCCGCGCCGATCTGGGCGATGTACATCGCGGCCGCCGAGAAGCGCGGCTTCCCGCGACAGATGCTCGAGGGCACGCTGCAGAACGACATCCTCAAGGAGTTCGTGGCGCAGAAGGAGTACCTCTTCCCGATCCAGCCCTCGATGCGCCTGGTGACGGACACGATCGAGTTCGGCACCCGTGAGATGCCTCGCTGGAACACCATCTCGATCAGCGGCTACCACATCCGCGAAGCCGGCTCCACGGCCGTCCAGGAGCTCGCCTTCACCATCGCCGACGGGATGGCCTACGTGGAGGACGCGATCCGGCGAGGGCTGCGCGTCGACGAGTTCGCCCCGCGGCTCTCCTTCTTCTTCAACAGCCACAGCGATTTCTTCGAAGAGATCGCCAAGTTCCGCGCCGCCCGCCGGATCTGGTGGAAGCTGATGACCCAGCGCTATCGAGCGGAGAACGAGCGTTCGACCTGGATGCGGTTCCACACCCAGACCGCCGGCGTCTCACTGACGGCCCAGCAGCCGCTCAACAACCTGACGCGGGTGGCCATCCAGGCACTGGCCGCCGTCCTGGGCGGTACACAGTCACTCCACACCGATGCGTATGACGAGGCATGGGCCGTGCCGTCCGCCGAGGCGGCCTTGCTCGCCCTGCGCCAGCAGCAGGTGATCGCGGCCGAGAGCGGCGTCACGAACACGGTCGACCCGCTCGGTGGCTCCTGGTTCGTGGAGTCGCTCACCAACGAGGTCGAGCGCCAGGTCTGGCGCTACCTCGATGAGATCGATCGGCTGGGCGGCATGGTCGCCGCCGTCGAGGCCGGCTACCCACAGAAGGAGATCGCCGACGCGGCATACCGCTTCCAGCGCGAGCTGGACGCCGGCGAGCGGCACATCGTGGGCGCCAACGCGCACGTGGACCCCGACGAGGCGCTGGCCATCCCATTGCTCGAGGTGAGCGACGAGAGCCGCCGCCGGCATCTCGACCGACTGGCGCGGGTGCGGCGGGAGCGCGACGCCGATGCCGTGGCTCGAGCGCTGGCGGGTCTCCGGGACCGCGCTGCCGGGCCGGGCTCATCGGAGACGAACGTGATGCCGGCCCTCATCGACTGCGCCAACGCCTACGCCACCCTGGGCGAGATGTGCGGCGTGCTGCGAGCCGTCTACGGCGAGTACCGCGAGCCGGTGGCCGTCTAGGACGTGACCCCCGACGAGATCCGCGGTTGGGCCGCCGAGGCGGGCGCGCTCGACGAGTTCCTGCAGGAACCGAACCTGGCCCGACTGGGGACCGTGGAGGAGAACGGCGACCCGCACCTGGTACCCGTCTGGTTCCACTGGGATGGGCAACGCTTCTTCGTGGGCTCCCAGGCCGGCGACCACAAGGTCGCCAACGTGCGTCGCACCGGCCGGGCGGCCGTCGAGGTGGACAGCGACCTCCGTCGCCGGCGCGGCCTGCTGATCCAGGGCAGCGCCCGGGTCATCGACGGCCCGGAGGTCGACCGGAGTACGCCCGCATCAGCCAGGCGCAGGTCCGCCGATACCTGCCCGATCGTCCTCCCATGGAGACGGCGAACCGCATGAGCGCCAAGGGCGACCCGGTGGTCATCGTGGTCGATCCGAGCGCGGCGTCGGCTGGGGACGGTGAGGGCCTGACGGGGCGCTGATGGGGTCGACCGACGGCGTCGTCGCGGCACGCTGACCGAGCTGTTCGAGCGCCTGGCGGGCGACCTCGGCGGCGTGGCGCGCACCTGGTCAGGGCACCGCGTCGAGTACCTCGCGGGAGCCTCGCCTTCGCGACCTGCGAAGGCGATGTGGCGGAGTTCCGGCTGCGCGCCGAGATCGCCGAGGCTGCGGAGCGGATGAGCGACACGGGCCCGTCGCCGCGCGGCAGCGGATGGGTCCGCCTGGCGCCCGCGGTGGTCGACCGTTTCGTCCTGGACCGAGCCGAGGCCTGGTTCCTCAGCGCGTGGCGGGCAGCGCAGCATTAGGGTCATCGTCTGGGGCGTCGGCGTGCCGCTGGCAGTGGCCTCCGTGACTCGGCCGATGCCCCCGAAGGCCGGGGCGTCGGCGTACGGCGACGGCCACGGTGGAGCGATCGCTGACCCTTCCGGACGTCGCTGTTGCACCCTGAGCGGTGTCCAGCCACCCAGACGTCGTACGGGCGGGGACGGTAGCGCGAATGCCCAGGGCGGGGAGCTCTTCCTTCCGGGCAGGGACACGCGCTTCCGGGAGATCGGCGTACAACTCGATGAGGTCGATGACGTTCATCACGTTGGCGACATCGAGCGGGTTGCTCGCGATGCCGAGGAGGGGCTGGAGTCCTCGCATCATCAGCATGTAGACCCTCAGGTCTTGGGCCAGGCCCGAGCCGAGCAACGACGGATCGGCTGAACCGCGGCATGGATGGCAGGACCGTCCACGTCGGCCCGCCCTGTTCGATGGCTCGGATCAGATCCGGATCCCCCAGACGATGAACTCGTGCTCAGCTGACCTGGTGGTCACGCGCAGCTTCTTGGTGAGGAAGAGAAGCGTCCGTGACGTCGATGATCGTCGGGAGGACGATGCTCAGCTGACCCTTCACCCGATTGAACGAGTGGGATCGGGAACAGCAGTCGCCAGTTCGTGAGATGCAGTCGACCGCCGACGGCTTCCTTGCCGGCCAGTCCGACCGAAGCCATGGCGCGTTCCGTGTCAGGGATCGACCCCAGACCGTGGTCGCTGAGCTTGACGACGGCGTTCGCATCCTTGCTGACCAGGACCTGCTCGCCTTGGTAGAGCGTCCCTCCCAGGTCGTCCATGGGGTTCCTCCTGGTGCGGGCGGCATGCATTCGCTCGGCTGGCTCGCGATGCTACCGCCCGGACGTCGAGCGCCGAGTGGCTGGCGGCGCCGCGCTCAGTTCAGCAGGCGGAGCCTGCGCGCGCAGCCGACGACCACTCAGACGGATGATGGACGACAGGACCGCTGGCGGCGTAGCGTCATCGCCGCATGGCGCAGATGTAGGGCAGGGTGCAGCCTAGGCGGGCTGCTCGGTCGGTGCCGCGCTCGCGTACTGCTGGAGCCCGAACTGCTGCTCGAGCTGGTCGAGCGGGCGGAAGCCGACCACACCCTGCGGCTGCTGGCCCGGCTTGAAGAAGGCGATGGTGGGGATGCTCATGATATTGAACGTCTGGGAGAGCCCGGGATTGGCGTCGACATCGACCTTGACGACATCCACCGCGCCGTCGTACTTGGCAGCGAGCTTCTCCATCTCGGGCGCGACCATCTTGCAGGGGCCGCACCACGTCGCCCAGAAGTCGACGACGACAGGACGCTCTCGTTCTTCAGGACGAGCTCCTCGAATGTGGCGTCAGTGGCTTCCTTGATGGCCATGGTGATGGTTCCTTTCTTCGCCGGAGGCGGACGAGGGGATGGAGGCGCTCAGCGCGCCAGCACCTGGATGAGCCGGTAGGCCTCGAGGACGCGGGAGTCAGCGAGGCGGTAGAGCACGGTGTTGCCGTCGCGCCGGGTCTCCACGAGGCCCGCCGCGCGGAGGACCGCGAGATGCTGGCTCATGTTGGGGACCTGGCAGCTGGCTTCACGTGACAGGTCGCTCACCGAGCGCTCGCCGCCCGCGAGGACCTCCAGCACACAGAGGCGCTTGGGGTCCGCGAGCGCCCGACCGACGGCGGCGAAGCGCTGTCGTTCGCTCTCCGTGGAGAGGTCGGGGCAGTCGGTAGTGGCGGTCACAGCGGAAGTGTCTCACGACTTGCGCAAATACGCAAGCACGCCCGGACGGGATACTTCGCTGATGGAGCCTCAGCACGCCCGCGACCTACCCCCCAAGGCGTTCACCGAAGCCGGGGAACGCATCGCTGGCCGCGTGGCGCGCACGCCGATGCTGGCCTCTCGAAGCGCCGCACGCCTGATCGAGGGAGACACAGGGGTCGGATCGGTGCCGGTCCATCCGGCGACGGGTCGGTCCGCCTCTTCCTGAAGGCGGAGCACCTCCAGGTGACAGGCTCGTTCAAGCCCCGTGGGGCCACCAATCGGGTGCTCGGACTGCGTCCGGAGGAGCGCGCCCGGGGCCTCATCACCCTGTCGGCGGGGAACCACGCGCAGGCGCTGGCCTACGCGGCGGCCCATGCACGGGTACCGGTCACCGTGGTGATGCCGGCGGGCGCCTCACGAGCCAAGGCCGCCGCAGCGGCGGCCTATGGGGCCACGGTCATCCTGTACGGCGAGCACGTGGGCGACACGTTCGCCCGGATGGAGGAGCTGCGCGACGCCCACGGACTCGTGTTCGTCCACCCCTTCGACGACCCGGACATCATCGGCGGGCAGGGGCACGGTGGGCCTGGAGATCCTCGAGGACCTGCCAGCGGTCGACGTCATCGTGGTAGGCGTGGGTGGCGGCGGCTTGATCTCGGGCATCGCGGCCTGTGTCCGCCAGCGGCGACCCGGCGTGCGGATCATCGGCGTGGAGCCGCGTCAAAGCAACGCCCTGAGCCTCGGGATCGCGGCGGGCATGCCGGTCCCTCTGCAACCGAGCTCCATCGCGGATGGGCTGGGGGCGCCGTTCGCCGGGCAGTGGACGATCGACCTGTGCCGCCGCTACGTCGAGCGGATCGTGCTGGTCGATGACCCGGTCATCGCGGCCGGCACCGTGTTCGCGCTGGAGCGGATGAAGCAGCTGCTCGAGCCGGCGGGTGCGGCCGCGCTGGGCGCGGTGCTTGCAGGGCAGGTGCCGCTCGCGCATGGGGAGACCGTGTGTGTCGTCGCCTCGGGCGGCAACCTGGACCTCTCCCGCCTGCCGGCGATCACCGAGATGGCGGCTCGGCTGGCGGTGTAGTGCGGGCGCCCGACCGCGGCATCCCCGTGGCACCCGATCCGCGGCGTGGCACAGCAGGAGCGGGCGGATCGCTCCGCCCGCCCGCTTGCCTATGGACCTCGTGGGGCTACAGGTTCGTGTCGGCGCTCAGCCGTAGCCCAGTTCCGCGAGGCGCTCCTCGTCGATGCCCGCATGATGGGCAAGCTCATGGACCACCGTCCGCTGCACCTCGCGGGCCAGCTCCACCGGGTCGGGGAAGTCCTCCTCCAGCGGGAATCGGAAGAGGGTGATCTTGTTGGGGAAGGGCACCCAGTCAGCGGCGTACTCGGTGGCGGGCGTGCCTTCATAGAGGCCGTACAGCAGGCCGTCGGGTCCGGCAGCGCCGCTCCGAAGCTGCTCCGCATCCGGCTCGTCATCGATGACGATGGCGACGTTGGCCAAGAGACCACGGAAGGGGGCGCGGAGATCGTCGAGAGCACGTGAGACGAGCTGCTCGAACGGCTCGTGGGCGGGCTCGGCCCCGACGCGCCGGCGGTGCGGATGGCGGCGGGCAAGACTCCCGCGTCGGCGGACCGGCATCGCTGCCTATGCTAGCCCGGTGGCCGAACCGTCCAGCGCGGAGCCCGAGTCCTTCGTCCTCCGGCTCCAGACGGGGGAGCGCCTCCACTACCTCGACTGGGGACGCCCTGAGCGGACCGATCTTCCGCCCCTCGTGCTCGTCCACGGCATCGCTCAGACCGGCTGGAGCTGGACGCCCGTCGCGCGGCGGCTGCGAGGCCTGACGCGGGTCCTGGCGCTCGACCTGCGGGGGCACGGGCTCTCGGAAGCGCCCCGCTCCGGCTACGGACTGGGGTCGCTGGCACTCGATGTCATCACCGTCATGTCGGGTAACGGCTGGGGGAGCGACGTGGGCGGGCCGCCCGTGGTGATCGCCGGGCACGGGTTCGGGGCCCAGGTCGCCGCGACGGCGGCCGGCCTCCGCCCCGGCTCGGTGGCGGGAGTCGCGCTCATCGACGGCGGCTGGGAGGAGGTCGGCGAAGCGACACGCTCCACGCCGGCCGAGTTCCTGGCTGCCATCGCCGAGCCGCCGGAGGTCATGCGCACCATGGAGGCCTTCCTGGCCGACCGCCGCGACTTCGATCCCGGCACCTGGGACGCGGACCAGGAACGTGCCGCGCGCGCCCAGGTCGATGAGAAACATGCCGGGCATGTCGGCCTGGTCGCACGCCACGCCGTGGTGCGCGCCGTGGTCGAGGCGATGTTCGACTACCGACCGGTCGAGGCCCTCCGGTCCGTCGCGTGTCCGCTGCTGGTGCTGGCGGCCGAGGCGGCCACGGCCGACGATGAGGATGCGCGTGAACGCTGGCTGGCGCTCCAGGACGTGGAGCGGGCGCGCGCGGCGCTCGGACGCTCAGCGGCGAGGGTCGTGCGGCTGCCGGGAGCGGGTCACAACCTGATGCGCTATCGCCCGGCAGAGGTGTCGGCCGAGCTGGCGGCACTCCTTCGGCTGGCGGCTACCAGCGGTGGTACGCGGGATGCCCCGGCCTGACCGCCACGAAGGTGCCCCGGCAGGTGGCCGTCACGATCTCGCCCGATGACAGCGTCGTCTCGACCGTGGCCCGATCGTCGCTCGCCTCGGCGACCCGGGCCCGGAGCCGGACCGGGGCACCGGAAGGTGTGGGCTTGAGGAGTCGGACGTGGAAGTCGGACGTGACGGTCGTGGGCGGGTGCTCGGCGCCCGCCGCGCGCATGAGGTGGTACGCCGCGGTCCAGTTGGAGTGGCAATCCATGAGCGTGCCGATGATCCCGCCGTTGAGCATCCCCGGGAACGCCTCGTGGTGAGGGGATGGCAGCCACTCGCAGACGCACTCGTCACCGTCCGGGAACGAGCGGACGTGCAGGCCGTGCTCGTTGGCGGGACCGCAGCCGAAGCAGATGGTGTGCGGCGCGTAGCGCTCCTGGAGGCTTGCTTCGGTCATCTCGCGGCCGAGTCTAGCCCGGTCACGGCCGGCAGCTGGGCTAGGATGCCCGGGTGAGCGATCTGGCCCTGTTGCTGCTGGTCATCCTCGGCGCGGTCCTGCTCTTCCGCGGACCGAAGGTGCTCCCAAGGCTGGGAGCCTCGCTGGGCCATGGTGTCCGCGAGGTCCGCCAGTCCACGGATCGGACCTTCAAGGGCGACGAGGAGGAGCCGCCGACCGCCACCCGCTGAGATCGACGACGCTAGGCTGACGCTCCGGTGTAGCGGCTGAGCCCGAGCCGCCAGAACCATCGGGAGACGACCAGGAAACAGGCCGCCAACAGGATGGTGCCGGCCAGCGTCGTCGGCTCCAGGCGGCCGATGAGGCTCTCCACCGGGATGGTGACCGCGAACGCCACCGGGACGAGCAAGGTGAGCGCGACGCGGAGCCACGCCGGGTAGATGCCCACCGGCCACCGCCCCGCCTCGTACATGCTGGCGAAGATGACCAGGATGTTCTCGATGCGCACCAGCCAGAACGCCAGGGTGGCGAGGACCAGCAGGAAGCTGTAGACGATGGCAAGGCCGGCTAACAGCATCACGGCGAACGCCGCTGCGGCCGCCAGCCCGACCCTTCCCCCGAGCTGCGCGATGGCGAAGACCAGGATCGCGGCTCCCAGGGCGACATCCATCAGCCGCCAGATATCGACCTGACGCACGCTGACCAGGAGCTGCGCGTCCACCGGCTTGGTGAGCGTGAAGTCCAGCGTGCCCAGGCGCACGCCCTCCATCAGCCTCTCCATGCTGGGCCGGATGACGACGCCCACCAGGCCGCCGACCATCACGAAGACGCCGATCAAGGCCACGAGCTCGTCGCGCCGCCAGCCGCCCAGCTCATCGGTCTGCCCGAACACGATGGCCACGCCCGCCAGGGCCGTCCCGAGCCCGATGGTCGACTGCGCCAGCTGGATGAAGAAGTCGGCCCGGTACTGGAGGGCGTTCATCGCTCCGATGCGCAGGGAGAGCCAGAAGAGGCCCACCGCCCTCACGACGCGTCGCCGCCCAAGATCACGCGCCGACCGCTGAATAGCGCTTGACCCCGGCCCGCCACCCGACCTGGAGCAGACCCCAGGCCAGCATGATCCACACGATCTGCGCACCGATACCGGTGAGGATCTCGCTCGGTGAGAGGCGACCCTGGAGTGTCTCGACCGGGAACGCCACCATCCAACGGAACGGCAACAGCGATGCCAGGGTCTGCACGATGGGCGGGAGGAGCGCCAAGGGAGCGACCTGTCCGGAGAGGAACAGCATCAAGACGTAGTAGGCCTGGTTGATGGCGCTGACCTTGGTCAGCCAGAACGCGGCCAGCGCGAGCGTCCATTCGACCAGGAAGCGGAGGACCATGGCCAGGGCCAGGGCCGGGATGAAGGCGAGGACGTCCACGAGGCTGGGCTGCAACGAGGCTCGGAAGGCGACGAGGAGGACGATCGCTGCCGGTACCACCGCGGTGAAGGTGAGCAACTTGAACGTCAGGTTCTCGGCGATGTCGTTGTGGACGGGATGCACCGGACGCAGGAGCAGCGGCGAGAAGAACCCCTGGCGGATGCGCCACTCCATCTCGTGGAAGTGCCACGTGAACGTCAGCTGGTTGACCACCATCAGGATCGCGAAGTAGGCCGCGAACTCACCCGCGGTGAAGCCGCCGACAGCTCCCCCCTGAGAGGCCGCGACCGTCGTCCAGACCACGAGGTAGATGACCGGCTCGAGCAGCAGGCCCAGCAGCCAGATGGCCAGCGCACCGCGGTACGCGAACTGGACGGCGATCTCGGAACGGAACTTGGAGCGGTAGATCTCCATCAGCGAGCCGGGCGCCCGACCGCTCATGCAGACGACCGACCGCTCATGCCGGCGGGACCTCGGCCGGTCCGGCGCGACCGGCGAACACGAGGTCGATGATCTCGTCGATGGGTGGCTCGTCGACGATGACGTCGCGCACCGGGAGGTTGGCCAGCAATCGCGTCGTGAGCCGCGCCGTCTCCGACCGTGGCACGCGCAGGGTGAGACGCCCTTCCGCATGGCTCACGATCCACTCAGGGGGACCGACCAGCGCCGGGATCCGCTCGCCCAGGCCTTCGCCGCCATCCTCGAGGTCGATGGTGATGCTCTTGTGGGGCGAGAAACGGGCGACGAGTCCGGTCAGGTCGCCGTCGTAGAGGAGGGTCCCGTGGTGGATCACGACGACGCGCCGGCAGAGCGCCTCGACATCCGCCATGTAGTGGCTCGTGAGGAGCGTCGTGGCTCCGGTCCGGCTGTTGTATTCGGCGATGAAGGCTCGGATCCGCCGCTGCATCGTGACGTCGAGGCCGATGGTCGGCTCGTCCAGGAAGAGGACCTCCGGCCGATGGAGCAGCGAGCCGGCGAACTCGCACTTCATGCGCTCGCCCAATGACAGGTTGCGGACCGGCTTGCGCATCAGCTCGCCGAGCTCCAGGAGATCGGTCAGCTCGGTCAGTCGTTGGCGATACTCGTCGCGCGGCACCCCGAAGATGGCGCGGTTCAGCTCGAACGAGTCGATCACCGGGATGTCCCAGGCGAGCTGGTTGCGCTGGCCCATGATCAGCGTCATCCGCCGCAGGAACGCCGGGTCGCGCTGCCATGGCACATGGCCCAGGCTCCTGACCTCGCCGGCGGTCGGATGGAGCAGTCCCGACAGGACCTTGAGCGTCGTCGTCTTGCCCGCTCCGTTCGGGCCGAGGAAGCCGACGATCTCGCCCGGCGACACGTGGAAGCTGATGCCGGCCACCGCCTCGACCTGGCGGGTCCGGCGCCGGACGAGGCTACCGAGCGCCGCTCGCAGCCCCGGCTCACGTTCCGGAACGGCATAGGTCTTGCGCAGTTCGCGGACCAGGATGGCGGGGCTCCGGTCGTCGATGGCCATCCATCCACCCTAGCGGACACGTGCCAGCGTCCGGGGTCGCCGACACGCATGGCAGAATCGCGGCCATGAGATCGGTCTCGGAGCACGTGCGCACCATCGTCGAGGAGATCGAGCGCGACATGGGCGAGGACGACGGCGCCGGCATCGAGCGCTCGACGGTGCTGCACGCGGATCCTGCAGAGTGCACGGCGGGCGGGGACGGTCCCGTGGAGGGAGCGGTGCGCCAGATCCTCACCGAGATGGGTGAGGACCCCGGGCGCGACGGACTCCTGGGGACCCCCGAACGGGTCCACCGGATGTACACCGAGCTGACGGCCGGGTATCACGTCGACCCCTCGCGCCTGCTCAACGGCGCCATGTTCGAGGTCGATTACAGCGAGATGGTGGTCGTCAAGGAGATCCCGTTCTACAGCCTCTGCGAGCACCACCTGCTGCCCTTCTTCGGCTCGGCTGCCGTGGCGTACATCCCCGACGGTCGCATCGTGGGCCTCTCCAAGATCCCGCGCATCGTGGAGATGTACGCGCGCCGGCTCCAGATGCAGGAGCGCCTGACGCAGCAGGTCGCCGACTTCCTCATGGAGCGGCTCCGGCCCAAGGGCGTCGGCGTGGTCATCGAGGCGACCCACCTGTGCGCCGCCATGCGCGGCGTGCGCAAGCCCGGGACGATCATGACCACCAGCGCCGTGCTGGGCATCTTCCGCTCCAACGACAAGACGCGCGCCGAGTTCTTGGCACATCTCCAACGCGCCTCCCCGGGAGCGCCATGATGGGCCGGCCGTCGGTCGGCGCTGGCTGGTCGGTGTCGGCCGGCTCCAGTGAGCAGGCTTGGGGATGAGCACGCGCTAAGGTTGACGCGACCCAGCTGGGAGCAGGGCGTCGGGTCAGCTGAGAGGAGGCGTTTGAGAGCAGATGCGCATGACCGACCTGAAGCGGGGCTCGGCGCTGGTGGGGAACGACGGGGGCCGCGTGGGCACCATCCGGGAAGTCGGCCAGAACTACGTCCTGGTCTCGAGTGCCGGCTTGTCCGGTGACATGTATGTCCCGGCGTCTGCCATCGCCAACGTCGAGAACGAGGTCGTGTACCTCAATGTCGCACGACGCGACGCTTACAGGATGGGCTGGGAACAGCCGCCGAGGGACCAGGACACGCTCGAGACCGGGCCGGAAAGCGACCTGCACCGGCACGTCTGAGGAGCCGCCGGCGAGCCGCCGCGCGAGAACGGGCGGGCCGTATCAGGGGGCGAGGCCCGACCGCCCCATCAAGGTCCTCATCGCCAAGCCCGGCCTCGACGGCCACGACCGGGGTGCCAAGGTGCTCGCCCGCGGGCTGCGTGACGAGGGCTTCGAGGTGGTCTACACGGGGCTTCGCCAGACACCCGAGATGGTGGTCTCGGCCGCGCTCCAGGAGGACGTGGACGTGGTCGGCCTGTCGATCCTCTCCGGGGCGCATATGACCTTGCTGCCGCGCATCGTGGACGGACTGCGCGCCCAGGGCATGGATGACGTCCTCGTCACGGCCGGCGGCATCATCCCGGACGTGGATATCCCGGTGCTGCGGGAGGCCGGCGTGGATCGGGTCTTCGGACCCGGCACGACGATCCGCCAGGTAGCCGACTACATCCGGGAGAACGCCCGACCGCACGAAAACGGGTGACGGCTTCGGCCGAGGCGTCGGCCCGCGAAGGGTCGTCCGTCCGGGGCAGGGCGCTGGCCGACGCCGCCCGGAGTGGGGACCGCCGCGCGCTGGCGCGACTGCTGACGCAGATCGAGGACCGCACGTCGGCTGCCGAGGCGGCCCTGCGCATCCTCTACCCGCTGGCGGGCAAGGCGCATCTGGTCGGCGTGACCGGCGCGCCGGGAGCGGGCAAGAGCACGCTCGTCGCTTCCCTGGTCGGCGAGGCGCGCGCGGGGGGTCGGCCGGTGGCGGTGCTGGCCATCGACCCATCGAGTCCGATCACGGGTGGCGCCATCCTGGGCGACCGGGTCCGGATGCAGGCTTACGCGGGCGATCGGGATGTCTTCATCCGATCGATGGCCTCGCGCGGTCATGTCGGCGGTCTCGCCACGAGCACGGTCGCGGCCGCAGCGGTCCTGGATGCCTGTGGCTTCCCGCTGATCTTCATCGAGACCGTGGGCACCGGGCAGAGCGAGGTGGCGGTCGCGGCCATCGCGGACACGACGCTCGTGGTGCAGGCACCCGAGATGGGTGACGAGGTCCAGGCCATCAAGGCAGGGCTCCTCGAGGTGGCCGACATCGTGGTCGTCAACAAGGCTGACCGGCCGGGCGCCGACCGGGCCGCCTCGCATCTGCGGGCGATGCTCACGGTCGGCGCGCAGCACGACCGCGCCCTGGGCGACCGGCCGCGCCCCAAGCGCCCCGACGTGCTGCTCGCGTCGGGCATGGCGGGGACCGGGGTCAGCGAGATCCTCGCCGCCCTGGACCGCCGCGAAGCGAAGCACGGCGCCGGCTCGCGCGAGCAGGCCGACGGCACTCGCCTGGCCCGGGCGGAGGCGCAACTGGCCGGGATCCTTGCCGAGCGGCTCCACCAGCAGCTGTGGGATCCCGAGCGTGCCGCGGCCACGGAAGCGGTCCTGCGCGCGGTCGCTGACCACGAGCTCGACCCGTACGCCGCCGCCGACCAGCTGCTGGTGTCGGTGGCGAAAGGTGGCCGGGATGGGCCGACCTCGGCGACGTGAGGAGCAGCGCACTGGCGAAACTCCGGGTCCCGCGCTACGGAGAGGCTTCGCTCGCGGATCTGCTGCCGTCGATCCTGGGCGCGATGGGCGCAGAGGGGATCA
>JAUJNA010000004.1:172571-173844 GCA_030446555.1 Chloroflexota bacterium | reverse complement strand
CTCGAGCCGGCGGAGCGCGTCTGCCTGCTGCTCGTGGACGGGCTGGGCTCGCACCTCGTGGAGCGGCACGCCAGTGACGCGCCGTTCCTCGCGGACCTCCTGCGGGAGGCATTTATCCTGGACGCGCCGTTCCCGACCAGCACGGCGGTCAGCATCTCGGCGCTCTCCACGGGGCGGCCACCGGGCATACATGGGGTCACCGGCTACACGATGGCGCCGCCCGGGATCGATGGGATCCTCCAGTGCCTCACCTGGCAGGACTACTCCAGCGGTGCCGACCTGACGCAACGGCTCCCGCCCGAAACGATCCAGCCCAAGCGTCCGCTCCTCCTGGCCGTGGCGGAGCAAGGCATCGCCACGGCGATCGTGTCGCATGCCGACCACGACGCCTCCGGCCTGACGCTCGCCGCCTTCCGTGACACGCGCTTCATCCCGCTCCGGAGCTTCACCGCGACCGACGAGCGGATCGCCGCGATTCGAGGCGTGCTGGCCGAAGCTGAACGAGCGATCGTCTACACCTACGACCCGCGCCTCGACACCGCCGGGCACCTCCATGGCATCGGCTCAGCCGAGTGGCGGGCTGCGCTGCGCGACATCGATCGGCTGGTGAGTGACCTGGCGCGGGCACTGCCGAGCGGCACGCGCCTCTACGTGACCGGTGACCACGGCGGTCTCGACCTCGCGCCGGGCAGCGACGGGCGGATCGACATCGCGCACGACGAGCGGCTCTTCCTCGGAGTCCGGAGGCTGGCCGGCGAACCGCGGATGCGCCACGTCCATGTGGGACCGGGCACGGCCGCCGACGTGATCGACAGGTGGCGGGAGGCACTGGGCGACCGCTGTCTCGTCCTGAGCCGCGAGGAGGCGATCGACGCAGGGCTCTTCGGGCCGGTCGTCGCACCAGAGGTCCGCCCGCGGATCGGCGACGCCATCGCCATCCCGTCCGACGGGATCGGCATCTTCGACAGCCGGCTCGCGGCGTTCGAGCTGGCGCTCGTCGGCATGCACGGCGGGCTTGCGGATGACGAGCGGCACGTGCCGCTGCTCGCCGCGGACTGCGGGCGGGGAGCGTAGGCTTCAACGCCATGGGCGAACGCACCGTGCTGGTCTGTGGGGTCGGGCTCATGGGCCACGGGATCGCCCAGGTCATGGCGGCGGCGGGGCACACCGTCCGGGTCTTCGAGCCGGAACGTGCCCGGGCCGAGGCGGGCCTCGACCGCATCCGCGGCAACCTCGAGCGGTCGGTGGCCAAGGGACGCATGTCCGAAGAGGA
>JAUJNA010000004.1:165856-172471 GCA_030446555.1 Chloroflexota bacterium | reverse complement strand
GAGGCGGAGGTCCGCGCCATCGCGGACGAGCTGGGCAAGACGGTGATCGTCAGCCGCGACCGCCCGGGCTTCATCGTCAACCGGATCCTGATGCCGTTCCTGGCCGAGTCGATGCGGGCCTACGAGGAGGGCCTCGGGACCGCGGAGGACATCGACACCGGCGCGAAGGTGGGCTTGAACCACCCCATGGGCCCGCTGGAGCTTGCCGACTTCATCGGCCTCGACGTCTGTCTCGAGGTGATGGAGGTCCTGCACGCCGGGTTCGGAGCGCCGCACCTCGCGCCGCCGCCCGTGCTGCGCCAGTTGGTCGACGCCGGGCACCTGGGCCAGAAGTCGGGCCGCGGGTTCCACGCGTACCCGCGCGGCTGATGGTCGCGACGGAGGAGACGGGCAGCGCCGCCACGACCGGCTTCACCGACGAAGAGCGCCTCCTCCAGCAGACGGCCCGTGACTTCGCGCGTCGCGAGATCGCGCCGGGTGCCGCGGCGCGCGACGAGGAGGAGCGCTACGACCGCTCGCTGTTCACGCGCATGGGGGAGCTGGGGCTGACCGCGGTGCCGTTCCCCGAGGCGGTCGGGGGAGCCGGCTTTTCCTACCGGGCGTGGACGCTGGTGATGGAGGAGATCGCCTACGCGGACATGGCGATGGCGGTCTCGCTCAGCGTCCACATCCTCTCGCAGTACCCGGTCGTGACCTGGGGCACGGACGAGCAGAAGGCGCGCTGGCTGCCCGACATGCTGGCGGGGCGCGCGCTGGGCGCCTTCGCGCTGACAGAGCCCGGCGCAGGGTCCGACGCCTCGGCGCTCCGCCTGCGGGCCGACCGGCTCGGGCCGGCGGACGCCCCCACCGCATACCGGCTGAGCGGCACGAAGATCTGGATCACCAACGCCATCGAGGCCGAGCGATACCTCGTCTTCGCGACCGTCGACCTCTCGGCCGGAGCCAAGGGCATCACGGCCTTCCTGCTCGACGCGGGGACGCCGGGTTTCCGCTTCGGGCGCAAGGAACGCAAGCTCGGCATCCGCGCGGACACCGCGTCGGAGCTCATCTTCGAGGGTGCGGAGGTGCCGGCCGCGAACCGGCTCGCAGGCGAGGGGCAGGGGTATCGGATCGCGCTCTCCGCGCTGGGGGAGGGGCGCATCGCGATCGCCGCCGCGTGCACCGGCCTGGCGCAGGCCGCGCTGGACGCGGCGGCCCGGTACCT
Source organism: Chloroflexota bacterium (assembly GCA_030446555.1). Classification (GTDB taxonomy): domain Bacteria; phylum Chloroflexota; class Limnocylindria; order Limnocylindrales; family CSP1-4; genus Palsa-1032. The sequence continues at coordinate 171,267 of JAUJNA010000004.1, read as the reverse complement.
CACCGAGCGAAAGGCGTTCGGCGGTGTGCTCGCCGATCAGCAGGGTTTGCGCTTCATGCTCGCGGAGATGGCCCAGAAGGTGGCTGCTGCGCGGGCGCTGACGCGCACCGCCGCCGAGGCGAAGGATCGCGGCGAGCCCATCGTGGAGGCATCGTCACTCGCCAAGTGGACCGCGTCCGACGCCGCCATGAGCGTCGCCACCGACGCCGTGCAGCTCTTCGGGGGGAGCGGCTACTCGCGTGACTTCCCCGTGGAGCGCTTCATGCGCGACGCCAAGGGCGCCCAGATCTACGAAGGTACGAACCAGATCCACCGCCTGATCGTGGCCGAGCACCTGCTGAAACGCATCGCCGGCCCGGGGTAGGCCCTCCGTTCCCGAGGCCGGGCTACTCGGACCCGGAGCTGGGCGGTCCGGCGCGGATCCGCTCGCGGACCCGATCGGGCTCCTGCATCGCCGACCAGAGGCCCTCCAGCCACCAGGTCGCTCCAGCCTCCTCGAAGGGTCGGACGTGGGTAGCAGCTGCCCCCTTGTCCTGGGCCGACGTCTCGCCCTCGACCACGATGTCGAAGGGCGCGTCGGCGGGTCGCCTGCCACCGAGCCAAGCGCGTACGGCCCGGATCTCGGCCGGTGTGACTTCAGCCGGTGACCCGTCCGCGTCCTGCTTGCCGGGGATCAGGCCGTCGTAGCGAGCGGCGCGTGCGATCGATCGCTCGCGCGGCCAGACGCCGACCACCCAGATGGGGATCCGTGGCTGCTGGAGCGGTGTGGGTAGGAAGGCCATCTCTTCCAGGCGATGGTGCTTGCCCTCGTAGTGGAACGGCTCGCCGCTCCACAGGCCGCAGAGGATCTCGAGTCCTTCGTCAAGGAGCTCCGCCCGCGTGCGGCGGTCGGTCGGCTCGCCGACCTTGCCGAAGCCGCCGTCATCGACCGCCCCGAGGCCCACCGGAAGCACGAGCCGTCCGCCCGAGAGGTGGTCGACCGTCACCGTCTCCCGCGCGAGCTTCCACGGCCGGCGACGAGAGACCGGCGTGATGATGGCGCCGATGGTCACGCGCTCCGTTCGCAGCGCCATCGCGGCCAGGGTGACCCACGGGTCCGACATGGGGCCGATCCCCTCGATGTGGATCCCGTCCCAGGTGAAGGCGCCGTCCCAGCCCGCTCGCTCGGCCTCGACCGTCAGATCCAGGATGTCCCCGATCGCGCCGCACGGGATGACGAAGCCGTACCTCATCGCGTGACCGGACCCGTCTCGACCGCGCTGCCTGCCTCGGCCGCTTCCCGGCTGTCGCGCAGCTCCGAGACCGCACCACCCCAGTCGATCCTGACGATCACGCCGTCCTGCAACCAGAAGCGACGGCTGACCTTGCCCTCCACGGTCTCCCTCACCAGGTCGCCGTCACGGGTGAGACGACCTCATCCAGCTCAGCGCCATCGCCTTCATGGAGACCGGTGTAGGCCAGGCGGTCGACCACCTGCGGCACGAGCAGCGGATAGGCCGAGGTCGGGTAGCACCGGCTGGGGTCGGGATCGTCGATCCAGTCCCCGTCGCCGACGCGATAGGCCGTGACCTTGCCATCGACCTGGCGTAACGAGAACCGGTTCACCGTCAGCCTCCCCTCCAGCATGAAGGTGGCGTTCTCGCTGATCTCCCCGTCCTCCTCGTTGATCTCGTACCAGCCCGCGTTGATGTCCCCGAAGGCGAAGGTGTAGTAGCGGCGCATGGTCGACTCCTCGTCCGCGGCGATGATCAGGGCCAGGGCGATGGTAAGCGCGCGATGAGCCAGAGATGATCGACGAGGGGGTCCGAGGAGCCACAGGTAAGATGGCCCCATGGGTGGTGACGGCGACCAAAGGAACGGCGGATCCCAAGGACCGAGCGGCCAGGTCTTCCTGGTATCGGCCGCCCGCACACCCATCGGCAAGTTCGGTGGGAGTCTGGCGGACGTGCCCGCGACGACGCTCGGTGCGATCGCCATCGAGGCGGCCGTCGAACGGGCCGGGGTCCCGCGCGATGCTGTCGAGGAAGTGATCATGGGCCAGGTGATCCAGGCAGGCGCCGGGCAGGCCCCGGCCAGGATCGCCGCGCTCAAGGCGGGTCTCCCCGACTCCACGAGCGCCACCACCATCAACAAGGTCTGCGGCTCGGGCCTCAAGGCGATCATGCTCGCGGCCGCCCAGATCCGCGCCGGTGATCTTGAGATCGCGGTGGCGGGTGGCATGGAGAACATGGACCAGGGTCCGTACCTGCTACCCAAGGCGCGCTTCGGCTACCGACTGGGGAACGGCGAGATCGTGGACGCGACCGTGGTGGACGGCCTGTGGTGCGCCACCGAGGCGGTCCACATGGGGACCCACGCCGAACGAGTCGCTGGTAAGAGCCAGGTAAGTCGAGAGGAACAGGATCGGTTCGCCTTCGAGAGCCATCAGAAGGCAATCGCCGCCATCGACGCAGGCCGCTTCGCAGAAGAGATCGTCCCCGTGCCCATCAAGAAGGGCAAGGAGGAGACCCTCTTCCAGACCGACGAAGCGCCCCGTCGCGACTCCACGACCGATGCCCTCGGGCGGCTCAAGCCTTCCTTCGCGCTCCCCGAGCCCGATGACGACGAGGGGCCGCTCACCGCGTCCGTCACGGCGGGCAACGCCCCGGGGATCACGGACGGCGCGGCCGCCACCGTCGTCGCGAGCGAGCGTGCCGTCGAACGCCTCGGGCTGACTCCGCTCGCCCGTGTGATCGGCTACAGCCAGGCCGACCTCGCGCCACGTTGGCTCTTCCTGGCGCCCATCTCCGGCGTCCAGAAGCTGCTCGCTCGCATCGAGATGCCCATCGAGGCGTTCGATCTGATCGAGATCAACGAGGCGTTCGCGGCGCAGGTGCTCGCCGACGGCCGCGAGCTCGGCTTCGACTGGTCGAAGGTCAATGTCAACGGCGGCGCCATCGCCTTGGGGCACCCCATCGGTGCCAGCGGAGCACGCATCGTGGCCACGCTGCTCCACGAGCTGCGGCGGCGGGACGACCGCTACGGCCTCGCCACCCTTTGCCTGGGCGGCGGCGGCTCCGTCGCCATGGCGTTCGAACGCGTCTGACCCCCCCGCCCCCGGCCCCGGAGGAAGACAGCCCCATGACGAGGGTGGCCATCGTCACCGACTCCGCTTCTGACCTGACGCCCGAGATGGCTGCCGAGCACGGCGTCACGGTCGTGCCTCTCATCGTCAGCTTCGGGGCAGAGGAGTGGCGCAGCGGCGTGGATCTGTCCATCGACGACTTCTACAGCCGCCTGACGGCGCCCGGAGCCCCGTTCCCGAGGACGGCCGCGTGCTCGCCGGGCGATTTCGAGTCCGTCTTCCGAGGACTGCTCGCCGGCGGCCATGATGCCGTCGTCTGCATCACGGTGGGCAGCGCACTCTCGGGCACGCACAAAGCGGCGCAGATCGCCCGTAGCGCCATCCCCGATGCGCCGGTGCACGTCATCGACAGCGGCACTGCCAGCTTGGCCATCGGTTTCCTGGTGTTGCTTGCCGCGGAGATGGCGCGGGCCGGGGAGACGGTGGACGCGATCGTCGGGGAGGTGCTCCGCCGGCGGTCCGACACGAAGTTCTACGTCGCGCTGGACACGCTCGAATACCTCAAGCGCGGGGGCCGCATCAGCGGCGCGCAGGCGGCCATCGGCTCGGTCCTGTCGGTCAAGCCCATCATCACCTGCACCCACGGCCGGGTGGAGACCGTCGACAAGCCACGCACCAGCGGCCGGGCACGCATGCGGGTCATCGAACTCCTCGCGCAGCGACCGGTCGAACGAGCGTGGGTCCTGCATTCCCAGGCGCCCGGGATCGAGTCCTTCGCGGACGAGGTGGCGCAGGCGCTAGGACTGCCTCGGGCCGTGGTCCCCATCGGACTCATCGGGCCATCGGTCGCGCCGCACGTGGGACCAGGCGCATACGGTGCCGTGGTGCTCCGGCGCCCCGCTTGAGGGCCCCGCCGGGGTCCCGGCGCGGCCGGGCGATGGCGCCAGCGGTGTACACTCCCGGCGCTTCGATGCCTTGCGACCCAGCCCGCCCCCTCCGCTCCCCGGGGCCCGGCGCTCGCACCAGGAGGATCGCTTCCCGATGACTACGGAGCAGGCCGCCCCGGCCATCCCCGCCCCGACCGTCAATGCTGTCAACGCCTGGCAGGTGGCGCAGCGTCAGTTCGACCTGGCGGCCGACAAGCTCAAGCTCGACCCCGGCCTGCGCGAGGTGCTCCGTGAGCCCCGGCGGGAGTTCACGGTCCACTTTCCCGTCCAGATGGACGACGGCAGCGTCAAGGTCTTCACGGGCTACCGGGTCCAGCACAATCTCGGGCGCGGACCCGCCAAGGGCGGCATCCGCTACCACCAGGATGTGACGCTCGACGAGGTCAAGGCGCTCGCCATGTGGATGACATGGAAGTGCGCCGTGGTCGGCATCCCCTACGGCGGCGGCAAGGGCGGCGTGGTCGTCGATCCCAAGAAGCTGAGCAAGCGGGAGGTCGAACGCCTGACGCGGCGGTTCACCACGGAGATCAGCGTCCTCATCGGCCCCGAGAAGGACATCCCCGCGCCGGATGTCAACACCAACGCCCAGACGATGGCCTGGATCATGGACACCTTCTCCATGCACACGGGGTACACCGTGCCCGGTGTGGTGACCGGCAAGCCGATCGCGTTGGGCGGATCGGAAGGGCGCAACGAGGCCACGGCGCGAGGAGCGGTGTTCTGCATCATCGAGGCGGTGGCCCACCTCGGCCTGGACCTCACCGCGTCCACGGTGGCTATCCAGGGCTTCGGCAACGCGGGATCCGTCGCCGCGACGCTCGTCGCCGCCGAGGGCGCAACGGTCGTCGCCGTGTCGGACTCGGTCGGCGCCATCCACGACCCCAATGGTCTGGATGTCGCGCGCGTCATCGCCTGGAAGGCCGAGCACGGCACCGTGAAGGGCTTCCCGGGCGCCCGCCCCATGAGCAACGAGCACTTGCTCGAGGTCGAGTGCGACATCCTCATCCCCGCCGCGCTGGAGAACCAGATCACATCGCGCAACGCGGGCCGGGTGAAGGCGCGCATCGTGGCCGAGGCGGCGAACGGACCCACCACGCCCGAGGCGGACGAGATCCTCTACGACCGCGGCGTCTTCATGATCCCCGACATCCTGTGCAACGCGGGAGGCGTGACGGTCAGCTACTTCGAGTGGGTGCAGGACCTCAACCGCGACCACTGGAGCGAGAGCGTCGTGAACACGAAGCTCAAGGAGATCATGGTGCGTGCCTTCGGCGAGACCCTCGCCCTGGCGGAGCGCGAGTCGGTCAACATGCGCACCGGCGCCTACCTGCTGGCCGTCGAGCGCGTGGCCTCTGCCACATCGATGCGCGGCCTCTACCCGTAGACCGAGGCACTCCCTC
>JAUJNA010000004.1:158403-165756 GCA_030446555.1 Chloroflexota bacterium | reverse complement strand
CAGGACCCCGGTGCTACCATCCCTCGGCCATGCTGGACCACGAAGAGCAGTTCCTCTTCAAGGAGGAGATCCTTCACCTCTCGACGGCGGTCAGCGAGCCGGGCACGCTCGACAACGTCGAGGACCTGCTGACCGACGTGATCACCAGCCCGCGCTTCGACTCCGAGGTCTTCACGCTGGAGCGCTCGCTCCAGGTGATGCTGGGGGCTCGGGCGGGGACGACGCTCGTCGGCCTGCTGACGGTGGGCCCGGAGGTCTTCGACCAGGTCGCCGAGGTGCCCATCGGCCCCGAGGTGCACGACCGGATGGTGGCCTGGCGGGCCCGCTTCGGCCTCGCCATCGACAACGCCCTGAACTTCCTGAACAACCCGGACGGCATCCAGGGCCACGACTTCTCCACCCAGGTCGCCCACGTCGACGACCGTCGGGTGCTCCAGGGCCGGCTGACCCTCGTCCGGTACAACAACGAGCCGCAGTTCTTCCTGGCAGACGCGGGCGTCTTCTTCGGCCTCATCGCCGACATCCTCGATCGGCTGGGACCCCATACCGACGCCGACACCGCGGACACCGAGATCCTCGCCCGGATCAAGGACGCCATCGCGCTCATCGAGCGCAAGCAGCTCGCCCGCGACCGCAGCTGACGGCGCGTACCCTCCCGGGCATGCGCCAGCTCTACCTGGCCGCGACGGGCATGAACCGCGGCAAGACGACGCTCTCGCTGGGGCTCGTCGCCGCTCTCATGGATCGCGGCCTGCGGACCGGCTTCATCAAACCGGTGGGCCAGCGATACGCGATGGTCGATGGGGTGCCTGCCGACGAGGACGCCATCCTCGTCAAGAGCGTCTACGGGATCCCCGACCCGCTCAGCACCATGAGCCCGGTGCACATCCCGCGCGGCTTCACGAAGTCGTACATCGCGGGCGACGTCACGGACGACCTGCCGGAACGCATCCGCCGTGCGCACCGCGCGGTCGCCGAAGGCCGCGATGCCGTCCTCGTGGAGGGGACCGGTCACGCCGGCGTGGGCTCGGTCATCGACCTTTCGAATGCCGACGTCTCGGCCATGCTCGGTGCGCCGGTGGTGATCGTCAGCGAAGCCGGCGTGGGGCGACCGATCGACGAGATCGTGCTGAACCACGCGCTCTTCGCCCGGCGCGGGGTGGACGTGGTGGGCGCCGTGGTGAACAAGGTGGATGCCGACGCGCACCCCAGCCTCCCCCAGGTGCTCGAGCGTGGCCTGGCGCGCCACCGCATCGAACTGCTGGGTCTTCTGCCGTACCGGCCGATCCTCTCGAACCCGACGCTCTCCATGCTGGTCGAGCAGATGCCGGGTGAGGTGCTCCACGCGGGCGGCGACCTCGACCGTGTCATCGAGCACGTGGCCATCGGCGCGATGCAGCCGCGTCACCTGCTGGAGCGGATCGGTCCGGGGAGTCTCCTGCTCGTGCCCGGCGATCGGGAGGACGTCATCCAGGCGACCATCGCCGCCGCTCGCACGGCGCGCACACTGCGTGCCGACCCGGGACTGCTCGACCGGCTTCGCGACCGGTCGCGCTTCGGACGCCGCCCCACCGACCCCGGGCGGACCGAGATCGCCGGCATCCTGATGACCGGGGGTTACCGCCCGCGGCAGCGCGACCTGGAGGCGATCCGGGCCGCTGACCTCTTCGCCTACCTCGTGGAGGACGACACCTACGCGGCGGCCTCGCGCGTGCACGACCTGCTCGTGAAGACGCACGCCGCCGACCACGAGAAGGTGGCCACCATCAAGCGGCTCGTGTCCGATCACCTCGACGTGGACCGGCTGCTGGAGCGCTTCCAGGAGCCGCCGCGGCAGCGGCCAGGGACACCACCCGGTCTGGCCGGAGCCGACGGGTCCGGATATCACGGTCGACTGACCGGCGGCCTGCGCCGCCTCTTCCGGCCGCTCGCCGAACGCCGCGCCCCTTAGGCAGGCTCTCTCGTCGATCGGACGGGCTCACTCATCAAGCCGTCCGGCTCCAGGCGCCTCCTGACCGAAACCGGCGGTCGACCGCCGGCGTACCGCCAGCTACTGGCTCGAACCAAGAAATGGGAGGTTGGAACATGGCGCGAGGCTTGTCCATGAGGCGTGGGATCCTTGCCATCACCGGCACGGTGGCGCTGGTGGCGGCGAATGGGGCGGCTGCGATCGCGGCCGACCAGACCGTATCCGCCAAAGAGGTCGAGGGCGAGTTCCTCTTCAGCCCGGCGACCGTGACGATCTCGATCGGGGACACGGTCACCTGGACCAACGACAGTGATGCTCCCCATACGGTGACCTCGCAGGGCAGCGGGCCGCTCGACTCCGGGGTCTTCGATGCGGGGGGTTCCTTCCAGTTCGCCTTCGACCAGGCGGGCGACTACGCCTACTTCTGCGAGATCCATCCCGAGATGGTGGGCACCGTGTCGGTGGAGGCAGCGTCGAACGGCAACGGCAACGGCAACGGCAACGGCAACGGCGGCGGCGGGAACGGCAACGGCAACGGCGGCGGCCGCAACGGCGACGGCAACGGCAACGGCGGCGGCCGCAACGGCGACGGCGACCTCCCGCCCACGGACGCCGTGACCGACGCGGCGACGGGCAAGGCGCCCACCGATCAGTCGCCTCTCTACGCCTTCGTCGCCCTTCTCGCTGCGGGCGTCGGCGCGCTCCTGGTCCGACGCGCTCGGGAAGTGCCGGCTCGCTAGTCGTCGACGATCGCGGCCGACCCGCCTCCCATCACGGCAACAGCTCGTTGTCGATTAGGCGGGTCGCCCCCAACCAGACCGCGAGCGAGAGGAGGCAGGGGCCGTCGACGCGGTCGAGCTCGCGAAGCGTCTCAGCGTCGGCGCAGCTCACGTAGTCGGGCCTGGCCATCGGCTCGGTGGCCAGGACCCGCTGCATCTCGCTCCGCAGCGCCTTCGCGGAGCGCTCGCCACGCTCCCATGCCGCGCGACCCGCGAGCAGGGCCGCGTGGAGGATCGGCGCCGCGGCACGCTCCGGCGGCGCCAGGTGGACGTTGCGCGACGAGAGCGCCAGGCCATCCGGTTCGCGGACCGTGGGACATGCCACGACCTCCGTCGGTAGGGCCAGGTCCAGCGCCATGCGGCGGATGACCATCACCTGCTGGGCGTCCTTCTGGCCGAAGTAGGCGTGCTCCGCTCGCACGAGCCCGAAGAGGATCGCGACCACCGTGGCCACGCCCTCGAAGTGACCCGGCCGCGCGGCTCCCTCCAGCGGCTCGGCGACCGCTCCGACCGAGACGGTGGTGTCGAACCCGGGGACGTAGACCTCGTCGACAGACGGCGCCCAGATGAGGTCCGCTCCCTCCTCGGCGCAGATCGCTAGGTCACGCCCCTCGTCCCGCGGGTAGCGCGTGTAGTCGCTCGCCTGGTTGAACTGACGCGGGTTCACGAAGATCGTCACGACCGTGGTCGCGTCCGCCCCACGAGCGCGGCGCAACAGCGAGCGATGGCCCTCGTGCAGCCAGCCCATCGTGGGCACGAGCCCGACCGGTCGCTCGACGGCTGCCAGCGCCTGGCTCAACTCGACCCGCGTTCGAAGGACGCGGGTCACGCGATCAGAGATCGGCGTCGAGTGGGATGGGTGTGCGCTCGCCGGGGTCGGGCCCCCGGTCGAGGGCACCGGCGCCGAGCACCTCGGCCAGCACCGCGTCGTCCATGCGCACGGTCTGCTCCGGACCGGGGAAAGAGCCGCCCTCCACGTCCGAGCGATACGCGGTCACGGCGTCGAGGATGATGGTGCGCAGGTCGGCGTAGCGTCGCGCGTGCCGGGGCGCCCAGGCGCCGAGGCCCAGCAGGTCGGTGATGACCTGGACCTGCCCGCTGCACCCCGAGCCCGCCCCGATGCCGATGGTCGGGATGCGCAGGCGTTCGGTGATGGCGGTCGCGAGCTGGTCCGGCACGAGCTCCAGGACGGTGGCGAAGGCGCCCGCCTCCTGGACCGCCAGGGCGTCGGCGAGCAGCCCTCGTGCGGAGTCGCGCGTCTTGCCCAGGACGCGGCGCTTGCCGATCTGATGGATGGCCTGCGGTGTGAGCCCGATGTGGCCCATCACCGGGATGCCGGCCTTGACCACGGCCTCGATGATCCGCGCGCTGCGTCGCCCGCCCTCCAGCTTCACCGCCTGGGCACCCGCCTCGCGCAGGAAGTGGCCGGCATTGGTGACCGCCTCGGTGGGCGATGCGTAGCTCAGGAAGGGCATGTCGGCGATGACGAGCGCCCGCTGCGAGCCGCGGACCACGGCGCGCACGTGGTGCAGCATGTCGGCCATGCTGACGCGGACTTCGGTGTCATAGCCCAGCATCACCGTGCCCACCGAATCGCCCACCAGCAGCAGCGGGATCCCGGCTTCGTCGAGCAACCGTGCCGTGGGATGGTCATAGGCCGTCAGCATCGCGATCCGCTGGCCATCGGCGTACGACCGACCGATGTCCGTGACGCTCAGCCGGGCCACCTCAGGATGAGTGCTCATGCCGTCCTCTCTCCGGTGCGCTGGTCAGGCGATGATGCACCGGCTCCGCGATGGACCGCCAGCAGGCGGTCGATGAGACGTTGGGCCACCTGCGCTTTGGTGAGCATCGGCCACGGTTCGGCGGGCTGTCCGGGGACCACTAGGGTCACCCGGTTCGTCGCGCTGCCGAAGCCGGAGCCGGGCTCGCTCACGTCGTTCGCGACGAGGAGGTCGACCCCTTTGCGGGACGCCTTCCCCGACGCACGGTCGAGCGACCCGGTCTCGGCGGCGAACCCGACGAGGATGGGTCGCCCGAGCCGCTCTCGAGGTGTCGGCCCGTCCGGGGCGACCGGACCGATGCGGCTCCGGGACTCCTCCGCCGCCTCGGCCAGGATGTCCTCGGTAGGCTCCAGTTCGAGCGACATGGTGCCGCTGCGGGTCAGCTTGGTGCCGGCGGGCTGGCGCGGCCGGAAGTCGGCGACAGCCGCGGCCATCACGAGCGCGTCGGCGCCCGCCAACTCGGACAGGACGGCGCGGCGCATCTCGGCCGTCGTGTGCGCGGCGATGAGTTGCGCCGCCTCCGGCAACGGCACGCTCGTCTGGCCGTGGATGAGCGTGACGCGAGCCCCACGGGCGAGCGCCGCTTCGGCGATGGCGACTCCCATCCGGCCGCTGGAGCGGTTGCCGATGAAGCGCACCGGGTCGATCGGCTCGGCCGTGCCCCCGGCCGTCACGACGACGTGCCAGGCGGTCAGATCCTGGTCGCGTGGCGGCGTGCTCATGGGCGGTCGGGAGCTGGCGTCGGGCGCGCGGATGGGCCGTCCCGCGACCGCCGAGCGAGCGGCGTCCATGATCGTGCCGAGCTCCGCGAGCCGTCCCTGGCCGGTCTGGCCGGAGGCGAGCGGCCCCAGCTCCGGGTCGACGATGGTGTAGCCGAACCCTTGCAGCCGCTCGACGTTGGCTCGCGTGGCTGGATGGCCGTACATCTCGCCGTCCATCGCAGGCGCGACGACGACCGGTGCCGCCGAGGCGAGGCATGTCGCGGTCACGACGTCATCGGCCAGGCCGTTGGCCATGGCTCCCAGCCAGCGCGCCGTGGCCGGAGCGACGACGATGAGGTCGGCAGCGCCAGCCGCCACGATGTGGCCGATGCGCCGGTCGGGCAGCAGCTCGAGCGGGTCGAGCATGGCGGGTCGGCGGCTCAGCGTTTCCATCGTGAGTGGCCCGATGAACCGTGCGGCGGTGGGTGTCATCAGCACCTGCGTGTCGGCGCCCTGAGCCATCAGGGCACGCAGCAGCTCGGCAGCCTTGTAGGCCGCGATCGAGCCGGTCACGGCGAGCAGCACGAAGCGGCCTTCCAGCGGACGCTCCCGCCGCTGGGCCTCGTCCGTCACGGGACGGCCGGAGCGCTGAGCTCGGTGTGCAGCAGTGCCAGGCCCTTGAGCGTGAGTCGTGGGTCGATCACGTCGACCACATCGCTTAACAGCGTCGCCCACAGCGCCGCCGACAGACCGCCCGTGGCGACGACCGTCGGCCGCGTGGCGGCACCCTCGGTCAGCTCGTCGGTCATCCGGGTCACGAGCTCGCGGACGGCGCCGACGTGGCCGATCACTGCACCACTGACCATCGCTTCCGCCGTGTCCCGCCCGACGGCTCGGCCGGGGAGACCCAGCGGGACGCGCGGCAGCTGGGCCGTGCCGGAGGCGAGCGCCGCGATGCCCAGCTCCGCACCGACAGCGATGGCTCCTCCCCGGAAGCTGCCCTCGGGGCCCACCGCGTCGACCGTGGTGGCCGTGCCCAGGTCCACGACGATGACCGGGGCACCGTGCAGCCGCAGTGCCGCGAAGGCGCCCACGAGACGATCGGCCCCGATCCTCTGCCCGTCCGGCAGAGCGACCGGCAGAGGGACGGTCCGATGGGTGGCCTGGAGCATCGGGCGGCCGAGCCGCCGCGCGAGGTCGGTCACCGCTTCCGTCCAGGGTGGCACGACACTCACCATCACGATGGCCTCCACCGCCTCAGCGGCACCGCCGAGACCCACGCCACCGTCTCCCAGCGTGTCGAGGAGCATGCCCTCGGCATCGTACGCAGCCGTGCGCGCCCGGCTGGGGGCCCGTCGCATCGCCACGACCCGACCGTCCCGGATCAGGGCCAGCTTGACCTCGCTGTTCCCCGCATCCACGGCCACCAGCATGGCGCCGATGATACGTGCGGCCAGCCCCTTCGGCGGCGAGGCGCGTGGGGTACCATCGGCCGGTCCGGCCCACTCGACCCCAGGCGAGCAGCAGGAGCGGTGCGTGACGCTCGAGCCTCCCGCGAAGTTCTTCGTCAACAGCGGCCTGGTCTCGACCTCTACGGATATCCATCACCTGCTGCGGCCGCTGCTGAAGCAGACCGTGAGCTACCGCTACTTCCGAGGGGGCAGCCTGGTGACGGCGGGCACGGGTTGGGTCGAGCGGCTGGTGTGCGGCGAGCCCGATGTCTCGACCTACTTCACCCCGCTCTCGATCTGCATCAACGCCGACTCCTTCGAGCACCTCGAGTTCGAGACACGCCCCGACCAGCTCATCACCTACACGTTGGTCCAGGGCGACGAGCGTGTGGTGCTGGAGTTCGCGCCCGTGACCCGGCCCGAGGAGGGGGCGGTCCAGGAAAGCTTCGAGCTGTCAACGAGCCATCCGGAGTACGTCCAGATGGAGCTGTCCGTGCTCGAGGGTGGCGAGCCCGGGTCAGCGGCAGGGGAGGGTAGTCCGCCCAGCTGAGCGGGCGGTCCGAGGTCGGTCGCCCAAGGCCGGCCCGGGAAGAGAGGGAAAGAGGGAGGCTGGCGAGGCGATGGAAGGGATCGCTTCCTACTTCAGGTTCGGCGAGCGCCGGACGTCGA
>JAUJNA010000004.1:144668-158303 GCA_030446555.1 Chloroflexota bacterium | reverse complement strand
GGCATCCTGAACGTGGCCACGCTGACCTTCGTGATCGGCCTCTTCATCACCCTGGCGCTCGTCGCGCGCAGGGTCCGCGGCGCCCTCCTCATCAGCATCCTGCTCACGACGGTCGTCGCGATCGTCCTCAACATGGTGGTCGGCCAGGAGGCCTCCGGCTTCTCGCCCGGCACCGCCGCGCTACCGACCCAGCTGAGCGGCTACCTCTTCGACTTCAGCCTGGACAACTTCGCGACCATCTTCCAGCCGCTCCAGCCGCAATACCTGTTCGGCATCTTCACCAAGGGCGAGGGCATCGCCTGGATCCTGATCATCAGCCTCGTCATCTTCAGCCTCATGCTGTCCGACTTCTTCGACACCATGGGCACGGTCATCGGCGTCGGCGAGCAGGCCGGCTTCGTGGACGAGCAGGGGCGGCTGCCGGGCATCCGCAACGTGCTGCTGGTGGACTCGGTGGGAGCCATCGCCGGTGGCGCCGCGGGCGTCAGCTCCAACACCACCTACATCGAGTCGGCGGCCGGCGTCTCGGAGGGGGGGCGCACCGGCTTCACCTCGGTCGTCGTGGGGATCCTCTTCCTGATCGCCATCCTGTTCGCGCCGGTGGCGGGCATCGTCCCGGCCCAGGCGACGGCACCGGTGCTCGTGGTGGTGGGTTACCTGATGTTCACCATCGCCCGGGAGTTCGACTGGGGCGACATGGATGTGACCTTCCCGGCGCTGGCCACGCTCATCGTGATGCCGCTGACCTTCACCATCACGACCGGGATCGCGGCCGGCTTCGTGACATACGTCTTCCTGAAGGTCGTGACCGGGCGGGCACGCGACGTCCACCCGCTCCTCTGGGTGGTGGCCATCGCGTTCGTCGTGTTCTTCGCCGCACCCTGGATCCAGGGCGTCATCTCGCCACCTCCGCCTCCCGCCTAGCGAGCAGCGGGGCCCGATCTGGTCGGTCACCGGCGAGGCGCCGTGTAGCATTCGGCCGATGTTCCAACGCACCGCGTTGCCCGATGGGCCGCGCGTCATCTCGGCGCGGCTGCCCGGCACACGGTCGCTGGCCATCGCCGCCTATGTCCTCGTGGGCTCGCGCCTCGAGACCCGCGAGCGGGCCGGGATGGCGCACTTCATGGAGCACCTGACATTCAAGGGGACCGAGGCGTACCCCACCACGCGCGCCGTCTCGGAGGCGATCGAAGGGATCGGCGGGACGAGCAACGCGGCCACCGACCGCGAGTCGACCGTCTACTGGACGCGCCTGCCCGTGCGCGAGGCCGAGCGGGGCTTCGGCGTCCTCGCCGAGCTCCTCATGCGGCCGCTGCTGCGCAGCGAGGACATCGGGCGAGAGCGCGACATCATCGTGGAGGAGATCCGCTCCTACCGCGACGACCCGGGCCAGTTCGTCTACAACGTGTTCGACGAGACGTTCTTCGGTGACACGCCGCTGGGCTGGGAGATCGCCGGGGATGAGACCACCGTGCGACAGCTCCCGGATGACGCCATCCGCGGCTTCTGGAGCGCCGGCTACCGCCCCGCGAACATCGTCGTCGCGGTGGCCGGCGACCTGGGGCACGAGGAAGCGGTCGACCTCACGAGACACGCCTTCGGGAGCGGCAACGGCGCGGTCCCGGGCTTCGCCCCGGCCCCCGTGCTCCCGCACCGCCGATTCGCGTTCCTGGAACGGGAGACCGCCCAGGCGCACCTCTGCCTGGGTCTTCCGGCACTGCCGCGCGACGATCCCGACCAGTGGACCCTGGAGCTGCTCAACACCATCCTGGGTGAGGGATCGAGCTGCCGGCTCTTCCTGCAGGTCCGGGAGGAGGCGGGACTCGCCTACGACATCCATTCGTTCACATCCGACCACGCGGACTGTGGTGTGCTCCAGGTCTACGCTGGCGTGGACCCGGACGACCTGGGCACGGCGCTCCAGGCGATCCTGCGCGAGCTGTCCAGGCTGCGTGACGATCCGATCCCGGCCGATGAGCTGGCCAAGGCCCGTGCGTACGCGGCCGGACGGCTCGAATTGCGCCTCGAGGAGAGCCGGCACCTCTGCGCCTGGCTGGGCATCCAGGAGGCGCTCCACGAACGCGTCCTGACCCTCGACGAGGCACTCGCCGCGCTGAGTGACGTGACGCCGGAACGGGTCCACGCCCTCGCGGGCCGGCTGATCACCGATGAGGGTCTTTCGCTCGCCGTCATCGCGCCTCGCCGGCATGCCCGCGGGCTCGAGAAGCGACTCCGCCTGCCGTGAGGGGCTCGCGTCCGGCGCCCGACGCCCCCGAGCAGATGCCGCCTGCCGCCGCGGAGCGGACGGCCGATGCCCGGCTCTCGCGCATGCACCTTCGCGGCGGCCTCGTGGCGCTGGCACGGGCGGAACTGGAACGGATGGCCGGCGCAGGGACGCTGGATCGCGAAGCGCTGGCCGACCTGGCCGAGGCTCGCTGGCGCAGCGGCGACCTGTCCGGTGCCGGGGAGGCCGCACGGGCGCACGTCGATGCCGGCGGCGAAGAGCCCATCGCGCTGTCTATCTGGGTCGAGGCGCTGGATGCCGCAGGGCACCTGACCGACGCCCGCGCGCTCGCAGCGCACGTGCTCGACCGGGTGGGCGGACAGGTGGACCGGCTCTTCGCTGGCGAGCCGCGCAGCTCCGCCTGGTCACAGCCCGGCTCGACACCCACCCCGCTCGCCCCCGGCGTCGTGCCATGGGGCGGCCTCGTGGGCGGGCGGGAGGTGTACGAGCTCGATGCGAAGAGCTGGGCCACAGGCGCCCTTTCGCTCGATGAGGCAGCGTTCGGTGAGACAGGGAGTGCCGCGCCGGACGAGGACCAGGAGGAAGAGGACCCGAGCAGTGCGGCTGCCGCCGATGGTCGGCCCGGATCGGTGGGCGAGCTGGTGGACGCCGGTCGAGCTGCCGGGCGGGAGATCCAGTCGGTCGAGGAAGCCATCGCGGCGGGCGACCTGCACGGCGTGGCGGAGAGGCTGGCCCTGCTGCTGCGGCACGACCGCGCGCTCGCGCCGCTCATCCTCACGCATGCCGATGAATGCCTCGCGGTGGGCGATCTCGACGATGTCCTGATCGCTGCCCTCCATCTCGTGCGCGGCGACGCGTACCGCGCACTGGCGCGTGAAGCGGAAGCGAACGACGCGTACCAGCGATCCCTGCGCGCTCTGGCGGCGCGCGCCACAGCCAAGGAGTCGACGTGACCGAGCGGACCCTCATCCTCATCAAGCCCGACGGCGTCCAACGCCTCCTGGTCGGCAGGATCCTGGAGCGGTACGAGCAGCGCGGCCTGAAGATCGTGGGGCTGAAGCTCATCCACGTTCAGCGTGATCTTGCCGAGCGCCACTACGCGGTCCATCGCGACAAGCCGTTCTTCGGCGGGCTCGTGGACTTCATCGTGTCGGGTCCGCTCGTGGCCGTCGCGCTCGAGGGACTCAACGCGGTGGCCGTCTGCCGGGCCATCAACGGAGCCACCCGTCCTCACGAGGCCGCCCCGGGCACGATCCGCGGTGACCTGGCGCTCGAGACCGCCCAGAACCTGGTACACGCGTCCGATTCGGCGGAGACCGCGGAGTCGGAGCTCACGCTCTGGTTCGGACCGGAGGACATCCATACCTATGGCCGCGACATCGACCGCTGGGTGGGGGGCTCCCCCGACTGACGCTGGATCAGCCGCCGGGGAAGGCACGCCAGGCGGCTGCGGCGCCCTCGAGGGGCGCGAGCCCCAGGGCGATCGCCAGCGGGATGGCGGCCAATGCGGCCACGATCAGCGCAGCCAGCCAGCGCCACAGCGTGACGCCCCGACCGACCGCCGCGCGCGCCTCGTCGGGCGGGCGACGCGAACCCACCCACAGCAGCCGCAGGTAGCCCACGCCGAGCGCCATGGAGGCACCGGTCACGACGACGCCCGCCGTGCCCGGCAGGGCCGTCTCGACGATGACGCGACGCGCCTCGAAGGTGGGTGAGCCAGGCCAGCCGATGCCCGCCACGGTGGCGAGCACGAGTCCGGGCAGCAGCAGCGGCGCCATGCGCAGCCATCCCGCGATGCCGTCGACCGAGCGGCTGCCCATCCGGGCGCTCACGGCCATGGCCCAGCCCGCCATCGCGGTCCGGCTGGCCGCCGCGGCCACGAGCCAGACGACGAGCGCCGGGAACACCGACGGCCCGGCGGCAAGCGCGATGAGGATCAGGGCACCGTCAGCGATGGCATGCACGGCCAGGAGCGCGCCCAGGTCCCCCTGGACGGATATCGCGGCGACGGCGAGGAGCACGGTCACCGATGCGACCGCGGTCAGGAGCATCACCGCGCCGGGATGGGTCGAGACCGCGGTCCATCGCGCGTCGCTCGAGGCCCATGCCGTGGCCAGGACTCCCAGCGAAAACGGCAGCCACGCAGCGCCGAGCGCGACGAGCGGCAGGGCGGACCCCCGCGACACGCGCAGAGGCGCCACGTGGAGCGGCACGACGCCGATGCGGAGACCCAGGGCGAGCGCCACGAGGGCCGGCGCGACGAACCACGCTGGGGGCAGTGCTCCGTCGGGACCGGCGAACCCGCCTGTCGCGCCGGCCAGCATCGTCGCTGCCAAAGCGAGCCCCGGCACCAGTGCCGCCTGACGGAGGCCCGCCGGCCACGATCTCCGCGCTCCGGCCAGTACCAGGAGGCCGGTCAGCGCCGCGAGCGGCAGCGCGACCACCGCCGTATCGAGCGCGAGCGCCGTCGCCATGGCGGCCACCACGCCGGGCGTCGCGACCGCCGACTCCGTGTCGGGCGCCAGCATCGTGGCCAGCAGGAGGAGGCCCGCCAGGCTTCCGGCCGCGGCAGCGATCCAGCCCCGGAGGAGCGTTTGGTCGGTCAGCGAGGCCTCGCCCACGAGGAGGGCCGGGCCGAGAGGGAGCGCCAGCGCGACCGCCGACGCGGCCGCGAGACCGAGCCCGCTCGACAGGCACGCCACTCGCGGCGACCGTCGGGAGAGGAATGCGGCGAGGGCGCCAGCCGCGGCCATGGCGGCACAGAGCAACGCGACCACGGATCAGGCGCGCTGTACGGATCGCCAGGCGGCCGGGGCGCCGGCCGCGGGCAGCACGAGTGAGACGGCCGGCAGCGTCAGGTCCGGGATGGAAGGCCCGGCCGAGATCCCGATGAGCCAGGCCGCAGCCGCCACCAGCGCGGCGCCGGCCGCCAGCCGAGGCGGATCGCTCGCGACGAGCAGCCGTCCGAGCCCGACGGCCAACAGCCCCAGCGCGGTGCCGAGTGCCAAGCGTGAGGGCTCCAGCCATGCGGCGAGGCGGCCCTCGGCCACCCGCAGCGGGTCCAGCCACTCGATCAGCAACGGCCATCCCACGATGCCCGCGACGACGCACGCCGCGACGACGGCAGCCCAGACGAGCGGCGGGAGTGTCCGCGCCTCGGGCAGCCGCGGGGCCACGCCGCGCATGCCCACCCAGAGGAGGAAGCCGCCGAGCAGGGTCGCCACAAGGTGGACGCTCGCCGCGAGGGCCCATCCCGCGCTCGTGGGATAGGGCCGGCCGCAGAGCGGCAGGAGCACGAGGACCGTCAGGAGCCCGGCCTCCAGGGCCAGCGGCCTGCGCGCAGCTCCCAGCAGTACCGCACCGGCCGCCACCACGAGCGGCGCCACGACCGCCAGCAGCTCCACCGACGCTACGGCGTGCCAGCCGCGGCGACCGGGACCCGGGGATAGCTGGGGGTCTCGAGGAACCTCACCGTGGGGATGGGCCAGTAGCGCAGGAAGGCACGACCGATGACATCGTCGACCGGCACGAATCCCACGCGTCCGCTGCGTGAATCGGTCGAGTCGCTGCGGTGGTCGCCCAACACGAAGAGCGAATGGCTCGGCACGAGCCAGCGTGTCTGCCGCTGGTCGATGGGATAGGTGGATCCGCTACCGTGGAGGTAGCCGGATTCCTCGAGGGCCACGCCGTTGACCCACACCCGTCCGTCGTGGATCTCGACCTCGTCGCCGGTGACACCGATGACCCGCTTGATGAAGGGTGTCGCACCGCTCGCGCCTCCGTCCTCGCGGGATCGGAAGACGACGATGTCACCGCGCGAGTAGTCGTCGAAGCGGGGCGTGAGCTTGTCGACCAGGACGTACTGTCCTTCCTGGAGCGTGTCCTGCATGCTGCCCTGCTCGACTCGATACGGCTGTGCCACGAACGCCTGCACGACGAGATAGACGACGACCGTGAGCACCAGCGTCTGTGCGATCTCGAGCAGCAGCTTCAGCGACCGGCTCACAGGCCGGCGAGTATAGGCCGAGTCCTGTTCGTCGCAGCGGCCAGAACCTCCGGGCCAGCTACGGATGGCGCTCGTGCGCCCGAGCTAGGGATGGGGTCCCGCCCTGCTACGCAGATCAGGGCATACGCACCCTGCGACTATGCCCCGGCGCGACTATCCCCCCAGCACGACTATCCCCCCAGCGCGACTATGCCCCGATCCGACTGGGCGCGAGCGCGTCGGTCCTCGTTGGCGTAGAAGCTCACGAGGTTTCGGACGACCACGGTCGGCCCGCTGGTCGGTCACCCCGTCCATACGGCGTGCCGGGCCGTTTGACCCGGGAGTCGGGCGCTTGTTACACTGCGGCCCGCCTGCGACCGATGCAGCCCCGGGCCCCGCCGGGGCTCTTTCCTTGTCTGCCCGAGACACGGACGCGCAGCTCGCGGGCGACCGACGTGCGAAGAACGCCGCCCCGGCGCGGGCGCGATGCAGGAGGCTGACCGAACGACCGTGGCAGACGCCATCAACCTCATCATCCCCATCTCCGGCGTGGCCGCGGTGCTGTTCGCGCTCTACCTCGCGCGCGACGTGCTGTCGCGGGACCAGGGTCCGCAGGCCATGCAGGACGTGGCCGGCACGATCTTCGAGGGTGCGGTCGCCTTCATCCGCCGCCAGTACACGACGATCGCGGTCTTGGCCGTGGCCGGCGCGGTGGTCATCGGGCTGGTCATCGGGCTCGTGGAGGGGCCGGACATCTCGGAGACGAGCGTGTCGGGCATGGACCTAGGCATCCTGACCGGCGTGGCTTTCCTGGTCGGTGCCATCTGTTCCATGGCCTCGGGCATCATCGGCATGTACATCAGTGTCAAGGCCAACGTGCGCACTGCGGCCGCCGCTCGGCGCAGCCTGGTGGAGGCGGTCCAGGTGGCGATGCGCGGGGGAGCCGTCTCCGGCTTCCTCGTGGTGGCCCTCTCGCTGCTGGGCGTTTATGGCATCTTCGCTGCCTACGGCGGCCTGGGCGAGGGCATCTCCGTGCGTGAGGCGCCCTTCCTCATCGTCGGCTTCGGCTTCGGAGCGTCCTTCGTGGCCCTGTTCGCGCAGCTGGGCGGCGGTATCTACACCAAGGCTGCCGACGTGGGGTCGGACCTGGTGGGCAAGGTCGAAGCGGGGATCCCGGAGGACGACCCGCGCAACGCCGGCGTGATCGCCGATCTGGTGGGCGACAACGTGGGCGACTGCGCCGGTCGCGGTGCCGACCTGTTCGAGTCCACCGCCGCCGAGAACATCGGCGCCATGATCCTGGGTGTGGCGGTGTACGTCATCGCTCAGGCTGCCGGCTGGCCGAACCCTGAGGCGTGGATCTTCTTCCCGCTGGTGGTCCGCGCGTTCGGCCTGCTGGCCACCATCGTCGCGATGTTCTTCCTGCGCGGCCGCGAGGACGAGAACCCCATGAACATCCTCAATCGCGGCTACTGGGTGACGACGATCCTTTCGGTGGCCGGTCTCGGGGTCTCCACCTATGTGATGATGCAGACCGGCACGGACGCCGTGGGCGCGCTGGGTCTCCCCGCCTGGATCTGGATGTTCGGGGCCGGCATCGTGGGCCTCGCCACGAGCGTCGCCTTCGTGTACATCACGCAGTACTACACGGCGGGCACGTTCCGCCCCGTGCGCGAGATCGCACAGGCGTCCAAGACCGGTCCCGCCACGAACATCATCTCCGGTACGGCGGTCGGCTTCGAGACCACGTTCGTGACCGCCATCGCGATCGGTATCGCGCTCGTCGTCAGCGCCTTCCTCGGCTCGCAAGCGGGCCTGTTCAACGAACGGGGCGACAACGTCGGCACCATCTTCGGGACGGCAGTGGCGACGATGGGCATGCTCATGACAACGGCCTACATCCTGGCCATGGATACCTTCGGGCCCATCACCGACAACGCCGGCGGCATCGCCGAGTTCTCCAAGGCGGAGGCCGGCGCCCGCGAGATCACCGATCGCCTCGATGCGGTCGGTAATACGACCAAGGCCCTCACCAAGGGCTACGCCATCGCGTCGGCGAGCCTTGCCGCGTTCCTGCTCTTCAGCGCCTACATCGACAAGGTCAACCTCATCCTGACGCGCCAGATCGAGCGCGGCGTCCGCGAGGCGGGCACACTGCTGGAGTCGGTCAACCTGGCCAACGTGGATGTCTTCGTGGCGGCCCTCATCGGCGCCATGCTGGCCTACTTCTTCAGCTCCCTGGCCATCCGCGCGGTGGGCAAGGCGGCACAGGCCATCATCGTGGAGGTACGGCGCCAGTTCCGCGAGATGCCGGGCATCATGGACTACACCCAGCGTCCCGACTACGCGCGCGTGGTGGACATCACGACCCGTGCCGCCCTGCGCGAGATGATCCTGCCCGGTGTGGTGGCCGTGGCCACGCCCATCGCGGTGGGCCTGCTGCTGGGCCATGAAGCAGTGGCGGGGATGCTGATGGTCGGCACCATCTCGGGAGTCCTCCTGGCGACCGTGCTCAACAACAGCGGCGGCGCCTGGGACAACGCCAAGAAGTACATCGAGGCCGACCACCTGACAGACGACCAGGGCAACGTCATCGGTAAGAAGACGGACGCCCACGCGGCGGCTGTCGTCGGCGACACGGTGGGAGATCCGTTCAAGGACACCGCCGGCCCGTCGCTTCACGTCCTGGTGAAGCTCCTGGCGACCATCACGCTGGTGCTCGCACCGCTCTTCATCCGCTGAGCGGGCAGGGCGCCCCAGGGGCGCGCTGATGGAGCTCGTGCTCCAGGCACTCGTCATCGGGGTGGTCCAGGGAGTGACGGAGTTCCTGCCCATCTCGTCCTCGGCGCATCTCATCGTCGTCCCTCGACTGCTGGGCTGGGACGACCCGTTCCTCAACAGCGCCGAGTTCGACGTGATGATCCATCTGGGCACGCTGGCGGCGCTGCTGGTCTACTTCTGGCGTGACCTGCTGCGGTTGAGCCGAGCCTGGCTGGTGTCCATCCGGCGACGTTCACTGGGCAGGGAGCCTGACGCTCGGCTGGCCTGGCTGCTGGTGGTGACGGTCGTGCCAGCAGCCCTCGTGGGGGCGCTCTTCGAGGACTTCTTCGATGAGACGTTCCGGGATGTCCTGCTGGCCATCCCGGTCCTCGTCATCGTGGGCGCCGTCCTGCTGGCGGTGGGCGAACGGGTCGGTCGTCGCGAGCGTGACCTGGACCGGCTGCGGCTCAGCGACGCGTTGGTCATCGGAGCCGCCCAGGCCCTGGCCCTCTTCCCCGGCATCAGCCGCTCGGGTGTGACCATCGCGGCCGGGCTCGCGGTGGGCCTCGAGCGGGCGGCGGCGGCACGTTTCGCGTTCCTGATGGGTGTACCGATCATCGCCGGCGCCGGCGCCTGGAAGGTGCGCGCCATCCTCAGCGGGGAGAGTGTGCCGTTCGACCCGCTGGTGCTCGCCGCGGGGATGGCCGCATCCGCCCTGGCTGGACTGGTCGCCATCGCGGTCCTGTTGCGGTATCTCCGCGACCACAGCACGGCCGTCTTCATCTGTTACCGCATCGTTTTCGCCGCTGTCGTGGCGGCACTCCTCCTGCGCTGACACGGCGTCGACATGGAGGTGATGAAGCAGCTGCGTCAGCGGGCGATCCGCGACCTCCTGCAGCAGCGCCCACTCCGGACGCAGCAGGAACTCGCGGCCGCCCTTCGGGAGCGCGGGTTCCGGGCCACGCAAGCGACCGTGAGCCGGGATGTGGCGGAGCTGGGGCTGGTCAAGGTGGGTCGCGGAGGCGGGAACGCGTACGCGCTGCCACCGCGGGTCGACGAGCGGGAGGTGTCAGGCGACGAGCGCCTGGGTCAGCTGCTGCGCGACCTGCCCATCGAGATCCGTCAGGCCGGGCTCCTCCTCGTCATCCGGACCATCCCCGGTAGCGCTCACGCCGTCGCATCGGCACTCGACCGCGCCCGGTGGCCGGAGGTCGCGGGATCCATCGCCGGGGATGACACGCTCTTCATCGCGTGCCCCGACCGCTCCTCGGCCCAGCGCGTCCGATCGAGACTGCTTCGACTCTGTGGCGCGCCGGAGGACGCCTAGCCCGACCGCACCCCAACGGACTGTCAAACGACGGTCTGGAGACCGCCCTCCTCGAGGATGTCGGTCGCTTCCGCCTTGGCGCCCGTGATGGACGGGTTCCACGCCACCGCCATGCCGACCTCCAGCCGCGTGGCATCACCCGGCGTCGCGATGCGCTCGCGGCCGGCGTAGCCGATCAGGCCGCCCTGATGGTGGAGGCGCCATTCGTCGGGGAAGCCCTCGTCGCGATAGGCTGCTTGTCCTGCTGCCAGCACGGCACCCAGCGTCTCGCCCGGCAGCGTCGCGCGACGCATGGCGTCGAGGACCTTCCGAGTCGCCGTGGTCCGCGCCGCGAGCTCCGGGCTCGGCGGCTCCAGCTCCCTGATGCGGGTCGCTGCCACGTGCAGGCCCCAGCGCTCGGCGACGATGACCAGCATCACGCGCCGCCGGATGGGCTGGCCGGAGGGGAGGGGGTGGCGGTACTTGGTGATGCGCTCATCCGCAGCGACGAGGACGACGGGAGCGGCCAGGCCGCGGGCGGCCACCGAGGCGAGAGTGGCCGCGGCCACGTCGTCCTCCGTCGTCCCCGCAGGGATCCGCGAGAGAGCGTCGGTCAGGGCGGCGTCAGCCACACTGCCCAGCCAGCGCATCCGCTGGCGCTCCGCGGGATGGAGGCGCGCCCGGACGGGCAGGAGGTCCGGCTCGAGCTCGGCCTCGTCGAGGAGCGCAGCCTCGTGCCCGGTGATGCGGCGGGCCTCGGCCATCCCGGCGTCAGGCTCGTGCCACGGGACCGAGCGCACCTCTATGGGCAGCCCGGCCAGCTCCTCCTCACCGACGCGCGCCGCCTCGTTGATGGGCGCGAGCGCGACGCAGGCGCGCGACGTCACCAGGAGCGGCACGACCCCGGTCTCGCTGGCCGAAACGACATGGTTCCGCCCGCCCGCCGTCAGCCACGCGAAGCCGCGGCGCGACCCGATGACCGCACCGGTCGCCGCCTGACGGGCGACCAGCTCCTGGACGAGGCGGATGCGCTCATCGACGATGGCCGCTCGCTCGGACGGGTCGAGCACCGGAGGCGAGGGCTCGTTCGCGCGGCTCACGACTCCTCCAGCAGCCCAGCACCGCGTGCGGGCGACACGACGTGCACGTCCGCGATCCGGCCGGTCCGTGCCGGGTACTCGCTGAGGATCGCCTCCTTGAAGCCCTCGACCGCCCGGCTCGCCACGAGATTGACGGTGCAGCCGCCGAACCCGGCGCCCGTCATCCGCCCGCCGAAGACGCCGGGCGTCCGATCGGCGATACCGACCAGCACGTCGAGCTCCGCAGAGCTGACCTCGTACGCGTCCCGCAGCGAGACATGGCTCGCGGCCAGCAAGCGTCCCACGCCAGCGAGGTCCCCCCGACGAGCGCTTCCACCGTGGCGAGCACTCGCTGGTTCTCGGAGAGCACGTGGCCTGCCCGCGCCAGCCCCACGGGATCCAGCTCTGCCGCATGACGGTCCAGCATCGTGGCATCCACGTCGCGCAGCGTCTCCACGACCTCCCCCAGCGCCTGCAGTCGCTCCACCACGGCCTCACACTCGCGCCGGCGCTCGTTGTATGCCGAGTCCGCCAGGTCGCGCGGGGCATGGCTGTCGCAGACCACGAGCGACGCCTCCTGGAGTCGTAGCGGCACGGGGCGGTACTCGAGTGAACGGCAGTCGAGCAGGAGCGCGGCGTCGGCGCGGCCGAACGCCACGGCGAACTGGTCCATGATCCCGGACCGGACGCCCACGTACTCGTTCTCGGCACGCTGCGCCAGGCGCGCCAGCTCCATCGGCTCCAGCGGTGGCTGACTCACGGCGAGCGCCCAGGCGGCCGCCAGTTCCAGCGCCGCGGACGAGGAGAGGCCCGATGAGATGGGCAGGTCCGACGCGATCACCCCGCGAAGGCCGCTTGTCGGGACGCCGGCGGCGCCGAGCGCACTGGCCACCGCCGCCACGTAGTCGATCCACGAGTCCTGGGGCCCGCCGACGTCGTCGAGGTCGAACGACCCTCGCTCGCCCGTGTCGAGCCGGGTCAGCGCCACGCTACGATCGTGGGTGGGCACGAAACAGATCCTGATCTCCAGGTCGATGGCCACCGGCAGCACGTAGCCGCCGTTGTAGTCGGTGTGCTCGCCGATGAGGTTCACGCGTCCCGGTGCACGGACCAGGATCGGGGGCTCCGAGGAGTCGCGGACCGCCCCCGGCTCCAGCTCGGCGAGGCGCTGTCGAAGCAGCCCTGGGTCGAGCGCCGGTGCGGTCACGCTCCGACCAGCGGACGGCCCTCTGGGTCGACGAGCTCGTCCGCGTCCACGAGCTCGGCGGCGTCCTGCGGTGGCAGCTCCCGCAGGCGAGCGGCGGTCTCCTCGGGCAGCGTGTCGTTGATGAACGCACCGGCGCCGGCCTCGGAGCCCGCGAGGTACTTCAGCTTCCGCTCGGTCCGGTTGGGCGGGTAGAACTCGATGTGCAGGTGGTAGGCGTCGTGGTCACCGCCATCGGTCGGTCGCTGGTGCACCGCCATGACGTACGGAAGTGAGAAGCCGAAGAGGCGGTCGTACTTCAGGAGCAGGGCCTTCAGCGTCCGCGCCAGGTCCTCCACCTCGCTCGGGGTCAGCTCGTGGAGCCAGCCCGCGTGTCTGCGCGCCGTCAGGTGCACCTCGTACGGCCAGCGTGCGTAGGACGGCACCACTGCCTGCCAGTGCTCGCTCCTCAGCACGAGCCGTCGCCCGTCGCGCTCTTCCTGCTCCATCAGGCCGCACCAGAGGCAGCCGCCGGTCTGGTCACGGTGCTCACGTGCGGCGGCGCTCTCCTGCGCGGGAACGGGCGGCACCGCGGGATAGGCGTAGATCTGTCCGTGCGGATGGTGCAGCGTGACTCCGATCGACTCGCCCTTGTTCTCGAAGACATAGACGTACGCCACGCCCTCGACGGCACCGAGCTCCCGGGTGCGGTCCGCCCAGACACCGATCAGATGGCGGATCCGCCGAACGTCCACCTCCGCGAGGGTGATGTCGTGGCGAGGCGTGTACACCACCACTTCGCAGCGCCCGAAGGCTGACGCCACGGGCGTCAGGTCCGTGCCTTCGACCGCTGGGCGTGGCGGGCGCTCCGAGAGGGACGGGAAGCGATTCTCGAAGACGACGATGTCGAAGTCGGGTCGGTCGATCTCGGTCGGTTCGGCACCCGGCTGCGTGGGGCAGAGCGGGCAGTGGCCGGGCGGCGGAAGGAACGTGCGGTCCTGTCGGTGCGTCGCCGTGATGACCCACTCGCGGCGGAGTGGGTGCCATCGCAGCTCAGACATCGGGCTGTGTCTCCAC
>JAUJNA010000004.1:97907-144568 GCA_030446555.1 Chloroflexota bacterium | reverse complement strand
GTCCGGTTCGTCCGGCCAGGTGTAGTAGAGGATGGTCCGCCCGTCCGCCATCGTGGCGCGCTCCACACAGAAGCGTCCTGGTCCGCTCTCGTCCGCCGCGAGGGCGGAGGGATCCTCGGGAGAGGTCACCAGAGCGCCGCCTCGCCATCCGGCCACGTCACGGGCGCCAGCGGTCCTACGGTCTCCGACGGCGGCGCGGCGCTGTACCGGCGCCACGCGTCGAGTGCACCGTTGGGGATGCGGTCGAGCCGGCCACCCTCCCAGCGAAGGTCGTACAGGCCGGTGGGGTCGATCTGGTACTCGAACCGCCGGAGCGCCGTCCCCCAGTCGACCTGGTCGATGAGGCCCCACCAGGTGATGCCGATGACCGGCACGCCCTCCGAACGCACGACGTGCACCTCGGAGACGAGCCGATCGAGCCACGCGATCTTGCGGGCGTCGTCGCCCGGGGCGCCCGTCTCCGCGAAGATCATCGGACGGCCCAGCCGCGCGAAGTACTGCCGGCACAGCTCAGCCGGGCCGAGCTGTGCCTCGAGGGGCCGCGGCTCGTCGATGAGATCGCCGCGCTCACCGCGCCGGTACTGGTGCTCCGAGTGGGGATAGTGGTCCAGCCCGATGACGTCGAGCGGCGCGGGGTGGTCCTGGAACCACCACAGATCCGCCTCGCGCATGCCGTGGCGCATCAGGTACTCGCGCAGCGGATGGTCGCTGCCCACTCGTCCGCTGTACAGCTCGTGCATCAGGAACCGTCGCTCGTTGCGAAGCTCGGCGAGGGAGCGCCCCGCTTCGTCGAGTGTGTGGTGGTACTCGCAGGTGTCGGACATCATGAGCCTCGCGTCGCTGCGCTCGGCGAGGATCTCCTCCCAAGCTTCGCAGACGCCGCGCGCCACGTTGCGCATGGCTCTCACGAACGACTCGGGACTGCTCTCGTAGGGGTACCAGGTCCCGAGCTCGCCGCCGAACTGGGCCATGATGTACGGCTCGTTGGTCGGCGTGTACCAGCGCACCCACGGATAGCGGCGGGCGAACTCCCGGGCCAGCTCCGCCTGGAAGTCGGGGAAGATCGATGTCAGCACGCCGGTGCCCAGCCACTCGGGCACGCCGAAGTGGAAGAGGTCCACGATGGGCTCGACGCCCAGGTGACGCATCAGTTCCATCGGTCCGTCAAGGGACGCCCATTCCCACTGGTGTGGCCGGGGATTGACGACGTGCCAGCGGATGCCGTACCGGAGCACCCGGCAACCGGCATCGGCCGCGCGCAAGATGTCCGACCCCCAGAAACGGTCATGCTGTGTCAGGGCCAGCTCATCCATCCCGGCTTGCGGGAAGGTGGAGCATTCGAAGCCGGTCATCCAAGCCCAGTCGCCGTCGGCCGTCGAGGAACGCGCGCCGGTGGTCGGCAGGCTCACGGACGGGCTGCGGACCTCCGCTCCGGACCGTCGGACGACCGCCTTGCCGTCCTCGAACACCAACTCGTCGATGTACATCGCGCGCCGTCCGCCCATCTGGTAGCCGATGGCCGAGACTCATCCCACGCGTGATAGAGCATCCACAGGTCGCCCTCGGCGTCGGCGACGATGGCCTGATGGCCGGGTCCGGCGATGGGCGTCGTCGACACCAGGATGGGATTCTCGGGCGCGTCGGTGAACAGGCCGCGCACGTCGTCGGACGTGGCGTATCCCACGGCATACGCGGCGCTCCCGAAGTCGTTGCCGGAATAGAAGAGGTAGTACGTGCCGTCGTGCAGGAAGAGCGTCGGCGCCTCGATGACGAAACGCTCCCATACGACATCGTTGTCCACACCCATGTCGACCGGCTGGCCGACCAGCGCGCCGGCCGTCGTCGGTCAGCTTCTGGATGAAGAATCGCGTATCGATCCCACAGCAGTTGCCGTCGTTCTTCCAGAGCAGGTACCGAGTCCCGTCCTCATCCTGGAAGGGGAACGAGTCGATCGAGCCGCCCAGGTCGTCTTGGCAGACGAGGGGACCTCGCTCATCGTCGACGAACGGACCCTCGGGCACGGCGAGGCCACGCTGATGCACTGGCTGGGGCGCCTGCCGGTCGCGGCCGGGCGTGTGTAGTAGAGCAGTAAGCGGCCGACGTCTGCGCTCACCGCCGGCGCCCAGGTCGCCTTGTGAGGCGTCTCGGAGAAGGGGCGTCAAGCCGCTCCACGCTGCAGATCGTGGCAACGCATCGCCCAGTACCTCCCACTGCACCAGGTCGGTCGAGCTCGCCACCTGGAGGTTCACGGTCCAGTCGCCGGTCGCGTAGGCGTACCAGGTGCCATCGACCTCGATGACGCCAGGATCGGCCGTTGCGCTCCAGCACCGGGTTCACGAACGCGTTCGGCGGGATGGACGTAGACGGTCGGTCGCTGCGACGGAGAAGGGCTCACGGCCGCACCGGTGCTGGGCGAGGCGTCAGCCGATGCACCGGCGGAGGCTGGCGCGGGACGGCTCGACTCCCGGCGATGACGGGACCGCCGGCGTCGGGACCGCGAGGCATGCCGTGCCGCCGGCACAGCCCGCGGAGTGTCACGGTGAAAAGCAGACCGGCGCAGGCGTGTCCAGCTCACGTGGTGCTCCGGGCCGCCGCATGGAGACCCGAGAACGCCGCGCCTCAACCCTTGACGCCGGAGGACGTCACGCTCTGGACGATCCATCGCTGAGCGATGAGATACAACGCGAGCACCGGCACGGCGGCGACGACCGCGCCCGCCATCGTCAGGCCGTAGTTCGCCGAGAACTGGTTCTGCAGCTGCCGCAGTCCGGCGGGCAGCGTGCAGTTCGTCTGGCAGATGACGGCTGGCCACAGGTAGTCGTTCCAGAACGCCAGGAACGTGATGACGCTGAGTGTGGCGATGGCCGGCGCGGTCAGTGGCAGGACGACGAGAAGAACGTCCGCAGGCGGCCGGCACCGTCGACGTATGCGGCCTCCTCGAGTTCGACCGGGATGCCCATGAAGAACTGGCGCATGAAGAAGACGCCGAAGACCCCGGCGAGTCCGGGAAGGATGAGCGCCGGCAACGTGTCATAGAACCCGATCTGCGCCATGAGCTTGAACTGCGGCACGAGGAACATCACGCTGGGCAGCAGCAGGGTGGTGATGAGCACGCTGAAAAGCAGGACATTCTTCAACGGGAAGTCGATGCGCGCGAACGCGTAGCCGGAGAGCGACGTCAGGACGAGCGTCGAGGATGTTGCCCACGGTCGAGACGATGGCGCTGTTGAGGAACCACCGGTAGAAGAGCGAGTCCGCGCGGTCAGGAGTCGCAGGTAGTTCTCCAGGCCTGGCTCGCTAGGGATGAACCCGGATCGGTGAAGACCTCGGTCCGGAACTTGAAGGAAGTCGAGAGCACGATGACGGCTGGCAGGATGAAGAACGCCGCCAGAGCGATGAGCAGGATGTAGAGGAGGGCGCGGTCGAGACTGCCTCGACGACGCTTGGTCCCGACGACCTGCAGCTCCGGGGGAGCGTCACGTTCAAGGCCGCGATCGAGCACGGTGGCCATCAGCGCCTCCTACGCTCGCTCGGAGCTGAACAGGCGGAAGTTCACGATGCTGACCACCACCATCAGCACGGCCACGATGAGCGCCATCGCGGCGGCGAGCCCGAGTCGGACGGCCGCCGAAGGCGGTGTTGAAGACGTGCAGCAACACGGGTGTCGTCTCCGTGGGTGGTGGCCGCCGCCGGTCATCAAGCTGCGGCTGGCCCACGAGCTGGAAGGAGGCGATGATCTGGAGCGTGACCACCAGCAGCAGCACCGCCTTGAGGCTGGGGATGGTGATGTGCCGGAACTGCTGCCATCTGTTGGCGCCATCGATGGCCGCGGCTTCATAGAGATCGGCGGGGATGCCCTGCATGCCCCGCCAGCAGGATGATGGTGTTGAACCCGATGGTCCACCACAGCGTGGCGATAAGGATGGAGATCCATGCCCATGGATTGGTCGTGAGCCAGCCCGGACTGGCGCCGACGGTGTCCTGGAGGAAACGAGTGATGACGCCGCCGTGTCCGCTGAACATCCACCACCACGTGAGCCCGACCACGGCGACCGAGAGCGTCCAGGGAGCGAAGTAGATGCCACGAAAGAAGTTGCGGCCGCGGAACTCGCTGGTTGAGCAGCGCCGCCAGGAAGAGCCCGACTCCGACCAGGAGTGGCGTGCTCATGATCACGAAGAGGACCGTGTTCCAGACCGTCGTCAGAACCGCTCGGAGTGGATGCTGCCGGGGTCGCACAGCCTCGTAGTTCCGTAGCCCGACGAACGGGACCCTCGCGGAGTGCCGTCGAGGCGTGCAGGCTGATCCAGATGCCCAGGAAGAACGGCAGCCCGATGAAGAGGGCGAAGATGATGAAGGTGGGGAAGGATGAAGAGGTAAGGGGTGTACCACGCCTCTCCGATCCGCCGCCGGACGTCGGTCGATGACCGCCGCTTCCGGCGCCAAGTCCGAAGAATGGCCGGTCAGGGACTGCTCCCCTCCTGCGCTTTCGACGCCCGCCATCCGCGTCTCCCTCCTACCGTGCGCTGGCTTGGGCGTTGCGAGGGACCGGTCGACGAGGACCGCTCCCTTCTCGCTCAGCTCATCTCAATAGCCGTACAGATCCTTGTTGGGCTGGAGGAGCTGGGAATTGAAGGCCGCAGCATCGTCCAATGCCAGCCTGGCGCTCGCCGTCCCGTTGATCGCCCAGCACGGCAGCCTCGCCGGCCCCCTTGGCTACGAAGAGCAGGTCACCGCCACCCGGGATGGCGGGCAGGAACTGGACGTCCTCAGCGATCGGGGCTACCTGCGCGATGAAGGGCAGAGGGCCTTCCGACTCGGTGGTGTTGACCACGGTGTCGCGGACCGCGTTGCGCGCCGGCACCTGGCCGCCTGCGGCCCAATCCATGGAATGGGCGGAGAGCCAGTCGATGAAGTGGTAGGCGCATGCTCGCAGATCGCCGTCAGCAGCGGCCGACGTCACAGCGAGGTTGTGCGAGCCGGCCCAGTTGCCGGGGCCGAAGATCGCGGGCGGACGGGCGACGCCCCGATCGTCGCCGAGAGCATCGACGTAGCGAGATGTCTCCCAGACGCCGGACATGACCATGCCGTTGGCGGCTTGGCGAAGGCGGCATCTCGGCGTCGCTCTCGACCTTCGGCACGCCGAGGTCGTTCACCAGGTGGGCGAGATACTCGCCGCCTGCACCCCGGCGTCGCTGTTGAAGGTGGCTTCGGTGAAGTCGCCGTTGGTCCATTCGCCACCGCCCTGGTAGAAGAGCGTCGCGAACTGGATGCCCACCGGGAAGTTCGCGCCGTCGCCGCTCGCAACCATCTGGTAACCGTCGGCGTCGGTCTGCTCGCTGATGGCCGTGATGGCCGCCTCGAAGCTCTCCTGGTCCGTGGGCGGGGACTCGGGGTCGAGGCCGGCCTCCTCGAAGAGCGCCTTGTTGTAGAAGAAGACATCGGGTGGGTGTCGATGGGGATCCCGAACGCTGGTCCTTCCACAGGCCGGCGTTCCAGATGGCCTCGGGGAACTGTGTCTCGTCGAAGCCAGCCTGCTCCGCAAAGTCGTCGATGGGCGTCACGATGCCGTTCTCGGTCAGAAGCCGCGCGAGCGTCGTAACCGGCGGCGATGATGTGCGGCAGCTGGTTGGCCGAAGCGGCCGCCTCCACGCTTCGCGATGTATTCGGCACCCGGCTGCGTCTGCACGGTGATCGGCAGTTGGGCGTCTCGCCGTTGAACTGATCGACGAGACCCGTGAAGAAGGCGCCATCGGGTCCGGTGAACGGATTCCAGAGCGTCGAGGGCCAGGGTTCGCGGCCGGCGGCTGGAGGGTGACGGCGATCTCTCCGCCATCACCTGTCGGGGAACCGCTCGCGCCCGGCGACTCGGTGCCTTCGGACGCTCCGGGCGACTCGGTGCCTTCCGACGCCTCCGGCGACTCGGTGCCTTCGCCTCGGGTGAGGTCCCTCGGGCGACTCGGGCGCCCGGGCGTGTTGGCGATGGGTGGGACGCTGGCGGGTCGCTGGGTCGCGCCGCCTCCACCGCCGCATGCGAGAGCGACGAGCGCGAGGCTCATGATCCCGGCCATCAGCCGGAGGCGATGAATGCCGGTCGCGGCGGTCCCGTACGGGACGCGCGAACGCGGCGTTTCCGGTGCTGTCACGTTCTGCACCCCTTCGTGCTTTGCCAGACCCCGACCCTCGGTCAGCGGCAGCTGCGAGGTCCCGGGCCACGCGCCCGGTCGGTCCATCGGCGGAGTGTATCGGCGCGCTCGTCCTTGCGCACGCCCAAGGCGCCTTTCAAAGTCATTCGTTCTCGCTGGACCTCCGGGCCACTCCCTTTGCCGCATCGCGCCCCGCAGCCGGATGCTTGACGCGCCGCTGGCCCCTGACTTGCATGCGAGGTGAAAGGAGTGCCGTTGCCCGGGCGTGCTAGCCTCCGCAGTGGTGCCGCCGGCGCATGCGGGCACGCAGGTAGGACATGAGGAGGACGAACGCATGACGCGAGGCTCCCAACGCCTCACCGCCCGACGGGCGCTCGGCAGGCTCGTCATCCCCGTGGTAGCCGCTCTCATCGGCGCCTCGGGACTCTTGGTCGCCGCTCCGCAGGGCGCCCGCGCCGGCGATAGCGACACGTATCGCAACCCGCTGGACATCACGGCGCCCGATCTGACGACTCCCGTGGACAACTGCGCCGACCCCACCGTCACCAAGCAGCGGCGCGCCAACGGCGCCTACTACTGGTGGATGTACTGCACCAAGGACCCGCGCAACGACGAGGACGCCCCCCCTGGTGGCCCCCCGACATTCCAGCTCATCCCGATCTACCGCTCGTCGGACCTGGTCAACTGGACCTACCGCGGCAACGTCTTCGCCGATCCTGGCGCTACGCCGTCCAACTACCCGACCTGGGTCGAGCCTGACTCCGGGCTCTTCGCCCCCGAGATCAAGCGCTTGAACGGGCAGTGGTACCTGTACTACACCGTCGAGAACACCAAGCCAGCGATCAGCGGTGAGCCGGAGGGCTGTCGCGGCGACTTCGCCATCGGCGTCGCCACGGCGCCTTCGCCGGACGGTCCATGGACGGACAGCGGTGACCCGGTCATCGACCCTCGGCGCGGCGGGCCCGGCTGCAACTTCTTCTGGACCATCGACCCCGAGGTGAAGAGCCTCGCCGGGCAGAAGTACATGTTCTGGGGCTCCTACTACGGCGGCATCTTCTCCCGCCAGCTGACCGCGCCGGACTACACCGAGACGATGGAGGGGACGCAGCTGCGGATCACCGTCGACAACAAGTACGAAGGTCCGGAGATCATCAAGCGGGAAGGCTGGTACTACCTCTTCGTCTCCGCCACGAACTGCTGCAACGGTCCGCTGACGGGCTACAGCGTCTTCGTGGGGCGGTCACAGAGCCTGTTCGGGCCGTACGTCGACCGGAGCGGGGTCTCGCTGTTCGAGGAGGATGACGGGCGTGACGACACGTCCACCGACCCGACGGACGGGCGCGTCGGCGGCTCAGTCTTCCTCACCATGAACGGGAACCAGTGGATGGGCCCTGGCCACAACACGGTCTTCAAGGACTTCGCCGGCCGCTGGTGGACGATCTACCACGCGGTCGAGAAGAACGACCCCTATTTCGCCTGCTGCGAGGATGCCAACGGGGGCTTCACCAAGCGCCCGGCGCTCCTCGACCCGATCGTCTGGGTCGATGGGTGGCCCAAGGTCCGCGGCGGTCGGTGGGCGTCCGCTGTGACCATGCCGGCGCCGGCGGCCCAGCCGGGAGAACAGGATCGGTACCAGCCCACGACGGACTGGCGCTCGACCAAGGGCGATCTGAAGGAAAGCTACTCCGACGAGTTCAACGATGGCCTCGGCCCGCAGTGGAGCTGGGTCCGGCAGCCCAACGACTCATCGACTTGGGGCGTCTCCGACGACGGTCACTTCTGGATGAAGACCCAGAACGCCGACCTCCACGAGGACAGCAACAGCGCCTCGGTCCTCAGGCAGGATGCGCCCGACGGCGAGTACGTCCTCGAGGCGCGTATCAAGCTGGAGCTGCCCTCAGAAGGCTGCTGCTTCAACTACCGCCAGGGTGGCGTCGTCATGTATGGCGACGACGACCGCTACCTGAAACTCGTACACGCGTCGATCTGGAACACCCGCCAGATGGAATGGGCCAAGGAGGTCCCGGCCGCCGTCCGGGGACCGCGCTATGGCAACACGGTCGTCGGACCTCCGGGAGAGTGGACGATCGTGCGCGTGGTCAAGGCCAGCTTCGACGGCGGCACCTTCTTCCAGGCGTGGACGCGGCGAGACGCGCCTGGCGGCGTGTGGGAGCGTGGTGCCACCTGGCGATACGACTCGCTGCGCGACTCCATGATCGGCATCGTTTCGATGGGCGCCGGTGCGTTCATCGACCACGGCTGGGATTCGCGGGTGCTCGTCGATTGGCTGCGGGTCTACGACGTCGACATCCGGGAGCCCGTCCCGATCGACGAATCCTGAATCAGGCTGCAGACAGCGGCCGGCGCCTTCGGGCGCCGGCCGTTTCGTGTCTCCGCGGTCGGCCATCCCGCCGCCGCGGCGCTCAGGCCGCGACGGGGTCCGACTCGAGCTCCGCCCCGGCGGCGCGCGCGTCCGCCGCGAACCGATCGAGCGCCTCATCGCCGTCGACAGATCCGGGGACGAGCCCCATCACCCGGCTGACACCCTGGTCGCTGTAGCTGGCGAGCAGCTCGGCCATGGGCAGATCCTGCTCTCCGCTGTCGGCCAGCCACTGGCGGTCCTTCAGCCACAGGTGGACCGATACTCGCAGCGTGGCGGGGTCGCGGTCGACCTCCTCGCACCGCTGACGGATCACGGGCATCGCCTCGCGGAGGACACTGGGAGCCATGGCGTCGAGGTTGAGCTCATCGGCGTAGCGTGCGGCCAGGCCCCACGTCACCTTGCGCCCGTTGCCACCGACCATGATGGGCACGTGTGGCCGCTGGAGAGGCTTCGGGACATTGATGGCGTCGCGCACCGAGGCGTGTCCACCGTCGTACGTCGCACGACCGGGAGCGAACATGCGCGTCACGATCTCGAGCGTGTCCTTCAGCATGGCCTGCCGCTCGGGGGTCGAGGGGAACGGGTAGCCGTAGGCCAGCCACTCCTCCTCCTTCCAGCCGGCTCCGAGTCCCAACTCCATCCGCCCTCCGCTGATCACGTCCAGCGTGCTGATCATCTTGGCCACGAGCCCGGGGTTGCGGAACGACGAGCACATCACGATGTGCCCGAGGCGGACGCGCTGCGTCAGCGCTGCCAGGGCGGACAGCGTGGAGAATGATTCGAAGGTGATCTCATCGGTCGGGTCAGGCGTCGTGTGGAAGTGGTCGAAGACCCAGAGCGACTCGATGCCGAGCTCCTCGGCGTGACGGGCGACCTCCACGGTCCTGGCCCAGGCACGCTGGGGCTCCCAACCGTCGTACTCGCCCGTCCAACCCTGCGGGACGATGACCCCGACCTTCATGCTGGTGCCCCTCCATCCACCGATGCGCCCCGGACGACCCGGTCCGGGATCACCGCGTCCACCCGCGCAGGATGCCTCATCAGCCGCTCAGAGGCTGCCGCCCGTTGGCGCGGCGGTCCTGGTCGGGGTCACAGCAGCGCGGACACGCCACCGGTGCACTGGCGGTGACGCGCTCGCCCGACGCATCAGCGCTGCCGTCGACGATGCGGGGCGTCTACCTGCCCGGTGCGCGACGAGCGGAGTCCCGTGAGGTGCCGGTGCCGGACCCCGGTCACCGCCAGGTCCTGGTCCGCATGGCCGCCTCGTCGATCTGCGGCAGCGACATCAGGGCGATCTATCGGGAGCATCTGGGAGTGGGGGCGGAGGCCTACCAGGGCGTCATCGCCGGCCATGAGCCGGCCGGGACCGTGGTGGCCGTGGGCGTGGGATGTCGCCGCCTCCGGGTCGGCGACCGGGTCTGCGTGTACCACATCGCGGGTTGTGGCGTGTGCGACGAGTGCCGTCGCGGCTACATGATCGGCTGCCACGATCCCAGTCGCGCGGCGTACGGCTGGCAACGCGATGGCGGCCACGCCGACTACCTGCTGGCGGACGAGATCACCTGCCTGCCGCTGCCAGACGAGCTCAGCTTCGTCGACGGTGCCTGCGTCGCCTGCGGCTTCGGCACCGCCTACGAGGCACTGTTGCGCATGGGAGTCAGCGGTCGCGACCGGTTGTTCGTGACGGGGCTCGGTCCGGTGGGTCTGGCGGCCGCGATGCTGGGCCGGGCGCTCGGCGCGACCATGGTGCTGGGCACGGACACCGCGCCGGAGCGCATCGCGCTCGCCCGATCGCTGGGACTGGTGGACGATGCCTTCCCGGCCGACGACGAGGCGCTCGGGCGGGTCCTGGCCGCCACGGACGGGCGCGGGGCGGAGGCGAGCATCGATTGCTCGGGCGCCGCCGCCGGTCGCCTCCTGGCACTCGAGGCGACGCGCGAGCGGGGCCGATGTGCCTTCGTGGGCGAGGGCGGGACGGTCGAGTTCCCGGTCTCCCCGCTGCTCATCCACCGGCAGCTGACGCTGTACGGCTCCTGGGTGACCTCGCTTGGCCACATGGAGGAACTGCTGGAACGCCTCGTACGCTGGAAGCTGCACCCCGAGGTGGTCGTCACCGACCGATTCCCGCTCCAGCGCGCGGCGGAGGCCTACGCCCTGGCCGACGCCGGGACGGCGGGCAAGGTGTGCATCGTCTTCGACGCCCACGGGGACCCAAGTGACGCTCAGAGCGCCGTTTGACGGCCCCCCGCGGCCGACCTAGAATCCCGTCCCGGTCGGCCCCCCGCCGCGTGCAGAGCGCGCGGGGGTCCTTTGCTTCTCAGCCACCTGACGGTCCGCCCGGTGCCCACGACCGCCGTCCCCACGATGAGGGAGACCCCGTGAACAACAAGCCCGCGTACCTCTCCCGCGAGGGACTCAAGAATCTCCGCGCGGAGCTGGACGAGCTGGTCAACGTCCGCCGGGCGGAGGTGGCGAACCGGATCCACGATGCGAAGGAGCACGGCGACGTCACGGAGAACGCCGAGTACGAGGACGCCAAGAACGAGCAGGCGTTCGTGGAGGGCCGCATCCAGACCCTCTCGGCGCTCATCAAGAATGCGGTCCTCATCGACGAGAACCACTCCACGACCCACGTCCAGATCGGCTCCACGGTGGAGGTGGAGTCGGACGGGAAGCGCGAGAAGTACACCATCGTGGGCTCCGCGGAGACGGCTCCCGGCCAGGGGAAGATCTCCAACGAGTCGCCCGTGGGGCGGGCACTGCTGGGCCACAAGAAGGGCGAGAAGGTGACCGTCTCGGTGCCGGCCGGGGATTCCATCTACAGGATCGTCGGCATCAGCTGACGCGGCCGGCCCGACCGGTCGACGGAAGGACGCGATGTACTGGGCCGACGAGATCGCGGCCTCGGTGGAAGGGCCGCAGGTCGTCAACGATTCCAAGACCCCGTCGGGCACCGTCCATGTGGGCAGCCTGCGTGGCGTCGTCCTCCATGACGCCATCGTGCGAGCGCTGCGCGAGCGCGACGTCCCGGTCGAGTTCCGCTACGGGGTCGAGGATCTCGACCCCATGGATACGCAGGCGTTCCTGACCGGGGATGCCGTCGATCGATCGATGGGCATGCCGCTGTGCAGCGTCCCCCCGCCGGCAGGAAGCAGCGCGCCGAACTACGCGCGTCATTTCGCGAACCTCTTCCTCGACACCTTCGCTGGGCTCGGCATCCGTCCACAGCTCTACTGGTGGAGCGAGCAGTACGCCGTGGGTGCCATGGACCCCTACATCGAACGCGCGCTGGATGGGGCCGCCACGATCCTCCGCATCTACGCCACCGTCAGCACGGTGGAACACCCGCCGGACTGGCTGCCGGTCAGCGTCATCTGTGAGGCGTGTGGCCGCAGCGGCACCACGCTGGCCACCGGCTGGGACGGGCGCGAGGTCGGCTACGAGTGCCGGCCCGACCTCGTGACCTGGGCTGCCGGCTGCGGCAACCGCGGCCGCGTGTCGCCGTTCGGTGGCCGCGCCAAGCTGGTCTGGAACGTGGAATGGGCGGCCCGCTGGGGCTTGATGGGGGTGACCATCGAAGGCTGCGGCAAGGACCTCGCCACGGCCGGCGGCTCCCGCGACCGCGCCGATGCCATCAGCCGCGAGGTGTTCCAGCGCGAGCCGCCGCTCAACGTGCCCTATGAGTTCCTCAACATCGGCGGCAAGAAGATGGCCACCAGCAAGGGCCGGGGGGCGGCGGCGCACGAGATGGCGGAGTTGCTCCCCTCGGAGCTCCTCCGCTTCCTCTTCCTGCGGCACAAGCCGCGCCGGGCCCTGGAGTTCGATCCGGAAGGCGACACGGTGCCCGGGTTGTTCGATGAGTTCGACCGGATCGCCGCTGCCGCCGCGGGGCGGCCCGTGCGCGGAGAGCTGCCGCCCGATCCCGAGCGCATCTTCCGCGCCAGCCTCGTCGATGCCTCGGCCGACCCACCGGTGGAGGGAGCCCGCTTCCGGCCGCCGTTCCGTCACCTGGCGCTGCTCGTCCAGGTCCCGGGGGTGGACCTGCCCGCACGCATGGCAGCCGAGAAGGGCGCGCCTCTCGACGAAGTCGAGCACTCGATCCTGGAACAGCGCACCGCCGTCGCGCGCGTCTGGCTGGCGAGCTTCGCGCCCGACCGCTACCGCGTGGACGTCCGCAGCGAGGCCGTGCCCGCTGACGTCGCCTCGCTCGAGCCGCCGCAGCGGGCGTACCTGGCCGCGCTCGCCGACGCTGCCGAGGCCGAGACGCCGGTGGCGGGGGACGCGTGGCAGGATCTCATCTTCCGGACGGCGGAACAGACCGACGTCGCATCTGGCTGGGCGTTCGAGGCGCTCTACCGGGCTTTCCTGGGACGACCCAACGGGCCCCGGGCGGGGTGGTTGCTGGCCAGCCTGGATCGGGGCTTCGTCCTCGGTCGGCTCCGTGAGGCCGGCAGTGGCGCGGCGGTCGCCCTACCACAGGGTCCGGCGGCGTGAGCGTCGGGCTTCAGCGGCTGCGCGAGGACCGAGAACGGATCCGCCAGGGAGCCAGCGACAAGGGCGAGGATCCTTCGGTCGTGGACCGGGCGCTCGCGCTCGATGAGCGGGTCCGCACCAGCCGCGGGGAGAGCGACCGCCTGAAGGGCGAGCGCAAGGGGGCCAGCAGACGCATCGAGCTGGCGATCCGTGATGGTGGCGACCCGCGTGGGCCGGAGGTGGCGGAGATCCGCGCCGCCTCGACCGAGATCGGGCGTCGCATCGACGTCCTGGACGGCGAGCTGGCAGGGATGGAGGCCGAGCTGGAGGAGCTGCTTCTGCGCATCCCGAACCCTGCCGACCCCGACGTCCCG
This sequence comes from Chloroflexota bacterium, assembly GCA_030446555.1. GTDB lineage: Bacteria > Chloroflexota > Limnocylindria > Limnocylindrales > CSP1-4 > Palsa-1032. The sequence goes on along the minus strand of JAUJNA010000004.1, from coordinate 131,194 downwards.
GTGGGCGGCGTGGAGGCCAGCGCCATCCTGCGCACCTGGGGCGATCCGGCACCGAGGGCGGCGGAGGGCTGGCAGCGGCGACCACACTGGGAGGTGGCGGACCGCCTCGGGCTCTTCGACCTGGCCGGCGGTGCCAAGGTGGCCGGATCGGGGTTCCCCGTCTACCGGGGCGCCGGCGCAGCCCTCCAGCGGGCGCTCATCGACCTGTTCCTCGATCTCCACACCCGGGAACACGCGATGGTCGAGATCTGGCCGCCGGCCGTGGTCAACGAGGCGTCGGCCCGTGGCACGGGGCAGATCCCCGACAAGGAAGACCAGATGTACGCGGTGGGCCGGGATGGCCTCTACCTGGTCCCCACGGCCGAGGTCCCGGTCACCAACCTCCATCGCGACGAGATCATCGAAGCAGCAAGGCTGCCCATCCGCTACGTCGCCTATTCGCCCTGCTTCCGCCGCGAGGCCGGCGCCGCGGGCGCCAGGACGCGGGGGATCCTGCGCGTCCACCAGTTCGACAAGGTCGAGATGGTCTGCTTCGAGCGGCCGGCCGACTCGGGAGAGACCCTCGAGTGGCTCACGGCGCGGGCGGAGCGATGCCTCCAACTCCTGGGCCTGCCATACCGGGTCAAGCTGCTGGCGACCGGGGACATGGGCTTCGTGCAGGCGAAGACCTACGACCTGGAGGTCTGGGCGCCCGGCGTCGAGGACTGGCTCGAGGTCAGCTCGGTCTCGAACTTCCGGGACTACCAGGCGCGCCGGATGGACATCCGCTGGCGACCCGAGGCGGGCGCCCGGGCAGAGCACCTCCACACGCTCAATGGCTCGGGTCTGGCCCTGGCGCGCACGGTGGCGGCCATCCTGGAGGTCTATCAGCTCGAGGACGGCTCGCTCGACGTCCCCGAGGTCCTGCGTCCGCGGCTGGGTGCCCGGCTCACCGCGCTCACGGGGTAGCCCGGCCGCGGTGGCGGATCAGCCGCCCTGGCCCTGACCCTGCTGCTGGTTCGGGCCGCCCATCACGCCACCCACGCGGCCCTCACGGATGTTGTCGTCACCGCTGGCCGGCGGCTCGAATGCGGGGCTGTCCGAGGTCGACTCGTTCGGACCCGTGGACGTGGCCTCGTCCGTGCCGGCCGTGGGGGCGCTGCCCGACTCCTCCGGCAGCGGGGCGTCTTGGGATGAGCCGGCACCGGTGTCCTCGTCCGAGGAGCGATCGGTCCACTGATCCATGAGTGTCTCCTTCGTGACGTTTGCAAGCCTGGCAATAGGAAGGGCGACGGGGGCGACCTGTCGTCCGGTGCCCCGCGAAGCGTACCGTGGTGGACCCTGAGCGATCCGGAGGTCAGCGATGCACAGCCAGCGAGCGTATCCCAGCACGGCGGCCATCGGCGGTCACCCCATCCATCCGATGCTCGTGCCGCTGCCCATCGGGGCGCTGGTCCTGGCGGCCGCAACGGACGTGCTCTCGTGGCGGACGGGTGACCGCTTCTGGGGCCGTGCCTCCCGCTGGTTGCTGGGTGTCGGCGCGGCCGGATCGGCGATGGCCGCGCCGTTCGGCGCCATCGACCTGGCGACCATCCCGCGCGCCCGGCAGCTGCCTGAGGCTTGGCTCCATGCCGGCGGTAACACCGGAGTCCTCGCCCTGACGGTCACCAACCTGGCGCTCCGGCGCGGCTCGGACGGGCGCGTCAGTGCCGCGGGCCTCGGGATGAGCGCTCTGGGCGCCGGACTGCTGGCGGTGACCGGCTGGCTGGGCGGCGAGCTCTCGTACCGCCACCGCATCGGCGTCACGGACGGGACCAGCGGTGAAGCTGAGAACGATTCGGTGGCGGTCACCGGGTCGCCCACGGGCGACCAGCTCGCGGGGGCGGAGCCAGCGGAGGGACGTGCCGACGTGGACCCCAGCGCGGACGACCGCTGAGCGGCGGCGTCATGCCTTTGTAATGCTTCGGAGACAGGTGGCTCCCCGGCCGACCCGTTGAGTCCAAGGGAACCCCTGTCACACTTACCGCTCCCCGCCGACACGCCGGGTCGAGCCGCCCCAGTGGCTCAGGCATGCGTCGCGCCGTGCGACGCCCATATGCGAAGGAGGCGCGACCGTGCTCGTCCGCCTTGTCGCAGCAGTGTTCGCCGTGAGCATCCTGCTGCTTGGCTCTCCGCCCTCGACCGCCGTGGCCGGTGGGAGCTGCACCGGCTGGAGCAGCCGGACCGAACCACCCGAGACCATCCGCGTCCTCCGCCGGACCGGACAGGTCGTCGAGGTGCCGTTCCGCCGCTACGTCGCCCGCGTCATGGTCTCGGGCGAGTGGCCGTCATACCTGCCCTTCGGGACGCTCGTCGCGGGCGCCTTCGCCGTGAAGCAGTACGGCTGGTACTACGCCCTCGAGGGACACCATCGCGACGGGTACCGCAAGGACGGCAAGTGCTACGACGTCAAGGACAGCACCGCCGACCAGCTGTACGCGCACTTCGGTGACCCGACCGACAAGCAGCGCCGGGCGCGCGACCGGCTGTGGGGACTCAGCCTGCGCCGCGAGGGCGCCGACGGCAACAAGCGGTTCATCCTGACCGGCTATCGCTACGACGGCGGCTCCGACACCTGTGGTCGCGACGCCACGGGCTGGAAGCTCTACGAGGTCTCGGCCGACCACTGCGGCGAGCTCGGCTGGCACGGCAAGCGGATCCTGCGGACCTACTACGGCGGCTGGCGCGTCTCGTTCCGTTGACGGCCGCTCGGCGGTCGTCCATGCGCTGGTTCGTGCGAGCATAGGGGTCGCGGAGAGGTGGCCGAGTGGTTGAAGGCGGCGGTCTTGAAAACCGCAGGCTCGCAAGAGCTCGTGAGTTCAGATCTCACCCTCTCCGCCACACCGCGGACGCCCATCCACATCGAGCCGCCCAGTGCCGCCAGCCCCACGCGGTCGGCGTCCTGCGCGCCCCGACCCGGTAGAGAGGTCCTGACCACCCATGACAGCGATCGGTTACGCCATCTCCAGCGAGGAACACACGCCCAGCGACCTGGTCCGGAACGCCGTGCTGGCCGAGGCCGCCGGCTTCGAGTTCGCCCTCATCTCCGACCACTTCCATCCCTGGATCGACCGCCAGGGGCACAGTCCCTTCGTCTGGAGTGTCATCGGCGGCATCGCCGAGCGGACGGAGCGGATCCGATTGGGCACGGGGGTCACGTGCCCCACCATGCGCATCCATCCCGCCATCCTGGCCCAGGCCGCGGCGACGTCGGCCGCGATGATGCCTGGCCGGTTCTTCTTCGGGGTGGGCACGGGCGAGAACCTCAACGAGCACATCCTGGGTGAAAAGTGGCCGCCCTACGATCTCCGCTCCGAGATGCTCGAGGAGGCCATCGAGGTCATCCGGCTGCTCTGGAAGGGCGGAGAGCAGAGCCACTACGGGGAGTACTACATCGTCGAGAACGCTCGCCTCTACACCCTTCCCGATGAGGCGCCGCCCATCGTCATCGCGGCCGGCGGCCCCAAGTCGGCCGAGATGGCCGGTCGCCTGGGTGATGGGTTCGTCGGCACGTCGGCGCAGCGAGAGCTCATCGACGCGTATCGCGAGGCAGGCGGCACGGGTCCGCGGTACGGGCAGCTGACGGTCTGCTGGGGTCCCGACGAGGCGGCCGCGCGACGCACCGCGTTCGAGATCTGGCCCACGGCCGGCGTCAAGGGCGAGCTCGCCCAGGAGCTACCCACCCCGGCGCACTTCCAGCAGGCGGCACAGATGGTCACGGAGGAACAGATCGGCGAGGCCATGGTGTGCGGGCCCGACCCGAAGCGCCACCTGGAGGCCCTCCAGGAGTACGTGGATGCGGGTTACGATCACGTTTACATCCATCAGGTGGGGCCCGATCAGGAAGGCTTCATCGATTTCGCGAAGCGGGAGATCCTGCCCGCCTTCGCTTCCGCGACGGGGAGGTAAGGGATGGAACGATCCGGGGAGAGCTACTCGATGCAGGGCGGCGGGGGTGCTGGCGAGAGCTCATCGAACGCGGGCGGGGCCGGCTCGGGTGCCAGCGTCGGCTCGCCGGTGGACAACGCGACCTACAACCTGATCTCCGCGCTGGCGTCCAAGCTGGAGGCGCTGGAGGTCATGGAGAAGTACTCGCGCGACGACGACAGCGGCATCTTCCAGGAACTGGCGTCGGACGATCGTCGCCACGCTGAGCGCCTGATCCAGCAGCTACGGGAGCGACTGGGAAGCTCCTGACGGTCGCCCCCGGACCGTGGCGAGGCGCCGGGTGGCTCATGCCTCCAGGGCGTAGCCCACGTTGTGGTAGGTGCGGATGACGCCGGTCCTCCCGGTGCCGCCGATCTTCCGGCGCAGACGCGAGATGCAGATGCGCAGGATCTGGAGATCGTCTTCGTAGCCGGGTCCCCAGCACTGGCGCAGGATCTCGGTGGCGATGACCACACGCCCCACGTTGTGGGCGAGGTAGGCAAGCACGCGCCATTCCGAGCGTGCCAGAGGCACCAGGGTCCCTTCCACGCGGCAGAGACGTCGCTCGAGGTCCATCTCCAGCGGCCCCACCGAGAGGCTCTTGGGTGGGGCCGCTGATCGTCCCCGGCGGAGCACCGCCCGGATGCGTGCCGCGAGCTCGTTCGCGTCGAACGGCTTCCGCAGGTGATCGTCCGCGCCCGCCTCCAGAGCCTCGACGCGGTGCCGCACATCGGCGCTCGGGGACAAGACGATGATCGGCCGAGCCCAGTGCCGGCGGAGCCGACGAAGCGGTGCGGCGGCTGACACGCCGTCACCCAGATCGAGCAGCAGCAGAGCCGGCGCTCGATCCTCCAGTGCCTGGACGGCTTCCGGCCAGGACGTAAGGGCCAGCGACTCGAACCCGGCCTCCGCGAGACGCTCCGCGAGACGCTCGGCCGATCCGGGCGGATCGACGTGACCTGGCCCGTCTCGTAGCAGCAGGATGAGCCGCGACCCCGACCCTTCCGGTGGTGCCCCGGGCCGATCCGCGAGTGCACCACGACCGCGAGGACCGTCTGGGGTGATGGGCGGTGCTTCCGATGCCCGTGGGCGAGACGCGAGCGGGTGCGTAGCCATCCCCCCTTGCCTTTCGGAGTGCTGTAGCCAGGAGTCGAACGTCCCGCGCGGTCACGAACGCCACGGCGCGCCTGCGATCTCCGTGCGATGGGCACGGAACGTACCGGTCGGGGACTTGCCGGGCCGCACGGTGCCGGCGTGGGCGCGTTGCGGCCGCGTGAAGAAGCTTGGTCGGCGCTCGGCTCAGCGACCCAGCCGGGCCAGCTGCCCGGCCGTGGACAGGATCCGTCGAGCCACGCCGGGAGAGACGCGTGAGACGGCGTCGATGGTCGTGGCCAGCTCCTCCTCGGGCAGTGAACCGAACAGCCTGAGCAGGCGGTCCAGGCTCTCGTCGGAGAGCCGGGCGAGGACGGTGAAGCCGCGGGCGATCTCTTCCGTTTCCGCCCGCGCCACCAGACCGAGCGCGCGGTCGAAGAGGCGGACGAAGCCGAGCAGCTCGATGAGCCACTCCCGCAACCGCGACAGGTCGGCATCGTCCGGGGCGCTCGCGGCGGCGTCATCGGCACGTGCGAGGCACGCCTCCAGTCGCGGCAGCAACGGATCGGCCTCGCGCTGCTTGCGCTGCTCCGCGATGCGTTGGAACCAGCGCCAGTGGTCGCGAACCACCGCGTACGCGGTCGGGCTCGGACCCCGCCGCCCGGCTCGGTCGAGCTGCGGCACCCGCTCGACGAGGCCCCATGCCTCGGTCTCCGCGAGCGCCAGACTGGCAGCCCTGTGGCTCATGCCGAGCGCCTCACGCACCTCGCGCTCGGTCAGCACGCCTCCATGCGCGAGAAGGTATCCATGGACCCGCGCGACCGACGGCTGCACGCCCCACGCGGTGCCCATGTCGCCCCACGCGTCCGCGAACGAGAGCCTGATCTGCTCCGCTCGGTCACCGGCATCCGCCGCGTCGGCGACCAGGGAGGAGCCCGACCGGGCAGCGTTCACCGCCATCGCGCGACGATAGCAGCACGAAGTCGGTCGATCACGGCAGCGTCGCGCGCAGGATCGCGAGCGCGTTGCCGCCCAGCAGGGCAGAGACGGTCTCGCGGTCGAGCCCGCCACGAAGAAGGGCGGCCGTGACGGCTGGTAGGCCGGCCGCGTCGCAGACCATGCGCAGCGCACCGTCCATGTCGGAGCCCAGGGCCAGCCCTCGGTACCCCGCCAGCTCCAGGCCCACGTCCACCGTTCGACGGACCGCGTCGAGATCATCGCCGCCCAGCAGACGCGTGCTGAGGGTCACGCCGATGAGGCCGCCCGCCTCGGCCACGATCCGCGCCTCACGGTCGGCCAGGTTCCGGTGGCGCGGCGTGAAGCGCCGGCCGGGGATCCGGCTGCCGGCATGGCTGAGCCTGGTGAACCCGGTGTGGCTCAGCAGGAACGGCCGGTGGAGCAGGGGCAGGGTGTCCTCGATCCCCGCCACGGACATGTGAGCCAGGTCCACGAGCATCCCCAGCCGCTGGATCTCAGCCACCGCCTCGCGCCCGTACCCGGTCAGCCCTCCCGACCTCCGGCCCGTATTCGAGCCGACCAGCGCGTTATCCATGATGTGCGCCGGCGCGACCATCAGCACCCCGCGATCACGCAGCTCAGCCAGGTTCCCGAGATCGCCCTCGAGGGCGTGGCCGCCCTGGACGCCCACGAAGACGCCTACGCCTTGACCAGGGCGGCCGACCCGATCCAGGTCCGACCGGGAGCGGACGGAGTACAGCAAGCCGCGCGACGCCCCCATCCAGCCACCGATGCGGTCGAGCAGCGCTCTCGCGATGGCCATGTCGCTCGTCAGTTGACGGCGGGAAAGGCCCTGCGACCAGAAGTGCGGTGTGGAGAGCGTGCCGCGCAGGTCGGGATGCCGCGTCGCGATGGTGAAGCCGACCAGGTCCACACCCCCCTCTCGGAGGCGCGGCAGGTCCACGTGGCCGTGCGCCTGCCGGCGGAGGATGTCGGGCCGGAAGAGCGGCGTGCCGACCACCAGGTCGACCACGCGCTGCTGGGCATGGAAAGCGGCGACCTCGGGGTCGATGGGATCGGACGATCGGATCGCCGTCGTGTGGAGCAGCCGGTCCACCGACCGGCTGATCAGGCTGCGCGCGCCACGCGGGCCGATCAGGCCGCCTGCGCCTGGACGATCGCCTCGAGCACCCGTTCGTGCAGCGCGCCGCCGGACGTGGCCAGGACGCCCGCGTTGCCTTCCAGCCGGCGTCCACGGCGGAAGTCGAACCGCTCACCCCTCGCGTCGGTGACGACCCCGCCAGCCTCCCGGACCAGCAGCCACCCGGCCGCGTGATCCCAGATGCGCTCCCGGTAGGTGTCGCTGGTCGGCAGGCGCAGGTAGACGTGAGCCTCCCCCCGCGCCACGGTCGCGTACTTGGCCTGGCTGTCCATCTGCAGCGGCGCCTGGGTCAGACCCAGGATGCGCGCCACTCGATCGCCCTGGTCCAGCGCGGAGTGGCCCGGCTCCACCGACTCGGCCATGCGGGCGTCGGCGACGCTGGGCGGCGGCGTCACGCCGAGCGCCGTGGCAGGGCCGCCGGCCAGCGGATACATCCACGCGCCGCCGCCGCGCTCGGCGAGGAACATGCAACCCGACGGGGCGAGAGGATCGCCCGGGTCAAGGGACAGGTTCGGGCAGCCCAGCACGCCCAACACGACGTCACCATCCTCGATGAGCGCCAGGGCGACCGCGTACTGGCCGCCGCGCAGGAAACCCTTGGTCCCGTCCACGGGGTCGAGCGTCCAGAACCGGCCGCCGGGGCCACCGGGGTGCGCGCAGCGATCGAGCGCATCGGCGATGAGCGAGTCGCCGCCCGTGACACCGGTGCGCATGAGGTGACTGCGCACCTGCCTGGCGATGGGACCGTCCGGATCGGCGCGCAGCAGCGCTCCATCCTCCTCGCCCACGATGGGATCGTCCGGGAACGCAGCCCGCAGACAGAGGCTGATGAGCGCCTGTGAGGCCAGGTCGGCGACCGTCACGGGGGAACGGTCGACCTTGGTCGTGGAATGCGCCGCCACCAGTTCGTGCCGGACGGCGGCAGACAGCGCGCTCGCGGCGCGGACGGCGTCGAGCGCCACCTCGCGGGCCCGGGTCGACCCCGATGCCGTCAGCTGGGCGGGGGCCGCGCCCGTGCTCACGCCGATGGACCGCCCGGCGCGGCGGTCGCTGGCTCTGCCTCGCCATCCCGCCCGCCATCCCGGGAGTGCGATCCGAATCCGCCACGGGCCTCTTCCAGCCGGTCGCGAAGGAGGTCGAGGGGTGCTGGCGACCCGGTCCACAGCTGGAACGCGGCAGCGCCCTGGTGGATCAGCATCAGGTCACCGCCCGCCACGGCCGAGGCGCCGGATGCTTTCGCCTCGCGCATGAGGCGCGTCTCCGATGGCTGGTACAGCAGGTCCAGGACCATGATCTCCGCCGGCAGGAGCTCCGCGGAGACGGGGCTCTCGTCGGGCTGGCGGCCGATGGAGCTGGCGTTGACGAGCAGCTTGGCCTTGGCCAGCTCAGCCTCGATGACCGACTCGTGCCACGGCATGGCGCGCAGCTCCATGTGTGCCGCGCTCCGCGCGAAGTGACGCACGAGGTTCTCTGCGCGGTGCAGGTGACGGTTGAATACGATGATGCGCTGGAACCCGGCGGTGATGAGGCCGTACACGACGGCTCGAGCGCCACCACCAGCGCCCAGCACCACCGCAAGCTTGGGCATCTTCTGCTTGCCCACGAGAGCGTCCAGGGCGGGCCGGAAGCCCAGCACATCGGTGTTGTGGCCGACCAGTCGGGTGCCCTCGCGCGTGATGGTGTCGACAGCGCCGGTCTGCTGCGCCTCTTCCGTGAGCCGGTCGAGCATGGGCACCACCCGCTCCTTGTAGGGCACGGTGATGTTCGCGCCGAGGAACTCGTCATGGCGCAGGCTACCGATCGTCTCGGGTAGGTCGATCAGGAGCCGGTCGAGCGGTTCGTAGGTGGCGTCGATGGCGAGCGCGTCGAAGCAGGCCTGCTGGAGGACGCCCGAGAGCGAGCGTTCGACTGGATGGCCGATCAGGACGACGCGCTTGGTCATGGAGCACCTCAGGTCGTCGGTGGCGCCCGGCCAGCCGATGGTCACGATCCCTGCTCGCCGGGCATCCTGGGCATCGTCCGGAGCACGTTGCCGAGGGTCCGGAGCACGTCGCCGAGGCGGCAGGCCTGCCGATCCGACGCCGTCGCGCGACTCGGGGACCCGAGGCGTGAGGGGAGCCTAAGGATACCCGATCGGCCCGGATGCCCGTGCTATCATCCGCGACGCCCGGGTCCGGAGAGGTCGCATAGAGGTCTAGTGCGGCGGTTTGCTAAACCGTTGAGTGGGGCAACCTGCTCCGAGGGTTCGAATCCCTCCCTCTCCGCCAGCCTCGCTCTCCGCAGGGACCGACCCCGGCCTCGCGCGCGCCCGTAGCTCAGTGGATAGAGCGTCAGGTTGCGGACCTGAAGGTCGTGGGTTCGAGTCCCGCCGGGCGCGCCACTCTCTCCAGAACGCCCGCTCGACGGCTCCGCCCTCGGGCTGCCGGTGGGCAGCGAGTTCCGGGTCAGCTCCTGCCAAGACGGGAGCCGAGTCCTTCTGATCAGGCCCCTTCCGATCGCCACTCGGTCTGTCCGGTCGCCGATCAGGTCGGGGCGCGCTCCGCGGCGGGGCGCCCGTCACGCGGTCGATCACCGATCCGCTCCAGGAACCACGCCTCGAGCCGCGGTCGCTGCAGGGCGACACTCCCCAGGATCATGGTCAGGCCGCCCCACCAGATCACCGGCAGCGCGAGCATCGCCCCGATCGGTAGCAGCCAGCGTCGATCGGTCCGGGCGGCCCAGACGATGACCGCCAGCGCCACCGGGAGGCGCCACAGCAGGGGGATGGGCACCGATCCCGGCACGGTGCTCGAACCGGCGCTGCTGCGGAGCAGGGCCAGCCAGTCCTGCCACAGCTGTGGCGCCAAGAGCGCCGAGCCGATCACCACGAGGACCGTGGCTCCAAGTGCCGCGCCCAGTGAGCGCCACTCGCGTCGGACGGCGAACCAGACGAGACCGATCCCCGGCGTCACCTTCGTCAGCAGCACGAATGCCCACGCGGCCGGCCAGCGGAAGCCGACCACGATCGCGAGCGCCAGGACCAGGTGGATGTTCCCGCCCCACACCTCGTGGAGGGCCAGCGCGAGCACGGGGACGAAGAGGATCGGGCCGGAAAGAAGGACGAGCGCCACCAACAGCAGGCCGGTCCACGCAAGGAGGAACGGCGGCCAGGGCAGCTCGCGCAGCGGAGCCAGCACCTGGAGGAAAGCCGGCGAGTAGAGGTAGGCACTCTCCCGGCCCACGGATCCCACGTCGTACGGATCCCCCGCCGGGGCGGCCCAGTACGCACGGGCATCCTGACCCGGTCCGTAGGCGTCGGGAAGGAACGGCTCGGCCGAGAAGGCGACGGCCGCCATCAGGAGCCCGGCGAGCACCACGCCGAGCGCCACGAGGGGGACGGGCGCCGCGAAGGGACCCTCCGACCCGTCCATCGTCCGGTCCCTCAGCACGCCGGGAGTCTTGCATACGATCCCTCGTTACCATCGCCTCCGTGCCCGCATGCTGCGGGCGGAACCAGGCGAGGAGTGGATCGGATGCGCATCGGGCTGCTCACGGGAGGTGGTGACTGTCCCGGCCTCAATGCGGCCATCCGGGCGGTCGCGCGCCGCGCCGAGGTGGGTGGCCACGAGACGGTCGGGCTGCGCAACGGCTGGGCCGGGCTCGCGACACCCGGCCGCCCCGACGCGGTCGAGCTGGGTCACCTCGACGTGAGCGGCATCCTCGGCGAGGGCGGCACCGTACTCGGCACCTCCCGCACGAACCCGCAGGACCGCGAGGGCGGGATGGACGCCGTCCGCGACAACCTCAGGCGACTGCGACTCGATGCCCTGGTGGCCATCGGTGGCGACGACACGCTGTCCGTGGCGGCTGCACTCGCGGAGCGCGGTGAACCGGTCGTGGGCGTGCCCAAGACGATGGACAACGACGTGGCCGAGACCGACCGATGCATCGGCTTCGACTCGGCAGCCACCACCGTCATGGAGGCCATCGACCGGCTCCAGTCGACGGCGGCCAGCCACCACCGGGTCATGGTCGTGGAGGTCATGGGCCGCGACGCCGGCTGGATCGCGACCTACGGCGGGCTCGCAGGCGGGGCTGACGCGATCCTGGTCCCGGAACGCCCCATCGACCTGGCGGCGACCTGCCATCACCTCTCCCGACGCGCCACCATCGGCACGGGAAGCAGCATCGTGGTGGTCGCGGAAGGGGTCGTGCTGCCCGAGGATCTGGGAGATGGCACCGGCGACGGTGCGACAGAGACCCTCGACGCCTTCGGGCACCCACGGCTCGATCGCCGCGGGGTGGGGGAACGGCTCGGCCGCGAGATCGAGACACGCACCGGGATCGAGACCCGGGTGACGGTGCTCGGCCACATCCAGCGCGGTGGATCGCCCAGCCTCTTCGACCGTGTGCTGGCCAGCCGGTACGGCGTGGCGGCCGTGGCGGCCATCGAGGCCGGGCGATACGGCGTCATGGTCGCGCTGCGAGGTGACGAGATCATCGAGGTGCCCCTCAGCCTCGTGCGCGGCCGGAACCGCCAGGTGGACCCGTCGATGCTCGACCTGGCGGCCCTGTTCGGCTGAAGCGGGCGGTGGTGGGAAGAGCCCCTGCTAGGATTCCGCCGTGAACTACGAGCTCTATATGCGCGCTGCGCTCGCCGAGTCCGCGGCCGCCGCCGCCACGGGAGAGCGAGCCGACGGAGCCGTGGCCGTGCTCGGTGAAGCCATGGTGGCTCATGGGAGGGAGCAGGTCGTGAGCGCCGGCGACCCCACGGCGCACGCCGTGGTCGTGGTGCTCCGGGAAGCCGCGCGGCGGCTCGGTCGGGCGAGTCTCTCCGGCGTCACCGTCTTCTGCGCTGTGGAGCCGTGCGCGATGTGCGTGGGGGCGCTGCTCCAGAGCGATGCCGATGGCGTGGTCTACGCGGCGGCCGACCCGGTGGAGGGTGCGGCCGGCTCATGCCTCCAGTTGGCGGACACGGACCTCCTGCCGCGTCGGCTGCACGTCGTCTCGGGCATCCTGCAGGCCGATGCCGCAGACCTGCGACCGGATCTGCGGAACGGTCGCGCAGCGATGAAGCGAGACTTCGCCCGGCTTCGGTGAGGTGAGGTGCGCCGTCTCCGTGACGGAACTTCCGCCGAGCGGTCAGCGGCCAGGACATCCGCGCGAAGGCCTTTGCTATCCTCTCGCGCGGAGAGGTGTCCGAGTGGTTGAAGGTGCCGCTCTCGAAAAGCGGTGTGCGCAAGCACCGTGGGTTCGAATCCCACCCTCTCCGCCACGCCGCTTCCCGACCGGCCGGGACCCCGCGGAGAGGTCGCCTAGAGGCCTAGGGCGCCGCACTGGAAATGCGGTATGGGGCAACCCATCGCGGGTTCGAATCCCGCCCTCTCCGCCAGCTGCAGACCACCGGGACCTGCTACGCGCATCGCCTCCGCTATCATGCCCATGCCGTGCTAGGCGGGGAACTAGCGGTGCCCTGTACCTGCGATCCGCTTCAGCAGGGCTGAATCCCCTCCCGAGGCCCGCGCCCGCGGATGCCGCCGGGGTGATCGGCGATGAGGATCGGGTCCCGCGCAGCGGCGACGCGTGAACCACGTCAGGTCCGGAAGGAAGCAGCGTTAAGCGCTGCTCGCCGGGTGCCGCGGACCGGCCTGGTCCGAGCCGACCGCCCAGGTGGGCCCACGAGCGTCTCGGTCGACGGAGGGTGCACGGCACATCGATCCCGGGCACCAGCCCGGCCGTCCCATCGCGGAGCGGTTTCCGTCATCCTGAGGCCGATGGCCACACGCTCGGTCGCAGCCGCGCCGCACCAGGCGCTCTATCGCCGTTGGCGCTCCCAGACCTTCGGTGAGATCGTGGGTCAGGCAGCCGTCGTGACCACGCTGCGCAACGCCGTTCGCCTCGATCGCCTGGCACACGCCTTCCTCTTCGTCGGGCCGCGCGGCACCGGCAAGACCTCCATGGCGCGCATCCTGGCAAAGGCGGTCAACTGTCCCGACCTGGAAGACGGCGAACCGTGCGATCGCTGCCCGTCGTGCGCCGCCATCCGCGACGGTCGCGCGCTCGACGTCGTGGAGATGGACGCGGCATCGAACAACCGCGTCGACGACATGCGCGAGCTCCTTCCCCGCGTCTACACCGCGCCAGCCGACCTCCGCCAGAAGGTGTTCATCATCGATGAGGTGCAGCGCATCAAGGAGGGCTGGGACGTCCTGCTCAAGACGCTCGAGGAGCCACCGGACGGTGTCTTCTTCGTCTTCTGCACGACGGACCCCAGCCAGATCCGGCCCGCCGTCATCTCGCGGCTCCAGCGTTTCACATTCCGCCCGCTGAGAGGCGCGGAGATCCGCGACAAGCTGGACAGGATCCTCGAGGAAGAGGGTCGCTCGGCCGAGCCGGCCGCGCTGGACCTCATCGCCCACTTGGCAGGGGGTGGCATGCGCGACGCTGAGTCGATGCTCGACCAGGTCCTGGGGATCGCCGGCGATCCCGTCACCGCCAGCTCGATCCGCGACCTCCTCGGCATCGCCGATCGTGACGAGGTGGAGCGCTTCGTCCAGGCGCTCGCCACGGCCGACGCACTCACCGGGATCGCCGTGCTCGACAGCCTCGAGGCGGACGGCCGCGACCTGGTCTCGTTCGCGGAACAGGTCGTCACCGCCCTTCGGGAGCAGCTCGTCGAGGCGCTCGCATCCGGTCCCGGTGCCGGCCGCCACGGTCCGTCTGCGGCCGCTCTCGCTGGGGCCGCTCGCCGGCTGAGCGGCATCGACGCCAGCCGGGCGGGGCTGGGGGGCTATCGCTGGCAGCTCGAGCTGGCGCTCTTGAACGCGGCGTCGAGCAGCGAACGGGCACCGGGACTCGACAGCTCGAGGCCGAAGCCCGGTACGGCGCAGGACGATCCGGTGACCGGGCCGGTGAGGGTCGATCGCCCGCCCGCCGCCCCGCCTGAGGCGCGACTCGCCACGCCCGACGCGACCGCCACGCCCGCGGTGACCGCCGCGCCGCCCACCACCTCGCGCGTCCACACCGCCGTCACCTCGGCATCGGAGTCGGACCAGCTCCTGGCTCGGCTGCGTGACGGCTGGCAGGAGGTGGTCGACCATGTCGCCAGGAACCCAGCGAACCGGCCCTCATCTCGGCATGCCGTCCGGTGGAGATGCAGGATGGCGTGGTGGTCCTCGGTTCCCGGAGGACCAGGCATTCCTCCGTGACATCGCGGAGCGGAAGCGGAGGTGCTCGAGGAAGGCCTCGAGCACGTGCTGCGGCGACCCGTCGGCGTGCGCTGCGTGGCCACGAACGTGGCCCTGGCGACGCCGGTCGAGACCGGAGCCGCCGATGCAGTGGAGCATGCCCGGCGGATCTTCCAGGATGATCGGCGGCGGACGTGCGCGAGATCAGCCGATCGTAGGCAGGCGAGGAGCGACCGATGGGTTTCGGCAACTTGGCCAAGATGGCGCAGCAGATGCAGTCCGACATGGCCCGTGTCGAGGAGGAGCTGCGCGCCCTGGAGCTCGAGGGCACGGCCGGTGGAGGCGCCGTGACAGCGGTGGTCACAGGGCGGCAGGAGCTGGTCTCGGTGACCATCGACCCGGGCGTCGTGGACCCCGATGACGTCGAGATGCTCCAGGACCTGGTGACCGCGGCCGTCAATGACGGCCTTCGGCGGGCCCGCGAAACGGCTGAAGGGAAGATGGCACGGGTCACCGGTGGGCTCGGATGCAACGGCATGGGCTGAAGCCCGGTGACCGCGCTCGTCGAGCCTGTCGCGCGACTCATCGAGGCGTTCGCCCGGCTCCCGGGCATCGGCCCCAAGACGGCGCAGCGGCTGACCTACTACCTGCTGCGCGCGCACGAGGGGGAGGCGCGACGCTCGCCGCGGCGCTCGTCGCCGTGCGCGACGAGGTCGTCTTCTGCGATCTCTGCTTCAACATCAGCACCGGGCCGCGCTGTCCCATCTGCCTGGATCCCGAACGCGACGAACGCCGGCTGTGCGTGGTGGAAGAAGCACTCGACGTCCTGGCCATCGAACGCACTGGCGCCTTTCGCGGGCGCTACCACGTGCTGCATGGCGCCATCTCACCCATGGACGGCGTAGGCCCGGACCGGCTTCGCGTCCGTGAGCTCCTGGACAGCGCCCCAGCGTCGCGCGGCCGGGGAGCCGTACGAAGAGGTCATCCTGGCTACCAACCCGACGCTGGAAGGAGAGGCGACGGCCATGTACCTGGCCGAGCGGCTGTCGGGGCATGTGGCGGCTGTCACTCGCATCGCGCGCGGCATCCCGGTCGGCGGCGACCTGGAGTACGCCGACGAGGTGACCCTGGTCCGAGCGCTCCAAGGGCGCCGCGAGTTCGAGGTGGCCGTCGACCGGTGAGCGACCTGGTCGCCGAGCTCTTGCTCCGGGTGGCCAAGGTCGTCCTCGTGACCGTGCTCGGCGGGATCCTCTACCTGGTCGTCACGGGGCCCCTGGGCGAGCCCGGGTCCGTGACCCTGGCGCTGCTGTGCTGGCTGACGGCCGCGGGATCCTGGCTGCTGGCCCAGACGAGCCCGCTCTGAGCGACGCCCGCCGGCGCTGACGCCCGCCGGCGCTGACGCCCGCCAGCACTTGACGGGCGCGGCCGCCCCGACTACTCTGGCGGTCCGTCGCGCCCGGTCCCCGGACCGGGCGGGTGGCGCTCCACCCGAGCGCCCGGGGCGGTCCTCGTTGACAGCCACGGAAGGCTGTGCCACAATGCACTGCTGTGCCGGAGCCGTTCGCGGGATCGGACACCGCACCTTAACAAGTGAAGAGTGGCAGGAAATCCGGAAACTACGAGCGGGAATGACTCGAGATACGGGCGGCTGGCAGCGATGTCGGCCGTTCTTTGTCGGAGAGTTTGATGTGGCTCAGGATAAACGCTGGCGGCGTGCATGAGACATGCAAGTCGAACGGGCGACTCGGGCTTGCTCGAGTCGCTAGTGGCGAACGGCTGAGTAACGCGTAGGTGACCTGCCCCGAAGTGGGGAATAACTGCCCGAAAGGGTGGCTAATACCGCATGTGGTCACACGTTCGATCGTGTGAGTAAAGCCGCAAGGCGCTTCGGGAGGGGCCTGCGTCCGATTAGCTCGTTGGTGGGGTAACGGCTCACCAAGGCGACGATGGTAGGTGGTCTGAGAGGACGATCACCCAGACTGGGACTGAGACACGGCCCAGACTCCTACGGGAGGCAGCAGTCGGGAATTTTGCTCAATGGGCGAAAGCCTGAAGCAGCAACGCCGCGTGAGGGATGAAGGCCTTCGGGTTGTAAACCTCTTTTCTCAGGGACGATGATGACGGTACCTGAGGAAGAAGCCACGGCTAACTACGTGCCAGCAGCCGCGGTAATACGTAGGTGGCGAGCGTTGTCCGGATTTACTGGGCGTAAAGAGCGCGCAGGCGGCCCGATAAGTCGAATGTGAAAGCCCCCGGCTCAACTGGGAGGGTCATTCGATACTGTCGGGCTCGAAGGCAGGAGAGGGAAGCGGAATTCCCGGTGTAGTGGTGAAATGCGTAGATATCGGGAGGAACACCAGTGGCGAAGGCGGCTTTCTGGCCTGTTCTTGACGCTGAGGCGCGAAAGCCAGGGGAGCGAACGGGATTAGATACCCCGGTAGTCCTGGCTGTAAACGATGGACACTAGGTGTTGGTGGTATCAACCCCGCCAGTGCCGTAGCTAACGCATTAAGTGTCCCGCCTGGGGAGTACGGCCGCAAGGCTAAAACTCAAAGGAATTGACGGGGCCCCGCACAAGCAGCGGAGCGTGGGGTTTAATTCGACGCAACGCGAAGAACCTTACCAGGACTTGACATGGCCAGGAGGTCGGCGGAAACGCCGGCGCCCCGCAAGGGGGCCTGGTCACAGGTGTTGCATGGCTGTCGTCAGCTCGTGTCGTGAGATGTTGGGTTAAGTCCCGCAACGAGCGCAACCCCTACTGTGTGTTGTATCACTCACGGAACTGCCGGAGAGAAACTCGGAGGAAGGTGATGAGGTCAAGTCAGCATGGCCCTTACGTCCTGGGCTACACCCACGCTACAATGGCCGGTACAACGGGCTGCGAAACCGCGAGGTGGAGCTAATCCTAAAGCCGGTCTCAGTTCGGATCGTAGGCTGCAACTCGCCTACGTGAAGCCGGAGTTGCTAGTAACCGCCGGTCAGCATACGGCGGTGAATATGTTCCCGGGGCTTGTACACACCGCCCGTCACGTCATGGAAGCCGACAACACCCGAAGCCGGTGGGCCAACCGCAAGGAGGCAGCCGTCGAAGGTGGGGTTGGTGACTGGGACGAAGTCGTAACAAGGTAGCCGTACCGGAAGGTGCGGCTGGATCGACTCACTTCCTTTCTAGGGAGCGGGAGTCGGGACCGATCGGTAACGGGCCCGGCGATAGATACCCTCCCAGGTTGTTTCGACGCGATCGTCCTCCGTCCCCGCTGGGTGGGATGGGCACCTGGAGTCATCCGGGTGGATCGCGCTGACCCGGCACCTGCAAAGACCGAAGCCCGTTCGTTGCGGGTTACCTGCCACTCTTCAACTGTTAGGGTGCGGTCGCTGGCTCGTCCTCAGGGGCGAGGCAGCGGGCCCGGCGGGCGTTTAGCTCAGCTGGTTAGAGCACTGCCCTGATAAGGCAGAGGTCTCTGGTTCGAGTCCAGAAACGCCCACCATCCCACCCATCGACAGCCGCCGCGCCACGAAGGGGACGTAGCTCAGCTGGAAGAGAGCATCTCCTTTGCAAGGAGAGGGTCAGAGTTCGAGTCTCCTCGTCTCCACCACCTCTCTGCCGGCAGTCCACCAGAGGATCGGCACACTGGCCCAGACCCTCGCTGAAGAACCGAATATCGGGTAGACCCCGTCGATCTCGCAGGAACCAAACGCTGTCGCGCGACGGCTCGAGGACCTCGAGCCGTCGATGTGCGTCACCCACCAGGAGTCCCCTGATCCGTGGATGCGAAGGATGCAGCTTTCGGGCCACCGACCAGCGGACCGCTGGACGACCCGGCAAGACCGGGCCGGCGCCTCGAGAAGGGGCAGAGCACCTTACCAAGTGAAGATGTGATCGGTAGATCGAGTCCAAGTACTTCGATTTCTGCCGTAGAACGACAAGGTGATGATCCCGGACCATCCCTTGGCACTTGCTTACGGGTGAGCTGCCGAAGGGAGGTCAAGCTACACAGGGCACGGGGTGGATGCCTTGGCGCCAAGAGCCGATGAAGGACGTGGCAGGCGACGAAACGTCTCGGGGAGCTGCGAGCGAGCTTTGATCCGAGAGTGTCCGAATGGGGAAACCCGGCTGGGGTAATGCCCGGTCACCCGGGGCTGAATACATAGGCCCCGCGGAGGTAAGTCCGCGAACTGAAACATCTCAGTAGCGGGAGGAAAAGAGAACATTCCCTGAGTAGTGGCGAGCGAAACGGGAATAGCCCAAACCTGCTCAGCGCGATAGGTTGCAGCCGTTTCTGAGCGGGGGTCGTAGGAGCCGGCAAGGGACCCTGCAAGGTCCCAGCGGAGTCACAAAGTCGATCGTGAGCTGAACCCGTCAGGAAAGGCGGGCCATAGAGGGTGACAGCCCCGTAAGCGAAGCGATCGGCCTCCGCGTCCGGCCACCTGAGTACCACGTGGAAGGTCTCTCATGTGGGAACCCGGGCGGACCACCGTCCAAGGCTAAATACTCTTGGCGACCGATAGTGCACTAGTACCGTGAGGGGAAAGGTGAAAAGCACCCCGGGAGGGGAGTGAAACAGTACCTGAAACCACGTGCCCACAAGCAGTCAAAGGGTGTTGCCGGTCTTCGGGCCGGTAGCCTGATGGCGTGCCTTTTGAAGAATGAGCCGACGAGTTACGTGCGTGTGGCAAGGTTAAGTCCGCGAAGGACGGAGCCGAAGCGAAAGCGAGTCTGAACAGGGCGATCAGTCGCACGCAGTAGACCCGAAACCGGGTGACCTATCCATGGCCAGGTTGAAGCGAGAGTAATGTCTCGTGGAGGACCGAACCCACTAGCGTTGAAAAGCTAGGGGATGAGCTGTGGATAGCGGTGAAATGCCAATCGAACCCGGAGATAGCTGGTTCTCCCCGAAATAGCTTTAGGGCTAGCCTCGAGCGTTCAATCACGGGGGTAGAGCACTGAATGGGCTAGGGGGCTTCCCGCTTACCAAACCCAATCAAACTCCAGATCCCGTGATTTTAGAGCTCGGGAGTCAGACTGCGAGGGCTAAGCTTCGTGGTCAAGAGGAAGACAGTCCGGACCGTCAGCTAAGGTCCCCAAATCCAAGCTAAGTGGCAAAGGATGTGGAGTCGCACAGACAACCAGGATGTTGGCTTAGAAGCAGCCACCATTGAAAGAGTGCGTAACAGCTCACTGGTCAAGTGGTTCCGCGCCGAAGATCCAACGGGGCTCAAGCTTGGTACCGAAGCTACGGGTCTGTCAGCCGGTTCGCCGGCTGTCGGGCGGTAGGGGAGCGTCCCGTTCGCTGTGAAGGTCGATCGTAAGGACGGCTGGAGCGTACGGGAGTGCGAATGTCGGCATGAGTAGCGCAATGTGGGTGAGAAACCCACACGCCGTAAGCCTAAGGTTTCCTGAGGAAGGCTTGTCCGCTCAGGGTTAGTCGGCCTAAGCCGAGGACGACACGTCGTAGGCGATGGACATCCGGTTGATATTCCGGAACCACCAGAGATCGTTTGCACCGCAAGGTGTCGCCTGGCGGAGGCGATCCGTGGTTGGTCGGGCGCAAGCTCGACCGAAGCGGTGAGCTGAACCCAGGTGAGAGCAAGGGCATGACCCAGCGTGGTAGTTCGAGCGCGTTCTGGCTATACGCGTCCAAGCCGGTAGGCGGGGAGGATAGGCAAATCCGTCCTCCCATCCAACGCCGAGAAGCGAGTGAAAGCAGCATCTGTTGCGATTCGAGTGAGCCAGGCTGGCAAGAAAAGTGTCTAGCGAGATCAACGGTGTCCGTACCGCAATCCGACACAGGTAGGCGGGTAGAGAATACCAAAGGCGATGGGAGAACCCTCGTTAAGGAACTCGGCAAATTGGCCCCGTAACTTCGGGAGAAGGGGCGCCTCGCAACCCTTAGCTTGCTATGGGTTGATCGAGGCCGCAGTGAAAAGGCCCAGGCGACTGTTTAGCAAAAACACAGGTCCGTGCTAAAGCGAAAGCTGACATATACGGGCTGACGCCTGCCCAGTGCCGGAAGGTTAAGAGGAGGGGTGCAAGCTCTGAATCGAAGCCCCGGTAAACGGCGGCAGTAACTATAACTGTCCTAAGGTAGCGAAATTCCTTGTCGGGTAAGTTCCGACCCGCACGAATGGCGTAACGATGGGCGCTGTCTCAACGAGGATCCGGCGAAATTGAAGTACCTGTGAAGATGCAGGTTACCCGCGATAGGGCAAAAAGACCCCGTGGAGCTTTACTGCACCCTGTCATTGGGTTGGGGTGTTGCTTGTGTAGGATAGGTGGGAGGCTGAGAAGCTGGGGCGCTAGCCTCGGTGGAGCCGACGTTGAAATACCACCCTTGTAAGATCTCGGTTCTAACCGCGACCCGTGATCCGCGCGGAACAGTGGCAGGCAGGCAGTTTGACTGGGGCGGTCGCCTCCTAAAGTGTAACGGAGGCGCCCAAAGGTTCCCTCAGGCTGAATGGAAACCAGCCGAAGAGTGCAAAGGCATAAGGGAGCTTGACTGCGAGACCCACAAGTCGAGCAGAGACGAAAGTCGGGCTTAGTGATCTGGTACCTCCGAGTGGAAGGGGTATCACTCAACGGATAAAAGCTACCCCGGGGATAACAGGCTTATAGGGCCCAAGAGTTCACATCGACGGCCCTGTTTGGCACCTCGATGTCGGCTCGTCGCATCCTGGGGCGGAAGTACGTCCCAAGGGTTTGGCTGTTCGCCAATTAAAGCGGTACGTGAGCTGGGTTCAGAACGTCGTGAGACAGTTCGGTCTCTATCCATCGCGGGCGTAGGGAACTTGAGAGGAGCTGCTCCTAGTACGAGAGGACCGGAGTGGACGAACCGCTGGTGTGCCAGTTGTCCTGCCAGGGGCATCGCTGGGTAGCTATGTTCGGTCGGGATAAGCACTGAAAGCATCTAAGTGCGAAGCTCGCCTCGAGATGAGGTTCCCCACCGGGTCAACCGGGTAAGACCGCAGGGAGATCACCTGTTCGATAGGCGGCATGTGGAAGTCGGGCAACCGATGGAGCTGAGCCGTACTAATGGTCGAGGGCTTGACCTCTTTCTTCGGCAGCTGACCCATGGGCAGCTGCCACGGATCCGTGGATCCGAACACCTTGTCGCGGGCATCGTCCCGCACGACAGGAACGAAGTACGAAGGACCCGATGGGCCAGCAAGGCAGCGCCCCGCAAGGGCGAGTGTCCGGGCTGCCGCCCGATCACGTCATCACATGCAGTGGATCCTGGTGACCCTAGCGGAGAGGCCACACCCGTTCCCATCCCGAACACGGCAGTTAAGCTCTCCAGCGCCGAAGATACTCAGGGGGTAGCTCCTCGGGAAAATAGGCCGTTGCCAGGATCTCTTGCCTTCTGGACATGGACCTCCCCGTCGCTCGCGTGCGACGTGCTGACCGAGCGCCGGCGGTGCCATCGTGATGGACCTCCGGCGCCTTTCGACGAGCGATCATCGAAGCGAGGCGTGCCGGCCGGTCAGCGCTGACAGCCTCGACACCAGCTCGTGACGAAGCCGCCGGGCGAGATCTGGCTTACGGTCGTCCCGCACCGCGGGCAGCCGGAGCCGCCCTTGCGGTGGACGCGCAGGAAGTCACGCATTTCGATCTCGAAGCGGGGTGGGACGCGTCGGCGGAGCTCGTCGATCGCCCATCGCATCACCTCGCGCATGGCGGTGTACAGCGCGTCCACTTCCTCCGGAGCGAGGGAAGAGCGCTTCCGGAACGGCGCCAGGCCCGCCGCCCAGAGCACCTCGTCGGAGTATCCGTTGCCGATGCCCGCGACGAAGGCCTGGTTCTTGAGCAGGCCCTTGAGCTCGCCGGAATGCCGGGTGATGCGCGCTCGCCAGGCCTCGAGTACGAAGCCTGCGTCGTCGGCGTCAGGCCCTTGCTCGTCCCAGCCGGCGACCGAACGGGACACCCCGTGCGGCAGCACGTAGACCTTGCCCATGCGCGTGGGGTCGCGGTATCGCAACTCGACCATCGCATCGTCGGGCGGCATCCAGTCGGCGCCTGCGGTCCAGGAAGCCGACCCGCGGGAACCCCCTGAGCGTCGCGGTGCCGCGCCTCTGCGCGGACCGAACGTGAGCACGACGGCTGTCTGTGACAGGGCCTTGGAACCCGGGGTCCCCAGGCCCAGTCTGCCGGTCAGCATGGGATTGACGACGACGCGATCGACGCCGAAGCCCAGGGTGATGAACTTGCCGCGACGTTCCACCCGGTCGAGGGGGACCTGGACGAGGGCCGCGATCTCGCTGCTGGTGCCACGCACGACGAGGGACTGGGGCGCGTCCCAGGCCACGAGCGGACGGCCCACGAGAGCGGCCTGGAACGCCTCCTCCAGGATCACCAGGTCCGGCAGCTCGGGCACGACGCGCGATGCTACCAGCGTGTCGGAGGATCGCGACGAGCGACCGCCGACCATTGTGACGCCGTGGATACGGTGGTACCATGCACCGGCCCTGCGGCAGGATCGGCCGAGAGCGGAACGCGCGCCCCCGAACGAAGGAGTCTGACGAGCCCACGAGGACACGGACGACCCACCTTGCGGATCGGGAGCCCGGGCGCGTGCCCGGGCTCTGTCTTGTCCGCCGTAGGAGCTCAGATCCGAGGAGAGTCGATCACCTTGACCGTCGAGCCGATAGAGGGCGCCGAGCCCGCCGCGCAGGCCCAGAACGGCGAGTCCGACCAGGCCGCCGAAGAGACGGCTGCCCCTCAGGCCGAGGCTCCAGCGGCCGCAGGCCAGGACGATGCGAGCGCGCCCTCGGTCGACGCGAGCGCGCCATCCGAGGACACGGCCGAGGCGTCAGTCGCTGCGGCTCCAGCCGGAGACCCGGACGCGGGCGCCGGGGAAGCGAACTCCCTCGGCGCCGGAGACTCGCTCGCTGCGCGTGCCGAGGCAGCCGTGTCGACGCCGGACGCGGACGGGCAGAGCACCGACCCGCAGCCGGAAGCGCAGGTCGCCGCCCCCAGTGGCGGTCCCACGGATGGCCGCGGCGCAGCGGAGCCCGCCGTCGCGGAGCCCGCCGTCGCCGAGCCGGTGACCGACGGCCAGGAAGCCACCGCCGAGGCAGGGGTCGACGAGCACGCCGACGCGCCACCCGCCGTGGACGACCGGCCCGAGCCGACGACCATGGAGGAGCTGCTCAGCGAGCAGTCCGACGAGATCCGCAGCCTCAAGCACGGCGACGTGGTCGAGGGTCAGGTCGTGCGCATCGACAAGGACGAGATCCTCGTCGACATCGGAGCCAAGTCCGAGGGCGTCGTCAGCAACCGCGAACTCTACGGGCGCAACGCGGAGTCCCAGCCGCAGCTCGACATCGGTGACACGGTCCTCGTGTACGTCCTCCAGCCGGAGTCGAACGAGGGCCACGCCGTGCTCTCGCTCCGTCGGGCCGGCCTGGAGCGCAAGTGGCGCTCGATGCAGGAGCAGCTGGACGCCGGCGCCATCATCGAAGCACCGGTCATCGACCACAACAAGGGCGGGCTCATCGTCGACTGCGGCATCCGCGGGTTCGTGCCCATCAGCCAGATCGTCGATTTCCCGAGACGACCGCAGAACGAACAGCCGCGCGACGCCGCGCAGGAGATCGCCGAGAAGCTCCAGCCGTACGTGGGACGGAAGCTCCGGCTGAAGATCCTGGAGGTCAACCGCAAGGCGAACCGGCTCATCCTTTCGGAGAAGGTGGCGCTCTACGAGGAGCGGCGCGAGAAGCGGGACGAACTCTTCAGCAGCCTGAAGGTCAACCAGAAGGTCACCGGGACGGTGCGATCGATCGCCCCGTTCGGTGTGTTCGTCGACCTCGGCGGGATCGACGGCCTTGTCCACAAGAGCGAGCTGTCCTGGAACAAGGTCAACAATCCGGAGGCGGGCTACAAGGTCGGGGAAGAGGTCGAGGCCGAGGTCATCGACATCAATCACGAGCGCGGCCGCATCAGCCTCTCCATCCGCCGGCTGCAACCCGACCCGTGGCACTCCACGGTGGCCGATCTCAAGGTCGGCGACGTCATCGACGGCACGGTGACCAAGATCGTCAACTTCGGCGCGTTCGTGCGTGTCCGCGACGGCCTCGAGGGCCTCATCCACATCAGCGAGCTGTCTCACCAGCGCGTGGGACATCCGGGTGACGTGGTGCACGAAGGTCAGAAGCTCAAGTTGAAGGTCATCTCGCTCGACTCCGAGCGACATCGCCTCGGCCTGAGCCTCAAGCAGGCCGAGGAAGCTCCCCCGCGTCCGCCCGCCGCCGAACCGCGCGAGCGCCGTGCGCGTCCGGAACGAGCCTACGATCCAGCGCAGGCCGTCCAGGAGCCCGACGAGGGCATCGACAACACCCTCGCGGCCGCCTTCGCCCAGGTCCGCCAGCAGGTGGCCGAGTCCGAGGCCGCCGCTGGGGATGACGCGCCTGCGGAGTCGACCGGCACAGCCTCCGCGGCCGATGCCGAGCCGACCGCGGCCGATGCCGAGCCGACCGCGGCCGATGCCACGCCGCCTGCTGCGGAAGCCGAGGCGGGCGACGCGGTGGAAGCCGCCCCCGACACGGCCGAGGCCCCCGCGACCACGGACGAGGTGGCTCCGGCCATCGAGGTCGGCGAGGGAGAGGGCGCGGCGTCCGCTTCGCCGCCCACCGATCCGGCGCAGGACGCGGCGACGCCGCCGGACGCCCCGGACGCCCCGGACGCCCCGGCGGCGGCGGAGCCCCCGACCGCGGAGGACCCGTCGGTGGCTGCCGAGGCCAAGGCCCTCGTTGCCGAGGCCGACAACGAGGCACCTACCGACCAGCAGGGCCCAGCGCAGGCCGAGCCGGACACGGCCTCACAGGATGAGGCCGACACCGCCATCACCCCCACGACCGAGGATCAGGCCCCTGCGCCCGAGACGGTCTCCCGAGACGGGGACGCCTGAGGGACCGTTCCCCCACGGTCCGCGCTCGCTCCATGACCCGCCTGATCGGCGGGTCATTCGATTTCCTTCACTTTCCATCCACTGCGCGCCGCGATGGCGAATCATCGGGCAGCACGAGCTCGCCGCATCGCCGGACACGTCCGCCGGATGAGTCCGTCGGGCCCGGACGAGAGATCCCCCAGCGAGGGGCCGGTGTTACGATTCAGCAGAACGGAGCGCTGAAGGGCGCTTTGATAGGGAACAGAAGTCCGATCCGATGACCGACCGATTCGACAAGTTCACCGACCGCGCACGGAAGGTCCTGACGCTTGCGCAGGACGAGGCGCAGCGGTTCAACCACAACTACATCGGCACCGAGCATCTGCTGCTGGGCCTCGTCCGTGAGGGCGAGGGTGTCGCCGCCCGCGTCCTCGAGAACATGAATGTCGAGCTCGCCAAGGTCCGCACCGCGGTGGAGTTCATCATCGGGCGCGGCGACCGACCGGTGGTCGGCGAGGTGGGGCTGACGCCGCGTGCCAAGCGCGTCATCGAGCTCGCCATCGACGAGGCGCGCCGCCTGGGACACAACTACATCGGCACGGAGCACCTGCTGCTGGGGCTCGTGCGCGAAGGCGAGGGCATCGCGGCCGGCGTCCTGGAATCGCTGGGCGTGAACCTCGACAAGGTCCGCCACGAGGTCATCCGCGTCCTCTCGCAGTCGAGCTCGGCCGGGCCCGCCGCGGAGACCAAGCGTGCCAGCAAGACACCCACGGTCGACCAGCTGGGCATCAATCTGACCGAAGCCGTGCGCGCGGGAAGGATCGACCCGGTCATCGGACGCGAGAAGGAGATCGAGCGCGTCATCCAGATCCTGTCCCGGCGGACGAAGAACAACCCGGCTCTCATCGGTGAGCCGGGCGTGGGCAAGACCGCCATCGCCGAGGGTCTGGCTCAGCGGATCGTGTCGGGCGACGTGCCGGAGACGCTGGCCGACAAGCGCGTGTTGACGCTGGACATCGGCTCGCTGGTCGCGGGCACGAAGTACCGCGGCGAGTTCGAGGAGCGGCTCAAGAAGATCATCGAGGAGCTGCGCAACACGAACGACGCGGTCCTGTTCATCGACGAGCTGCACACGCTCGTGGGCGCCGGAGCAGCCGAGGGGGCCATCGATGCCGCCAACATCCTGAAGCCACCGCTGGCTCGCGGTGAGCTGCAGTGCATCGGTGCCACGACCCTCGACGAGTACCGCAAGTACATCGAGCGCGACGCGGCCCTGGAGCGGCGCTTCCAGCCCGTGATGGTGGAGGAGCCCACGCTCGAGCAGACCATCGACATCCTCTTCGGGATCCGTGAGCGGTACGAGCAGCACCACAAGGTGGCCATCAGCGACGAGGCCGTGCGTTCCGCCGCCGATCTCTCCATCCGCTACATCACCGATCGACATCTTCCGGACAAGGCGATCGACCTCATCGACGAGGCCGCCAGCCGGGTGCGCCTGCGCCACAGCTCGGCGCCCCCCGAGTTGAAGGCGGCCCAGAAGGATCTCGAGCGCGTCGTCAAGGAGAAGGACGCCGCCATCAACGGCCAGGACTACGAGGTCGCCGCGGCGCTGCGCGACTCCGAAGCGGCCGCCAAGTCGACCATCGATCAGCTGCGTTCCGACTGGCAGGCAGCCCAGGCCGCCGCGACCCCCACGGTCACCGAGGAGGACATCGCGCAGGTCGTGGCGATGTGGACGGGGATCCCCGTCACTCGGATCGCGCAGGAGGAATCGGAACGCCTGCTGCAGATGGAGGACGCACTCCACAAGCGGGTCGTGGGCCAGCAGGAAGCGATCGAGACGATCAGCAAGGCCGTGCGCCGCGCCCGTGCCGGGCTGAAGGATCCCAAGCGCCCCATCGGCTCCTTCATCTTCCTGGGCCCCACGGGCGTCGGGAAGACCGAGCTGGCGAAGAGCCTCGCCGAGTTCATGTTCGGCTCGGAGGATTCGCTCATCAAGATCGACATGAGCGAGTTCATGGAGCGGCACAACGTCAGCCGGCTCGTGGGAGCGCCTCCCGGCTACGTCGGGTTCGAGGAGGGCGGCCAGCTCACCGAGGCGGTCCGCCGCAAGAGCTATTCGGTGGTGCTCCTCGACGAGATCGAGAAGGCGCACCCGGAGGTCTTCAACATCCTCCTGCAGATCCTGGAGGATGGCCATCTCTCGGACGCCAAGGGCCGACGCGTCGACTTCCGCAACACGGTCATCATCATGACCAGCAACGTCGGCGCCAAGTCGCTGCTGAAGGACACGAGCCTCGGCTTCAGGCCGGTGGCCAGCGACGAGTCCCGGGAGCAGCAGGCGCAGTACGAGCGGATGCGCGACAAGGTCCTGGAGCAGCTGAAGTCGCAGTTCCGGCCCGAGTTCCTGAACCGAGTCGACTCGTTCGTCGTCTTCCGCTCGCTCACCGTCGAGGAGATCCGTCAGATCGTGGAGCTGCTGCTGGCCCGCGTGCGCAACCAGCTCCAGACCCAGCAGATCGATCTCGTGGTGACCGCCGAGGCCAAGGATCACCTCATCAAGCTGGGCTACGACGTGGATTACGGCGCGCGACCCCTGCGGCGCGTGATCCAGAACATGGTCGAGGACCCGCTCGCCGAGGCGCTCCTGCTGGGCCGCTTCTCCGCCGGGCAGACCGTGCTTGTCGATCGCTCGCCCGAGGCCGGGCTGTCCATCGAAGCCGTCGCTGAGAAGACGCCGGTCGAGGCGCACTAGCCGCCGTGGCGCGGCCGGAGAGCCGCTTCGTCTGCGGATCGTGCGGCGCCAGCTCCGCTCGCTGGGAAGGCCGCTGTCACGTCTGCGGCGAGTGGGACACACTGGTCGAGACGCTCGTCCGTCCCGATGCGGTCGGGCCACGCGGTGCCGCGCGCGCCGCCTCAGCGGGGGCACCGCGCCCAGAGCCACTGGCCGGCACCGCCGGGTCCGCGCCCGAGGAGCGGACGCGGAGTGGGGTCGATGAGGTGGACCGGGTGCTGGGCGGTGGCCTCGTCGCGGGATCCCTCGTACTGCTCGGGGGTGAGCCCGGCATCGGCAAATCCACGCTGGTCCTGGAGATCGCGGCAGGGGTCGCGCGATCCGGCGCTCGCGTGCTCTATGCCTCGGGCGAAGAGTCGGCGGCGCAGGTGCGCCTCCGCGCCGCTCGCCTGGGGTTCGCCGCGGGGGTCTCGGGGGAGCGCATCCTGCTGCTGGCCGATACGGAGGTCGACCGGATCATCGCCGTCGCGGAGCAGGAGCAGCCGGGACTGCTGATCGTCGACTCCATCCAGACCATGACCGCCGACGGCCTCGACGGCCCTGCCGGTTCGGTGGGGCAGGTGCGCGAGTCAGCCGCGCGACTGGGCGCCTTCGCCCGGGCGGCAGGCGTTCCCGTCGTGCTGGTCGGCCACGTCACCAAGGACGGCAGTCTGGCCGGGCCCCGGACGCTCGAGCACCTGGTCGACGCGGTGCTGACGCTGGAGGGCGAGCGCTTCGGGCCACTGCGCCTCCTCCGCGCGTCGAAGGATCGTTTCGGCTCGACCGAAGAGGTCGGCGTGCTCGAGATGACCGCCGACGGCCTGCGAGAGGTCCCCGACCCCGGCCGGGCGTTCCTTGGCGACGGCAGCCTCGACGCCGCCGGTGTGGCCGTGGCGGCCACGCTGGAGGGCAGCCGGCCCATGCTCGTCGAGGTCCAGGCGCTGGTGGCCACCAGCGGCTACGGTCCCCCGCGGCGCACCGTGGCCGGCGTCGACGCCAACCGGGTCGCCCTGCTCGTGGCAGTGCTCGCGCGGCGATGCCGGGTCGACGTCTCGGGCCATGACCTGTACGTCAGCCTGGCCGGTGGGGTGACGGTCAGCGAGCCGGCGCTGGACCTGGCCGTGGCCCTCGCGCTCGCGTCCTCGCTGCGCGACCGGCCCATCCGTCCCGGTACCGTCGTCTGCGGAGAGGTCTCCCTCCTGGGGCAGCTGCGCCCGGCCCGTGGGGTCGATCGTCGGCTGCGTGAGGCGGCTCGACTAGGGTTCCGACGAGCGCTCGTGCCCGGGCCCGAGGGGTCGGACGGCCAGGACGGCCCGATCGGGGGGACGCTCGACGTGATGACGGCGAGGACCCTCCAGGAGGCTCTGGGGCTGGTACTCCTGCCTTCGCCCGGTACCGATGGGCAGGGGGTGAGCGAGCGTCACCCTGTGCTAGGCTCGCCCGGCTCATGATGCGCTTCATCCGGGTCCTGGGCGGTGCGCTGGGAGCCATCGTGGCCATCTCCCTGGCGGCGGCTTCGAGCAGCTTCTTCGATCCCTCGCTCGCGGGGCGGCTGCTGCTGGCCGGCTGGATCGGCGCCTGGATGGTGGTCGGCTACTCGATCCTGCCCCATATCACCGTGGAGCCGGCGGGGCGTCTGATGCGCGCCGTATCGGCCCTCTCGACCGACGAATTCGTGACCGCCACCGTGGGTCTGCTCCTGGGCCTGCTGATGGGGCTCCTGCTCGGACTGCCGCTGGCCAACCTCCCCGACCCGTATGGCTGGGTGCTGCCCATCGGCGTGTCGGTCGTGCTGGGCCTGGGGATGATGGGGTTCACGGTCGCCAAGCGCCACGATCTGGCGGACGCGGCGCGCCGCTCGGGGATGGTGCGACAGCCCGCGGCGCGGGTGGATGGGGGAGGCGCGCCAGGGCCGGTCATCTATGTCGACACGAGCGCCATCATCGATGGCCGCATCGCCGATGTCGTCGCCGCCGGGTTCCTGTACGGCACGCTCGTCGTGCCGCGGTTCGTCCTGGACGAGCTCCAGCACATCGCGGATCAGTCCGACCGATCGCGACGAAGCCGGGGACAGCGCGGGCTTGGGATCCTGTCACTCCTCCAGAAGGACCCGCGCGCGGCACTCGAGTTCAGCGATGAAGATGCGCACGGCGTGGATGCCGTGGACGGCAAGCTGGTCGCATTGGCCCAGCGGCGCGATGGCGCCGTGCTGACCACCGACCACACCCTGCATCGGGTCGCTCAGCTGCAGGGCGTTCGAGTGCTGAACCTGAACCATCTGGCGAATGCCCTCAAGCCGGTGTTCATCCCGGGCGCGGAGCTCACCGTCAAGGTGATCCAGGAGGGCAAGGAACCCGGACAGGGCGTCGCGTTCCTCGACGATGGCACGATGATCGTCGTCGAGGGCGGCGGGTCGTTCCTCCAGCGCGAGCTCGTGGTCAAAGTGACACGGGTCCTCCAGACCGTCGCTGGCCGGATGGTCTTCGCCCAGCCGCGTCCCTGAGACCGGCGCGCGGCATGGTCGGGCCGTTCGCGGACGCCGTGATCGTCGCCGCTGGGTCCAGCAGTCGCATGCACGGCGCCGACAAGCTCTCCATCGCGCTCGCAGGGCGTCCGGCGCTCGCCTGGGCGGTAGCGGCGTTGAGAGCGGCGGAAAGCGTCGCCCAGCTCGTCGTCGTGACCTCACCCGAGCGCACCGAGTGGCTGATGGGGCGTACGTGGATCCGCGCCGCTGGTGCGAGCGTGGTGATCGGCGGCGCCGAGCGACAGGATTCAGTCGCCCAGGGGGTGGCGCGGACGTCATCCGACGTGGTGTTGGTGCACGACGGCGCGCGACCCTTCGTGCGGCCGGAGGTCGTGGATGCGGTCGCGCGCAGCGCGCACCGGCATGGTGCTGCCATCCCCGTGTTGCCCGTGGTCGACTCCCTGAAGCGACTCGACGACCGCGGCCTGGCATCGGCGGCCGAGCGGGCCGGCCTCTACGCGGCGCAGACGCCCCAGGGAGCCCGCCGGGAGCTCCTGGTCGCGGCGTACGAGGCCGCCCGCCGATCCGGTCGGTCCTTCGGCGATGAGGCGGCGATGCTGGAGGCGGCCGGCGTGTCGGTGGCCACCGTGCCGGGCGATCCCGCCAACCTGAAGCTGACGGCACCGGCTGACCTCGAGATGGTGCAGGCGGTGGCCACGGCCCGGACAGGCGGGCCCCGGTACGCCAGCGCGTCCGACACGCACCCCTTCGGACCCGACGATGGCCTCCGCCTGGGCGGCCTGCACCTTCCCGACGCACCGCGGCTGCTGGGTCACTCCGACGGTGACGTCGCGCTGCACGCAGTGGCCGATGCGCTGCTGGCCGCGGCCGGTCTCCCGGATCTGGGCCGGACCTTCCCGGCCACCGACGCAGCCACTCGCGGGATCGCCTCGGACGTGCTCCTCCGCCTCGCGATGGCACATGCCGCCCAAGCCGGGTGGCGCCCGGCGTCGGCTGACGTGAGCATCGTCGCGGCGCGGCCGCGGCTGGGGGACCGGCGGCTGGATGCCATGCGGGAGGCGATGGCCGGACTCCTGACGCTACCGTCGGAGCGGATGACGATCAAGGCGTCGACCGGCAACCTGAGCGGGCCCGAGGGCGCGGGCCTCGTCATCACCGCCAGCGCCCTGGTGGGGGTCGTCGCTGCCTGAGGCGTGCCCATGGCGCGCAGCCCTCATCATGTCGCCATGTCCCTCCGCCTCCGCAACACGCTGAGCGGCCAGCTCGAGCCCTTCCAGCCGCTGGCAACGGGTCGGGTCGGGGTGTACAGCTGCGGTCCCACGGTCTACGGGCCGTCGCACGTGGGCAACTTCCGAAGCTACGTCTTCGCGGATCTGCTCGTCCGCTACCTGCGGTGGAGCGGCTACCAGGTCACCTGGGCCGTCAACATCACCGACGTCGACGACCGGATCATCCGCGACGCGATCGAGCGGGAGATGCCCATCGCGAAGCTCACCGCCCCCCACATCGAGCATTTCCTGGACGATTGGCGACGGCTTCGCCTGAGCGAGCCTGACGTCCGGCCGCGGGCGACCGAGCACATCCCACAGATGGTGGATCTCATCGAGCGGCTGCTCGAGGCCGGTCACGCCTACCGCACCGAGGACGGCTCGGTCTTCTTCCGCATCTCCAGCTGGCCGGGATACGGCCGACTGGCGCGCATCGACCCGTCGCAGCAACGCGTGGGCGAGCGGGTCGTGGCCGACGACTACGGCAAGGACGACGTGCGGGACTTCGCGCTCTGGAAGGGCCCGAAGGAGGGCGAGCCCAGGTGGCCGACGCGCATCGGGCCGGGACGGCCGGGCTGGCACATCGAATGCTCGGCCATGAGCATGCACTACCTGGGTACCACCTTCGACCTGCACACCGGCGGCATCGACCTCGTCTTCCCGCATCACGAGGATGAGATCGCCCAGTCCGAGGCCGCGACCGGCCAGCCACTGGCACGTACCTGGCTGCACTGCGCGCATCTCCAGCTGGGCGGCGAGAAGATGGCGCGCCGGACCGGCCGTTTCGACACCCCGGCCGACGTCTTCCACCGCGGATACTCGCCGCGCGCCCTGCGCTACGCGTTGCTCGCCGCTCACTACCGTGCGCCGGTGGAGTACTCCGACCAGTCGCTCCGCCAAGCCTCGGCGGCGGTGGAGCGACTGTCGAGCTGTCTCCGTTCGCTCGACGAGTACACGGAGCTGCGGCCGGACGATGCATCCCTGCCGGTGGTGCTGCAGGCGGCGCACCGCGCCTTCCGTGAGGCGATGGACGACGACCTCAACGTCGCCGCGGCGCTTGCCTCCGCCTTCGACCTGGTCCGCGAGGTGAACCGACGGATCGCGGAGCGAGGGCTCTCTACGGCGGACGCGGGGCGGGCGGCCGCGGTCCTACGCGACCTGGACCGTGTGCTGGCCGTGGTGGGACCGGATGAGACGGCGACGTCGCCCGCTCCCCCCGATGGAGCCGGCCACGAGATCACCGGCCTGCTGGCTGAACGAGCCGCCGCGCGCGCAGCAAGGGACTGGGCACGGTCGGACGAGTTGCGCACCCGACTGGCCGAGCTCGGTGTGGCGGTCGAGGACACGCCCGACGGGCAGCGGTCGCGCCGCATCACCGAGATGGCTCGCGGGTAGTGCGCCATGGGCAGGAGTCGCGACCCCAGGGATGATCGACCCCGGCCCACGGACAGGCACGGGCAGCGGCCGGGTGGCCCCAGGGCCGGCGGTCCGTCCCGCCCCGGCGGTCCGTCCCGCCCCGGCGGTCCGCCATGGTCCGGCGGTCCGCCATGGTCCGGCGG
>JAUJNA010000004.1:35353-97807 GCA_030446555.1 Chloroflexota bacterium | reverse complement strand
GTCCGTCCCGCCCCGGCGGTCCGCCATGGTCCGGCGGTCCGCCATGGTCCGGCGGCCCGCGATCCGGTGGCCGACGGGGTCCAGGCGACGGAGGGGCGCCGGGTGATCGTCCACCCGGTGGACCCTGGCGTCCCCCCGGGCAGCGAGACGATCGACCTTGGCGTCCCCCCGGGCAGCGAGACGATCGGCCGTGGCGATCCCCCGGACAGCGAGACGATCGGCCGCACCACGACCATCCCCAGCGCGGTTCGGTGCCTGATCGGCAGCCGTGGCGGGGCGGCGGCCGTCATGAGGCGCACGACGGGCGGCCGTCGATGGGTCGCGCACCGGTGCGTCCCCCCGCCATCGGCGAGGATGAGGAGCTCGTGGCTGGGCGCCGGCCGGTGGAAGAGGCCTTCGCCGCGCGAAGGACGGCGCACCGGCTGCTCGTGGTGCCGGACCGCCGCGCCGCTCTCGACGCCATCGTCCTGCACGCCACCGCGCTGCGCATCCCGGTCGTGGAGGTGGAAGGCGGCAGCCTCACCGCACTGAGCGGCTTCGACGGCCATCAGGGCGTCGCCCTGGTCGTGGGGCCACGCCGATGGGCGACCATGGAAGAGATCGCTGCTCGAGCCCGCGAACGGGCCGAGCCGCCGTTCGTGCTCGTCCTGGACTCGCTGGAGGATCCCCAGAACGTGGGCACGCTGCTCCGCACCGCCGAGGCGTCCGGGGTGCACGGGGTCCTCTTCCCCACGCGGCGATCGGCGCCATTGACGCCGGCCGCTGTCAAGGCGTCGGCCGGTGCCGTGGAGCACCTCCTGCTCTGTCCGGTCGACGACCTGGGCGGAGCGCTGGCCGACCTTCGGGGGCTGGGGCTCCGCCTCATCGGGGGCGATGAGCAGGCATCGCTGGCCTATCGCGAGGCCGATCTGCGCGGTCCGCTGGGGCTCATCGTGGGCAGCGAGGCGCACGGGCTCTCCGGCCCCGTTCGACGCAGGCTCGACGGGACGGTGCGGCTGCCGATGCGCGGCAAGGTCGCCTCCCTGAATGCGGCGGTGGCGGGGTCGATCCTGTTGTTCGAAGCGGCAGCACAGCGCGGAGCCGGCACGACCCACCCAGCGACGAGCACGGAGGACGTCGCCTGGCGCGAAGGAGTCGCGCCGCCTGCCCCTGGGCGCGAGCCTGACGATCCCCACCCCGAGTCGGCCGCTCCCCACCCGAAGCGCGCCGCTCTGCATCCGGATCCAGCCAGACGCTCGCGCCGGCGAAGCTCGGCCGTCGAGCAGGATGCCACCGACGCACCCGCTGAGGATCGCGTCCCTCTGGCCCCGGCTGCGCGCCCACCAGCCGATGCCCCGGCTGCGCCCCCACCAGCCGACGCCGGGCCGCCATCGCCCGCCGCGCCGGGCGATGATCTCCTGCCCGGGGGTCCCTGACCGCCCGTCGGGCGCTCGACTCGCGGGCACGTTGCTTGCGCTGCTTGCCTACGGTATCCTTCAGCGTCGCCGCCGACGTAGCTCAATTGGTAGAGCAGCGGTTTTGTAAACCGCCGGTTCCGGGTTCGAGTCCCGTCGTCGGCTCCAACTGAAGAGGATGCTGCGCTCGACCCCTCTTCACCACGGGTCGCGGGACCCCAAGGAGCGCAGTCGCCCGTGGGTAGGTTGAGCAGGTGGTGAGCTCCGCTGACTGTAGATCAGCCGTCTTCGACTGTGGGGGTTCGATTCCCTCCCTGCCCACCATCCATCCCGTCGTCGGCCGATCAACGGGCCCACATAGCTCAGCCGGCAGAGCACTTCCTTGGTAAGGAAGAGGTCATGGGTTCGAGTCCCATTGTGGGCTCCACTTCGCCACTCAGCGGCGTAGCCGCATCCCACAGGAGTCGATAGCGCCAGCATGGCCAAGAAGAAGTTCGAGCGCACCAAGCCCCACGTCAACATCGGCACCATCGGTCACATCGACCATGGCAAGACGAGCCTGACGGCGGCCATCACCAAGTACCTCGCGCTGAAGGGCGAGGCCGAGTACCGCACCTTCGCGTCGATCGACAACGCGCCCGAGGAGCGCGAGCGGGGCATCACCATCGCCATCGCCCACGTGGAGTACGAGACCGACGCGCGCCACTACGCCCACGTCGACTGCCCCGGCCACGCCGACTACATCAAGAACATGATCACCGGCGCGGCCCAGATGGACGGCGCCATCCTGGTCGTCGCGGCGACCGACGGGCCGATGCCCCAGACGCGCGAGCACATCCTCCTGGCGCGCCAGGTGGAGGTGCCCTACATCGTGGTCTTCCTCAACAAGGTCGACATGGTCGACGACCCCGAGCTGCTCGAGCTCGTCGAGCTCGAGGTGCGCGAGCTCCTATCCAAGTACGACTTCCCGGGCGACGACCTGCCCGTCATCAGAGGCTCGGCGCTGAAGGCGCTCGAGGCACCCGACGATGCGGGCCACGAGGCCTATGCCCCCATCCAGGCCCTGATGGACGCGGTCGACGCCTACATCCCGACCCCGAGCGCGCCGTCGACAAGCCCTTCCTGATGCCCGTCGAGGACGTCTTCGGCATCAAGGGCCGCGGCACGGTCGCCACGGGGCGCATCGAGCGGGGCATCGTCAAGGTCGGCGAGGAGGTCGAGATCGTCGGCGTCAAGGCCACCCGCAAGGTGGTCGTGACCGGCGTCGAGATGTTCAAGAAGCTGCTCGACGAGGGCCGCGCCGGCGACAACGTGGGCTGCCTCTTGCGGGGCATCGAGCGCGAGGAGATCGAGCGCGGCCAGGTCATGGCCAAGCCCGGCTCGGTCAAGCCGCACACCCGCTTCATCGCCCGCGTCTACGTGCTGACCAAAGAGGAGGGCGGGCGCCACACCCCCTTCTACAACGGCTACCGGCCCCAGTTCTACCTGCGCACGACCGACGTCACGGGCGCCATCGCGCTCCACGACGAGGCCGAGATGGTGATGCCCGGCGACAACGTCGACATGACCGTCGAGCTCATCACGCCCATCGCCCTCGAGATCGGCCAGCGCTTCGCCATCCGCGAGGGTGGCCGGACCGTGGGCGCCGGCGCCGTCACCCAGATCCTGGCCTAGCGACCCGTGGCGAAGGTAGAGAATCGGCCCGTCATCCAGCTCGCCTGCACCGAGTGCCGGGAGCGGACATACAGCACGGAGAAGAACAAGAAGAACGATCCCAACCGGATCGAGTTGCGCAAGTACTGCCCCCGCTGTCGGCGTCATACGCCGCACCGCGAGGCGAAGTAGCAACGAGTATCGTCCAGCCCTCGGTAGGGGCGTAGCTCAACTGGAAGAGCACTGGTCTCCAAAACCAGCGGTTGTGGGTTCGAGTCCCGCCGCCCCTGCCATCCATCACAACGAAGGATCATCGATCGTGCGTCGTATCCGTCGGTTCATCGGCGAGGCATACTCCGAGCTCAAGAAGGTCACCTGGCCGACCCGTGAGCAGACCCGCAACCTCACCGTGCTCGTCTTCGTGATCAGTGCGGTGGTGGGCGTCTACATCGGCTTCTTCGACCTCCTCTTCAACGAAGTGCTGAAGCGAGTGACACCGGCGTGATGACCGACTTCCTGGACCACATCACCCAGAAGGCGCCGGACAAGCGCTGGTACGTGATCCACACCTACTCGGGCTACGAGAAGAAGGTCAAGACGAACCTCGAGCACCGCATCGAGTCGATGGGCATGGATGACAAGATCTTCCAGGTCCTGGTGCCGGAGGAGGATGAGATCGAGATCCGGGCCGGTCAGCGCGTCACGGTCCAGAAGAAGGTCTATCCCGGTTACGTGCTCGTCGAGATGATCCTCGACCCCGATAGCTGGTTCGTGGTCCGGAACACGCCCGGGGTCACCAGCTTCGTGGGCGGCGGCAACATCCCGGGCAGCCGTAACGAGCCCGTGCCGCTGGAAGAGCACGAGGTCAAGCAGATCCTCCGTCAGATGGGCGTCGAGACGCCCAAGTACCGCGTGGCCTTCCAGAAGGGCCAGAGCGTCCGCGTCACGGACGGTCCGTTCGCCGAGTTCATCGGCACCGTCGACGAGGTCAACCCGGAGCGCAACAAGCTCAAGGTCCTCGTCAGCATCTTCGGACGGGAGACACCCGTCGAGCTCGACTTCCTCCAGGTCGAGAAGCTGTAGCGAGGCTCCAGACCACAAGTGGCCAAGAAGATCAGGATCGTGCTCACGCTCCAGCTGCCTGCCGGCAAGGCGACGCCCGCGCCCCCCGTCGGTACGGCGCTGGGTCCACACGGCATCAACATCGTGGAGTTCTGCAAGACCTACAACGAGAGGACGGCCGCGCAGAGCGGCCAGGTCATCCCCGCCCAGATCACCGTCTTCGAGGATCGCAGCTTCACCTTCATCCTCAAGACGCCGCCGGCTGCGGACCTGCTTCGCAAAGCGGCCGGCGTGGACAAGGGATCCTCGACCACAGGCCGGGAGCAGGCCGGACGCGTGACGCGCGCCCAGGTGCGCGAGATCGCCCAGACCAAGATGGCGGACCTCAACGCCGCCGACATGGACGCCGCGTCCAGGATCATCGAAGGGACCGCTCGTTCGATGGGCATCGAGGTCACGGGCTGAACGGACCGGGCTGCCTGCCCGAGCATCACCGGCCGGGAGGACCCGGCGCGTCGACCCCGCGCGCGACAGGGGCAGGCCCACGGGGCCGTCAGGAGGAGACCAAGGGATGGCCGATCGCGGCAAGCGCTACACGGAACTGGCAGGCCTCGTCGAGCGGGGCCGCTCCTACGAGCCGCTGGAAGCGGTCACGCTTCTCAAGGAGACCAGCCGCGTCAGGTTCGACCCCTCGGTAGAGGCCCACATCCGCCTCGGCGTGGACCCGCGGCATGCTGACCAGATGGTCCGCGGCACGGTCATCCTGCCGCACGGCGTAGGCAAACCCGTGCGAGCCGTGGTCTTCGCCCAGGGGGACAAGGCTCAGGAGGCGCTGCGCGCCGGTGCCGACGAGGTGGGCGGCGAGGATCTAGTCAAGCGGATCGAGGCCGGCTGGCTGGAGTTCGATGTCGCACTGGCGGCGCCCGACATGATGGGCATGGTGGGGCGCCTGGGCCGCATCCTCGGGCGACGGGGCCTGATGCCGAACCCGAAGTCCGGCACGATCACCTTCGACCTCGATCGGGCGGTCCGGGAGGTCAAGGCCGGACGCGTCGAGTTCAAGGTCGACAAGGGCGGTATCATCCACGTCCCGTTCGGCAAGGCGAGCTTCTCACCGGAGCAGCTGGCCGACAATCTGGCCACGCTGGTCGACGCGGTGAACCGCGCCCGGCCGAGCGTCGCCAAGGGGCAGTATTTCAGGAACCTGACGGTGGCCTCCACGATGGGCCCCGGCATCCGGGTGGATGTCCCGGGACTCCTCGCCCGAGCCGCCGCCTAGGTGGACCGGCCAGGGGCCGGCCAGATGAAGAGGATCGTTCCGCCACAGACAGCGATGCGTCCGACGCGGTCATCCGTGACCGCTGCCGGGCCGGGGAGGGGACTCGCCGGCGCGGATGGGACCGAAATCGTCGACCGGACCCGGCCGAGCCGGGGGACGCCGACGGGCACGCCGAGGCAAGGGTCTCCGGGCTCCACCCGGGTCGCGCTGCGCCGCAGTCACGACCGCGACCACCTGTGCGGAACGCCGCAGGGACCGTCCTGACGGACGGGCGCCCACCAGGGAAAGGAGCTGTCCATGCCGACCGACGCCAAGCGCGCCGCCGTCGCCGAGCTCGTCGAGGCCTTCTCGGCCAGCGATCGCGCCATCGTCTCCGACCATCGGGGCCTTCGTGTCTCCGACCTCGGGGTCATCCGACGCTCGCTCCGTGACAAGGGGATCGCCTACCGGGTGGTGAA
Source organism: Chloroflexota bacterium (assembly GCA_030446555.1). GTDB lineage: Bacteria > Chloroflexota > Limnocylindria > Limnocylindrales > CSP1-4 > Palsa-1032. Next base: position 91,961 of record JAUJNA010000004.1, on the reverse strand, counting down.
GAACCGACTCGCGAAGATCGCCGCCGATCAGGCCGGTTGCGATGAGCTGGCGTCCTTGCTGGAGGGGCCTTCGGCCGTGGCGCTGGGGGGCGAGGACGAAGTGGCTCTCGCGAAGGGGCTCCTCGATGCGCTGCGGCCCTACCGCAACGTGGTCATCCGCGGGGCCGTCGTCAGCGGTAGCCGCATCGACGCCCCTGGCATCACGCGGCTGGCCACGCTGCCCAGCCGGGACGAGCTGCTGGGCGGAGTCGCGGGCGCCGTCGCTGCGCCCCTCGCCACGACGGCCGGGCTCTTCGATGCCCCGCTCCGCGAGATGGCCGGCCTCTTCCAGGCGCTGGCCGACCAGAGGACGGCGCCCGCCGCCTGAGACGCTGCGCTCCATCACGCCCGACCGACCACCCGACCGCAGGAGGTAATCACCAGTCATGGCCACCCTGACCAACGACCAGCTGCTCGAGGCGTTCGAGAACATGACGATGCTCGAGATCGCCGACTTCAAGAAGGCCTTCGAGGACAGGTTCGGCGTCACCGCCGCCGCCCCCATGGCGGCTGCCGCGGCACCGGCCGCGTCCGCTCCCGCAGCCGCTCCCGTCGAGGAGCAGACCGAGTTCAGCGCCGTCCTCACCGAGGTCGGCCCCAACAAGATCCCCGTCATCAAGGTCGTCCGTGAGCTCACCGGCCTGGGGCTCAAGGAGGCCAAGGACCTCGTCGATGCGGCTCCCAAGCCGGTCAAGGAGGGCGTCGCCCGCGACGAGGCCGACAAGGTCAAGGCTGCCCTCGAGGAGCAGGGGGCGAAGGTCGAGATCAAGTAGCGAGTCCATCCAGCAGCGAGCGGTGGCGGGCTGGGAACGGCCCGCCACCCGCGTTCCAGCCACCCGCCACCGGCATTTGACAGGGTGACCGCCCGGCAGTACCATGCCCGTTCCGTGAGCGTGGCCCCTCCCTGCCTATGTCCCTGCCCGTGGTTTCCCCTGCCCGCCGAACCGTGCCCGTCTCTCCCCGTGTCTAGGAGCGCTTGATGCTGTCCGTCACCGATGCCCCGCGGCGCGAATCGCTGGTTGCTCCCGACCGCAAGAGCTACGCCCGCATCCCCGAGGTCCTGCCCATCCCGGACCTCATCGAGCTCCAGCTCCAGTCCTTCCGCTGGTTCATCGACCACGGCCTGAAGGAGCTGCTCGACGAGATCAGCCCCATCCAGGACTTCACGGGCAAGGTGATGGAGCTGCGCTTCAAGCAGTACGAGTTCGGTGAGCCTAAGTACTCGGAGCTCGAGTGCCGCACGCGCGACCTGACGTTCTCCCGGCCGCTCTACGTGGACGTCGAGCTGCTCATCAAGGAGACCGGCGAGATCCAGAGCCAGCGCGTGTACATGGGCGACTTCCCGACCATGACCGACCAGGGCACCTTCGTCATCAACGGTGCCGAGCGGGTGGTGGTCAGTCAGCTCGTTCGATCGCCCGGCGTCTACTACACGAGCGTGGAGGACCCCGCCACCGGACGAGCGCTGTACAGCGCCAAGGTCATCCCCAACCGTGGGGCCTGGCTGGAGTTCGAGACGGCCGCCCGCCATCAGCTGTACGTCAAGGTCGACCGCAAGCGGAAGCTCGAGGCGACGAAGCTGCTGCGCGCCGTGGGCTGGGACTATCCCGAGGGCGCGGACCGCGTTGATCCCAACGCCTACATGCTGCGCGCCTTCGAGCGGGTCGACACGGACGCCGATGCCCGCTACATCCAGGCGACGCTGGACAAGGACAACACCTCCACGCGCCAGGAAGCGCTCATCGAGGTCTACAAGAAGCTGCGCCCGGGTGATCCGCCGACGGGCGACAACGCCGAGAAGCTGGTCGAGAGCCTCTTCTTCAACTTCCGTCGCTACGACCTCGGCCGGGTCGGGCGCTACAAGCTGAACAAGAAGCTTGACCCGGTGGCGGAGCGGATGGGCATCACGCTGCCGCGCGACCAGCGCACCATCACCAAGGAAGACATCGCGGCCATCGTGGGCCACCTCATCGAGCTCGACAACGGCCTCGGGGGGCCGGACGACATCGATCATCTGGGCAACCGGCGCATCCGGGCCAACGGCGAGCTCATCCAGAACGCCTTCCGCGTCGGCCTGCTGCGCATGGAGCGGGTCGTCAAGGAGCGCATGACCATCCAGGAGATCGACAAGGCGACCCCCAACGCGCTCATCAACATCCGCCCCGTCGTGGCCGCCATGAAGGAGTTCTTCGGCGGCAGCCAGCTCAGCCAGTTCATGGACCAGACGAACCCGCTGGCCGAGCTGACGAGCAAGAGGCGGCTCTCGGCCCTGGGACCGGGCGGACTCTCCCGTGAGCGCGCCGGCTTCGATGTCCGCGACGTCCATCACAGCCACTACGGGCGCATCTGCCCCATCGAGACGCCGGAGGGCCCGAACATCGGGCTGATCGGCTCCCTCGCCACCTATGGGCGGATCAACGAGTACGGCTTCATCGAGACGCCCTATCGAAAGGTCAAGCGGACGGCCGGCTGGGAGGATCCCGAGATCGAGCGCGAGGTGGCCGACGTGGACCTCGCCACGAAGAGTGGCTCGGTCGTGCTCAAGAAGGGTGCGCACTTCACCAGGGAGGCCGTCAACGAGCTCAAGAAGCAGAAGTCCAGCGCCTTCCCCATCCGGCCGCGGGTGACCGAGGAGATCGTCTATCTGGCCGCCTACGACGAGGAGGAGCGTTTCGTCGCGCAGGCCAATGCCCGTCTCGATGACGAGGGGCACTTCGTCGATGAGCGCGTCCCCGCTCGTCACCGCGACCAGTTCCCGGAAGCGCGCCCGCAGCAGATCGAGTTCATGGACGTGAGCCCCAAGCAGGTCGTGTCCGTGGCCACGGCGCTCATCCCGTTCCTCGAGCATGACGACGCCAACCGGGCCCTGATGGGCTCCAACATGCAGCGCCAGGCCGTCCCGCTCCTCGAGCCGGAGGCGCCCATCGTGGGCACCGGCATGGAGGCGCGTGCGGCCCGCGATTCGGGCCAGGTGCTGGTCGCGCGGCGGGACGGCACGGTGCTCTCGGTCACGGCCGAGCAGATCGCCGTCGAGCCGGCCGACGGCAAGGCTGCCGAGCTGGATATCTATCGTCTCCAGAAGTTCGTGCGCTCCAACCAGGGCACGTGCATCAACCAGCGACCCATCGTCGATGTGGGCATGCGGGTCACCGCCGGCCAGGTCCTCGCCGATTCGAGCTCCACCGACCGGGGCGAGCTGGCGCTGGGCCGCAACATCCTGGCCGCGTTCATGAGCTGGGAGGGCGGCAACTACGAGGACGCCATCGTCATCAGCGACCGCCTGGTGCGCGAGGACCTCTTCACGAGCATCCATATCGAGAAGCACGAGCTCGAGTCGCGCGAGACCAAACTGGGGCCGGAAGAGATCACCCGCGACATCCCCAACGTGGGCGAGGAGTCGCTGAAGGACCTCGACGAAGACGGCATCGTCTACATCGGGGCCGAGGTGCAGCCAGGTGACATCCTGGTGGGCAAGATCACGCCCAAGGGCGAGACGGAGCTGACCGCCGAGGAACGTCTCCTGCGGGCGATCTTCGGTGAGAAGGCGCGCGAGGTGAAGGACTCCAGCCTTCGGCTGCCTCATGGTGAGCGGGGCAAGGTGGTCGATGTCCGCGAGTTCAACCGCGATCGGGGGGATGAGCTCCTGCCCGGCGTCAACCGGCTCATCCGGGTCAGCGTCGCGGCCAAGCGCAAGATCTCGGTCGGCGACAAGATGGCCGGCCGCCATGGCAACAAGGGTGTCGTGGCCAAGATCCTGCCTCAGGAGGACATGCCCTTCCTGCCGGACGGCACTCCCGTCGACATCATCCTCAACCCGCTGGGCGTGCCCAGCCGCATGAACATCGGTCAGATCCTCGAGACGCACCTCGGCTGGGCGCTGCACGAGCAGGGCCGTCAGAGTGGCACCGCGGTGAGCGCCGCGACCGCCGTCTTCGACGGCGCGACCGAGGAGCAGATCCGCACCGAGCTGTCCTCGGCCGGGCTGCCCCTGACCGGCAAGACGGTCCTGCGCGACGGCCGGACGGGCGAGCCGTTCGATCGCGAGATCACCGTGGGCTACATCTACATGCTCAAGCTCCACCACCTGGTCGAGGACAAGATCCACGCCCGCTCCACCGGCCCCTACAGCCTCATCACCCAGCAGCCGCTCGGTGGCAAGGCACAGTTCGGTGGCCAGCGCTTCGGCGAGATGGAGGTCTGGGCGCTCGAGGCCTACGGGGCCGCGAACATCCTGCAGGAGCTCCTGACCGTCAAGTCGGACGACGTGATGGGCCGCGTGCAGACCTACGAGGCCATCGTCAAGGGTGAGGACATCCAGCCGCCCGGCGTGCCCGAGTCGTTCAAGGTCCTCATCAAGGAGCTCCAGAGCCTGGGGCTCAACGTGGAGATCCTGAACGAGAACGAGGAAGAGATCCACTTCGCCGAGGACGCCTCGGCATACCCGCTGCCCGACCTCGGCGGGATCAACCTGGCCGGGTTCGAGGACTGAACCTGCCGATCGAAGCGGGTCGCACGGCGGCCGGGGTGCGGGCCCCGGCCAGCGGTGGCCCAGTGATGCCCCGGGGTGCGCCGCTGCGCTCCAGCCCGCTCATCTCGCGCCGACGCACGGCGTGACGAAGGAGAACGATGCTCGAGGTCAATAACTTCAACGCCATCCGCATCTCGCTCGCCTCCCCCGATCAGATCAGGGACTGGTCGAAGGGCGAGGTGACCAAGCCGGAGACGATCAACTACCGCACGCTCCGTCCCGAGAAGGACGGTCTCTTCGACGAGCGGATCTTCGGGCCCTCGCGTGACTGGGAGTGCTACTGCGGCAAGTACAAGCGCATCCGCTACAAGGGCATCATCTGCGACAAGTGCGGCGTGGAGGTGACGCGCGCCAAGGTGCGCCGCGAGCGGATGGGGCATATCCAGCTCGCCAGCCCGGTCAGCCACATCTGGTACTTCAAGGGCACCCCCAGCCGGCTGGGCATCCTCCTCGACATCAGCCCGCGCAACCTGGAGCGCATCCTCTACTTCGCGCTGTACATCGTCACCTGGGTCGACGAGGACGCCCGGGCTCGGATGCTCCAGCAGCTCGAGGACGAGGCAGAGGGGCGTGGCGGTCGCGGCGGCAAGGCCCTGGCGGATCTCGAGGATTCGCTGCGCAGCGACATCCACCGTCGCTCGGACGAGCTGAACGAGGCGCTCACCACGTTCAAGAGGGAGCGCGAGGAAGAGCGCACCGCCGTCACCACCAAGCTGGTGGAGGCGCAGCAGGCGACCCAGGCGGAGATGGACGCCCTGGGCGGCGCGGCCGCGGAGGACAGCATCACCTTCCAGCCGACCGGCGAGATCGTGGTGGAGGCCGGTGCGAAGGCCGATCGGGGGGCGGTGGCTCGGCTCAAGAAGGCTGCCGGCGAAGAGATCGAGCGTGTCAACACCGGCATCCAGGAGCGTGAGGCGGCCGAGGAGTCGAGCGTCCGCCAGCAGGTCGAGGACCTGAAGCTCCAGATGGATGCCACCGTCGAGGCGGAGCGAGAGCGGCTGCGCACCGAAGCGGAGGGCCTCAAGGAGGAGATCCGCCGCGCGCGCGACGAGATCACCCGCCTGCAGCCGGGCATGATGCTCCCCGAGACCTCCCTGGACGGGTGGAACCTGCGCGACCTGGACCGCCGCTACGGCAGTGGCGTCCGCGGGGGCGCGCGCCTCTTCGGGGCGGCCATGGGCGCGGAGGCCGTGCGCGAGCTGATCCAGCGGATGGACCTCGAGACGCTCGGCGCTCGCCTCCACAGCGAGGTGCGCACGAGTTCCGGCCTGCGCCGCAAGAAGGCCATCAAGCGGCTGCGGCTCATCGAGGCATTCCGCCGATCGGGCACGCGGCCCGAGTGGATGATCCTCTCGGTGCTACCGGTCATCCCGCCGGACCTGCGCCCGATGGTCCAGCTCGACGGCGGTCGTTTCGCCACGTCCGACCTCAACGACCTGTACCGGCGCGTCATCAACCGCAACAACCGCCTCAAGCGGCTCCTGGAGCTCGGCGCGCCCGAGATCATCATCCGCAACGAGAAGCGCATGCTCCAGGAAGCGTGCGACGCCCTCATCGACAACGGCCGGCGGGGCCGGGCCATCGCTGGCACCGGCAACCACCGCCTCAAGAGCCTCTCCGACATGCTCAAGGGCAAGCAGGGCCGCTTCCGCCAGAACCTGCTCGGCAAGCGCGTCGACTACTCGGGCCGCTCGGTCATCGTGGTCGGCCCCGAGCTCAAGCTGCACCAGTGCGGCCTTCCGAAGAAGATGGCGCTCGAGCTGTTCAAGCCGTTCGTCATGCGCCAGCTGGTGGAGAAGGGCTTCGCCCACAACATCAAGAGCGCCAAGCGCATCGTGGAGCGTGTGCGGCCCGAGGTCTGGGATGTCCTGGAAGAGGTCATCAAGGATCATCCGGTGCTGCTCAACCGCGCACCCACGCTGCACCGGCTGGGCATCCAGGCCTTCATGCCGGTCCTCGTCGAGGGCTCGGCCATCCAGATCCATCCGCTCGTCTGCTTCGCGTTCAACGCGGACTTCGACGGCGACCAGATGGCGGTCCACGTGCCCCTCAGCCGTGCGGCGCAGGACGAGGCGCGCCGGATGATGCTCTCGACCGCCAACCTGCTCTCCCCGTCCGACGGTGGGCCCGTGGTGGCGCCCACCCAGGACATGATCCTTGGCTGCTACTACCTGACGCTCGAGCGGGAGGACACCGCCACCGAAGCACCCGTCCAGCGATTCGCTGACGAGCGGGAAGCGCTCCTGGCGTACGACGTGGGGATGATCGATACCCGCCAGGGGATCGAGCGCCTGCCGAACCATCGGGTCAGCCGCCTCGGCCTGCACTCGGTCATCGAGCTCGGCGTGGACACCTGGGACGAAGAGACCGGTCAGACCGTCCAGCGCACCGTGCGCACGACGGTGGGCCGCGTGATCTTCAACCAGATCCTGCCCGAGCGGATGCGCTTCCTGGACCGGACCATGAACCGGACGGCGCTGCGCGAGGTGGTCAGCGACTGCTACCGCCTGCTCGGACCGGCCGAGACGGCGCACCTGGTCGACGGTATCAAGAGCGTCGGCTTCCACTACGCCACCCGGGGCGGCATCACCATCGCGGTCAGCGACATCCCGGTCACGCTGAACAAGTCGGAGATCCTTGCTGACGCCGACGACGAGGTCGCGGCGATCGACGAGCAGTTCCAGCGCGGACTCATCACCGAGGATGAGCGCTACGAGCGCGTCGTACAGATCTGGAAGGACACTACGGGGACCGTCGCAGACCGAATGGAGATCGACGTTCGAAGCATGAGCCCGGAGCTCGCGGCGCTCGCCGAAAACGCGTCACCTTCTTTGACTTCGGTCGGGATGATGACCACGTCGGGTGCGCGCGGGAACAAGGGCAACATCGGTCAGCTGGGCGGGATGCGCGGCCTGATGGCCGACCCGACCGGCCGCATCATCGACGTGCCCGTGCGGAGCAACTTCCGCGAGGGCATGACCGTGCTCGAGTACTTCATCTCCACGCACGGCGCACGCAAGGGTCTGGCCGACACGGCCCTGCGCACGGCGGACTCCGGGTACCTGACGCGTCGTCTGGTCGATGTGGCACAGGACGTCATCACCCGCGATGACGACTGCGGCACGGAAGAGGGCACCTGGATCACGCGCGCCGAGACGGAGGAGTTCGCGGGCACCGAGACGGACGCCTTCCGCAGGCGCCTGGTCGGGCGGTTCGCGGCCGGCCCGGTCTCCGCGCCCGACGCCAAGAAGAAGGATCCGCCGATCGTGGAGCGCAACGTCGAGATCGACGAGGCGCTGGCGCTGGCCATCGACGAGGCCGGCGTGGCCGAGGTGCTGGTGCGGTCTCCGCTCACCTGTCAGTCACGGCACGGTGTGTGCCGGTCGTGCTACGGGCGAAACCTGGCGACGGGTCAGCTGGTCGGCATCGGCGAGGCGGTCGGCATCATCGCCGCGCAGTCCATCGGCGAACCCGGTACGCAGCTCACGATGCGGACCTTCCACACGGGCGGCGTGGCAGGGCTCGATATCACCGCCGGCCTGCCACGCGTGGAAGAGCTGTTCGAGGGCCGCATGCCCAAGGGCAAGGCGGAGATCAGCCACATCGACGGCGTCGTGGAGATCCTCCAGGGCGAGAACGGCGCGCGCCGGGTCAAGGTCACCAGCCGCGAGTCCTTCGACACCCCTCTGCGGGTGTCGTCGGGACACGAGGTGCTGGTGGAGGAAGGCGATGCGGTCGAAGCCAACCAGGTCGTCGCCCGTCTCGACGACGACGGGAAGGTGGACGAGGTACGGGCGCCGGAGAAGGGACTGATGGTCCGCTCGGACGATGGCCTCCGGGTCCGCAGCGAGGACGTGGTGGAACGCGAGTACGCCATCCCTCACAACGCCAAGCTGCTCGTCGAGAACGGCCACCTCATCCGGGCCGGTGATCCCATCACCGATGGGCCGATCAACCCCCAGGAGTACCTGGAGACCCGGGGCCGGGACGCGGTGCAGCGCTACCTCGTCAAGGAGGTCCAGCGCGTGTACCGGAGCCAGGGCGTGACGATCAACGACAAGCACATCGAGATCATCGTCCGCCAGATGCTGCGCAAGGTGCGCATCGACCAGCCCGGAGACAGCGAGCAGCTGCCGTTCGAGCTCGTCGACAAGTTCGAGTTCGAGGAGATCAACAACAAGGTCCTCGCCGAGGGCGGCGAGCCGTCCACGGCGGAGACCGTCCTGCTCGGCGTGACGAAGGCATCGCTCAACACCAGCAGCTTCCTGGCCGCGGCGTCCTTCCAGGAGACCACGCGGGTCCTGACCGAGGCCGCCATCAACGGCGCCAAGGACCGGCTCATCGGTCTCAAGGAGAACGTCATCATCGGCAAGCTCATCCCAGCGGGATCGGGCGCGCCGGCCAACGTCGCGGCGCGGCGGGAGGCCGAGCGTCGAGCCGCTGCCGAGGCGCTCGCCGGCGGCGAGCTGCCGGAGGGCTTCGGGGAGGACTTCAACGTCTTCCTGTCGGGTCCCGAGACGGAGCCGCCTTCCGATGGCGGCGACGGCTTCAATCCGCTCCTGGCGGAACGACCGGAGGCCCCGGAAGCGCTGCCCGATCCGGCCGCGAACCCGTTCCTCGATGCCACCGACGACGGTGACGACGAGGACGAGGGCGTGCCCTCGCTGGAGGAGGCCGAGCAGGCGTCCGGCCCGGGGCGAGGTTGAGCCTCTCGGCTCAGGGCGAGGCGGCGTAGCCGAAGGCGTCGGGCCGCTCTTCCACCCGCCGGAAGCCGGCTGCGCGTAGCCGCTTCACGACCCCCTTCCCGACGCGTGCCCCGGACGCGCTATCGGGTCGTCCGACGTAGTGGAAGAGGCGGCCACCCGGCCGCAGCACGCGCCGCAGCTGCTGGTAGAAGGCGCCCGAGTAGAGGTCGCCGGCCAGCGACATCATCGGCGGGTCGTGCACGATCCTGTCGAACCAGGTGTCGGGGAGCGCCGCGATGAGGTCCGTGATGTCCCCGACGTGCTGCTCGATGCCGGCCGACGCGAAGAGCTCCTGTGACCAGGGATTCTGCGCGGCGATCTCGAGCACAGCTGGGTCCAGCTCGACCGTGACGACCTGGTCGGCCGTGCGGGCGGCCGCGATGGCGGTGTAGCCGAGCCCCGTGGTCGTGTCCAGGACACGGCCGCGCACCGGCGCGATGGCGCGGATCTTGGAATCCGTGTCGGCCATGGGATCGGTGCCCTTGACCCGGTGCATCTGGATCCCCGACAGCAGCATCGTGGGTGCCCGTGACGTGGGCATCAGGCTGTACACGCGGGCGGTCCGAAGCGAATAGCGCCGGATCGGCTCGGCACCGCCACGGCGGACGGCAAAGCAGGCGTTCGGCGACCGGCTGATCCGGTCGATGGTCTGCCAGTCGAGCAGCTCGTCGCCGGGCAGCCTGACGCCCTCCGCCACGAGCTCCACGGCCCTGACGGTCCGGCCCAGGTCCAGTGACAAGGGCACCCTGTTCGCGCCGCTGCGGAAGGCTTCGCGCAGCGGCGCCACCTGGACATGAGAGAGGACCGGGTCCATCGGCGCGCGAGCCTAGCAGATCGCCCGGCGCGTCCCACTTCGCCCGCGCCCATTCCCCCCTTCCTTGACGCTCCCTGAGCGCGCTGGTAGACTCCCCGTTCGCGGCTGCGAGGCCGCGCGCCGGTTCGTGCCGGTCGGCTGATGGGCATACGGAGGGCGGTCACCCGCCCGGCGCCCGCTACCGGACGAGCACCCGCTCCACCATCTCGAAGCCCCCGCCCTGCGTGCGCCCGCCCCACGGAACGCACCGCTCGGCGATCACCCTGACCGACACCAGCGAGGAGTCCGACTTCGTGCCCACGATCAGCCAGCTCGTGCGCAAGGGCCGCACGCCCAAGCTCCAGAAGATCAAGGCACCCGCGATGCGGCGCAACTGGAACAGCCTGCGCCAGCGTCAGGAGTCGATCCCGGGCGCCCCCCAGAAGCGGGGCGTCTGCCTCCAGGTGCGCACCATGACACCCAAGAAGCCCAACTCCGCGCTGCGCAAGATCGCTCGCGTCCGTCTGACCAACCAGCAAGAGGTCACGGCTTACATCCCGGGCATCGGGCACAACCTCCAGGAGCACTCGGTGGTGCTGGTGCGCGGCGGCCGCGTGCGCGACCTCCCCTCGGTCAAGTACCACATCATCCGCGGCACGCTGGACGCGGCCGGCGTGCGCGATCGCAAGCAGGGCCGCTCGCGCTACGGCGCCAAGAAGCCCAAGTAGACCGATGCCGCGACGTGTCGGGACCCCCCGCAAGGCCAAGTACGCGCCGACCCTGACGCGCACCACCGATCGGTTCGTCGTGAAGCTGATGACCGACGGCAAGAAGGGCCTCGCCGAGCGCATCCTGCGCCAGGCGCTGGCGCGCGCGGAAGCCGCAGCGCGGCGGCCCGGCCTGGAAGTGCTCGATCAGGCGCTGCGCAACGCGACGCCCATCATCGAGGTCAAGCCACGGCGCGTGGGCGGCGCCACATACCAGGTCCCGGTCGAGATCCGGGGCGACCGCCGCGTCTCGCTCGGCGTCCGCTGGCTCGTCCAGTCGGCCCGCCGGCGGAGCGGCAAGTCGATGAGCGAGAAGCTCGCCTTCGAGCTCGTCGACGCGATGAACGGCCTCGGCGCAGCCGTCAAGCGCCGCGAGGACACCCACAAGATGGCCGAGGCCAACAAGGCCTTCAGTCACTTCAAGTGGTAGTCGAAGCCCACCGACGGCAGTACAGGGAAGTAGCGAACACCGTGGCACGTCAGGTCCCGCTCGCGCGAACGCGGAACATCGGGATCATCGCTCACATCGACGCCGGCAAGACGACCGTCACCGAGCGGATCCTCTTCTACACGAAGAAGATCTACAAGATCGGTGAGGTCCACGAGGGCGCGGCCACCATGGACTGGATGCCCCAGGAGCAGGAGCGTGGCATCACCATCACTGCCGCGGCTACGACCGCGTACTGGGGCGATCACCGCATCAACATCATCGATACGCCCGGGCACGTGGACTTCACCATGGAGGTCGAGCGCAGCCTGCGCGTGCTCGACGGCGCCGTGGTCGTTTTCGACGGCGTGGCCGGCGTGGAGCCGCAGTCGGAGACCGTCTGGCGCCAGGCGGATCGATACGGGGTGCCGCGCTTCTGCTTCATCAACAAGCTCGATCGCACCGGCGCCGACTTCTGGCGCGGCGTCGCCTCGATCAAGGAGCGTCTGGGGGCCAACGCGGTGCCGGTGCAGATCCCCATCGGCCGCGAGGACACCTTCCAGGGCGTCATCGACCTCGTGCGCATGAGGGCCATCTATTACCACGACGACCTGGGCAAGCAGATCAACGAGACGGAGGTCCCGCCGGGACTGCTGGACGAAGCGAGGAAGCACCGCACGACGCTCATCGAGGCGGTCGCGGAGATGGACGACGACCTGACCCACAAGTACCTCGAGGGCGAGGAGCTGACCGAGGCGGAGATCAAGCGTGGTCTCCGGCTGGGCACCCTCCAGACGAGGATCATCCCCGTCCTGACCGGCTCGGCGCTGAAGAACAAGGGCGTCCAGCCGATGCTCGACGCGGTCGTCGATTACCTGCCCTCGCCGCTCGACGTGCCGCCCATGATCGGCGTGGATCCGACCACGGACAGCGAGGTGCTTCGCACCGTCGACGACAGCGAGCCGTTCAGCGCGCTCGCCTTCAAGATCGCCGCCGATCCGTTCGTGGGCAAGCTCTGCTTCTTCCGCGTCTACTCGGGCACGCTTCGGTCCGGATCGTACGTGCTCAACGCGACGAAGGGCCGCAAGGAGCGCATCGGGCGGATCCTCCAGATGCACGCCAACCACCGCGAGGAGATCGAGGAGGTCTTCGCCGGGGACATCGCCGCCGCGGTGGGGCTCAAGGAGACGTTCACCGGCGACACCCTGTCCGACCCCGCCCACCCGGTCGTCCTCGAGTCGATGACCTTCCCCGAGCCCGTCATCGAGGTCAAGATCGAGCCGAAGACCAAGGTCGACCAGGACAAGCTCGGGGTCGCCCTGCAGCGCCTGGCCGAGGAGGATCCCACCTTTCAGGTCAAGACCGACCCCGAATCGGGAGAGACGCTCATCGCCGGCATGGGTGAGCTGCACCTCGACGTGCTCGTGGACCGGATGGTCCGAGAGTTCAAGGTGGCGGCCAACATCGGCAAGCCCCAGGTCTCGTACCGCGAGAGCATCCGCCGCCCCGCCCAGGGCAATGGACGCCACGTGCGCCAGACGGGTGGCAAGGGACAGTACGGCCACGCCGTCATCAAGCTGGAGCCCCAGGAGAAGGGCGCCGGCTACGAGTTCGTGGACAAGATCGTCGGCGGGGTCATCCCGCGCGAGTACATCAAGCCCATCGACCAGGGCATCCGGGAAGCGCTCCAGACGGGCATCTTCGCCGGATACCCGATGGTCGATGTCAAGGTGACCTTGTTCGACGGCTCCTTCCACGAGGTCGACTCGAGCGAGATGGCGTTCAAGATCGCCGGCTCGCTGGCCATCAAGGATGCCGTGAGCAAGGCCGATCCCACGGTCCTCGAGCCCGTCATGCGGGTGGAGGTCGTGATGCCCGAGGAGTTCATGGGCGATGTCATCGGCGACCTCAACAGCCGCCGCGGCCACATGGAGGGGATGGAGAACCGCGGTGGGACGCAGGTCGTCCGTGCCTTCGTGCCGCTCGCCGAGATGTTCGGCTACGTCACCGACCTGCGCAGCATGACCCAGGGCCGCGCGACCTCGTCGATGGAGTTCTCGCACTACGCCGAGGTGCCCAACAGCATCGCCAGCGAGCTGGCCCAGAAGGCCCGCGTGTGACGCCCGCCCGGGAACGAGGAGAGAGCTAGATGGCCAAGAAGAAGTTCGAGCGCACCAAGCCCCACGTCAACATCGGCACCATCGGTCACATCGACCATGGCAAGACGAGCCTGACGGCGGCCATCACCAAGTACCTCGCGCTGAAGGGCGAGGCCGAGTACCGCACCTTCGCCTCGATCGACAACGCGCCCGAGGAGCGCGAGCGGGGCATCACCATCGCCATCGCCCACGTGGAGTACGAGACCGACGCGCGCCACTACGCCCACGTCGACTGCCCCGGCCACGCCGACTACATCAAGAACATGATCACCGGCGCGGCCCAGATGGACGGCGCCATCCTGGTCGTCGCGGCGACCGACGGGCCGATGCCCCAGACGCGCGAGCACATCCTCCTGGCGCGCCAGGTGGAGGTGCCCTACATCGTGGTCTTCCTCAACAAGGTCGACATGGTCGACGACCCCGAGCTGCTCGAGCTCGTCGAGCTCGAGGTGCGCGAGCTCCTCAGTAAGTACGACTTCCCGGGCGACGACCTGCCCGTCATCAGAGGCTCGGCGCTGAAGGCGCTCGAGGCACCCGACGATGCGGGCCACGAGGCCTATGCCCCCATCCAGGCCCTGATGGACGCGGTCGACGCCTACATCCCGACCCCCGAGCGCGCCGTCGACAAGCCCTTCCTGATGCCCGTCGAGGACGTCTTCGGCATCAAGGGCCGCGGCACGGTCGCCACGGGGCGCATCGAGCGGGGCATCGTCAAGGTCGGCGAGGAGGTCGAGATCGTCGGCGTCAAGGCCACCCGCAAGGTGGTCGTGACCGGCGTCGAGATGTTCAAGAAGCTGCTCGACGAGGGCCGCGCCGGCGACAACGTGGGCTGCCTCTTGCGGGGCATCGAGCGCGAGGAGATCGAGCGCGGCCAGGTCATGGCCAAGCCCGGCTCGGTCAAGCCGCACACCCGCTTCATCGCCCGCGTCTACGTGCTGACCAAAGAGGAGGGCGGGCGCCACACCCCCTTCTACAACGGCTACCGGCCCCAGTTCTACCTGCGCACGACCGACGTCACGGGCGCCATCGCGCTCCACGACGAGGCCGAGATGGTGATGCCCGGCGACAACGTCGACATGACCGTCGAGCTCATCACGCCCATCGCCCTCGAGATCGGCCAGCGCTTCGCCATCCGCGAGGGTGGCCGGACCGTGGGCGCCGGCGCCGTCACCCAGATCCTGGCCTAGCGACCCGTGGCACGGCAGCGCATCCGCATCCGACTGAAGGCATACGACCACCGGCTGCTGGACCAGTCCGCCCTCCAGATCGTGGAGACGGCCCAGCGCACCGGTGCTGACGTCGTGGGACCCGTGCCGCTGCCGACGCGCATCGAGAAGTTCACCGTCCTGCGCTCGCCGTTCATCGACAAGGACAGCCGGGAGCAGTTCGAGATCCGCACCCACAAGCGGCTCATCGACATCCTGGATCCATCCTCGAAGACGGTGGACGCCCTGATGCGACTCTCGCTCGCGGCGGGCGTCGACATCGAGATCAAGATGTGATGGGCATCGGACTGATCGGCCGGAAGATCGGCATGACACAGGTCTTCGCCGAGGACGGCACCATCGTGCCCGTCTCGGTGGTCGCGGTGACGCCCAACACCGTCACTGCGCTTCGCACCGCTGAGCGTGACGGCTATACCGCGGTGCAGGTCGGCGCCGGCGAGGGTCGCCGCCTGACCAAGCCGCGTCTGGGCCAGCTGAAGGGCTTGCCGCGGGTGCGCGACACGCGCGAGTTCCGCCTGGACGACGCGTCGGCGTACGAGGTGGGCCAGACGCTCGATGTCGGTCTCTTCTCCGCCGGCGAGACCGTCGATGTCACCGGCGTGAGCAAGGGCAAGGGCTTCGCCGGCACGATCAAGCGCCACAACTTCCGTCGCGGCCCGGAGACCCACGGCTCCGACTCGCACCGCGCACCGGGTTCCATCTGGCGGCACGAGCCCCGGCAAGGTCTTCAAGGGCACGCCGATGGCGGGACGGATGGGCGGCGACCGCGTGACGGTGAAGAAGGCGACCATCGTGCGGGCCGACAAGGAGCGGAACCTGCTGCTCGTCAGGGGACCGGTGCCCGGCCACAGGAACTCGCTCGTCATGGTCCGGAAGGCGTAGCGTTCATGCCCACCACGACGCTCTTCACGAAGACCGGCACCCAGGCCGGTACGGTGGAGGCTCCCGGAGGCGCTCTTCGCGGCTCCGGTGAACAGGCGGTCATCCATCAGGCCGTCACGGCGCAGCTGGCCGCCCGGCGGACCGGCACCGCGTCCACCAAGACGCGCGGTCAGGTGGCCGGTGGCGGCCACAAGCCGTACCGCCAGAAGGGCACCGGCCGTGCCCGCCAGGGCTCGCGGAGTGCGCCGCACTACGCCGGCGGCGGCGTCGTGTTCGGGCCCCATCCAAGGAGCTACGCCCAGCGGCTGCCGAAGCGCATGAAGCGTGCCGCGGCGCTCCTGGGGCGCTCACCTCCAAGTTCGACGACGGCGCTGTCAAGGTGGTCGAGGATCTGGCCATGGATGCCATCCGGACGCGAGACCTCGTCGGATATCTGGCCGCCCTGGAAGCCTCGGGTCGCGTCCTCGTGGTGGCCGACGGCAAGGACGAGCGCCTGGAGCTCTCGGCCCGGAACCTGCGCGGGGTCCATGTCATCCGCGCCGACTCGCTCAACGTGGTCGACGTGTTGAAGGCGGACATCCTGCTCATCTCGCAGCTCTCGCTGCCCACGATGGCGGAGGTGTACGCATGACGCTCCAGGCAGCGCAGGTCATCATCCGGCCGGTCATCAGCGAGAAGTCGATGGACCAGACGCAGCGTCACAAGTACACGTTCGCCGTCCATGATGACGCGAACAAGCTCCAGATCAAGGACGCCGTCCAGGACCTGTTCAACGTCACGGTCCTTGACGTCAACGTCCTGACGACGAAGGCCAAGGAGAAGAGCCGCAATCGGAAACGGGGGCGCCAGCGCGGCTGGACCTCGCCATGGAAGAAGGCGGTCGTGACGGTCGGGCCGGATGACAAGATCGAATTCTTCGAGGGTCTAGCTGATGCCGCTGCGAAGCTACAAGGCGACCTCGCCCGGCCGGCGTTTCATGACGCGCTCGACCTTCGAGGAGGTCACCACCGACACGCCCCACAAGCCGCTGCTCGAGCCGCTGAAGAGCCACGCGGGCCGGAACGGCCAGGGCCGCATGACCGTTCGTCATCGGGGCGGTGGCCACAAGCGGACCTACCGCCGGATCGACTTCCGTCGCGACAAGTGGGATGTCCCGGCGCGGCTGGCGACCATCGAGTACGACCCCAATCGGTCCGCGCGCATCGGGCTCCTCCACTACCGCGACGGCGAGAAGCGTTACATCCTCGTGCCCAACGGACTGCGCGTCGGCGACGTGGTGATCGCGGGCACGAACGTGGATGCGCGCGTCGGCAATGCGCTGCCGCTGTCGCGCATCCCGCTCGGCACGCAGCTGCACAACATCGAGCTGGTGCCCGGCAAGGGCGGCCAGATCGTCCGCTCGGCCGGAGCGTCGGCACAGCTGCTGGCCAAGGAGGGCGACGCCGCACAGGTCCGGTTGCCATCCGGTGAGGTGCGCCGCATCCCCATGCGCTGCATGGCGACCGTGGGCCAGGTGGGCAACCTCGATCATGAGAACCAGAGCATGGGCAAGGCGGGTCGCTCACGGCACCTGGGCCGGCGGCCCGAGGTGCGCGGAGTGGTCATGAACCCGCGCGATCATCCGCACGGCGGAGGCGAAGGCAAGTCGCCCACCGGCATGCCGCCCAAGACGCCGTGGGGTCAGTCGGCCATGGGCCATCGCACCCGGCGCAACAAGACGAGCGGGAGGGTCATCGTGCGATCCCGCCACCGGAAGAGCTAGGAGGCCCGCGATGTCTCGATCGCTCAAGAAGGGGCCGTTCGTCGAGGAGCGGCTCATGGGTCGCATCCAGACGATGAATCGTCGCAACGAGAAGAAGGTGCTGAAGACCTGGTCGCGCGCCAGCGTGATCTTCCCCGATTTCATCGGCCACACGGTGGCCGTCTACAACGGCAAGAAGCACATCCCGGTCTACGTGACCGAGAACATGGTCGGTCATCGGCTCGGTGAGTTCGCGCCCACCCGCACCTTCCGCGGGCATGGCAAGCACACCGAGCGATCGATGGCCCTGAAGTAGGAGCCGTCGTGCGAGTCTCCGCCACCGCCAAGTACGTGCGCCGCTCCACCCGCAAGACGCGCCTGGTGACGCAGGCCATCGTGGGCAAGCCGGTCTCGGAGGCCGCGTCCATGCTCCGGTTCATGCCCCAGGGAGCCGCGAAGGAGGTGGCCAAGGTGCTCAAGAGTGCGGCCGCCAACGCCGAGAACAACCACGACCTGTCCGTCGACGACCTGGTGGTCGTGCAGGCGACCGCTGATGAAGGACCGACGATGAAGCGCTACAGGGAGCGCGCCCAAGGGCGCGCCTTCGCCATCCACAAGCCGATGACCCACGTCACCGTGGTCGTCGAGGACCGGGAGGTGCGCTGATGGGCCGCAAGGTCCACCCGTACGGGTTCCGCCTCGGCGTCTCGCGGACCTGGAACGCCAAGTGGTACGCCGACCGCGACTACACGAGCCTGCTGAAGGAGGACATGACCATCCGCCGTCTCGTCACCCGGCGCCTCGCCAACGCGAGCGTCAGCCAAGTCGAGATCGAGCGCGGCATCAACCACGTGACGGTCACCGTCCACACCGCCAAGCCGGGCATCGTCATCGGCAAGGGCGGCGCCAACGTCGAGGCGCTGCGCCAGCAGATCGGCCGGCTCACCACGCGCAAGGTCAAGCTGGAGATCAAGGAGATCCGCCAGCCCGAGCTGGACGCGGTGCTCGTCGCCACGAACATCGCGCAGCAGCTCGCCCGGCGCATCGCGTTCCGAAAGGCCATCAAGCAGTCCGTGCAGCGGACCATGAAGGCCGGTGCCAAGGGCGTCCGGATCCAGGTCTCCGGTCGCTTGGGTGGCTCGGAGATGGCGCGCCGCGAATGGGACAAGGAGGGGCGCATCCCGGTGGGCACGCTGCGCGCTGACATCAGCTACGGCCAGGTGCATGCCCACACGACCTACGGGCGGATCGGTGTCAAGGTCTGGATCTACCGCGGTGACGTCATCGCCGAGCGCCAGATCCCGCGGGACCAGGCGGCGACCCTTACCCCGGTGGGGGCGTAGCCATGCTGATGCCCCGTCGGGTCAAGCACCGCAAGGTGATGCGCGGCCGCATGAGCGGCATGGCCAAGGGCGGCAGCTCCATCGCGTTCGGCGACTTCGGCATGATGACCGAGGAGCCGGCATGGATCACCAGCCGTCAGATCGAGTCCGCGCGGCGCGCCATGACCCGCCACGTCAAGCGCGGCGGCAAGATCTGGATCCGGATCTTCCCCGACAAGCCGGTCACCAAGAAGCCGGCCGAGGTCCGCATGGGCTCGGGAAAGGGGGCGCCCGACCACTGGGTCGCTGTCGTCCGACCCGGTCGCATCCTCTTCGAGATGGCCGGTGTGCCCGAGGCCGAGGCGGCCGAGGCGATGCGCCTGGCCAGTCACAAGCTGCCCGTGGACGTCAGGTTCGTGGTGCGCGAAGGAGCGGGCGATGGACATCGCTAAGGTCCGGTCGTTGACCGACGATGAGCTGAACGAGCAGCTCACGGTCGCGCGGCGGCATCTCTACGACCTGCGCTTCCAGCTGGCCACGCGCCAGCTGACCGACCACAACCAGATCCCGGCCACGCGCCGCAGCATCGCTCGGCTGCTGACCGTGCAGACCGAGCGCCGGCGCGCGGACGTGACGGCGGTGAGCGGTGCTCACGCAGGGGCCGGAGGGAAGCGGTGAGCGCCATGCAGGCCGGGGCGCGCACCCGGCGCAAGCGGCAGGTCGGGCGCGTGGTGTCGGACAAGATGGACAAGACGATCGTGGTCTCGGTCGAGCGCCTGTCGCGCCATCCGCTCTACAAGCGCGTCATCCGCCTGTCCACCAAGTTCAAGGCCCACGATGAGGGCAACGAGGCGCACATGGGCGACACCGTGCGCATCGAGGAGTCGCGGCCGCTGAGCGCCACCAAGCGCTGGCGCCTAGTGGAGATCGTCCAACGTGCCGGCGAGGGCGCCACGGAGCCCATCGCCGCCGAGGAGCCGGCCACGTCGGAGGCCATCCACATGGCCGCTCACCCGGGTCGTTCGGAAGGGGTCGAGACCACTGAAGACGCCGACTCGCCGCCGGCGGAGCCTCGGGCATGATCCAGTCGAACAGCCGTCTCCGGGTGGCGGACAACACGGGGGCGCGGACCATCCAGTGCATCCGTATCCTGGGGCGATCGCAGAAGACCACCGCTGGCGTCGGTGACGTCATCGTCGCCAGCGTCAAGCAGGCCATCCCCAACGCGGCGGTCAAGAAGGGCGACGTGGTGCGTGCCGTGGTGGTCCGCACGAACAAGGAGTTCGGCCGTCCCGACGGCAGCTACATCCGCTTCGACGAGAACGCAGCCGTGCTCATCAACAACCAGGGCAACCCGCGGGGTACCCGTATCTTCGGGCCCGTTGCGCGCGAGCTGCGCGAACGGAACTACATGAAGATCGTGTCGCTCGCGCCGGAGGTGCTGTGATGGCCCGTGCCGTCCCCCAGCCCCGCCAGACGCGGGTCGCGGATATCCGACGCGGCGACGAAGTGCTCATCCTGACCGGCAAGGACGCCGGCAAGCGGGGCACCGTGGAACGCATGGAGAACCCCGACCGGCTCGTGGTCGACGGCCTCAACATCGCCAAGCGGCATACCAAGCCGCGGCCCAGGCAGGGGCGCACGGAGCGCCAGCCGCGCATCCAGCAGGGCGGCATCCTGGAGATCGCGCGGCCGCTCCACGTCAGCAACGTCATGATCGTCTGCCCCTCGTGCCACGCTCCCACGCGGGTCCGACACGATCAGGCCGCGGACGGTCGCAGCGTTCGTGTGTGCAAGCATTGCGGCGAGGCGCTCGCCCGTCTCGAGAAAGGCAAGTCGTGAGCGAGCTTCGTGACCGCTACACCTCGGAGGTGGTACCCGCGCTCCAGAAGGAGTTCGGATACGCCAACCCGATGCAGGTCCCGCGGCTGACCAAGATCATCGTCAACATCGGCCTGGGTGAGGCGCTCCAGAACGCCAAGGCGCTCGATGCCGCGATGGGCGACCTGACCACCATCACGGGCCAGAAGCCCATCGTCACGCGCGCCAAGCGATCCATCGCCCAGTTCCGGCTTCGGACCGGCAACGCCATCGGCCTCAAGGTGACCCTCCGCGGGGAGCGGATGTGGGACTTCCTGGAGCGGCTCACGCGTCTCGCCCTGCCGCGTATCCGCGACTTCCGTGGCGTGCCATCGCGGTCATTCGATGGCCGCGGCAACTATTCGCTCGGGCTGCGTGAGCAGCTCGCCTTCCCGGAGATCGATTACGACAAGGTGGACCGCCTGCGCGGGCTCGAGGTGAGCATCGTGACGACGGCGAAGACCGACGAGGAGTCCAAGCGCCTGCTCGCGCTCCTCGGCATGCCCTTCGCCGGCTGAGCGGCGCACAGGAGGAAGGATCGGATGGCCAAGAAGTCCCTCATCGCCAAACAGAAGCGTGGCTCGCGCTTCGGCGTGCGCACCTACACCCGCTGCACTGTCTGTGGGCGCGCGCGCGGCTACATGCGTCGGTTCGCGATGTGCCGCATCTGCTTCCGGGAGCGCGCCCTGCTGGGCGAGCTGCCGGGGGTGACCAAGTCGAGCTGGTGATCGCATGAACGTCTCCGACCCCATCGCCGACATGCTCACCCGCATCAGGAACGCCACACGGGCGCGTCACGAGGAGGTCGTCCTGCCGTCCTCCCGCACCAAGGTGGCCATCGCGCGCATCCTGCGCGACGAGGGCTTCATCGAGGACTTCGGCGAGGCCCAGGACGGGACGCGGGCCGTCCTGCGCATCAAGCTCAAGTACGTGGGCAAGGTGCCGGTGGTCAGCGGACTCAAGCGGGTCAGCAAGCCCGGTCTTCGGGTCTACGCGTCCAAGGCGGACATCCCCAGGGTGCTGGGGGGCCTGGGCATCGTCATCGTCAGCACCAGCCAGGGCATCATGACCGGCAGCCAGGCCCGCAAGGGCCAGCTGGGGGGCGAAGTCCTGGCCATGGTCTGGTAGGCGCGCTGTGTCACGCATCGGACGGCTGGCCATCACCATCCCCCAAGGGGTCGACGTGACCCTCGAGGGTGAGCGGATCACGGTCACGGGCCCGCGCGGAGAGCTCTCACGCGAGCTGGTGCCCGAGATGCGGGTCGTCCGCGAGGACGGGACGCTGCGCATCGAGCGGCCGGACGACCTGAAGAGGTCCAGGGCGCTGCATGGCTTGACGCGCACCCTCGTCGCCAACATGGTGATCGGCGTCACCGACGGCTACCGCAAGGGCCTCGAGATCACCGGCGTGGGGTATCGTGCGCAGCTCGTCGGCCGCAAGCTGCAGCTCAACCTGGGTTACAGCCACCCGGTGGAGATCGAACCGCCCGCCGGTATCGCGTTCGAGGTGGAGACGCCCACCCGCCTCGCGGTCACCGGGATCGACAAGGAGCTCGTCGGCCACGTGGCCGCGCGGGTTCGCGCGACACGCAAGCCCGAGCCGTACAAGGGCAAGGGCGTCCGCTACGCGGGCGAGAGCATCCGCCGCAAGCAGGGCAAGGCCGGCAAGATCGGCGGCAAGAAGTGATCGGGGCAGGGCCGGGCCGGCACATCGACGGACCCATCGCGTCAGCCCGCTGACCGGCGCCGCGTCATCGCGGCTCCGGACGATCGGAGGAGCACACATGGCCACGGCAACCACGCGGACCGCCACCCGCCGCAAGCGCCACGTTCGGATCCGCCTCGCGGTGGAGGGATCTCCCTCACGCCCGCGTCTCGCCGTGTTCCGTAGCATCGACCAGATCTACGCCCAGGTCATCGACGATACGGCCGGCCGGACGCTCGCCAGCGCATCGTCGCTGGAGCGCGAGTTGCGCTCCGGCGAGGGGACCAAGAGCGAGCGCGCTCGTCGGGTCGGCGCCCTCCTGGGTGAGCGCGCACGGGCGGCGGGCGTGACCCGGGTGGTGTTCGACCGAGCGGGTTTTCGCTATCACGGACGGATCCGGGCCCTCGCCGAGGGTGCGCGGGGATCCGGCCTGGACTTCTAGAGGACGAGAGGAGCCGCATGGCACGGATCGACCCCGCCAAGCTGACGCTCGAGGAGCGCGTGGTCCAGATCAATCGGGTCGCCAAGGTGGTCAAGGGCGGCCGCCGCTTCAGCTTCAGCGCGGTGGTCGTCGTCGGCGACGGCAAGGGACACGTGGGTGCTGGACTGGGCAAGGCCGGCGAGGTCCCCGAGGCCATCCGCAAAGGAGTCGAGGACGCCAAGAAGAACCTCATCCGCGTCCCGCTCGTGGGGACGACGGTGCCGCACGAGGTGCGACAGCAGTTCGGTGCCAGTACGGTGCTGCTGAAGCCGGCGTCACAGGGCACCGGCGTCATCGCCGGCGGCTCTGTGCGCGCCGTCGTCGAGGCGGCCGGCGTGCGCGACATCCTCTCCAAGTCGCTGGGCTCCAACAATCCGGTCAACGTCGTGCGGGCGACGCTCGAGGCACTGCGCAACATGCACAGCGCGGACGAGCTCTCTGCGCGTCGCGGCCGCCCGTTGCGCAGCACGATCGCCGGACAATCGGCCGCGACCGTGGCCGGCGAGGTGAGCGCCGATGGCCGGTAAGCTGCGCGTCACGCTCCGCAAGAGCACGGTGAGCACGACCCGGGAGGCGCGCGGCACGGTCCGGGCACTCGGCCTGCACCGGATCGGCCAGACCGTCGAGATCGTCGACAACGAGGCGACACGCGGTATGGTCCGCGCCGTCGCCTATCTGCTGACGACCGAGGAGGTCGCTGCCGGCGGTGAGGGGTCATCGCGACGACGGGTCCGCAGCACCCGGGAAAGTCAGGAGAACGGATCGTGAAGCTCCACGAGCTCAGGCCCGCGCCCGGTTCGCGCAAGGATCGGACGCGCGTGGGCCGTGGCATCTCGGCTGGTAAGGGAAAGACCGCCGGCCGGGGCACGAAGGGCCAGAAGGCACGCGCCGGCGCATCGATCCCCGCATGGTTCGAGGGTGGCCAGACGCCGATCCACATCCGGGTGCCCAAGCTGCGCGGGTTCAAGCGGCGCGACCGGGTGGAGTACCAGGTCGTCAACGTCGGCCGGATCTCGGCCTATGCGTCGGCTGGCCGGTTCGGCGTCGAGGCGGAGGCCCCTGCAGGCGAGCCGGCCGGCGGTATGAACGCCCCCGTGACGGTCAACACGGAGGTCCTGCGTCGTGCCGGGCTGGTGGGTTCCGACCGTCGCCCGGTGAAGATCCTGGGCACCGGTGATGTGACGGAGAAGCTCTTCGTGGCCGCCGACGCCTTCACCCGCAGCGCGCGCACCAAGATCGAGGACGCGGGCGGCTTCGTCCAGCTCCTCGCGCCGGACCCCGCGGTGGTCGACTCACCCGTGCCGGACGGCGACGCTGCCGATACGGCAGGGCGGGGCCCGGCCGCGAGCACGGCCGCGCCCGACGCGATGGCCCCTGCCGCCGAGACGACCGAGACCGCGACCCCACCCGGGCGGCGCACGCGCCGAGCATCGGCCGAGTCAGCGAGCGAGTAGCGTGTTCGACGCGCTGGTCAACGCGATCCGGACGCCGGACATCCGGCGGCGCATCCTGTTCGTGGCGGGGATGCTCATCCTCTACCGGGCGCTCGGCCATGTGCCGGTGCCCGGCGTCGACCGCGGGCAGCTGCAGAGCTTCCTGGGCACACAGCCCTTCCTCCAGCTCATCAACCTGTTCTCGGGCGGCGGCCTCGCCGACCTGTCGATCGTCGCGCTGGCCATGACCCCGTACATCAACGCTTCGATCATCATGCAGCTCATGTCGGGCGTCGTGCCCCGACTGCAGCAGCTGTCGCGCGAAGGTGAGTACGGCCGCAACCGGATCAACCAGTACACGCGCTACCTGACGGTCCCGCTCGCCTTCCTCCAGTCATATGGCACGCTGGCCATCCTCTCGCAACAGCAGATCATCACGAACTTCGATCTGGCGCGCTTCGAGACGCTCATCCAGATGTTCACGCTCGCGGGAGGGGCGGTCCTCGTGATGTGGCTGGGTGAGCTCATCACCGAGCGTGGCATCGGCAACGGCATCAGCTTCATCATCTTCGCCGGCATCGTCGCCGGGTTGCCCCAGGGGCTCAGCCAGTTCGCCACGAGCCCGGATATCGCGCAGGGCGTCCTCTTCGCCATCCTGGCGGTGGTCGCCGTGGCGGTCATCGTCTACATCCAGGAGGGGCAGCGCCGCATCCCCATCCAGTACGCAAGCCGCGTCCGGGGACGGCGCATGTACCAGGGTGGCGCGACGTTCCTGCCCCTGCGGGTCAACCAGGCCGGCGTCATCCCCATCATCTTCGCCATCAGCATCCTCGCCTTCCCGTTCCAGATCGCCAGCTACTTCGCCGGCTCGATCGGTGTCGTCGGCGACATCGCCACCGGCATCACCCAGGCCCTCGACCCGCGAGGGCCCATCTACATCGCGGGCTACTTCCTGCTCACGGTGGGCTTCACGTACTTCTACACGGCGTTCACCTTCAAACCGGACGAGACAGCCGACCAGCTGCGCAAGAACGGTGGCTTCATCCCCGGCATCCGACCCGGCTCGCCCACGCGCGACTACCTGGCTCGGGTGGTCTTCCGGATCAGCATCGCCGGCGCCCTGTTCCTGGGCCTCGTCGCGGTGTCGCCGGTGGTCATCGAGTCGGTCTTCCGCGGGAGCGTGGTGGCCAATTTCGCGCTGGGCGGCACGGCGCTGCTGATCGTGGTCTCGGTCGTGGTGGAGACGATGAAGCAGATCGAGGCGCAGCTGATGATGCGCAACTACGAGGGGTTCATCCGGTGACCCGAGGCCGCACCGGGAACGGTGTGCGGCCGACGAGCGCAGCCGTGATCACCCCGCCGACCATGCCCCGCTTCTTCGTGATGGTGGGCGGTCCGGGTGCCGGGAAGGGGACGCAGGCGCAGCGCCTGGCCACCGAGCTCGGCATCCCGCAGGTGTCGTCGGGCGATCTCTTCCGTGCCGCCCTGGAGTCGGGTACGCCCCTCGGTCGAGCTGCGCGGCGCTACATGGACCGCGGAGCCCTCGTACCCGACAGCGTGACGGTGAGGATGATCGCCGAGCGGCTCGACCAGCCCGATGCGCGCGCCGGCGCCATCCTTGACGGCTTCCCGCGCACGGTCCCGCAGGCGCTGGCGCTCGACGCCCTGCTGAAGAGGCGAGGCGCGGGGGTGGAAGCGGCCCTCTACATCGACGTCGCGCCGGACGAGCTGGCCAGCCGCCTCACGGGACGGTGGATCTGCCGCGGCGCGGAGCAGCACATGTACCACGACATCAACCGAAGGCCCCTTCGCCCCGGCATCTGTGATATCGACGGCACGCGTCTCCATCAGAGGCCGGACGACCGACCCGCCACAATCCGGGCGCGGTTGGCCGAGCAATTGCCGCCCATGAACGAGGTCGTCGACCACTACGCCGAGCGCGGTGTCCTGGTGCCGGTGCGTGGCGACCAGACGGTGGAGGAGGTCACGACCGCGCTGCTGCACGCCATCAGGCGTCCCGACGACCGGGGCGTGGCTGTCCTGCCCGCGGGCTGAGGCGATGGCGGAACGACGCGTGACGCTGAAGAGCAACGCCCAGATCGAGCGGATGGCGCTGGCCGGTCGGCTCGTGGCCGAGGTCCTCGACCGCGTGGGGCGCGAGATCCGCCCCGGCGTCACGACGCTGGAGCTCGACGCGCTGGCAGAGGAGATGATCCGCTCCGCCGGAGCCACGCCGTCGTTCGTCGGTGTGCAGGGTCCGGCCGGCCCGTACCGCCACACGCTGTGCGTCTCGATCGACGAGGAGGTCGTCCACGGCATCCCCGGCCGACGTCGCATCGCGGAAGGCCAGATCGTCTCGATCGACGCCGGTGCGGTGGTGGATGGTTGGCACGGTGATGCCGCCCGTACCTGGACGGTGGGCCACGTCGCGCCACAGGTGACACGCCTTGTAGCGGTCACGCGTGACGCGATGTACGCGGGCATCGCGGCCGCGCAGCCTGGCAACCATCTGGACGACATCTCCGCGGCCATCGAGGACGTCGCACTGGCACACGGCTATGGCGTGGTGCGCCAGTTCGTGGGTCACGGCATCGGCACCGCCATGCACGAGGAGCCACAGGTGATGAACTTCCGGACCGGACAGCGAGGCCGGCGGATCGAGCCCGGCCTGTGCCTGGCCATCGAGCCGATGTTCACGCTGCGGAGCCACGAGGTCCGCGTTCGCCGTGACGGTTGGACGGTCGAGACTCGCGATGGCAGCCTGGCTGCTCATTGGGAGAACACCATTGCGGTGACCGCCGAGGGGCCGCGCATCCTCACCGAGCATCCGGTCGCGGTGGCCCAGAAGCTGAGCGCCTGATCGACCGCCGACACCTCCCGGCGCGTGCGGGGCGGCGGAGATCGCGGAGGCGCTTGCCCGCCGGTGCTCAGCTCTGGTACACTCCCCGTTCGCGTGCCGGGGCCACCTCGCCGCGTGTCAGCGCCAGCCGGCCCGCCCGGCCCGCGTCCGTCACCCATCCAGGATCATAGAGGTCGTCGCCGCCTGTGGCAAAGAAGGATGCGATCGAGGTGGAAGGCACCGTCATCGAGCCGTTGCCCAACGCCATGTTCGCCATCGAATTGGAGAACAAGCATCGCGTCCTGGCCCACATCAGCGGAAAGCTCCGGATGAACTTCATCCGCATCCTCCCGGGCGACAGGGTCCGCGTGGAGTTGTCGCCGTACGACCTCTCCCGCGGCCGTATCACGTATCGACTGAAGTAGACAGCGGAGACGAAGTGAAGGTCGGAGCGTCGGTCAAGGTCCGCTGTGAGCGCTGCAAGGTCATCCGGCGCCACGGGACCGTGATGGTCATCTGCCCGAACCCCAAGCACAAGCAGCGTCAGGGCTAGGAGGAGCGATGGCACGCATCGCCGGCATCGACATCCCCCGGGAGAAGCGCGTCGAGGTCGCCTTGACGTACGTCTATGGGATCGGCCTGCCCACCAGCCAGCGCATCCTGGGCCAGGCCAACGTCAACCCGGACACGCGGGTCCGGGACCTGACCGAGGAGCAGGTGAACCGCCTGCGGGACCTGATCGACCGCCGCTACAAGGTCGAGGGAGACCTGCGTCGGGAGGTCGCGCTGAACATCAAGCGCCTCCAGGAGATCGGCTCCTACCGCGGCCTGCGTCACCGCCGTAACCTGCCCGCTCGCGGGCAGCGCACCAAGACCAACGCGCGCCTGCGGCGCGGTCCCAAGCGGACCGTAGGCGTCAGGCGCAAGAAGTAGGCAGGAGAGCGCCGGAGGGCATCTCCCGCGAGCTCGATCACCCACTGATCCGGAGGACCAGACCGCAGGATGGCAGAACGAAAGCGCGCCGCGAAGACCAAGCGCCGGGAACGGAAGAACGTGCCGGTGGGTCATGCCCATATCCAGGCCACGTTCAACAACACGCTCGTGACCCTGACCGACACGTCGGGAGCGGTCATCTCGTGGGGCAGCGCGGGGCTGGCCGGGTTCAAGGGATCGCGCAAGAGCACGCCGTACGCGGCCGCGATGAGCGCTGACGGGGCAGCCCGCCGGGCGATGGAGCATGGCATGCGTCAGGTGGAGGTCTTCGTCAAGGGCCCTGGCGCGGGCCGCGAGCAGGCCATCCGATCGCTCCAGGCGGCGGGTCTCGAGGTGACCGCGATCACGGACGTCACGCCCGTCCCGCACAACGGGTGCCGCCCCCCCAAGCGGCGGCGGGTCTAGCCCCTGATGGCTCGGTACCACGGTCCCGTCTCGCGCCTCTGTCGTCGCGAGGGCATGAAGCTCTATCTGAAGGGCGCCAAGTGCTACACCAAGAAGTGTCCCTTCGAGCGCCGCCCATCGCCGCCCGGTCAGCACGCCGTCAGGCGACGCAAGATGTCGGAGTTCGGCATCCAGCTGCGTGAGAAGCAGAAGGTGCGCCGCGTGTATGGCGTGCTGGAGCGCCAGTTCAGGCACTACTTCGACACCGCGGAGTCGCGCCCCGGCGTCACCGGCGAGAACCTGCTGCGTCTGCTCGAGACGCGGCTCGACAACGCCGTCTTCCGCATGGGTTTCGCGAGCAGCCGCGCCCAAGCGCGCCAGCTGGTCGCCCACGGCCACTTCGCGGTCAATGGGCGCGCCACCGACATCCCGTCGTACCGGCTACGTGTCGATGACCGCATCGAGGTCCGCGACGCGAGCCGGAAGACGGAGTACTTCAAGCAGATCAAGGAGTCCCTGCGTGGCGCTCAGCGCCCGGACTGGCTCATCGTCGATCCGGACAAGCTGAGCGGCAGCATCACGTCCCTCCCCGCCCGCGACCAGATGCCGGCCGAGCTCAACGAGCAGCTGGTGGTCGAGTACTACTCGAGGTAAGGCCCGCCTGATGATCGAATTGGAGAATGCCCAGATCGAGCCCGTCGAGGAGCTCGAGACCTACGGCAAGTACGAGGCCAGCCCGCTCCCCGCGGGTTATGGGACCACCCTTGGCAACGCGCTCCGGCGCGTGCTGCTCTCGTCGCTGGAGGGCGCGGCTGTCACGTCCATCCAGGTGCGCGACGTATACCACGAGTTCAGCAGCCTGCCGGGCGTCAAGGAGGACGTGACGCAGCTGGTCCTCAACATCAAGAAGCTGCGACTCAAGAGCGAGTCGACGCACCCGGTCCAGCTCAAGCTCGTGAAGTCGGGGGCGGGAGCCGTGACCGCGGCCGACATCGTGGAGACGGCCGACGTCGAGATCGTCAATCCCGAGCAGCACCTGATGACGCTCGACTCGGACGACGTGACCGTGGAGATGGACCTGACGGTGGAACGCGGCGTGGGCTACCTTGCCGCCGAACGCTCGGAGCAGCTGCCCATCGGGGTCATCCCGGTCGACGCCATCTTCACGCCCGCTCGGAAGGTCAACTACCACGTCGAGAACACGCGCGTGGGGCAGATGACCAACTACGACAAGCTGATCATCGAGATCGAGACGGACGGCACGCTGGCCCCCGATGAGGCCCTCTCGCGCGCCTCGGAGATCCTCGTCGCGCAGTTCAGTCTCTTCACCTCGACGGGCAAGGCCCTGGCCGGGCTCGACCGCTCGATGGGCGGATCTCCCAACCTGCCCGCCAACCTCCTCGATATGCCCATCGAGGAGCTGGACCTGCCGATGCGGGCGTACAACTCGCTCAAGCGCAACAACATCGTCAAGGTGGCGCAACTGCTGCAGCTCCAGGACGACGACCTGCTGCGCATGCGCAACTTCGGCAAGAAATCGCTCGACGAGATGAAGGAGCGTCTGCGGATGCGCGGCTTCCTGCCGCCCGAGGAGGAGGGGGCCTCCTACGAGGACGGTGCCTTCCCCGAGGGAGCGGAAGACGAGGACGAGGACGAGGAGTCCTGAATGTCGCACCGCGTGGACGGCCGCAAGCTCGGCCGCAAGACCGCCCCCCGCCGAGCGCTCTACCGCAACCTCGTCGTCTCGGTCCTGCGGTACGAGCAGATCCGGACCACGGAGGCGAAAGCCAAGGAGGTCCGCGGGCAGGTGGAGCGCATCATCACGCTCGCCAAGGAGGGCTCGCTCACGTCGCGGCGACGCATCATCGCGGAGCTTCCCGATGAGCCTCTCGTCGTCGACAAGCTCATCGCCGAGATCGCGCCGAAGTACGGCGACCGGACGTCGGGGTACACCCGTCTCGTCCGGATCGGTCAGCGTGCCGGTGACGCAGCACCGATGGTGCAGCTCGAGCTCGTCTGAGCTCGAACCGCCGGCCCACGGGGAGATGCCCCGTCGCCGGACGGCCCCATCACCCGCCCGAGAGGGTGGGCCCGTGCGCTACCGGGCGCGGGTCGAATACGACGGGACCGACTTCGGTGGGTTCCAGGTCCAGCCGGCCGGCCGGACCGTCCAGGGAGAACTGGAAGCGACGCTCGCCCGCATCACGGGTGGCGCCCCCGTCAGGATCCTGGGGGCGGGCCGGACCGATGCCGGGGTCCACGCCACCGGTCAGGTGATCGCCTTCACCTACGTCGGACGCCTGGGCCGCGAGGGACTGTCGCGCGCTCTCGACGCACTGCTGCCTCGGGATATCGCACTCGGGACATTGGAGCGCGTGGCTCCGGACTTCCGCCCTCGTTCGGCAGCGCGGTGGCGAGAGTACCGCTACACGATATGGACGGGGCCGCGGAGCCCCCTTCGCGAGCGATACGCGCTGGGGATCCGGGATCGGCTCGACACGGAGGCGATGGCGTCAGCAGGCCGGCTACTGGTCGGACGGCATGACTTCAGCGCCTTCGGGGCGACACATCGACAACCGATCCGCAGCCTTCGCGGGGTGCGGGTCCGCAGGAACGGTCGCACGGTCACCATCGACGTGCTCGGAGATGCGTTCCTGCGCCAGATGGTACGGAGCATCGTGGCTGCTCTGCTGCGTATCGGGCGCGGCGAAGCGACCATGGAAGACCTGGTGATCGCCATGCGCTCACCGCGACGGGCCTTCTCCGGAGCGATCGCCCCTCCGCACGGGCTCTGCCTGCGGCGGGTATCGTTCGCGACCGAGAGCGGCGAAGGGACGAGACAGGGATCGGACGACGATGACGACCAAGACCTATAGCCCCAGCATCACCGAGATCGAGCATCGGTGGTTCGTCGTGGATGCCGACGGCCAGACCCTGGGTCGGCTGGCGTCGCGCATCGCGCGGGTGCTCGCGGGGAAGCACAAGCCCGGCTACGCCACCCACATGGATACCGGCGACCACGTCATCGTCCTGAACGCCTCACGGGTGAGCGTCACCCGCGACAAGCGCGAGACCAAGGTCTACGCGCGCCACAGTGGCTACCCCGGCGGCTTCCGTGAGGAGACCCTGGGCGATCTCCTCGTGCGGCGCCCGGAAGAGGTGGTCCGCCGAGCCGTGAAGGGTATGCTGCCCCGCACCCGCCTGGGTGCCCAGCAGCTCCGCAAGCTCAAGGTCTACGCGGGTTCGGATCACCCGCACGAAGCACAGCGGCCCGAGCCGCTGCCGACACCGGGAGCGACCATGCGATGACATCGAGCGCCTTCTTCTATGGCACCGGCCGGCGCAAGACCAGCGTCGCGCGGGTCCGGCTCATCACCGGCGAGGGTGAGATCGTGGTGAACGGCCGGAGTCTCGAGGAGCACTTCGGGAATGCCGCCGATCTGGGCGAGATCATGATGCCGTTCCGCGTCACCGGGACCGAGGGTCGCTACAACGCCCTGGTCAAGGTGGAGGGTGGCGGATACCAGGGCCAGGCCGGAGCGATCCGTCACGGGCTGGCCCGGGCACTGCTCCAGTCCGATCCGGACGCCGCACGCGTCCCATTGCGGCACGCCGGCCTGCTGACGCGCGACCCGCGCATGAAGGAGCGCAAGAAGTACGGGCTGAAGCGAGCTCGCAAGGCGCCGCAGTACACCAAGCGCTAGGCCACGCGTCGTACGGCGCCAAGCTCCCGCCGGCCGCGGGGGTCCGTACCTTCGGGTCACTGCCGGCCGCTGGCCCCCGGACTAGAGTGGCGGCGTGGTCGACCGGGTCGTGGAGCGGTACAAGAAGTCCCTCAAGCAGGGCCATGTGGCGGTCCTCGAGGGACGCGGCGGCGACGCCGTGGGCCACTACCAGGAGGCTGTCGCCCTGGTGGACCATCGCCTCCCGCCGCATCTGAGCCTCGGCTCGGTGCTGCTGGACATGGGCCGCGCCGAGGAAGCGCTCGCGGCATACGATCGCGCCGTGGGCCGGGCTCCGGCGGACGCTCGAGCCCACGAGGGCCGCGCACGGGCCCTGACAGCCCTGGGCCGAGAGCCCGAGGCGCAGGCGGCCAGGGACGAGGCGGGTCGGTGTGGCACCCCCGCTGCCATGCCGGAGGCGCATCCGTCGGAGGTCGAGCCTGCTCTCGATCAGACGCTGACCGCCGACCTCTCGGCGACCGGTGCCCAGGGTCCGGAGCTGCGCCTCGCTGAGTCCGAGGCGGCCATCGACCGGGACGATGCCGCGGAGGCGGCACGGCTGCTGGTCGAAGCCTCGGTCGGCTATGCGGCGCGTGGCGAGCGCGACGCTGCACTCGATGCGTGCCAGCGGGGATTGGCCGTGGCGCCGGGCTCCGTCGCCATCCACCTGCAGATGGTCCGCTGCTACATGGGTCGTGGCTGGACCGATCGCGCCGTGGAGCGAGTCGCCCTCCTGGACCGACTGCTGACCCTGGACCAGGACGAGGATGCGCGGCGGTCGCTGCAGGCGGTGGGTGCCGAGTATCGCCACCTGGACCCGCGTCTGGCCGCTCTCTGCGAGCCGCACACGAGCGCCGAGATGGCCCCTAGCGCGACCTTCTGAGCGCGCGCCGGACCGCCGGGTGCGCAGCGGCTCGCGTGCTACGATCGGCCCGTGATCGACCAGCTGCGCGGCCTGGTCGGGGGCTCTGTCGACTGGCCCATCGCGCTCCTCGACATCGCCCTGACCTCCCTCCTCATCTATGGGCTCTTCAGCCTCATCCAGGGCACGCGCGCGGTCCGGCTGGTCGTCGGGGCCATCCTGCTCTACGTCGTCTACGTCTTCGCGCAGGCGCTCGATCTGCGACTCCTCTCGGGGATCCTCCAGACGGGAGCGGTGGTCGGGCTCCTGGCGCTCGTCGTCATCTTCCAGCCCGAGCTGCGCCGGGCGCTGGAGCGGATCGGGCGCGTGGGATCGCTCTCCTGGCTCTATGCGCCGGCCAGCCAGCGCGACGCACAGCGCGTGGCAACGATCCTGGCACAGACGGCGACCGCCCTCTCGCCGGAGCGCATCGGTGCGCTCATCGTGGTCGAGCGTGAGACCGGGCTACAGGACGCCGCGGAGACCGGCGTGATGCTTCATGCCGACCTCTCGGCGGAACTGCTCCATTCGATCTTCACGCCCCATGCCGCGCTGCACGATGGCGCCGTCATCGTGCGCGGCGACCGCGTCATCGCCGCCGGGGTGGTGCTGCCGTTGTCGGAGACGTCCGTGCACCGGGAGCGCTTCGGCACCCGCCACCGCGCGGCTCTCGGGATCACCGAGCAGACGGACGCGGTGGCGATCGTGGTGAGCGAGGAGTCGGGCGCCGTCAGCCTGGTGGAACGGGGACGCATCCTGCGTGACCTCGATGAGGAGCGCCTCCGCGCTGCCCTCGAGGCGCTGTTGCGCCCGGTCGACACCGCCGGCCGGGCTGCCATCAGCCTCGCCGCGGCCGGCCGGACGTCCTGGGACCGGGGATCCCGCCTGCGTCGCGCGCGCTCGCGCCGGGCGACGGTGGCCCGCGCTGGCCGGGAGGGGCCGACGGCGGCTGGCGGGTCGGGTGGTGCGAGCGCTTCGAGGTCCGCTGCCGCCAAATCGGTGGTGAGCGGCCCGCAGGGTCGGGCCGAGTGAGGAACGTCGCGGACTTCCTCCTGCGCAACTGGCCGCTGAAGCTGGGGGCGGCGGTGCTCGCGACCGTCCTCTATGGGGGCGTGGTCCTGTCCGAGACGACCCGGACATGGTCGCCCCAGGTACCCATCGAGATCATCAATCCGCCCCGCGATGCGGCCGTGCTCACCGCTCTGCGGCCCGTCACCCGCATCGAGTACCGCGCCCCGATCGACGTGGCCAGCCGGCTCACGAGCGGATCGTTCCGCGCCTTCGTCGACCTCTCGGGGGTCCGACCCGAGGTGGGCGGCGAGCCGGTCTCGGTGCCGGTGCAGCTGGAATCGGTCGACGACGGGGTGCAGATCACGGACTACGGGCCCAAGACCGTCGACGTGCAGGTCGATCCCGTGGTCACGCGCGAGCTGACGGTCAGGGTCGACAGTGGGCAGATCCCCGAGGGACTCGACGTGGGACCGGCCCAGGCCGATCCACCGACCGTGGCCCTCCGGGGTGCCAGCACGCGCATCGCGAGCGTGACCACCGCTACGGCGCGAGTGGCCGTCGACGCCAGCGCCCTCAACGTCGACCAGGAAGTGGATGTGGTGCCGCTGGACGGAGCGGGCACGCTGGTGACCGGCGTCGACGTCACGCCACCGCGGGTCCGCGTCCGGATCGAGGTCGCGCGGCAGATCTCGACGGCCACCCTGCCCGTCGCACCGCAGCTGTCCGGCGAGATCGACCAGGGCTACCAGCTGGGACACGTGACCGTGGAGCCGCTGACCGTAGTGGTGAGCGGCGAAGCGCCCGCGGTGGAGCAACTCTCGTCCGTCCCCACGGCACCGATCGAGCTCGGCGGACGCACCGGCACCATCGAGCTCGCGGTCGAGCTCGCGCCTCCCCCGGAGGTGACGGTGAACGGGTCGGAGTCGGTGAAGATCACGCTCGAGATCGTGCCGGCACCCGGTTCGCGCACCTACGAGACGGGACTGACGCTCGTCGGGGCGCGTCCCGACCTGACCTACGCGCTGTCGACGCCATCGGTGCTGGTGAAGCTCGCGGGCACCGTTCCGGTGCTCGATGCGATCGATGCGAGCGAGGTCGGAGCACTCGTCGACGTGACGGGCCTGGGACCCGGGCGTCGCGAGCTCGCCGTGCGCGTGGACGCGCCCGCCGGCGTCGAGGTGGGGGCCGTCGCGCCGGAGACGATCATCGTCGACATCGTGGCGCTGCCCCAGGAGCCGTCACTGCCACTGCCGACGGATAGCCCCTCGCCCTCGCCCTGATGCCCCGACTCTTCGGCACCGACGGCATCCGCGGGACCGCCAACGTGGACCTGCGACCCCCGCTGGCCTACGCGCTGGGTCGTGCCACGGCGGCCGAGCTCCTGGGAGGGTCACAGCCGCTCATCGTGGGGCAGGACACGCGCCGTTCGGGGGACATGCTGGTAGCCGCCCTGGTCGCGGGTGGCACGTCGGTCGGAGCGGACGTCCATCGGCTGGGCATCTGTCCCACGCCCGCCCTCGCGTTCGTGGCCGGTCACGGGCCGTTCGGGGCGGGCGTGATGGTCTCCGCCTCTCACAACCCCGCCGACGACAACGGCCTGAAGGTGCTCGATGCCAGGGGCCGCAAGCTGGACGATCGGCTGGAGGACGAGCTGGAGGCGCTCATCTGGCGTTCGGAGGAGCTGGCCAGCCCGGGCAACAGCGGTGTCGGCCGCGAGGTGGATGCCCACGGACTGCTCGATCGCTACCTGGAGGACCGGCTCGGGCTCGCCAGGCGCGCCCCCAGCTCGCTGCGGGTGGCACTGGACTGCGCCAACGGTTCCGGAGGCGCGGTCGCGCCGCCGATCATCCAGGTCGCTTCGGCATCGGTCGATGTCCATTTCGACGCGCCCGACGGCACGAACATCAACCTGGGCTGCGGGGCCACGGCTCCCCAGGCACTGGCGGCCATCGTGGCCGGCGGGCCGGCGGACGTCGGCTTCTGCCTTGACGGGGACGCCGACCGCTGCGTGGCCATCGATGAGTCCGGCGGGATCGTCGACGGCGACCAGCTCATCGGTCTCATCGCCCTCGATCGGATCGAGCGCGGCGCGCTGGCCGAGGCGACCGTCGTGGTGAGCGTCCTCTCGAACGGCGGGCTCGTGGCGGCCATCGAGGCCGCCGGCGGGCGTGTCGTACGGACCCCGGTCGGTGACAAGCACATCTCCGACGCCATGACGGTCTCCGGGGCCGGGCTGGGCGGCGAGAAGAGCGGCCACATCATCGTCATGGAACACACCGCAAGCGGCGACGGCATCGTCACCGCCCTCGAGGTGCTCTCCATCCTCGCGCGCACCGGCAAGCCGCTCTCGCAGCTCTGTTCGCGCGTGCCGCTGTTCCCCCAGGAGCAACGCACCATCCCCGTTCGTCACAAGGAGGGATGGGAGGCCGACCGGCTACTGTCGGCCGCCGTCCGCGACGCCCGCTCGGAGCTGGCTGGTCGCGGGCGAGTGGTCGTCCGGCCGTCGGGCACGGAGGCGGCGCTTCGGATCATGATCGAAGGCGAGGACGCGACGCGCATCGTGGCGCTGGCGGACGCTCTCTCCGAGCTCGCCAGCCAGAGGCTGGACCGCGAGCGGCTAGACTAGGCCGCCGCGCCACGCGGCGTGGTCCCTATAGGAGGCAACGAGCGGCCCATGTGCGGGATCGTCGGTTACATCGGGCCCCGTGAGGCCGCGCCCATCCTGCTCGAGGGCCTGGCTCGTCTCGAGTACCGCGGCTATGACTCGGCGGGCATCGCGCTGGTCACTCCCGCTGGCGACCTCTTCGTGGAGAAGCGCGCCGGGAAGCTGTCCAACCTGCGGACCGCGTTGCTCGACGTCACGCCCTCGGCCGCGGTGGGCCTGGCGCACACGCGCTGGGCGACCCATGGCCGGCCCAACGACCTCAACGCGCACCCGCACGTGGACTGCACCGGTGAGATCACGGTCATCCACAACGGCATCATCGAGAACTTCAAGGAGCTTCGTGACGGCCTCCGCGAGCGCGGCCACGCGCTGGGGTCCGACACCGACACGGAGGCACTGGCGCACCTCATCGAGGAGGCGTACGAGGGTGACATCGCGGACGCGGTGCGCGCCGCGCTCAGCCAGGCGCAGGGTGCGTACGCCGTCGCGATCATGCACAGGGCCGAGCCCGGCCGACTCGTGGGAGCACGCCTCAACACTCCCCTCATCGTCGGCATCGGCGAGGGCGAGAATTTCCTCGCCTCGGACGTGTCGGCTGTGCTGGCGCACACGCGCCGGGTCATCTTCCTCGAGGAAGGCGACGTGGCCGACCTCGACGCGGACACCGTGACCGTGACCGGCGTGGATGGCTCCCCCCGCGAGCGTCTGGTGCACGAGGTGGACTGGTCGGTCGAAGCGGCCGAGAAGGGTGGCTTCGAGCACTTCATGCTCAAGGAGATGCACGAGCAGCCTGAGGCCATCCGTGCCTCCATCGCCGGGCGCGTGCACGACGGTGCCATCAGGCTCGACGAGCTGGAGCCTGTGGTCGAGGCCATCCAGCGGGCGGAGCGCGTCGAGTTCGTCGCCTGCGGCAGCGCGAACTACGCGGCTGCCGTGGCAGCCTACGTCTTCCAGGGATGGACGGGCCTCCCCGCGCGCTGGAACATCGGCTCGGAGTTCCGCTACAGCCCGCCGCCACTCGACGAGAAGACCCTGGTCATCGCCGTCACGCAGTCGGGCGAGACGGCCGACACGCTTGCTGCCACCCGCTTGGCGCGCGAGCGAGGGTGCCCGGTCATCGCGGTCACGAACACGGTCGGCTCCGCGATCACCCGCGAAGCGGCAGCCGTCCTGTTCCTCCAGGCAGGCCCCGAGATCGCCGTGGTGGCCACGAAGACGTTCGCCACCCAGGTCACGACGCTCATCATGCTCGCCGCTGCCGTGGCCAAGATCCGCGACCGGCTGGCACCCGAGCAGGAACGCGAGATCGTGACAGCGCTGCGCGAGCTGCCCGACAAGGCGCGCGAGACGATCGCCCTGGCGGAGCCCGCCAGGGAGCTGGCCCGCCGGTACGTCAACTCGCGGGGCTTCATGTTCGTGGGCCGCGGCGTCACCTACCCGGTCGCTCTGGAGGGTGCGCTGAAGCTCAAGGAGGTCAGCTACGTCCACGCCGAGGGCTACGCCGCCGGTGAGCTGAAGCACGGGCCCATCTCCCTGCTCGACGCCGAGGTGCCGCTCGTGGCCATCGCCACCCGCTCGTCGCTGCAGGAGAAGCTGATCAGCAACGTGATGGAGGGCCGCGCCCGCGACGCGCGCGTCCTGGCGGTCGCCACGGTCGGTGACGAGGCGATGGGCGATCACGCGGACGACATCCTCTGGGTGCCCGACACGCTGGAGGTCCTGAGCCCCGTCCTGGCGGTGATCCCGCTCCAGCTCTTCGCCTACCACATGGCCGTGGTGCGCGGCACGGACGTGGACCAGCCGAGGAACCTCGCCAAGTCGGTCACGGTCGAGTGAGCGGGCCACGGACGCCGAGTGGCACGCTCGTCAGCGATCTCGCCAAGTCGGTCACGGTCGAGTAGCCCGATGGTGGCCACGTCGTGCGCGGGCCGTGAGGCGGCCGCGTCGGTCACCGTCGGCTAGTCGCCGTGGCCGCGAGCGCCGCGGTCCCGGCGGGGACGACCGAGCTCGGCATCGACATCATCAAGGTCGAGCGCATCCGCTCCGCCCTGGAGCGCTTCGGCGATCGTTTCCCGCGCCGCATCCTGACCGACGAGGAGAACAGCTACGTGCGGGGCCGGCCCGAGAACCTGGCCGGTCGATGGGCCGCCAAGGAAGCGATCAGCAAGGTCCTGGGGCTCGGTGTGCGTGGTGTCGGCTGGCGGGAGATCGAGATCGTCCGCCTCCCGACGGGCCAGCCCTCGGTCCGCTTGCACGACCGCGCCCGGCTCCGTGCCGAACAGCTGGGGATGGCTCGCATCGCGGTCTCGATCAGTCACGAGCACGACTACGCGATCGCCATCGCCATGGGCATCCGGACGGCGGCCGGCGCGTTCCTCTTCCCGCCCGATCTGGAGGCTCGCGTGGATGATCGCGAGCGAGCCCTCCTCGAGCGGATGCGACGCCTGCGGGAACTGGAGAGCGAGGCGAACGAGGGACCGCGCCGGAGCGACCGGCGCGAGCGCCAGAGAGAGTGCCACTCGGCGGGGGCGGATGACGAGGGAGCCCAGGGCGGCGCATGAGACAGCCGGACACGCCTCGGGGCGTCGTCCTCCTCGATGCCGCAGCGGTGGCCGGCCTGTTGCCGGTGCGCGACCCGCGCAGCCACAAGGGCACGCACGGGACGGTGCTCATCGTGGCCGGGTCGCTCGATCACCTGGGTGCCGCGCTGCTCTGCTCCCTGGCCGCCGCGCGCGCGGGTGCCGGGCTGGTCCGGCTCGCGGTGCCGGCCTCGCTGCAGCCGATCGTCGCGGGACGCATCCCGGAGATCGTGACGATGGGCCTGCCCGAGCGATCGCCCGGTGAGGTGGAGCCCGCCGGCGCGCTGACGTGCGTGGAGGGGTCGGGCGCCGATGCGCTCGTCGTCGGTCCCGGCCTCCTCGCCGGGCCGGGAACGGATGCGCTCGTCGCGGCGTTGGCCGGCCGGCCGGGTATGCCGGCCGTCCTGGACGCCGAGGCGCTCAACCGCCTGGCGGGCCGAGATGCATGGTGGCTCGCCTGCGAGCGATCCGACGTCCTGACGCCG
The DNA here is from genome assembly GCA_030446555.1 of Chloroflexota bacterium. Classification (GTDB taxonomy): domain Bacteria; phylum Chloroflexota; class Limnocylindria; order Limnocylindrales; family CSP1-4; genus Palsa-1032. The sequence goes on along the minus strand of JAUJNA010000004.1, from coordinate 52,274 downwards.
CACCCGGGCGAGTTCGCGCGACTCGACGGGAGGCCTGTGGGTGCCGCGGACGAGGTGCGAGTCCGCCGGGCGGCCGAGGCGGCCATGCGATGGCGTCGGGTGGTCGTGCTGAAGGGTGCCCGAACGGTCATCGCGGCTCCGGATGGTCGCGTGTGCCAGGCGCCCTTCGAGAACGCGGCCCTGGCCACGGCCGGGACCGGGGACGTGCTGGCCGGCACGATCGGTGCACTGCTCGCGCAGGGGCTCGCTTCGTACGCCGCCGCCAGCGTCGGTGTCTATCTCCATGGTGCCGCTGCCGCCCATCTCTCGGAGCGCGTGGGTGATGCCGGCCTCCTCGCGTCGGACCTCCCGGCCGCCATCGCTCGTGTGCGACGTGACCTCGCCGCCGACACGGGCGAGCGCTCGAGCGGCGTGGGGGTGGCATCGGGCACCCCTGGCACGTGATCGAAGAGGCACTCGCCCGCGCCAGCCTGCCGCCCCTGCCGCGGCCGGCATGGTTGGCGATCGACCAGGAGGCCCTGTCCGGGAACCTCCGCGCCGTGCGCGGGCTCGTCGGACCGGGCGTGCCCATCGCCGCCGTCGTCAAGTCCGACGGGTATGGCCACGGCCTCGAGGTGGCGGCACGGACGTTCCTGGCGGCGGGGGCGGCTCGCCTCTGCGTGGCGACGCTCGACGAGGCGCTCAGGTTGCGGGCCGCGGCTGTGACGGCGCCCATCATCGTCCTCTTCTCGATCCCGCCCAGCGAGGTGGCCGTCGCTGCCCAAGCCGGCCTCGAGCTGGTGGCGGCGGACGCGGGTCTCGTGGAGGAGACGCTCGCTCGCTGGCGCTCGGTGCGCGCGCGCGGGCCACTGCGCTGGCACCTCGAGGTGGAGACGGGGCTGTCTCGTGCGGGCATCGCGCCGGATTCGGTCGCGGGCATCGGGCGGGATATCACGTCGACGCCGGGCACCGAGCTCGTGGGGCTGTGGAGCCACCTGGCATCCCCCGACGACCCGGCGATCTCGTCCGAGCAGCGCGGGGCCTTGGAGAGGGCCGCCGACGGGATGCGACGGTCCGGGCTCTCCGTCCCGCCGATGCACGTCTCGGCGACCGGTGGGCTTTTCGCCGACACCGGCGGCTTCGATGGCATGGTGCGCCCCGGTCTCTGCCTCTACGGCGAGCTGCCGGCAGACCTTCCGATCGCCGCGCGCGCTCGCCACGCTCGAGCCGCCCTGCGGCCGGCGATGACGCTCCACTGCCGGCCACTGCGTGTCTCCGAGGTGTCCGCGGGGACAGCTGTGGGATATGGCGGCCGCTGGCGGGCGGAGCGCCCCTCCCGCATCGCGACCCTGCCCGTCGGCTACGGGGACGGGTATGCGCGCGCGTACCAGCCGGAAGGTGAGGCCCTCGTGCGCGGCCGGCGTGTGCCGCTGGTGGGAACGGTCGCGATGGATGCGCTGGCGGTCGATGTCACCGATGTGCCGGGCGTCTCCATGGCCGACGACTTCGTCCTCCTCGGCGTGCAGGGAGATGAACGCATCACGGCGGGTGAACTGGCGCAGAGGCGCACCACCATTCCTTGGGAGGTGCTCGTGAGCATGGCTCATCGCATCCCCCGGGTGTACCATGCCGGGGCAGGACTGACGGGTGTGAGAACGCTGGCTGGCGAGGTCCTGGTCCGTGGCGAGTCCCACCTCTGACGGTCTGTGGGCGCCCTGCGTGGAGGAACGGATGACAGGAGCGCGAGAGCAGGCCCCGGAGCTGCGCGAAGAGACGGTCGAGTTCGTGGCGCGCGAGATCCAGGTACGCGGCCTGACCGGTCCCGCGGTGATGTTCCTGGAGGCCAGCCGGCCGTATCACCCGCTCGGTAGCCAGGCGATGCTCTTCTTCGATCCCGTCCTGCGCGGGCTCTTCGGAGGCGACCTGGCCGAGGCGCAGCGCGTCCTCGCCGACGACGCGGGGATCGAGCGGCTGATCGAGCGCCTCGAGGAGATCGACGAAGAACCAGGCTACGACGCCTGAGGATCCGGGCCGCGGCTCCGACCGCGGACCGCCCGTTACCGCGCGATGACAGCCCAGCCACTCTCCTTCTTCACCGTCGACCGCGGCACCGCATCCACATCGGCCGCGCTGATCGCCCCGTACGGAGGACGGTTCCGCCTGCTAGCGGCGGCCACGGCACCGCGCGAGGTGGATCCCGAGGCCATCCTGGAGGATCTGGTCGAGGGCATCCGATCGATGGAGCCGCGCGTCCTTCCCGGAGCGGCTGACTGGCCCTCATGGGCCCGTCTGGAGGTCGCCACCCATCCGCCACTCCAGGTCATCTGCGCCGCCGCGAGCGAGCGGCGGGCCGATGACCTCGCTCGAGCCCTCCAGGGCGCGGGGTGGCAGGTCGTGGCGCGTGCCGTGGGTGAACGAGCCGACCCCATGGCGATCACGGAAGCGGCCGTCCGTGGTGAGGTCCGCGCGGTCGCCATCGCGGCCAACGATCCGGCGGCCGCTGATGAGCGCCAGGGTCTCGCTGCCGTGGTCGCCATCCTCGGTGCAGCGGCCAGCCGGCGCAGGGATCTCGGCGTCATCCTCGCGGGTGGGGCGAGTGCCTGGGCGGACAGCTTCCCCTCCGGTCGTGTCGTAACAGGGCCGGCGCCTCGGCCGGACGAGGGCACGTCCCCGACGGGGCTCCGGGAGCTCTGCCTATCGCTCGCCGCGCGGTGGAGTGCCGACGGTGAGACATCACTCGATGTGGCCGACGGGCGCCGTGCGTTCGGTGACGGCGCCGTCACCCTCGCGTCGCTCCTCGAGCGCACCGTCGATGCCGTGGATGTGGGCCACAGTGCCGGCGGGCGCATCGTGGCCACGTCCCAGGGCACGGTGGAGCACTTCGTCGACGCGGACGCTGCGCTCGTGCACAGGCGCGCTCTCTCGGAGGACAGCGAAGCCGACACCATCATCCGCTGGTGCGCCCTGCGCGCTGACCCAGCCGTCCTGCGCGACCGCGTCCGCGACCTGCGCCTTGAAGCCTGGCGTGACTCGAGCGAGGATGGCGCCCGCCTCCGCCTCGCGGCCCTCCGTGCGGCACTGGCTCGCCTCGCCGGATCGTGGGCCGCTGCGAGAAGCGCACGGGCGGGAGCCCCACGTCCCTTCCCGCGTGGCCGACCGGCGAGCACCACGGCCTCGCCGGGGCCCGGACCGCAGGGCGAACTGCTCATCGCCAGCGGCGGCGCCTTCGCTGCCGTCCCGCCGCCCCTCGCGGCACTCGCGCTCCTTGACGTCTTCCGACGGCCCGGTGCGCTGAGGATGCTCTGGGACCACGCCCGCGTGCTCGCGCCGATCGGCTCCCTGCCCTCAGACTCCGATCGGCGCCGGCTGTACTCGGATCTGCTCGACGATGCGTTCTTGCCCATCGCGAGCGCGCTGGTCGTGGCGGACGTGCGGAGCGGCCGCGAGTCGGGGAGGCTCCGTCTGGTGAGCCCGCTCCAGACCACCGAGGCTGCCCTCGCACCCGGTGAGCTGCGCGTGTTCGACCTTCCGCCAGGGCTGGTCGCTCGAGCTGAGCTCGAGGCGCGCGAGCCCGTCCGGCTGGCCGTGCGGGCACGACACGTGACCATGGATGTCGCCGGTGGCCTCGGCGGGCTCCTCGTCGATACGCGGGAGCACCCGCTCCGGTTACCCGAGCAGGCCGAGGCGCGTCGATCGCTGCTCCAGAGCTGGGAGGGACCGCTCTGGTCCCGCGGCGGGGCATGACCAGCGCTCGTTCTCGGGCATCGGCTGCGCGAGGCACCGGCGAAGCGGGCCGCTTCGTCGTCGCCCGGCGCACCGGGGTGGTGGCCCCGCGGTGCTTCTTCCGACTCGGCGTCGCGGATCGAGCCCTGGTGTCGGTCGGTGATGCGGTGGCGGCGAACGATCCGCTGATCGAGCAGGTGCGAGACGCCAGCGTCGTCAAGGTGCGGGGGCCTGCGGCTGGTTCCCTGACCCCCGGCCAGGCCATCGACCCGGCCACGATCGAGGCCGAGATGCGCGGCCACGGCCGGGCCCGGCCCATCGACCGGGCCACGTTCCTCCATGCGTTCCCCGACGGCACCATCCGGGTCGTCATCAGCCGAGCGATGGGACCGTTCGGCTCGCCCATCGCGGGCACGGTCGAGGCGGTCGACGCGAGTGGAGTGGCACTGCGCGCGGACGGCGACGGGCTCGTGGCGGCCTTCTGCTGGGGCAGTGCCGTCCGAGGTCCGTTGAGACCCGCCGTGCCGTCGCCTGACGCCGAGCTCCGGGCCGGCGCCCTGGACGTTGCCGCCAGCGGTGCCGTCCTCGTGGCGGGCGCGAAGGTCGACATCGAGGCCATCACGCGGGCCCGTGCGCTCGGCGTGCGCGGGATCGTCTGCGGCGGGATCGCGAGCAGAGAGCTGCGGCAGCTGGAAGCGTCGGAGGCACGCCAGCGCGTGTCCCTCCACCCGGGGGCACCGTTCGCGCTGGCCATCATCGACGGCTTCGGTCGCCGGCCCATCCCCGGACCGACCTGGGATGCACTGGTCGGCGCCGCCGGCCGTGACGTGGCCATCGTCACCGACCCGCCGCTGATCGTCCTGGACGCTGGTCTTCTCCGCCCGGTCGCGACCGGGCGCGTGCGGGTGACAGCTGGTGCGGACCTGGGCCGCGAGGGCCGGCTGCTCGGCCTGCGGGGGCAGGTCCGCACAGGCGTAGGCGCATATCGTCCGTCCGCACTGGTGTGGTTGGACGCCGGCCCCCCCCGTCAGTCCCCGGAACGCCGGGTCCTGCCACTCACCGACCTGGAACGCTTGGACTAACCTAGCCCACGTGTTTCACCCGGCGGCCCCGGCTCGCTCGGACCCGCGCACCGTGCTCGTTCGATCCTCGAGCGCGGCGGAGACACGCGCGCTGGGCGAGGCTCTGGCCGATGCTGCCCGCGCGGGCGACCGACTCGGCCTGGTCGGACCGCTGGGGGCAGGCAAGACCCAGCTGGCCAAGGGCTTCGCCGCAGGCCTGGGCGTCATGGGCGTGGTGAACAGCCCGAGCTTCACGCTCATGGCGGAGTACGAGGGCCGGCTACCGCTCTTCCATCAGGATCTGTATCGGCTGGGCGGCACCCAGGAGGCGATGGCTGCCGGACTCGTGGACGAGCGCCAGGACGCGGGCGTCACCATCACCGAGTGGGCGGACCGGCTCGGTTCGCCGGACACCATCGATCGACTGAGCATCCGCTTCACCGTTCTGGGCGAGGAGGAGCGGTCCATCGAGCTCACGGGCCCCGACGATGGTCGCCACGAGGGGTACCTCGCGGCCGCCATCCGCTGGGAGGCACGGGCCGGCCGCTCGGCGTGACCGGACCGCCGAGGCATCTGCTACTCGCGTTCGACACCTCCACTCGCTGGACGACGGTGGCTGTGGGCGACGGACGAGCGCTCGGCGCGCACCGTCGAGCGGACCGCGAAGCCGAGCCGCTCCTGGAGCACGTCGACGAGGCCCTGGACGCGGCGGGCGCGGCGATGGAGGATCTGCGCGGCATCGTGGTGGGCACCGGTCCCGGCAGCTTCACCGGCCTGCGCGTGGCGCTCGCGACCGCCAAGACGCTGGCGTACGCGTGTTCCCTGCCCCTCGTTGGCGTGTCCAGCGCCGCCGCCCTGGCGCGAGCCGCCGCTACCGCTGGCGAAGGAGCGGGTCCGGCGGGGTACGCGGTGATCATGGCGGCAGGTGCCCGTGATCACTACCTCGCCATCGTCGATGTCCCGGCCGACGCCGATCGACCCGTGTCACAGCAGCCCCGGGTGCTGCCACCCGGCACGGACCTGGCGGCGGAGGTGGTCGATGCCCTGCCCGTGCCCGTCGGCCTTGCGCCCGACACGCTCGGCCCGAGGGCCCAGCGACGCGGGGAGGCAGCGCTCCAAGGCCTCGGGGCAGCGCTCCTTGCCATCGGGCGGACGCGGCTCGACGAGGGCGACCAGGATGACGTCGCGACCCTGGTCCCGGAGTACGTGGCCCTGCCTCGCGGCGTGTCCGATGCCGGACGTGAGATGGCGTGGTCGCCAGACCTCCCCTAGCGGTCGTCGTGCGGCCGATGACCGTGGCCGATATCGCCGACGTCCACGAGATCGAGCGCTCCAGCTTCCCCGTGCCGTGGCCGGCCTACGCGTTCCGCCAGGAGCTCGAGATGAACCGTCTCGCGCGTTACCTCCTGGTCACTGCGGGTGAAGAGACGGTGGCCTACGGCGGCCTCTGGCTGATGCTCGACGAGGCTCATGTCACCACCTTCGCCGTCCTGCCGGGCTGGCGGCGCCAGGGCGTCGGTGGTCGGCTGATGGTCGCCCTGATGGACCTCGCGGGTGAGCTCCGTGCATCGGTCGTCACCCTGGAGGTCCGCCTCTCGAACGAGGCGGCGCGTGGCTTGTACGCGCGGTTCGGCTTCCGGCCGGCGGGCATCCGGCCGCGCTACTACTCGGACAACGGCGAGGATGCGTTGATCATGACCACCGACCGGCTCGATGCGCCCGACAGCCGGAGGCGTCTCGAGGCCATGCGCCAGCGGTACGGGGGCACTGCAGACGGCACGGGCGCCACTCCGTGAGCAGCCGCATCCTGGCGATCGAGACCTCCTGCGACGAGACGGCCGTCGCGGTCGTCGAGCGAGGGCGGCGCATCGTCGCCGACGTCGTGGCCAGCCAGGTCGCACTGCACGCTCCGACGGGAGGCATCGTCCCCGAGGTGGCTGCCCGGGCGCACCTCCGCTGGATGATCCCCGTGCTGGAGGAGGCGCGCTCGCTGGCCGGTATCGAGGCCTGGTCGTCGCTCGCCGGCGTGGCCGTGACCCACGGGCCGGGTCTGGCCGGGTCGCTGCTGGTGGGCATCACGATGGCTCGGACGCTGGCATGGGTCCATGGGCTGCCGCTCGTGCCGGTGAACCACCTGGAGGGGCACATCTACGCCGCGTGGCTGCTCGACGCTGACGAGCCCGACCGTCCGGAGCCACCGTTCCCGCTCGTGGCCCTCGTGGTGAGCGGCGGGCACACCTTCATCGTGGAGATGCGCGGTCATCTCGAGTACCGCCTGCTGGGCCAGACGGTGGACGACGCGGCCGGCGAGGCCTTCGACAAGGTCGGTCGGCTGCTCGGTCTGCCATACCCTGGCGGCCCGGCCATCATGCGCGCCGCGGCGTCGGCCACGCGACACGACCGGCGCTTCCCGCGAGCGTGGCTGCGCGGCACCGACGATCTGAGCTTCAGCGGCCTCAAGACAGCGGCGCGTCGTGCGGTGCTGACGGAACTGGAAGGCCGCCATGGGACCACGGGCGAGCCGGACGGTGCGCGCCTGGCCCCAGAGACCGTCGCCGAGCTCGCGTGGGGGTTCCAGGACTCCGTGGTCGATGTACTGGCCACCAAGACGCTGCGCGCCGCCGAGCGGTGCGGGGCGCGGAGCATCGTCATCGGCGGCGGCGTCGCCGCGAACGCCGTACTGCGCGAGCGCATCGGGGAAGGGGCGCGATCGCTGGGCGTGCCGTTGATCGTGCCGCGACCGGCCCTCTGCACCGACAATGCGGCCATGATCGGAGCAGCGGCGTGGCATCGGTGGAGAGCCGGTGCCCGTGCGGGCGGCGATCTGGACGCCCGGCCGTCGCTGAAGCTTGCGGTCTGATGTCCACGTCGGCGGCGCCCGCCCGCTCCCTGGCCCTCGACGCTCGCCACCTGGGGCCCGAGCAGGTGGAGCGCTACCTGCGCCGTCACGGACTCCGGGCGCAGAAGCGTTTCGGTCAGAACCACCTCGTGGATGGCGAGGTGCTCGAATCGATCGTCGCCGCCGCCCGACCTGCCGGTCGATCCGTCCTGGAGATCGGCCCTGGCATCGGCATCCTGACCGGCGCGCTCCTGGCGGCGCGGGCACGACGGGTCACGGCCGTCGAGGTCGACCGCCGTCTCGCCGCGCACCTGCGGGACCGCTTCGTCGGCGAGGAGCGCCTCGCGATCGTCGAGGGCGACGTTCTCGACGTGGGCATCGATGCGCTCGTGGGACTGCCCTACGACCTGGTGGCCAACCTGCCGTACCACATCACGAGCCCCGTGCTCCACATGGCGCTCGGCAACGAGCCGCGCCCCGAGCGGATGGTGCTGATGCTCCAGCGCGAGGTGGCGGAGCGTGTCACCGCGCCGGCCGGGGCCATGAGCTACCTGTCCGTCTTCGTGCAGTACCACGCTCAGGTCTCGTTGCTGCGCATCGTGCCGCCGACGGCCTTCGAGCCGGCACCCGCCGTGGACTCGGCCGTCATCGTCGGCGAAGTGCGACCTCGGCGTCTCGCGGCGGACGATGAGGCGGACCTGTGGCGGCTGGTGCAGGCCGGGTTCCGCGAACGCCGCAAGATGCTCCATAACGTGCTGCTCCGTCAGCTGTCCAACGTGGGACGGGAGCGCTTCGCCGACGCGTTCCAGCGGGTCGGCATCGCGCCCGATCGACGCCCCCAGACGCTGGGCCTCGAGGAGTGGCTCGCACTGTCGGCAGAGCTGGGTAGGCTTCCCTGATGCATCTGGAAGAACTCGCCCAGGCGAAGGTGAACCTGGCGCTGGCGGTGACCGGCCGACGGGCCGACGGCTACCACTCCCTCCGCTCGGTCTTCCTGCGCGTGGGTCTGTCGGACCGGGTGGCGGTCAGCCTCCCGGAGCCACCCATGTCCGCCGATCACCTGGCGGTGACCGGTGACCCGCACTCGCGCGAGGACGAGGATCTCGTGCTCCGTGGAGCGCGTCTGGTGCGTGCCCGGTTCGGCGATGCGCTGCCGGGGCTCGCCTTCATCCTCGAGAAGTCGATCCCCGTGGGCGCCGGGATGGGCGGTGGCAGTGCCGACGGCGCTGCCGCCATGCGGCTGGCCGCCGAGGCGTGGGGAGTCGACGCCTCCGCCGAGGCACTGGTCGAGCTGGCAGCTCAGCTGGGCGCCGACGTGCCCTTCTTCGCCGCCGGTCATCGCGCTGCGCTCGTCAGTGGGGTGGGGGAGCGCATCGAGCCGCTGCCGCCTCCGAGCGACGGCGTCGGGATCCTGCTCGTCACGCCGCCCATCACGCTCTCGACGGCAGCCGTCTACGCGGCCTTCGACAGCCTCGATCGGTCCACGAGCGGCACGGAAGAGGTCCCCGATGCCCTCGCCCGATCCTTCCGGGAAGGACTGTCCGGCAGGGACCTCGCCTCGCCACGATGGATCGACCGGCTGGCCGATGCCAACGACCTCTGGCCGGCCGTGCTGGCGGTGGCGCCCGAGCTGGCCACGATGCGGACCGAGCTCGAGTCACGACTCGGAGCCCGTGTCCTGTTGACCGGGTCCGGTCCCACGCTGGTCGGGCTCTATCCCACGGCCGACGCCGCTGCCGACGCCGGGCGGGACCTGGCGGCCGATCCGCCGCGATCGCTGCGCGGCGCCCGCCTCTCTGCGACGGACCATGCAGGCCCGGACCCGCTGTGGAGGCACCCGTGACCGACCGGAGACGCATCGCCACCGACCGGGCTCCCCGGGCCGTCGGACCGTACAGCCAGGCCATCCAGGCGGGCTCGCTCGTCTTCTGCTCCGGTCAGATCGGCCTCGATCCGGAGACCGGCGAGCTGGTCGAGGGCGGCGTCGAGGCGGAGGCGAACCGCGCCCTGCACAACCTGGGCGCCGTGTTGGAAGCGGCCGGCCTGGGGTACGCCGACGTGGTGAAGACCACTGTCTTCCTGGCCGCCATCGCGGACTTCGCGGCGCTGAACGCGGTCTATGCCACCTTCTTCGCGGATCCCCCGCCGGCGCGGTCTACCTTCGCCGTGGCGGCTCTGCCCAAGGGAGCCCGCGTGGAGATCGAGGCCATCGCCGTGCGCGGGGGTGAGCCGGGAGCGGTTTGACACCGGCGGCGCGCCGCCCGTACCCTCACGTGGACCTGATGCCCAGCACGCCTCCATCACCCATCGGCGGGGACCCCCCGTCGTGACCAGCCCTCCAAGTCCCCGAACGACCCCCGTCGTCCTGGCTGCCGGACTCGGCACGCGCATGCGGTCCAGGCTGCCCAAGGTGCTCCACCCCATCTGCGGGCGCCCGATGCTGGCCTACGTCCTCGACGCCGCTCGCGAAGCGACCGGCATGCGCCCCCTGGTGGTCTACTCGCCAGCCACGGAGCAGGTGCGCGAGGCCTTCGCCGACGAGGCCGACTTCGCGCTCCAGCAAGAGCCACGCGGCACCGGCGACGCCGTCCGCGCGGCGCTCCAGGCCGTACCCGACGATGTCGAGGAGATCATCGTCACGAACGGTGACAAGCCGCTGCTGCGGGCCGACGTGCTGGGGCGGCTGCTGGCGCGGCATCGCGCGGAGCACGCGGTGATGTCGATCACCACGCACCGCGTCCCCGCGTCCGCCCCGTGGGGCCGTGTCGTCACGAACGCCGACGGTGCCGCGGTCGCCATCGTCGAGCGCAAGGACGAGCCGAGTGCACGCACGGGAGATGGATTCGACGCCAATGTGGGGATCTACGCGTTCGATCTCGGCTGGCTACGGGGCGCTCTGCCCCGGTTGCGCCCCTCGGATGCCAGTGGGGAGCTGTACCTGACGGACCTCGTCGCGATGGCGGCAAGCGAAGGGTCCCGAGTCTCCGTCGACGACGAGTCGGCCGATCCGAGGCCGCTCGCCCATGTCAAGGACCGCGGCGATCTAGCCGCTGCGGCCGCCGAGCTTCGTCGGGCCATCGCGGAGCGGCACACCCTCGCGGGCGTCACGATCGACGACCCTGCCACGACGTTCCTCGATGCGACCGTCGAGTTCGCCGAGGACGTCACCCTCGAGCCGAACGTCGTCGTGCGCGGCACGACGCGCATCGGGCGGGACACGGTCATCGGTTCGGGCAGCCAGATTATCGACTCGGTGGTCGGGGAGCGGTGCGAGATCCGGGCCAGCGTGCTCGAGTCCGCTGTCGTCGAGGATGACGTTCGGGTCGGGCCGTTCAGCCACCTGCGCCCCGGCGCACACGTGGGCTCTAGCGCGGAGGTCGGCAACTTCGCGGAGATCAAGAAGAGTCGGCTGGGGCCGCGCACCAAGCAGCACCATTTCAGCTACATCGGTGATGCCGAGGTGGGGGCGGACGTCAACATCGGCGCCGGCACCATCACCGCCAACTACGACGGCAACGCGAAGCACGTCACGCGCATCGGGGATGGCGCCTTCATCGGCTCCGACACCATCCTGCGCGCGCCGGTGACCGTGGGGGAGGGTGCGTACACCGGCGCGGGCTCGGTGGTCACGAAGGACGTCCCGCCGGGCAAGATGGCCGTCGGCGTGCCGGCGCGCATCCGTGACAAACGGCCGGCAGGCGAACCGAGTGCGACGCAGGCGGCCGGCGGAGACCGGTGAGCATCGGTGAGCGGTACCTTCGGCGAGCTCCTCATCATCGGCATCCTCGTCCTGCTCAACGGGGTCTTCGTGGCCGCTGAGATCGCGCTCGTGACGATCCGCCGCAGCCGTCTCCAGGCCATGGTCGACGAAGGACACGGCGGCGCCCGGAGGGTGCAGCGCCTGGTCTCCGAACCGGGCCGCTTCCTGGCGGTCATCCAGCTGGGCATCACCTTCATCGGCTTCCTCGCCGCCGCCTTCGCGGGGGCGAACGTGGCCGGCGAACTACAACTGGCCCTCGAGCGAGTCTCGATGGGGTCAGACCAGGCGCAGTCCTCGCGCTGCTCATCGTCACGCTCATCGTCAGCCTCGTGACGATCGTCTTCGGGGAGCTGGTGCCCAAGACGCTCGCACTCGCCCACGCGGAGCGCTACGCGCTCATCTTCGCGCGCCCGGTCCAGGTCCTGGGCCGGATCTTCGCGCCCATCGTCTGGCTGCTGACGCTCGTGACGAACGCCGTGACGCGCCTCCTCGGTGTACGTGACAGCTCGAGCCAGGATCGCCTGACGACCGAGGAGCTGATGATCCTCGTGGAACGCGGCGGCGAGCAGGGCGTCATCGAGGCGGAAGAGGAGCAGATGATCGGCGCCGTGCTGGAGCTGGGTGAGCGTCGTGTCCACGAGGTCATGTCTCCGCGCATCGACATCGTGGCCGTCCCCACGTCGGTCGCGTTGGGCGAACTGGTCGACCTCATCGTGGAGCACGGCCACTCGCGCATCCCGGTGTACGAGAAGAGCATCGACAACATCGTGGGCATCCTGTACGCCAAGGACCTCCTGCCCTATCTCAAGGGCACCGACCAGCCGCCCAACATCCGCAAGCTGCTGCGCACGCCACTCGAGGTGCCCGAGTCGATGACCGTCGACGACCTGCTCCACGCCCTCCAGCGGCGCAAGGTGCACATCGCCATCGTGCTCGATGAGTACGGCGGCACGGCCGGCCTGGTGACCATCGAGGATCTCATCGAGGAGATCGTGGGTGAGATCCAGGACGAGTACGACGTCGAGGAGCCCATGGTCGAGCCGCTCTCCGAGGGGCAGGCGCGCATCGACGGACGCGCCAGCGTGGATGACCTGGGGGAGCACTTCGACATCGACCTGGACGGTACCGATCGCGAGGAGTACGACACCGTGGGCGGGCTCGTCTATCACCAGATCGGGGGCGTGCCCAAGGTGGGCGACACGGTGCAGGTGGGCGGGCTCACCCTGACCGTCGAGACGACGGATGGTCGCCGCGTGGGGAAGGTGCTCGCCGTCCGCCGCGACGCGAACGCGAGCTCGGATGATGCCCTGGGACGGGAGCGGGCCGAGGACCTGGCGCGCTGAGCTTACGCGCTGATCGCCGAGACCACGATCAGCCTGAGGCGCTCGACCGCCTCGCCCTCCACCACACCCGCTCGACGCAGCTGTTCCACGGCCTCGTCGCGGTGGGCGCGTGCGCGCTGTCGGGTGTAGTCGCGCCCGCCCGCCCGCTCGATGATGGTGCGCGCCTCCGCCACCTGGGCAGGGGTCGGCTCGGCGAGCTGCACGATCTCGCGCAACCGCCTGGCATCCCCCGCTCCCGCTCGCTCGAGGGCGTAGATCACGGGCAGCGTCTTCTTCTTCTTGGCCAGATCGGACGGCTCCTTGCCGGTCGCCTGCTCGTCGCCCCAGATGCCCAGCAGGTCGTCGTTGAGCTGGAACGCCAGGCCGAGCGCCCAACCGAACCGTCGGTAGGCCTCGACGACCGCCTCATCCTCGGTGGCCAGCATCGCGCCTGCCTCCACGGACGCAGCGATCAGCGCCGCCGTCTTTCGGCCGATCATGTCGAAGTAGTCCTCGACCGACATCGCGACGTCGTGCTCGGACGTCCAGATGTCGATGAACTGACCCTCGCTCAGCGCGAGGCAGGTCTCGTCGTAGAGCCGCATGAGGGCGAGGACGCGGGAGTCGGAGAAGCCCAGCTCGCCGAGCCGGTACAGCGCCAGGCGCGACAGCGTGAAGAGGGTGTCACCGGTGTTGATGGCCTGTGCCACGCCGTAGACGGTCCAGAGCGTGGGGCGGTGCCGTCGCTCGACGTCACGGTCCTCGATATCGTCGTGGACCAGGCTGAAGTTATGGCCGAGCTCCACGGCGGCCGCTCCGGGCAGCGCACGCTGATGCTCACCCGTGATCGACTGGTAGGCGAGGAGGCCAAGGAGCGGCCGGAGGCGCTTGCCACGCGGACCTTCGCGGTCCAGGCCGAGGTGGTAGCGCACCATCCCGTACAGCTCGACGGTCCGCTCGTCCTCTGCCGCCGCGATGACGCGCAGGATCTCGTTCTCGGTGTCGGCGATCAGCACGTCGAGATCGGTCGTGGTCAGCACCGAAACAGGATACCAGCTGATAGCACGTTCCGTCCCGGCAGCACCGGCGACCCTGCCGGAGACAGCTCGAGGCCGGTCACCCGAGACCAGGCGGAGCAGCGTGGGCGCCGGCATGGGGGACGCGTCCACGCCGGCGCTCGAACGGTCCTTCGCAGCTGACAGTGGGGCGGATGAATCAGGTCCCTCGGCCACGTCGCGCGCGCTCCTACGCCTGGGCCACCGATGTAGGCTGGGACGATGCCGGTGCCTCGGATGTACAAGACGCAGGCCATCGTGCTGAGTCGCTTCGAGCTGGGCGAGGCCGATCGTGTGCTGACGCTCCTGACGCCGCACGACGGGAAGCTCAAGGCCATCGCCAAGGGCGTGCGGCGGCCCAACAGCCGGATCGGGGGGTCGGTCGAGCCGTTCGCCGAGCTGCACCTCGTCCTGGTGCATGGCCGGACCTTCGACGTCATCACCCAGGCGAGCGTCGGCGAGGCCTGGCTGCGCCTCCGCGATCGGCTCGAGTCAGCCGCCACGGCCTGGTACCTGGGCGAGCTCGCGGAGCGGGCCGTCGAGGAGCGGGCGGCGGCCTACCCCATCTACGCCCTGCTGCGTCGCGCATACCAGCTGCTCGACGACGGGATGGCACCGGGCCGGGTGGCGCGCTGGTTCGAGTATGGCCTGGCCGACGCGCTGGGGATGCGCCCGGAGGTGGACCGGTGCGTCGAGTGCGACCGCATCCTCGAGGAAACGGAGGCATTCCGGTGGGTGCCCGCGCTCGGCGGGGTGCTCTGCGGGCGACACACCGGACCACCAGCCGAGCAGGTGGGGGTCTCGCTCGCGGCGCTGAAGCTCCTGAAGGCTTACCGCCGCCTGGACATCGAAGCCATCGCGGCGCTTCGGCTTCCCACGACCGTGGAGCTGGAGGTCGAGGATGCGCTGCGGCGCTTCATCCGTTATGTGCTGGAGCGGGAAGCCCGCTCGCTCGCGTTCCTCGACGAGGTACGCGCCACGTCCCGATAGCCCTCAGGCCAGCAGCCCCGGGATGAGGCTGCCGCCCGAGATGACCTCGCTCGGGCACGTGCACAGTGACCGTCAAGGCGGCCGCGGCGTCAAGGAAGAAGATGGCCTCCGTGCGGACGCTCCCATGGCCAGGCGGCGGCCCGGCGTGGTGCTCAGGGCGCTTGCGAGGCTTGGCGCTCGAACTCCTCGAGCGAGACGCGCTCACCGTTGGCGGTCACGACTTGTCCGTCGGAGGTCAGCCGCCATGTCCGGACGATGGTTCGATCCGGTGCTGGCTTCCCGTCCGCTGTCGGGATCCGGTCCACGAATAGGACCCACGTCTCTCCCGCCTGGACGTCACCGATGCGGCTGGACGAG
Source organism: Chloroflexota bacterium (assembly GCA_030446555.1). GTDB lineage: Bacteria > Chloroflexota > Limnocylindria > Limnocylindrales > CSP1-4 > Palsa-1032. Next base: position 37,188 of record JAUJNA010000004.1, on the reverse strand, counting down.
TACTCGTCGCAGCCGATCTTCCCGTCCGGTAGCCGGAGCGGCAGATCGCTGCCGACGCTCGCGAACGCGCTCTCGGTCTCCGCGAGCTTGCCGCCCAGGATCCGCTCGACGCTCACGATCGTCGGTCGGTAGACGTCGGGCCACGTTGCATCGCCGGTGGGGATCGCGAGGTCCGACGTGGCGTAGAAGCTGCCACCCAACTCCTTGATCGACGCGAGGACCACCAGATCGACGACCGGCGCGACGTACTCGATCTCTACCTCCTCGTCGTACTGGTCATCGACCCTCGAGCACCGGTCGAACCGCGAGCCGGTGATGGCCTGTCCCCTGCGCTCCTGCGGACTCAGGGCGAGGTCACCGGTCCCGTCGCTCGGCGGAGGCTGGCTCGTCGGCGAGGCCTCGCTCGTCGGTATCGGTTCGCTCGGCGGTTCCGGATCTTGGCCGAGCGCGGGCTTGGCCGGCGTCGCGGAGGATCCGTTTCCGGAGGGCTGTTGCGAGGACGCGCCGACATTCGACCGGGCCACATCGCTCTGGCGCGGGAACGCAACGGCCAGCATGACGACCGCGATCGCGACGATGACGGAAGCCAGGAGGCCTGCGATGCCCATGCGACTCATCACGGCGCCGCTCCATACGTCGCTTCGAGCCCCATCCCTGTCATTCCCTTGCGGCTCCCAGTACGTGTGCGCCTTGACGCATCACGCGGTCGACCCAGTATGCCCCAGTCCTTGCCAGTAACCCATCTCATGAGTCATCACCTGGCGCGCGTCCGAGTAGCAGATCCGGTCGTCGATCGTTTCGATGCACCCGAACCGGAAGGCGGTATTTCAAGAGATCGTGCTGTTCAGATGGCCCTAAGGTCGGGCGTCGATGTCCACCCGAACGACGTGCTGCGGGCTGCCCGGCATTCGCCGCACCGCCGTGCGCAGGAAGTCCGGGAAGAGCGGCAGGTCCGTCAGGGCATCGACTGGGAACCAGCGCAGTACTAGGTCGTGGCCGCGTTCCACCCCGGTGTGGTCGCGCGTCAGGTCGAGGAACGGGCTGTTCTCGGGCAGGTCAATGGCGTAGTAGAAGCCCAGTTCGTGGACCGGCCGGCCTCCCATCGGAGTCACATACTCCATCACCCACAGCAGCGGATGGACCGTCACCTCCTGTCCGATCTCCCAGCGCATCGTGCGAACCAGCGCATCCGCCGTCAGCTCCAGCGGCAGCAGGCGTCCGCCCGGCAGCGCCCAGAAGGCGCCGTCAATCGCCCCTTGTAGCAGAACATAGTCCTGCCAGACGCAGACAGCTGCCACCCGCGGCTGAAAGCGCCAACCGCCGGCGTGGATCTCGACGTAGTTCGACAAAGTCAGCGGCCTCGGCGGAAGTCTCTCATGACCGTCGGCGCCGGGCCAGTGCTCGGCGCGTCACGCGGGTGCGCTGTCAGACGGATGCACTACCCACCCGCGGTTCTCATCTGGCAGATACCCGAGCGCCGCACGCTGAGGAGGCGTGCGGCGCCCGGCGTGCCATCAGTCGCATCGAGCGGGCAACACCCACCTGGTGCCATGCGAGAATGGCCGCCCCGCGACCGGCCATGCCACCGCCGGCGCCCCCTGAGCCGGAGCGTGCCCTTCCTTGAGCGTCACACCCCAGGACACGGCCGCTTCGGCCGATCCGGGACCGTCGGTGAGCGGTCTGGAGACCATCGTCTCGCTCGCCAAGCGTCGCGGGTTCGTCTTCCCGAGCTCCGAGATCTACGGCGGCATCAACGCCGTCTGGGACTACGGACCCCTGGGGGTGGAGCTCAAGAACAACGTCAAGCGAGCCTGGTGGCGGGCCATGGTCCAGGA
>JAUJNA010000004.1:17630-35253 GCA_030446555.1 Chloroflexota bacterium | reverse complement strand
CGCCGCTTCGACCTCATGTTCAAGACGCACATGGGACCGGTGGAAGAGGACGCGTCGGTGGTCTACCTGCGGCCCGAGACGGCCCAGGGCAGCTACGTCAATTTCAGGAACGTCCAACAGTCGTCACGCAAGAAGCTGCCCTTCGGGATCGCGCAGATCGGCAAGTCGTTCCGCAACGAGATCAGCCCGGGCAACTTCGTCTTCCGGATGCGCGAGTTCGAGCAGATGGAGATGCAGTACTTCGTGCGGCCCGACGAGGCCGCTCGGATCTTCGAGGAGTGGCTGCCGCGCCGCTGGGACTGGTACACGCGCTACGGCGTGGACCCCGCCCGGCTGCGCTTCCGCGAGCACGCGGCCGACGAGCTGGCCCACTACGCCAAGAAGGCCATCGACATCGAGTACCGCTTCCCGTTCGGCTGGAAGGAGCTGGAGGGCATCCACAACCGGGGCGACTTCGACCTTGGCAACCATGCCCGGGCGTCCGGCGAGAACCTGGAGTACTTCGATCCGGCGACGGAGGAGCGCTTCATCCCCTGGATCGTGGAGACGGCGGGAGGGCCCGATCGCTCCGCGTTCACCTTCCTCATCGACGCCTATCGCGAGGAGGAGGTGCGCGGCGAGAAGCGCGTCAGCCTGGCCATCCATCCCGAGCTCGCGCCCTACAAGGTGGCGGTGCTGCCGCTGCTCAAGAAGCGGCCCGAGATCATGGAGCTCTGTCAGCGCATCCTCGGCGACCTGAAGCGCGACATCATGGCCGTCTATGACGACACCGCCGCCATCGGCAAGCTGTACCGCCGCCAGGACGAGATCGGGACGCCGTGGTGCGTGACCGTGGATGTCGATTCGCTGACCGACGGCGCGGTGACCGTGCGGGACCGGGACTCGATGGCGCAGGAGCGGATCCCCGCCGAGGGCGTCAAGCGTCTGATCCTCGACCGCCTGGCCGCCGCCCGGGGGTGAGCCCGGCCGGGCCCGAACGGCCTCCCAGCCGGCTACTGCTGGGGCGCTGCTGGATCGACCCCCGCCGGGATGCGCGGCGCAGCCGTCGGTGCCTTGCCCTTGGGCCAGTAGAGCTCCTTCTTGATCTGCTCCTCCGGGAATCCGCGACCCTGGAGGGTCTCCTCCACCGCCAGGATCATGTCGGGGTTGCCGCAGATGTAGGCGATCGACCCATCGGTCGTCAATCCCAGGTCGTCGTAGGCATCGTTGATGATGGTCTCGACGCGACCGGTGCGACCGGTCCACCCCGCGTTGTCCGGCGCGGCCGGACGCGAGACCGTGGGCACGTACGTGACCGGGTACCCACCCGACGCCTGCCACGCCTCCAGGAGATCGCGGTAGCCGAGGTCCTCGGCATAGCTCACGCCGTGCAGGATGACGGCACGCCGCGGCGCACCATCGACGAGCAGCGTCTTCATCATCGAGATGAATGGTGCGATGCCCGTCCCGCTGCTGATGAAGACGTGGATCCGGTCGTCGTCCGGCTCCAGCACGAACTTCCCCTTGGGCCCCTTCATGCTCATGCCCTGACCCACCTCGAGCTGCCACAGCAGGGGCGTGAAGAGGCCACCGTCCACGAGCCGGACGTAGAACTCGTAGCCGTCGGCGACCTCACGAGGCGAGCTGGCCACGGAGTACGGCCGCTGGACCAGCTTGCCATTCGACTCGACCCCGATGGTCAGGTACTGACCGGGCTGGAAGTCGACGGGCGTCCCGGTGTAGGCGACCCAGAAGAAGGCGAGCGACCCGTGCTGGTCCACGCGCCGGGTGAGGACCGCGTTGTAGAACGAGGACTCGGCCGCGATGGGGCGAGCGGCGCTCAGCAGATCGGTCATGGCAGGGATGGTACCCGCCGTTCGCCCGCCGGACGTGCCCCCGGCTACAGGAGGGCCGGGCGCTGCCACTCCTTGCCGCGGACGTGCTGGTCGAGGAAAGAGACGACCGTCTCGTACCAGACCCGCGCGTTGGGTGGCTTCATGATCCAGTGGTTCTCGTCGGGGAAGTAGAGGAACTTGGCGTCGGCGCCGTGGCGGCTGAGGTCGGTCCAGAGACGCAGCGCCTCGCTGATCGGCACGCGGTGGTCCTTCTCCCCGTGGATGACCAGGAGCGGCGTCCGGATCTCGCCGACCGATGCGTGCGGGGATGCTGCCTCATAGCGGCTGGGGTCGCTGTACGGGTCGCCGAACTCCGCTTCCCACATGGGGCCCCAGTCGGTCGTCCCGTGGAAGCCACGCAGTTCCCACAGGCTGGCATGGGTGACGATGGCTTTGAAGCGGTCGGTGTGCCCGGCCACCCAGTTGGCCATGTAGCCACCGAAGGAGCCGCCCATCGCCGCCGTGCGCTCGGCATCGATGTCCGGGCGCTCGATCACGCGGTCGACGACGGCCATCAGGTCCGAGTACGGGGCCTCGCCCCACTTGCCCCAGCCCCGCCGGATCATGTCCAGCCCGTAGCCCGTCGAGAGGGCTGGGTCGGGCAGGAGCACGGCGTAGCCGCGGTCGGCGAGGAGGTGGGGATTCCACCGCCAGTGCCACCCGTTCCACGAGGCCAGCGGTCCGCCGTGGATCCAGAGCAGGAGCGGCGCGGGGGACTCGGCCGATGCATCGGCGGGCTTCACGAGCCACGAGCGGATCTCCGTGCCGTCGTCCAGCCGCGTCGTGAGCTGTTCGGCGCTGGCGGAGACGCGGAGCTCCTCGTCCAGGGGGAGCGGGGAGGGGATGACCCGGCCCGTCTGCTCGGCGGCATCGGTGGCCAGCTCGACCACTCGGGGCGGCGACCTGAGCGTGGAGCGCAGCGCGAAGAGGCGCCTGCCGTCCGGTGCCGGGGAGAGGTCGCTGTAGGCACCCTCGGCGGCGAGGACCGTGACCGCGCCACCGTCCAGATCGGCGCGCAGCACGGCGCTGTGACCCAGCCGGTCGGCCAGGAAGAAGACGGACCGCGAGTCGGCCGACCACTCGGGCCCGTGGGGCCAGAGGTCGATCTCGGGTGTCAGGTCCCGACCCTCGCCCGTGGCGAGATCGATGAGCCATAGGGTGGTGTCAGGCGGCTCTTCCGGCGAGGGGACGGTATCGCGGACGCAGACGACCCATCGCCCGTCGGGCGAGCAGCGCGGCGACTGGTGCCACTCCGGGCCCGACGCGAGTTGGCGGCGTTCGCCGGAGCCGCGCTCGATGGCCACGATGTCCTGGCTCGGATGGACCAGGTCGTTCTGGTGCACCCAGCCGGTCACGATCGTCGAGCCGTCAGGGGTGACGTCGAACTCCACATCGTCGAGGGCGCGCGCGGCGTCAGGGGTCAGGTCGAACGGCTGCTCGATCCGTCCCTCGATGGCGTCCGGCGCGTCGGCCAGGTACAGGTGTCGCTCGCGTGGGCCGAGGTAGTGGTCCCAGAGACGGATCGGGTAGGACTCGAAGAGCTGTGCGGAAGCGCCCGACTCCTTGCGCTCCTTCTCCCGCTGACTATCCTCCTTGAGCGAGCTCGTGCGTGGGTGCACGCTGGCCGCGAACGCGATGACGTCGGCCTCGCGTGCCGTCCGGATGGCGTCCACGCCACCGTGCGGCCCGACCACCATGCGCGCCTCGCCGCCGCCGGCCGGCAGCAGCCAGAGGCCGGTGATCTCCTTGTCGTCACCGCCGTCCTCCGGCTTGCGATCCGGATCCGGACGCGATGAGGTGAAGAGGATCGATCCATCGCGCAGGAAGACGCCGCCGCTCTCGCCTGGAGCGGAACGCGTCAGCCGCCGGCTCCGGCGCTGCCCAGCGGGATCCACGTCCCAGATGGAGCTGTGCATCTTCTTGCCGTCCGGTCCCGGCCGCTGGACCGTGACCAGCAGCCGCTCCCCGTCGGGGGAGACGCGCAGCCCCGACAGTCGCGGGATGGTGAAGAAGTGGTCCAGGTCGAAGCGGTCGCTCATGGAGCCGATGATGGCAGAATCGAGCCCCGCCCAGCCCAGGAGCCGCGATATGACCGACACCGCCGCCCCCGCCGCCGAACGGGCGCACCGCGCCGCCAAGCGCTACATCTACCGCTGGGGCTCCGGGCGTGCCGACGGCGATGCGTCGATGCGCGACCTGCTGGGCGGCAAGGGTGCGGGTCTCGCCGAGATGACCATGGCCGGCCTGCCCGTGCCGCCCGGCTTCACCATCACCACCGAGGCCTGCAACGACTACTTCGCGGCCGGGGATCGACTGCCCGCCGGCCTCTGGGAGGACGTGATCGACGCCGTGCACCAGCTGGAAGCCGAGACGGGAAAGGGCTTCGGGGATCCGGCGAACCCGCTGCTCGTGAGCGTCCGCTCGGGCGCCCGGTTCTCGATGCCGGGGATGATGGACACGGTCCTGAACCTGGGGCTCAACGAGGAGACGCTGCCGGGCCTGATCGCGCTGACCGGCAACGAGCGCTTCGGGTGGGACGCCTACCGCCGCTTCATCCAGATGTTCGGGCGCATCGTCATGGACGTCTCGCCCGAGCGATTCGACCATGCGCTGGAGGAAGCCAAGCGAGCAAGGGGAGCGGAGCAGGACACGGATCTCGACGCTGCCGCACTGCGCGAGTTGACGGGCACGTTCGGGGCCATCGTGCGTCAGGACACGGGTCGCGACTTCCCGTCCGATCCCTACGAGCAGCTCGACCTCGCCATCAAGGCCGTCTTCGCCTCGTGGTTCGGCAAGCGAGCACGCGATTACCGCGACTACAACAGGATCGCCCACGACCTGGGCACCGCGGTCAACGTGGTGACCATGGTCTTCGGCAACATGGGCGACGACTCGGGGACCGGCGTGGCCTTCACACGGGACCCCAACACGGGTGCCAAGGTGCTCTACGGCGAGTACCTCACCAACGCGCAGGGCGAGGACGTGGTGGCCGGCATCCGCACGCCGCAGCCGATCAGCCAGCTGCGCGAGGAGCTTCCCGAGGCGTACGCCGAGTTCGAGCGCATCGCCGAACGGCTCGAGCGCCACTACCGCGATGTCCAGGACCTGGAGTTCACCATCGAGCGCGGCCGGCTCTTCATGCTCCAGACGCGCTCCGCGAAGCGGACGGCTGCGGCCGCCGTGCGCATCGCCTCGGACATGGTCGATGCCGGCATCATCGACGAGCGCGAGGCCCTGGCCCGCATCGAGCCGGCACACGTGGATCAGCTGCTGCGTGACCAGTTCGACCCCGACGCGAAGACGAAGGCGACGAGGATCGCCACGGGCCTCAACGCGTCGCCTGGTGCCGCGGTGGGCAAGGCGGTCTTCGACGCCGACCGCGCCGCCGAGATGGCCGGCCAGGGCGAGCGGGTCGTGCTGGTGCGCATCGAGACCAGCCCGGACGACTTCCACGGCATGGCCGCGTCGCAGGGCGTGCTGACGGCTCGCGGCGGTGCCACGAGCCACGCCGCGGTGGTGGCGCGGCAGATCGGCAAGCCGTGCGTGGCCGGCGTGTCGGCGCTCGTGATCGACTATGCCAGCCGCACCGCACGGGCCGACGGTCAGGGCTTCTCGGAGGGTGACCCGATCAGCCTCGACGGCTCCACGGGAGAGGTCTACCTCGGCGCGCTCCCCACCGTCGAGGTCCGCTTCGACGAGCAGACCGACCTGCAGCGGATCCTGGGCTGGGCCGACTCGGTGCGCCGTCTCCAGGTCTGGACCAACGCCGACAAGCCGGAGGAGGCGGCGCTCGCACGCTCGTACGGCGCTCAGGGCATCGGGCTCTGTCGCACCGAGCACATGTTCCGCGAGGGGGAGCGCCTGGACATCGTCCGCGACGCGATCCTCGTCGCGTTCCAGGCGACGCGCGCCAAGGAGCGGCGGGCGGCGGGCGAGACGCTCGACGACGAGGACGAGCAGGCGGTGCGCGCCTTCGACGACGCCATGGGGGCGCTGGAGCAGCTCCAACAGGGCGACTTCGAGGGCATCCTCGACGCGATGGACGGACTGCCCGTCGTCATCCGGCTCATCGACCCGCCGCTCCACGAGTTCCTGCCCAACCACGCCGACCTGGTGGCCCAGGTCACGCGATTCGAGGCCACGGGGACGAGCGGGGACGACCCGGCCTACGCCCAGGCGCGCGATCTGCTCCGTGCGGTGGAGAGCCTGCGGGAGCAGAACCCGATGCTCGGTCTGCGCGGCTGCCGGCTGGGCCTCATGATCCCCGACTTCGTGAAGATCCAGACCCGCGCCATCCTGAACGCGGCCATCGCCCGGGTGCGGGCCGGCGGCGATCCCCACGCCGAGATCATGATCCCCCTCGTGGGACACGTGAACGAGCTGCGTCAGACGCGTGATCTGCTGGAGGCGGAGGCCGCCAGCGTCCAGGAGGCTGCCGGCGTCCAGGTCGATTACAAGTTCGGCACCATGATCGAGGTGCCCCGCGGCGCGCTGACCGCGGACGAGATCGCGCCGCACGCCGAGTTCTTCAGCTTCGGCACGAACGACCTGACGCAGATGGCGTTCGGGTACAGCCGGGACGATGCGGAGGGTGGTTTCCTGCTCGCCTACGTCGAGCGCGGGGTCCTGCCCGCCAACCCGTTCCAGACGCTCGACGTGACCGGGGTCGGGCAGCTGATGCGCACCGCGGTGGAGAAGGGCCGGGCCGCTCGGCCTGGCCTGGAGATCGGCATCTGCGGCGAGCACGGCGGTGATCCCGCCTCGATCGCCTTCTGCGATGAGATCGGCCTGGACTACGTCAGCTGCTCGCCGTTCCGCGTGCCGGTCGCCCGCCTGGCCGCGGCGCAGGCGGCACTCGTCGGGGCCGCGGAGCGCGACCGCTAGCCTGGCAGCACGGTCGGCCCGAAGCCAGGGCCGCGACGCTCGCGTCGAGGCCACCCGCCGCCATGTGGCGGCGCTCGCCTGGCTGCTCGACAGCTCCATCCCGGTGCCCGGCACGCGGCATCGGTTCGGGATCGGACCGCTCATCGGGCTCGTGCCGGTGGTGGGCGACGTGGTGGGAGGGGTGGCCGGGGTCTACCTCATCCTGCGCTCCCTCCAGGTGGGCCTGCCGCGCATCGTCATCGTGCGCATGGCCATCAACGTCCTCGTCGACACGGCCATCGGCTTCATCCCCGTGCTGGGCGACGCGTTCGACTTCTTCTACAAGTCGAACCTGCGCAACCTCAGGCTGTTCGAGCAGCATGCCCTGGACCCGCGGAGCAGCACGCGCGGCTCGTGGGCCTTCGTGGGGCTGCTGGTGCTCGTCGTCATCGGGGTCCTGGTGCTGCTCGGCGTCGTCGTGGTGGCGATCCTGGAGGCCATCGTCGCGGCGTTCTGACCGCGGTCAGGGTTCGAAGGCCGGCCGCTCGAGTGAGGCGAGGCATCCCGTGTCGGGAGGCCGGGTCGGTTCCTCGAGGAAGCTCGCCGCCATGGCGCGAGCGCAGTCGTTCTCGGCGACGACGCCATGGCCAGCGCCCGGGATGGGGAAGAAGTGCCCGCGCGGCAGCGAAGAGACCGTCAGGCTGCCCCACTGGGGGGGTGTGATGGGATCGAACTCACCGACCATGACGAGGGTGGGGATGTCACTCGTCACAGGCTCGTCCTCCATCGGGCCGCGCGCCGTGACGTGCCACGCCTCGCAGGCGTCGAGCGCGACCGATGGATCGAAGGCGTCGACCAGCTCGCCTGCGAGGCCTCGACTGGCGGCGACGTAGGCGCCTCGATCGGTGAACGGGACCTCCTCCTGGCACTGCACCGACAAGTGCATGCCGTCACTGAGGTCATTCGGATCCGTCGCGATCTCCGGCAGCGGCTCGCGCTCGTCGAGGAAGTCGAGCAGCGCGTCAGTGCGACCGGCATGGATCTCGTCCAGCGTGGCGGGCAGCCTGGGGATGACGTGGGTCAGGTACAGCCGGTGGAAGAGGAACTCGATGAGCACGCGTCCGTCGACGCGCCAGGTCCCGCCGTGCCTCGAGGCGAGCGTCAGGGGGCGTGCGTCCAGTTCCTCCACCTCGTCATAGAAGCGTTCGCGCAGACGAGGATGGGCCGGGTCGCAGCCTGGATCCTCCCGACAGGCCTGGAAGAGAAGGTCGAACGCGCGCGCCGCGTTGCGCGCTCCGTCGGCGTACAGGTCCACCTGGGGCGGATACGCCGCGTCGAGGATGACCGAGCGGATGCCTTCCGGGTGATCGCGCATCGTGGTCAAGGCGAGGCGCGTGCCGTACGAGGTGCCGTACAGGTTCCAGGCCTCGATCCCCAGCGCTCTGCGCAGGTCGGCCAGGTCTGCCGCGCTCTCCGCGCTGTTGTACGCCTGGAGCACCACGCCGTCCGCCACGAGCCTGGCCCGGCATTCGCGCAGGGCGATCAGCCTCCTCGCTGCCGTGCCGATCACCTGCGCCCGCACGCGGTCCACCTCGGGGCAGTCGAGTGAGGGACGAGAGTGGCCGATCCCGCGCTGATCGATGACGATGAGATCGCGGCGCGCGAGGAACGGGAAGAGCGCGAAGTCCTCGCCGTCGATGAGAGCCCTTCCGCCGGGCCCGCCGGTCAGGAAGACCACCGGGTCCGCCGCGGGCTCGGGCACGTCGGTGGCGAAGACGGCCACATGCAGCCGGACCACGCCGCTCGACCGGTCGGACCGGTCCTGAGGGACCACGAGGTCATGGCAGCGCACCGACAGCCCCGAGGGAGCGGCGAAGCGACACTCGGCGTCCTGCAGGAGTGGGAGGACCGCGCCGGGAGGCGCGCTCTCGACCGGGTCGGGGGAAGGCAGCGCCACCCGATCCACCGGCCGGCTCGTCCCGGGGTCGTCGAGGAGACCCAGGCTGCCCAGGCCCGCGGCCACGACAGCGAGGGCGATGACCAGCCCGCTGACCACGAACGGCGTCCGCCGACGGCGCGACAGGACCGGCGGGCCCGCGACCCAGCCCCCGCCCAGCGGCGGTCCCGGCCCGCCCGGCATCCAGGCCGGCGCAGTGGCTGCCGGGGCGCGAGCGTAGTGCGCGGTGAGTCGACCCGAACGCTCGTCCCACTCGGCCCCGCGGAAGGCGAGGGCGCCCCCGGATGCCTTCTCGTAGGCTCTCGCGCGGCCGAGAGCCCGAGCCTCGTCGTCCGCGAGGAAGACGCGCCTCTCCGAGACCGAGTGATGGGTCTCCGTCATCCGCCCGACTGTAGCCGAGGAGGCGACGGGTCAGGGTCAGCGGGTGACGAGGCCCTCCAGGAGCCGGCGAGAAGCGGCCGCCACGTCGTCGACGGCCGCGTCGAAGGCAGCCGCGTTCCGTTGGGCCGGCGTCCGGTAGCCGCTGACCTTGCGCACGAACTGCAGGGCGGCGGCCCGGATCTCCTCGTCGCTGGCCTCGCCTTCGCGAGTCCTGAGCGTCTTGATGCTCCGACACATGGCGCCATGGTACGGGGACCTCGGCTCTCCCGCCCCCTGCTGCCTCGTCGGACGCCGCGCCGGCGAAACCGAGCGGCCCCGTCCGTCGAACCACAGGCAAGGGGCCGCGTCGCGGCCCGACACGGAGGAAACCCCATGAAGCGCGTAGCGCTCGCCCTGGCCGCTGCGGCCGTCATCTCCCTGCCCGCGATGGTGCTCGCGGCGGACCAGACCTTCACAGCGAGACTCACCACCGAAGCGGAGGTCCCGGACCTGGAGAACCCCAGTGACGCCTCGGGGAAGGCATCCGTGACGATCGCCGACGACGGCACGATCGAGTACACGGTGAACTACCAGGACCTGACGGGCGCGGCTGTGGCGGCCCATATCCACCTCGCGCCCCCGGGTGAGGCGGGTCCCGTCATCATCCCCCTCGCGCACGGACCGAGCCCCTTCAGCGGATCCTTCAGCGGGGCCGACTTCGCGCCCGTGGAGGATGGCCCGCAGACCTATGACGAGGCTCTCGCTGCCATCCGCGACGGCGACGCGTACGTCAACATCCACACCGAGGCCAACCCGGCGGGGGAGCTGCGCGGCCAGCTCCGCGCTGAAGCGCCGCCCGACTCCGCCACGTCGTCGGCGGGGACCGGTCCTGGGTCAGCCGCGGTCATCGTCCTCTTCGCCCTGGCGGGACTGGCGCTGATCCTTGGATCAGGCCGCTTCGCGAGACAAGCACGCTAGCGACTCAGCCCTCCGTGACCACCAGGGTGCCCTTCATGCCGTGGTCCTCGTGTAGGGGCAGGTGGCAGACGAACTGGTAGGTGCCGGGCGTCTCGAACGTGATCGTCGTCTGCACCTCGCCAAGGGCGGGGAGGCTCTGCTCGGTCGGTCGGTCACCGTGCGACGGCTCGGTGCCGTCGCGGTGATGCGCGTGCAGGGCCTCGTCGCCCACGATCCATTCGTGGTCGATGGGATCGTCGTTCCGCAGCGTGAACGAGATGGGCTGCCCGGCGCGGACGGTGACCCTGTCCGGCTGGAAGCGCGAGTAGCGTGCGACGATCTCGACGGTCCGGGTGCCCTCGCCGCCGCAGCCGGCGGCGAGGAGCACCAGGGCGAGTGTCAGGATGAGGCAGAGCGCCGTCGTCGCGATGATGCCGCGCACCCCGCGACCGCCGCCCGCCGGGCTCAACGGGCTCGTAGCGCAGGCCCGGAGAGCGGCAGCGCGACCAGCCCGACGCCGAAGGCGATGAGCAGCATCCCGACGCTCAACAGGGCGGGCAGGGACGTGTCGCCCGTCTTCGTGACGGCCGGCATGAGGCCGGCCGCGAGGCGAGATGGGGTGCCTTGGCCGCTGGCATCGACGGCAAGGTCGTAGCGCAGCGATGCCGCGTCCGCGTCGATGCGGATCTTCGTCAGCCAAGCCGAGTCCGGCACCCAACCCATGCCCTTGTCGGACCGCAGGTCATCGAGCAGCAGGTCGGTGGCCGAGGCACTGTGATCCAGGAAGAGCCCCTGGCCGACCGGGTTCGGCAGGAGGGCCGGCCTCCGGTCGGTGAGCAGGTACACGTCAGCCTCGACCCGCTCGCCTGCGCTCTTGCCCAGGCCCAGGATGCGCAGCGGCACCCAAGGGTCCGTGGTGGGGATGGTGACGTGGACAGGGGTCCCGTCGCCGACCGCCTGGCCCCGCTTCGCGGCCTCGTCCGCGTCGAAGCTTGCGGCGAGGAAGATGGGACTCCGCTCGGCGTAGAAGTCGAGCACCTCGGGCGCATCGGGCGGCAGGCGGAAGCCGTGCTCGGCGGCCCACGCGCCGACCTCATCGCCACCGCCCTTGAGGACGGTGATGTCGAGGGCGTCGATCTTCGTCTCGAGCAGGACCTCGGCGCCGCCGGTGGGCGCGGCTCTCTCTGCCGCGTCGAACTGCACGAGCACCGGCTCGGTCTCGCGGATCAGCCGCTGGAGCGTCCAGTCGCCGCCGCGCTCCACGCTGCTGGGGATGCCCGGCAGCGGCGTGATCGAGCCGAACGCGCCGCCACCCCCCGCGAACTCGAAGGAGGTCACGTAGTGCTCGACACCAGCGTGGTAGCCGGCGAACGTGGTGGTGCGCAGCAGGTTCACGGCCCCGTTCGGGCCGATCAGCCCACCGCACGCGAAGGCAGGCGCGGCGGTGAAGAGCACACCCGCAAGGCTGGCCGCCAGGACGGCCGGGAAACGTCGCATCCGTCGCATGGTGGAGACTCCATGTCGATCGACCCATGGCGGGGGTCGGTATGCGGCCCAAGACGCGCCGGGGGGCGTCAGGTTCCCTCCCGGGGTGGCGGGCGGGTCGCGGGGAGCGCCGGATGGTGTCCGGTCGATCGATCGATCAGTCGAAGGCGTCCAGGTCGGTCCTCGTCAAGCGGCGACCGATCCATATCGCCAGGAGAGCCGGAAGCGCCAGCCACACGAGCAGACAGATGAGCACGAGGAGCGCGAGCTGGACCGCCATCGCTCCGTCGAGATCCACGGCTGCGAGCGTGCGGCGGATGCCGCGCAGCTCGGCCGAGACATCGTCCAGGCGCTGGCCCAGTGCCGACACGTCGGACGCGTTCGCTTCCAGGGCACTGCTGGTGCGATCCAGCGAGCTCGCCAGCGCCTGCGCCTGGTCGGCCACCACGCCGAAGCTCGCGGCCAGCCCGGTGAACGGCTGCTGGCCCAGGATCTGTACGCTGCCCAGCCCGACGATGGAGCGCGATGCCTCGGACAGCAGCCGCGACAGCGCGGCGCCCTCGGAGATGGCCGTCTTGGACGCCGTCAGCGTCGTGTCGAGGCGCTCGGTGGAGTCGCCAGCGCTCCGGATGGCCCGATCCACCGAGTCGAGCACGCGCACCATCGTGTCGCGCTGTGTGTCGAGCCGCGAAGCGACGTCGCCGAGGCGGATCGAGGCGTACCCCAGTCCCGAGGCGACGGCGACGATGATGAGGAGTCCGACGAGCCCGTAGGCGATCATGAGCCGACCCAGCCGGCGACGGCGCCGTGCATCCCCTGCCAGCCAGGCGTCGAGCATCCGATCGTCCTCCCGCGGGGTCGCCAGCGCTGCGCGATGGGCGGCCGCGCGATGCTAGCACCGCGCCGCCCGCTCACCGCGACCCCGTTCGCCTACCATGCCGCCCATGCGTCACATCCCCCTGACCCTGCTCACCCTGGCCGCCGTGCTCGCAGGGGCATGCGCGCCCGCCTCCAGTACGCCTGCGCCGGTCTCTGCCCAGCCGTCAGCTCCGCTCGGCACGTCCACGCCGCTGGTGGAGAGCCCCGGCGCCCCGACGATCGGACCAAGGCCCAGTGACGAGCCGTCCACGGGACCGCTGCCAAGCGTGGAGCCGACGCCATCCGGACCGCCCATCTCCCCGAGGCGCAGGCGATACTCGGCACGGACGGGCGCTGGACGGTCCTGCTGGTGGGCACGGATGCTCGGCCGCCGCTGGTGGGAAACCGGACCGACACCATCATCGTGGCCACGGTGGATCCCGCCAGTGGCGAGGTCGTGGCGGTCAGCCTGCCGCGCGACACCGCGCGAGTCCCCATCTCGGCGGACCGAACGTATCAGCCCAAGGTCAACCTCCTCTTCCAGGAGTTCCTCGACGAGACGGGGACCGAGGAAGCGGCGGCGCAGAAGATGCTCGAGGCGCTCTCCTTCACGTTCGACGTCGAGATCGATGCCTTCGCACTCATCGGGTTCTCCGGCCTCATGCGGGCCATCAACGCCATCGACGGCGTCGATGTGACGCTCGACACGCCCATCGACGATCCCGGGTTCGAGAACCCCGACGGGACACGGGGCATCCACCTGAAGCGCGGGGTCAACCATCTCAACGGGGAGCGGGCGCTGGGCTTCGCCCGCACGCGGCATCAGGACAACGACTACGAGCGTGCCCGCCGCCAGCAGCAACTCGTGGCCGCCGCCGTGGAGAAGGTGCGCACGGTGGGGCTCGAGTCGGTCCCCCGGCTGCTCCAGGTGGTCGAGCAGCGCGCGATCACCGACATCTCGCTGAGTGACGCCACGGCCGTGATGGAGATCCTGGAGCGGGCCGATCTGGAAGCCCGCAAGACGATCGTGCTGGGTCCCACGAAATGGGCCAGCTCGCCGGTACGCTACACCAACGTCCTGCGGATCGACGTGGTACGCGACTTCTTCGACTCCGCCTTCGCCCCCGTCCCATAGCCGGACGCGGCCCCCGCCCTCGCGTCAATGGGGCCTTGACTCCGGGGTCGCCTCTGGTACGCTGAGGCACCTCCGGGAACGCGCCGGGCCCGCGGCGCGAGCACCGTGCATGGAGGGGTGCCCATGTGACCGCGGTGAGCTGAGCCGGTCGGTCGACGTCCGGCCCTCACGCCCGGGGCGAGGCGAGGGGGTGGTCCGGCGGTCTGCCCTGCGTCTGTCCCAAGGAGATGCCCACGTGCACCGTCCTCTGCGTCGCTGGAGCGCGACGCTCCTGGTCAGTTCCAGCCTTCTGCTGCTCTCCGCGGCGCCCGTCCTCAGCACCTCGCCCGGGCGCTCCCCGCTCCCGAGCGGCCGACGCGTCGATGCACCGGTGCTCCATCGGTCGGCGCCGGATGCCATCGCCGGCCGCTACATCGTGGTCCTGGGCAAGGGAACGCCCCTCGCGGACGTGCGGTCTGCAAAGGGTCTCGCGCGCGCTGCCGGTGCCCGCATCGGAGTGACCTACACGCAGGCGCTGCGCGGCTTCTCGGCCGCCCTGCCGCAGGCTGCGGTGACCGCTCTGGCGCGCGACCCACGGGTGGCCTTCATCGAGGCCGATCGCAGGGTCAGCATCGCGGACACGCAGTCACCGGTCACGTGGGGCCTGGACAGGATCGACCAGCGCAACCTGCCCCTCAGCAACAGCTACACGTACAACGCGACCGGTTCGGGCGTGAAGGCCTACATCATCGATACCGGCATCCGCTTCAGCCACAGCCAGTTCGGCGGTCGGGCCGTGTCCGGATACGACGCCATCGACGGCGGCACGGCCGATGACTGCAACGGCCACGGCACCCACGTCGCCGGCACGGTCGGATCCAGCACCTACGGTGTGGCCAAGAGCGTGCAGCTGGTGGGCGTGCGGGTCCTCGACTGCGCTGGCTCCGGCTCCAACTCAGGGGTCATCGCTGGCGTGGACTGGGTGACCGGGAACCACCAGGCCGGTCAGCCGGCGGTGGCGAACATGAGCCTCGGGGGCGGAGCCTCGAGCGCCCTCGACACGGCGGTCAACAACTCCATCAACGACGGCGTCACCTACGCGGTCGCGGCCGGCAACTCCAACGCGAACGCCTGCAACTACTCGCCGGCGCGCGTGGCGGCCGCCATCACGGTCGGCTCCACCACCTCGTCGGATGCGCGGTCTTCGTTCTCGAACTACGGGTCGTGTCTCGACATCTTCGCCCCCGGCTCCGACATCACCTCCGCCTGGCACACGAGCGACACGGCGACCAATACGATCAGCGGCACGTCGATGGCCTCGCCGCACGTGGCCGGCGTGGCGGCGCTGTACCTCCAGGAAACCCCAGCGCGGCGCCGGCCACGGTCCGCGACGCGATCGTCAACGGCGCCACGACCGGTGTGGTGACGAACGCCGGCTCCGGCTCGCCGAACCGGCTGCTCTACTCGCTGCTCGGCTCTGCACCGCCGCCGCCCACCGGCTGCTCGCTACCGGAGACCTACAGCGGGTCGCTCAGCGGCGCCGGCGACTACGACTACCAGCCCAACGGCAACTACTTCTACACGTCGAACTCGGGCACGCATCGTGGGTGCCTGACGGGCCCCTCTGGCACCGACTTCGACCTGTATCTCTGGAAGTGGAACGGGTCGTCCTGGGTGACGGTCGCCCAGGGCATCGGCAGCAGCTCCACCGAGGATGTGTCGTACAGCGGTACGGCCGGTTACTACGTCTGGCGCATCGAGTCGTACAGCGGCTCGGGCAGCTATACCTTCAAGATGCAGCGGCCGTAGCCGCATCGCGAACCGCTCGGCGGCGCTCGGTCCCATACGGGCCGGGCGCCGTCGCACATCCGGGGCCCCCGCCGCGGGCCCGCCCGTCACTCCGGGGGCTGAGCGTCCGACTGCGGCTCTTTCGGCTCCAGGGTCAGGGCGGCCGAGTTGATGCAGTAGCGCTGGCCGGTCGGCTGAGGCCCGTCGGGGAAGAGGTGACCGAGGTGACCGTCACAGCGCGCACAGCGCACTTCCGTGCGGGTCATGAACAGCGAGCGATCACTCTTCTCGGTGACCCGATCGCCGCTCGCCGGAGCATAGAAGCTGGGCCAGCCGGTCCCCGACTCGAACTTGGTGTCCGAGTCGAAGAGCTCCTCGCCACAGCCGGCGCAACGGTAGACCCCTGGCCGGTGCTCATCCCAGTACTCGCCGGTGAACGCGCGCTCCGTGCCCGCTTCACGCAGCACGTGGTACTGCTCGGGCGTGAGCGATGCACGCCACTTCTCGTCCGTCCCGTGGATGGTGTCCTTGTCCTCGATCTTGTCCATGTCACAAGGATAAGCCGCGACCGTGACGATGCGGCGACGGTCCCACCGGGGCTCCGCGCCATGAGGCAGGCGGCAGGTCCGCCGCCGCCGCTCGTCTGTCCCAGCTGACGCCTGGAAGTCAGGCGCGGGAGGGGTCACGCATGGAAGGCCTCGAGACGCTCAGCCTCGCTGCGCACTTCCTGCCAGAGCTGCCTTGTCAGCCGCTCGAACGGCTCGACCTCGATGCGCGTGCCCTTCACGCGCCACGTGCCTGCCACTGCCCCGTCGACAAGGAAGGTCCCCACCGAGAAGGGGTTCCTGGAGGTGAAGATGGTCGGTCGATGGACCTCGGGAAGGATCCCTGTCCGCCGTGCGTGGACGAGCAGGGTCGCATCCCAGTGGGGCAGGAACCGGACGGGCGCCGGGGTGTCGGCGTGGGGGAGGGCCGCCCCTGGTAGATCCACGAGCTCACGTCCGTCCTCGTCGCGGAAGCGACGGAGCTCGAGCCGGGCGCTCGCTTCTCGGAGGCGCGTCACGGGCACCCCGGCCCACGAGGAGATGTCGCGGAACGGCGCCGGTCCGAAGCCGCGCAGGTAGGCCACGACCAGGTGCTCGAGCCCTTGCTCCTCGGTGGCGTCACAGGGCCCCAGCCAGGTCTCCGCCAGCGCGAGGTGGTCCGCTCGTCGGCGCTCCCAGGTGCCCGACGGTGGAGCGCGCACGAGGTCGACCCACAGTGCCAGGTTGCCCAGGAAGCCGGAGACCAGCTCGCCGAGCTGCGCGACGCTGCGTGGTCCGTCGAGGAGCGCTGCGCGCAGCTCCACGGCGCGCCGCTCCATCTCGTCCACCGCCACCCTCCCCCGCTGCAGACGAAGCCACCACTCTTGTCGAGCGCGCCGGACGCCCATGGCGTAGAGCCAGTACTCACGTGCAGAGACGAGGTGGATCGTGACGCGCATCAGCGTCGCCTGGACGGTGGTGCGCGCCTCCAGGGCGCGCGTCAGGTCCGCCTGCTCGAACGCTGCCGTCCTCGACCAGAGGCCGACATAGCCGGACGGTGCGTACTGGGTCTGGAGCCCGCCCACCTGCTCGAGTGCTTGGGGCACCGTGGTGTCTGCGCGAGCGAGCAGCGACTGACGCGCGAGCAGCGCTCGGTTCAGCTCAAGCTGGGTCAGGACGCGTTCGGGCGCGGCCACGAGTCTTTTCCGCCGAGATCCCATCCGTGGTCGTGCTTCCAAGGCCTCATGTCCCGTTCGGCGGCGCTTCCTCGAAGGTCAGCTCGAACTGGAGTGTGACGTGGGTGCCGACGAGGACGGCATCCGTGCCCACGGGCATGTTCCAGGTGATGCCCCAGTCCCGCCGGGGGGACGGTCGGCGTTCCGAGACTCTTGTCAAGAGCCTTGTCAAGGGGGTAGACTGCTCTCCTGATGCCTTGTCAAGTCTTGACAAGGCAACGTCTGTGTCCGGCTCGCGATCCGGGCTCAGGCCGCTCCTTCAGCGGGTGACCGAGCGGCATCCGGTCGTATGCCCGATGTGACTATGCCCCGATCCGCCTAGGCGACGGCGGGGAGGCCGCCCAAGAGCCCCGGCCACGCCCGACACCCACCAGCCAAGAACAGGAGCGTCCTCTGTCCGTTGGTGCAGCAGCCGAGATCAAGCAGAAGCTGGACCTGACCGATCTCATCGCCGAGAGCATCGACCTCCGCAAGTCGGGTGCCAGCTTCAAGGGCCTGTGCCCGTTCCACGGCGAGAAGACACCCAGCTTCTACGTCACGCCTGCGCGCGAGACATGGAAGTGCTTCGGCTGCGGCCGGGGAGGGGACATCTTCAGCTTCGTCATGGA
>JAUJNA010000004.1:0-17530 GCA_030446555.1 Chloroflexota bacterium | reverse complement strand
CCTCGAGGGCGCCGGGCTCGCCGCTCGCCGGCAGGGCCGGACGACGGTCTACGACCGCTTCCGTGGTCGGGTCATCTTCCCCATCCGTGACGCCTCGGGCGGCGCGACCGGGCTGGGCGGCCGTGTCCTGGGCTCGGGAGGCGACGGTGCCGACACGGGCCCGAAGTACCTCAACACACCGGCCACGGCCCTCTTCGACAAGGGCCGCACGCTCTACCTCATCGACCGGGCCAAGGGGGCCATCCGTCGTAGCGGCGTGGCCGTGCTCGTGGAAGGCAACACCGACGCCCTCATGGCCCACCAGCAGGGATTCGACAACGTGATCGGGAGCCTCGGCACCGCGCTCACGGCTGCCCAGGTCGAGCTGGTCACGCGATACGCGCCGCGCATCGCACTCGCCTACGACGTGGATCCGGCCGGCCAGAGCGCGGCCACCTTCGGAGCGACCGAGCTCACCGCTCTCGTCGGCGAGATCGAACGCAGTCGCTACCAAGGCCGGCTGACGGATGTCGAGATGGTGCGCCTGCCGGAGGGCAAGGATCCCGACGAGGTGATGCGCGACGACCCGGCCGCCTGGCGAAAGGCCACCGAGGAGCGCCAGCCCATCATGGAGTACCTCATCGACCATCACGCGCGTCGTTTCGACCTTCGGACGCCCGATGGGCGCAGCCGACTGGTGCGGGCACTCGTGCCCATCCTGCGCACGGTCAGCGACCCGGTCCGCCTTGACGGTTACCTGCTTACGCTGTCCCGCCGTTCCGGCGTGGAGGCACCCGCCCTTCTGGAGACGCTCCGCCGACCGGACCCGCCGAGCGTGGGCGGGGCTCGAGCCGGTCGCCGCATCGACCTGGACGCCGTCATGTCGAGCCCCGACGCGTTGGATCCGGGGGCCGTCGAGCGAGCGCTGGAACCGGTCGAGTCGACGCTCTTGCGACTCCTGCTGCGGCACCCTGAGCTCCAGGCCGACGTCCGTGACCGCCTGCGCCCCGAAGACCTCGTGACGACGCCGGCTCGTGAGCTGTGGCGCGCCATCGCGTCCGTGGACGGGCTGTTCGACCGCAGCCGCTTCCTGGACGGCCTGGACCCCACGCTCGGCGCCATCGCCCGGACGCTCTACGCACGGACCGACCCGCTGCCGGACCGCCAGGCGGACCTCGAGCTGGAGCTCGAGCAGTGCCTCCTCAGCCTGGAGAGGCGGCGGCTCTGGGAGCGCATCGACTACACCCGCGCCGCCCTCGCGGAGGCCGAGGCGACGGGCGACACGAACGAGGCGGACCGGCTCCGCCGCGAGAGCCTCGCGCTCCACGAGGCGCGTCTCGATCTCGACCGGCGGGCGGCGAAGACGACGCTCCTCGACACCAGGCGAACCACCCCCTATCGCACCCCCACACACGCAGGAGGACCCGCATGAGCGCCGACCCCACCGACAAGCTGCTCGTGGCCAGCGTGCTGGAGCGCAGCAAGCGCCGCCGCGACCCGGAGGACGAGCTGGTCAACCCAAAGGCGCCCGAGGAAGACGACATCGGCCCGTCCGAGGGCCTCTCCGCGGCCGCCCAGCTGGGCGTCGAGGTCGCCGTCGACGAGAGCGAGAAGCAACCGTGGCAGGAGCCACCGGCCAAGCTCTCCCCCGAGGAGGCGGAAGAGCCCACGCAGGAGGAGCTGGACGCGATCGCGGCCGACATGATCGGCATCGACGACCCGGTCCGGATGTACCTCAAGGAGATCGGCAAGGTGCCGCTGCTCAACGCCGAGGAGGAGGTGGACCTCGCCAAGGCCATCGAGCTCGGCGAGCAGATCGTGGAGGAGCCGCAGAAGGCGATCCTCTCGCTCTGGGAATGGACCCGCAACGAGACCGAGCGGAAGACGCGCGAGAAATACGCGCAGCACCGCCTGCCGTACAAGGAGGAGAGCGACCGGATCGTCCGTGCCTCGTTCGCCGCCGCGGCCGAAGACGGTCTCCTCCAGCCCACCCCCGACTTCCACCTCGTCAAGGCGCAGCGGGACACCCCGGCGAGGGGACCAAGGGGCTCCTGAAGATCGCCAAGGTCATGGTCGCCGACTACAACGCGGCACCGTCCCCACAGGCGTT
The DNA here is from genome assembly GCA_030446555.1 of Chloroflexota bacterium. Taxonomy (GTDB): domain Bacteria; phylum Chloroflexota; class Limnocylindria; order Limnocylindrales; family CSP1-4; genus Palsa-1032. The sequence continues at coordinate 15,441 of JAUJNA010000004.1, read as the reverse complement.
CAGGGGGCTGGTCGACTTCGCGTTCACGTCCATGCACAACGGTGATCTGGAGTCGCGCGACAATCCCGGTCTTCGCGCGCTCTACGAGTGGACCCGGGAGGTCGGCCACGAGGCGATGCGGCGCTGGATCATGGCGGGCCACGAAGCCGACCTTCTCCTGGAGATGGGCTGGGACCCCGAGATGCGCCAGGCTTCCACCAAGCCGCGTGATCGGCGCGGCGTGCTGGTGCGCATCGGTCGGGAGGGCCGCGAGCAGCTGACCTCGGCCAACCTGCGGCTCGTCGTGTCCATCGCCAAGAAGTACATCGGGCGAGGGATGAGCTTCCTGGACCTCATCCAGGAGGGCAACATCGGGCTCATCCGGGCGGTCGAGAAGTTCGACTACGAGAAGGGCTTCAAGTTCTCCACCTACGCCACCTGGTGGATCCGCCAGGCCATCACGCGGGCCATCGCCGACCAGGCGCGCACCATCCGCATCCCCGTCCACATGGTCGAGACGATCAACCGTCTGATCCGTGTCTCGCGCGGCCTCCTCCAGGAGCTGGGCCGGGAGCCCACCGTGGAGGAGATCGCGGAGGCCATGTCCAAGGGCCAGGAGGTCCAGGTCACGCCCGACAAGGTGCGCGAGATCATCAAGGTCTCGCAGGAGCCGGTCTCGCTGGAGACGCCCATCGGCGAGGAGGAGGACTCCCACCTGGGGGACTTCATCGAGGACCGCGGCGCCCTGGCTCCCGCCGAGGCCGCCTCGCACCAGCTGCTCAAGGAGCAGGTCGAGGCGGTGCTGGACTCCCTTTCAGGGCGCGAGCGTCGCGTGCTCCAGCTCCGGTTCGGCCTGGAGGACGGGCGCGCCCGGACGCTCGAGGAGGTGGGCAAGGAGTTCAACGTGACGCGGGAGCGGATCCGTCAGATCGAGGCCAAGGCGCTACGCAAGCTGCGCCACCCGTCGCGGAGCCGGAAGCTCAAGGACTACCTGGAGTAGTCGTGGCGGCCCGCAGTCCCTCGACCAGTCGACCGAGCGACGTCAGGTCGCGACCGTCTGGCCCAAGGGCGTCGACGAGCGCCGACGCGACCACCGCTCCGTCGGCACCGGCTGCGGCCAGGGTCCGCAGGTGGGCGGGTCGCGACACGCCGAAACCGACCGCCACCGGCACGGGCGAGATCGGCCGGACGGATCGGACGAGCTGGGCCGCGCTCGGGGGGAGCGTGCGCCGGGCCCCCGTGATGCCGGCCATCGAGACGCAGTACAGGAAGCCGCCCGTCCTGTGGGCGATGACCGCTCGACGCTCTGCCGTCGTGGTCGGCGCGACGAGGTAGACGAGCGCGAGCCCGGCCTCTCGGGCTGCAGCTTCCACGGGGGCGCCTTCGTCCGGTGTCAGGTCGGCCACGATGACGCCGCTCACGCCGGCACTGCTGAGCCTGCGGAACAGCGACGCGCCGTCATCGGGCCCCAGGAGCTGGTTCGCGTAGCCCATCGCGATGAGTGGCACGTCCGGGCGCGCCGTCGCGATCCGCGCCACGACCTCCACGGATCGATCCAGCGTCTGTCCCCCGCGCAGTGCAGCCATGGACGCCCGCTGGAGCGTGACCCCGTCCGCCACCGGGTCGGAGTAGGGCAGACCGATCTCCAGGAGATCCGCGCCGGCGTCGATGGTCGTGATCGCCGCGTCGTACGAGCCCTGTGGATCGGGGTAGCCACAGACGACGTACGGCACGAGCGCCAGGCGCCGCTCCGCGCGTGCGGCCGCGAAGGCGCCCTCGATGGCGCGAGAGCCCGCGGTGCCGCGCGTCCCCTCGACGGCCCCCAGATGATCGCTGGCGGAGAGCGCGATCAGGGCCGGGGCTCCAGGGCCGCCATGTCCTTGTCGCCACGCCCGGAGAGGCCCACGAGGACGACCTGCGCATCGGTGATCATGCGCGGGAGTGCCGCCAGCGCGTGCGCCGGCTCGAGTGCAGGGAGGATGCCTTCGGTCCGTGCCAGCAGCCGCATCGCATCGGTCGCCTCCCGGTCCGTCGACGTCGTCACCTCGAGGCGGTCCGCCTCGAGCAACGCGGCGAGCTGCGGCCCCACGCCCGGGTAGTCCAGCCCGGCCGAGATGGAATGGGCCTCCAGGATCTGGCCGTCATCGTCCTGGAGCATCAGCGTCCTCGCGCCGTGCAGGATCCCGACCGAACCGCGAGCCAGCGCTGCGGCATGGCGGCCGCTCGCCAGTCCCTCGCCCGCGGCTTCCACGGCGACGAGCCGCACGTCAGGCTCGCCGATGAACCGGCTCAGCAGACCGACGGCGTTCGACCCGCCGCCGACGCATGCGACCACCAAGTCCGGCAAGCGGCCCTCGACCGCGAGGACCTGCGCTGCCGCCTCGTCGCCGATGACGCGTTGGAAGTCGCGCACGATGGTGGGGTAGGGGTGCGGCCCCATCGCGGACCCCAGCACGTAGTGGGTCGTTCCCACGTTCGTGACCCAGTCGCGCATGGCCTCGTTGATGGCATCCTTGAGGGTGGCCGAGCCGCCGCTGACGGGCCGCACCTCGGCGCCCATCTGCTGCATCCGCGTCACGTTGGGCCGCTGCCGCTCCATGTCGACGGAGCCCATGTAGACCGTGCAGGGCAGGCCGAGCAGGGCACACGCAGCGGCGGTGGCCGTGCCGTGCTGACCGGCTCCCGTCTCCGCGATGACCCGCTGCCGGCCGGCTCGCTGTGCGAGGAGCACCTGGCCCACGGCGTTGTTGATCTTGTGGGCGCCGGTGTGCGCGAGGTCCTCGCGCTTCAGATAGAGCCGCAGCCCCCGCGGCGCGCCGGAGCCGGCCAGCAGCACCGACGCCAGGCGGTCAGCGCGGTGCAGCGGGGTCGGTCGACCGGCGAACGTGGCAAGAAGCTCCCGAAGGCTGGCCCAGAAGCCGGGGTCGTGACGGAGGATCCGGTACGAGCGATCCAACTCGTCGAGCGCGGCGACGAGCGTTTCGGGCACGTAACGGCCACCGAAGCTGGCGCTGATGCCCCATCGGCCGCGGTCGTCGGCTTCCACGAGGCCCGTGGGGACGGCGAGCGGCCCGCTCGTGAGGTGCGGACGATCGACCCGAGCGGCATGTGCCCGCTTGACGAAGAGAGCCACGCGGAGCGGGTCCTTCCACGGTCGACCGGACGCGGCGCGCCGAGGTCCCTCGACCCCTGAGGCGGTGTCCACCCCGATGGCGGGGATGTCGCGCAGCGCGGCACCCACGGACCCGGCATCGAGCCCGCCGGCCAGCATCAGGGGAACGCGCTTTGCCACGGCCCGCGCGAGTCCGGGATCCACTCGCCGGCCCGTCCCGCCGCGCACGGCCGGGTCGGCGGCGTCCAAGATGATGCGCGCGCATCGGTCGGTGGCGAGATAGCGCCGTGCGCGCTCGACGACATCCTCGGCCGCCGTGTCGGGTCCCGCGTGGAGCACCTTCCAGACCGGACGCGGGCTGGATGCGAGCTGGTGGGCTGGCTCGTCACCCGACGACTGGAGCACGTCCGGGTCGACGGCCTCGACGATCGCCTCCAGCGCCTCCGATGGCGCGTCGGCGGTGATGGCGACGACGGTCGGCCCGCCACCGGACGCCGACGCTGCCCGGGCCAGGCGCGCCAGTGCCGCTGCCTCGGCGAGGGTCAGCGCCCGCCGCGTCCCAGCCACCACGTTGAGCCCGATCGCGTCGGCACCCGCGCGAACGGCAGCCAGGACGCCGTCCTCGTCGACGATCCCGCAGATCTTGACGAACGGCCGTGGCGAGGTCGCGACCGTCGGGCCGGGATCGCGTCCCGCGGCGACGAAGCTGCGAACGGCTGTGGCGGGATCCGAGCCGCGCAGGAGCGTCTCCCCGATGAGCGCGGCATCCACCCCGGCTGCTCGCCAGGCGGCGACCGTGGCGGGATCGTCGACTCCCGACTCGCCGATCACCAGCCGATCCTCGGGCACCTGCTGACGCAGGCGCTCGACGCGCCCCGGGTCGACGGACAGCGTCCGAAGGTCGCGCCGGTTGATGCCCACCAGGAGCGCACCGGTGCCCAGGACGCGCTCCAGGTCCCGCTCGTCATGGGCTTCCACCAGGGGTTCCATGCCCAGGTCGCGCGTCTCGTCGACCAGTCGCCGAAGCCGGAGCGGAGGGTGCAGCGCCGCGATGAGGAGCACGGCGTCGGCACCGGCTGCGCGAAGCAGCGGCAACTGCCGCCGATCGACCACGAACTCCTTGGCCAGCACCGGCAGGCGGACCTGGCCCCGAACGCGCCCGATGTCGGCCATCGAGCCGCCGAACCAGTGCGGCTCGCAGAGCACCGAGACGCCGCTGGCGCCACCCGCCTCGTACGCTCGCGCGACCGCGGCCGGGTCGGCGAACGGCACGAGCGCCCCCGCGCTCGGCGAGCGTCGCTTGATCTCCGCGATCAGGTGACAGCCCGGCCGGGCCAGCATCTCCGCGATGGGGCGCGGCGGAGAGGCAGCCGCCGCTGCCCGGGCGAGGTCGCGGCTCGTCCGTCCGGCCAGCAGCGTCGAGAGATCCGACCGACGCCGTGCGGCGATCTCGCCCAGCAGGTCCGGAAGTCGACCGCGCGCGGCGAGCGTCTGCCCGGCGGGTCGTTCGATCGTGGCCGTCATGGTGCGCGGCGAAGGCGCTCGAGGAGGTCCGTCACGGAACCGTCGGCGATCGTCGCCCGGGCACGTTCGACGCCGCCCCGAAGACCGTCCTCGACCCCCGCGACGACGAAAGCAGCGGCCGCGTTCAGCACGACGGCGTCACGCGCTGGCCCCGGCCGGCCGCGCATGACGGCTTCCAGCATCCGGGCGTTCTCGGCCGGTGTGCCGCCGGCCAGCGCACGGGTCTGGCGGGGGCGCAGGCCGAGCGCCTCGGCGTCCACGGTCCGCCGCTCGATGCCCTCGGGTCGCACGTCGAGGATGACGCCACTGCCGTCGAGGGGCAGCTCATCGATGCCATCGCCGTGGATGACGAAGGCACGCTCCGTGCCCAGCCGGTGCAGCGTCTCCGCGACGAGCGACGCGGCACGGGGATCGGCCACGCCGACGACCTGGCGCCGCGCGGCAGCCGGGTTCGTGAGGGGGCCCAGGAGGTTGAAGCAGGTGGCGATGCCCAGCTCCCGCCGGATCGGCGCGGCGTGCCGCATGGCCGGGTGGAAGCGTGGCGCGAAGAGGAAGCAGAACCCTTCACGGCGAAGTGCCGCGGCAGCGGATGCCGCATCGTGCTCGATGGGGATCCCCAGCGCCTCGAGGACATCGGCCGAGCCCGAACGAGAGGTGACGGCGCGATTGCCGTGCTTGGCCACCGGGACGCCAGCTGCGGCAGCGACGAGGCCCGCCGCCGTCGAGACGTTGAACGTCGCGGCCCCGTCACCGCCGGTGCCACAGGTGTCGATGGTGCCCTCGGGAGCTGCCACGGGGACGACTCGTGCTCGCATCGCGAGCGCGAAGCCGGTCAGCTCCTCAGCCGTCTCGCCGCGGACGCGCAGCATGCCGAGGAGCGCTCCCAGCTGGGCCGCCGTGCCCACACCGTCCATGACGGCGGCCATCGCCGCCGCGGCCTCATCGGTGGAGAGCGTGCCGCCTCGCGCTACCGACGCGATGGCCCGGGCAAGCGGTGCTTCGCTCGCGGGCTGGGCGGATGGACGGTCGAGCGGCCGGACCGCCTTGCGAGTCGGCCTCGCCGGGCCGCGCTCGTCGAGCTCAGAAGAGTGGTGCAGCGTCATGAATCTCCCGCGAATCAAAAACGACCGTTCGTCCCGGGACGAAAGGTCGTGCCTTCCGCGGTGCCACCCGATTTCGGCGATGCCGCACTCATCGTGACCGACGGGCACGGCTCTCGGCCGTCCGATCGGCGCTGCCCGCTATCGCTGGCGCCCTGCGCCGGAGCCTACTGGGTCAGCGGATGTCCGTCGACCGTTCGGTCCGGAGGCTCCCGGATCCATTCACCGCCTCGCTGTCCCGACTCGCACCAGCGTCGGGTCTCTGTGATCAGCGGGAGCAGCGGTTACTCGTTCCGTTCGTCGCCCGTCTTCGGTTGGAGCGGCAGTCTAAGCCGGCCGCGCCGGACCGTCAACCGACGGCTGGGCTCGAGGCACGACGGCCAGGCGCCACGCTCAGCCCCCGAGAGCGTCGATGAAGGTGTCGGTCGCTGCACCCAGGCTCGTGTGGCCGATGAGCCCGCGCAGATGGGTCTCCATCGGATACGCATCGTAGGGACCGGCGAACCCCAGCCGCGTGTTCAGGAACTCGTCGTTCACCGCCCAGAGAGCCGCCCCGAACAGCATGCCCCCGGCCGCTCCGAGCAGGGGCACGCGACGTCGCAGGACCGCGTAGGCGGCGCCGGGCACCGCCCCCAGGCCGTAGTGGATGCACTGGGTCACGAGGTTGCGCTGCTGTTCGTCCAGGCGGATGGAAGCCTTCGCCTCGAGGGTGTCGACCGCATTCTCGATGGCCGGCTTGCCGTTCGGCCGCGCCCGCTCCTCGCGCTCCGTCACCTCGCGCGACTGGCCTTCCAGGACGCCGGTGGTGATGAGATCCATGACCCACGTGGCCGCGCCACCGGCGATCGCGCCCCGTATCAGGTCCCGCTTCAGCGACATGTCCACATGGTGGCACGTACGCCCGTGGAGCGGGCCGCCGCCGTACCATCGCTGCGTGCCATCCAAGCGCATCACGGGGAAGGGCGAGGTCTCTGCGCCGGGGCCGGTCGTGACGGCGGACTGGCTGAGCGAGCATCTCGAGGATGAGGGGCTGCGGCTCGTCCACGTCTCGCCGACCCGCCGCGTCTACAACAAGCGCCACATCCGCGGAGCGGTCTTCGGTGACCTGCACCGCGACCTGGCGCTGCGCGGCCGGGCCGCCGAGACCGGCGACGCCGAGCGCGAGTGGCTCATCCCCGACCGCGAGCGAGTCGTCGAACTGCTGCGGCGCTGGCGCGTGGGGGAGGGCGATCACTTGGTCCTGTACGACGACGTGGGGCTCAACCGCCACGCCATCCGCGGCTACTGGGTCCTGCGGCTGTACCGGTTCCCGACAGGCTCCCTGTCGATCCTCGATGGCGGCCTCGAGGCCTGGAGTCGAGCGGGTGCCGAGACGACGGCCGACGTGCCGGAGCCCGACCTGGCCGATGCGCTGCGGCTCCCGGTGGAGCTGGGCGAACGCGACGACTCCCTCCTCGCCTCCTACGACGATGTCCTGGCGTGGAGCCGCGAAGCGGCAGGTCCGGACAGCCCGACGCGTCTTCTCGACGTCCGCACCGTGGGTGAGTTCGTAGGCACCGACGTCCGCGCCCAGCGCGGCGGGCACATACCGGGTGCCCGTCACCGATTCTTCGAGGATCTGGTCACCGAGGACGGCCGGCTGCGCCCCGTGGAGCAGGCACTGGCGATCCTGCGCGGCACCGGCGTCGACCCGGCGCAGGTGCGGGCGACCTACTGCCAGGGAGCGGTCCGCGCGGCGCTTGCGTGGTTCGTCCTGCACGAACTGGCGGGACTCGACGAGGTCAGGAACTACGGGGGCTCGTGGGAGGAGTGGGGCAACCGACCCGACAGCCCCATCGAGATCTAGGGAGCGGCGGCGTCGGTCAGGCGCTGCGGTCGAGGATCTCGCCGATGGTCATCGCACCTACCTCCGCCGGCACCTCCGCGCGTACCCTTGCGACCGACCCGCGCACGCGAGTGGGGGCGTTGTCGGCCAGCTGATCGAGCGTGATGTCGCGGAAGCGGTCGGCAGCGCTCAGTCGGCGGAGGAACGCGCCGGCCCGTCGGACGCCGGCCGCGATGTCGGTGCCTTCGGCGCCATCGGCGGACCTCTCGGGCTCGACCGGTGGGAGAGGCGACATGTCGGGACCGCTCGTACGGGCAGGCGGAGGCGAAACCTGCTCACCCCCGGGCGTCGGCCTGCCCACGGCCAGCGGCCGCCCGCCGTCCGAGCCGTCGGAGCCATCGCCGGCTGTCGTCCTCCCCGTGCCGAACCTGTCAGCGAGGAGCCCCGGGATGTCGATGCCGGTCAGACCCTTCACCGCGCTGCTGGCCTCGAGGACGGTGCGCGTGCTCGTCTTGACGAGGTCGGATGCGCCCTCGGTGGAGAGCACCGTGAGGTTGTCGATGTGGCCCATTGGTTGGGCCGCAGCGGCGACGATCTTGGGGAGCTCCGCGAGGACGGTCTGGATGATGGCCGCCTCGTTGAACTGGCGGAACGCCTCGGCCCGCCTGGCGAGTGCATCGGCCTCGGCCTCGCCCTGGGCACGCACGATGTCTGCCCGAGCCGTGCCCTCCAGCCGGACGCGCTCGGCAGCCGCCTGCGCCACGGCGATCTGGGCCGTCCGCTCGCCCTCGGCGCGCTTGATGGCTGCCTGCGCCTCCGCCTCGGCCGGACGCACGACGGTGGCGAGGAGCTCCTTCTCCTTGCGCACCGCCTCCAGCTCGGCCAGCTCGGCCTCGCGCCGAGTGACCTCCCGAGTCGCCTCGGCGCGTGCCAGGGGCTCCGACTGCTCGGCGCGTGCGGCGGCGGACGCCGTCTGGACGTCAGCCTCGGCCTGGACGAGTGCCTGGTCACGTCGCGCAGCGATCTTGATCTTCTCCGCTTCGGCGGCCGCCACAGACGACTGCTGCTCGGCGTTCGCCTTGGCGATCGCGGCGTCGCGCACGACGATGGCCAGCTTCTGTTGCCCCAGTTGCTCGATGTAGCTCGTCTGGCCGGCGACGACGACGTCACTGATGCTCTGGATGGTGAACGAGTCGAGCACGAGTCCCGAGGTCGACAGGTCGCCGGCCGCCGCCTCCTGGACCTGCGCCAGCAGCTTCTGGCGGTCGGAGATGAGATCCTCGATGGTCAGCGTGCCGACGATGGCGCGAAGCGAGCCCTCCAGGATGTTGCGCACGATGGAGTCGATCTCCTGGTCGCTGGCGTCCAGGAACCGCTCGGCGGCGAGGCGGATCGATTCGACGTCGCGGCCGATCTTGAAGGTCGCCACGCCCTCCACCTTGACCTTCAGGCCCTGGCTCGTGACGGCGTCGGGCAGGCTGACGGGGATCTGGCGAGCGACGAGCTTGAGCTTGCCCGCCTTGTGGATGAGCGGCATCACGAAGGTGCCGCCGCCCACCACGACGCGGATGCCCCGGTCGCTCCCGGGCACGGCAGCGGGTGCTCCCGCCTCGTCGCGCACCTTCGAGCCGCGCGACCCGGCCACGATGAGTGCCTCGTTCGCGCCCGCGACCTGATAGCGACTCGCGGCGAAGCTCGCCAGCAGGGCGAGGACCACGACCGCGACCACGATGAGCAGGGGCGCCGTGCCCACGAAGTCCAACATGCTGGCTGGGTCCTTTCTCTGGCTCGGTCCGGGGCTAGCGGTCGCTGCCGGACTGTGGGATCGTCTGGCCAGTGGGGATGGGCTCGTTCACCACCGGCTCGACCACCAGGTCGGCGCCGACCACGTCGACCACTCGCACGCGCCGCCCGGCGGGGATCGCGCGATCGGATGTGGCGCGTCGCTGCATGGGTGCTCCGTCGAAGTTCACGATCACCGTGCCGTACGCGTCAGGCCCGATGCCGACCGTGACCTGACCGGTCTCGCCGATCAGACTCGCCGTGCCCGTCGCGCCCGGCGCTTCCGCCGATCCGAGCGTCCGGAAGATGAGGATGACCACGCTCGCGCCGATGAGCCCCACGACGCCGCCCACCAGGCTCGCCGGACCCACGTCCATGCCCAGACCCTCGGTCGCGAAGAGGCCGCCGACGCCGAACATGGCCACGAAGCCCAACAGCACCGGCAGCAGCGAGACGCCACCCAGGTCGATGTCGACGCCGATGTTGTCCAGGATCCCGCCCAGCACGTCGTCGAGCAGGACGCTCACGAGGAGCAGGATGCCGCCGATCGCGAGGCACCCGATGAAGATCGAGTTCGCGAGGTCGATGGTGATCATGGCCCGAGCCTAGCCTACTCGCGGCGCCGGATGAGCACCCGGACGGGTGCGCGTAGGGTGCTATCCTGCCGTGGCGGCGCTGCGGCGCCCACGTCGCGCCCCCCTCGTGCGGGCGGACGCCTCGTTCCGGCGTAGCTCAGTGGTAGAGCGGGCGGCTGTTAACCGCTTGGTCGTAGGTTCGAATCCTACCGCCGGAGCCAACTCCCTCTAGGTTGCACAGTCTGAGCACGAAACCGGGCGGTTGACGGCTACGCAACCCGGCCGTACTGTTAGCACGCCGCTGTACTGTGCAGCTAACAGATGAGGGACGCCGGTGGATACCACGGCCGGTCCGTACGCGCCAGACGCTCTGAGCACGCTCCGCGAGAGCTTCGCGCTCCACCTCGACGCCACCAGGAAGCCTAAGACCGCTCGCATCTACCTCGACGCGCTCGACAACCTCATCGCCCACCTCGCGGGAAAGGGGATGCCGACGACGGCGCGTGCCGTCCGCCGGGAGCACATCGAGTCGTACCTCGCGGCCCGCCGGGATCGTGTGGCGCCCTCGACGCTCTCGCTCGAGTACCGGGCCTTGCAGCAGTTCTTCAGGTGGGCAGTCGACGAGGACGAGATTGACCGGAACCCGATGGAGAAGATGCGCCCGCCGCGCATCCCGGACTCGCCCGTGCCGATCGTGCCGGTCAACGACTTCAGGAAGCTCCTCCGCGTCGTGAGCGGCGGCAAGGACTTCACGAGCCGTCGCGACTTGGCGGTCCTCTTGATGCTCTATGACACCGGCATCAGGGCCGGTGAGCTGGTGGGGCTGAAGCTGGCCGACGTCGACCTCCGCGGTCGCATGGCCTACGTCACCGGAAAGGGCGACCACGTCCGCGCCGTCCGGTTCGGTGCCGCGACCGCCGTGGCGCTCGACCGATACCTCCGCCTCCGCCGTGGACATCGCTACGCCGCGTCGGAGTCCCTCTGGCTGGGCCAGCGCGGTCGGCTGGAGTACTCCGCGCTCGCTGTGATGCTCGCGAAGCGGTCGGAGGCCGCGGGCCTGCCGCGTATCCACGCCCACCAGATGCGTCACTCGTTCGCCCACGAGTACCTGGCCGCCGGGGGACTGGAGGGCGATCTTCAGCGACTCGCTGGCTGGCGCTCGCCGCTCATGCTCCGTCGGTATGGCGCAAGCATGGCCGACGAGCGAGCTCGGGCGGCCTACAAGAGCCCGGTGGACCGGCTGTGACCCCGAAGTTGGCCGCCCGCCGCGGGCGCAACGGGACGGTCGAGTGCAACCGGCCGTCATGTAGCCGAACGCTGCCGGGAGCGTGGCGGGTCGCTGGGGACGGATGGGCCACCGAGAAAGACGTGATCTTCCTCTTCCTCGGTTTCGGTTGGCAGTGGGACGACGTGGACGTCTGGCGGGTCACGAAGCGAGCGCAAGCGAACGCGGACTTCATGGCGGGTCGACGCGGCGACGCGCGGAGACACGAGACCCGTCCTCACGATCCTCTGGCAGTCGATGACGGCGCCCTGGGCTTCTACCCGTTCAACATGCCGATCGTGGCCATCTGCCCGTACTGCGACACGCCGCAACGACTCGAGCCTGACGTGCTGGGCGTCGGGAGGAACGAGCACGAACACCGGATGACGACCGTGGCGGGGCTCCCAGGTGCCGCCGATACGGTGCAGCAGTGTTGCAGCGACGGACGCGGTCGAGGAGAGGCGGTGCCGCGTTGCTCCCGGAACCGCGTGCGCGAGTAGCACGTCGCGGCTGGCATCCGCCGTGCTATAGTGTCCCTGACGCCCGGATAGGGCCGACAAACTCCGCCCGAACGGCACCTCATCGCCCGGCCCCGCCTAGAGCGGCACACCGGCACCGATAGAGGTGCCATTTGCTTACCCCGACCGAGCGGTCGCTGCGAGCTCGCGCCGCGGCACGCCCTGCATGCTCAGGGCGGCACGTCGACCAAGGCCGGCACGAGTGCGTTCCTGGCGCGCTTCGGTCGGCAGGTCGACCCCGATGGTGTCCTCGATCCGAGTGAGCGCGCCCGGAGGGCCGAGCACGCACTGAAGGCGCACATGGCGACCCTCGCCCTCAAGGCGAGCCGATCGCGTGGCCCTCGCTCGAGAGAACCGTCCGAACCCGCCCTGAAAGCCGCCTGCGGATCGTCTAAAAGGACGAACCGCCGATGGTCCTCCAACCGATCGGCGGCTCTCGTCCGGAAGGGAACCCCTGTGAACGTTCCACCCCGGACTGTCGAACATGGTACACGTCCGCTCCACCCCGACCGCGGACCGTGGCCGATGAGGGCCGAGTACCGCTTCGCCGCCGCGAAAAGCGGCGAGATCCCGCAGCGGTTCGGCGACGCCATCGCCGACGCCGAACGTCAGCGACGCGTCCTCGACGTGCAGCAGCGCGTCCTCGAAGACGTCCGCGAGCGTGCCGTCGATGCAGTGTTCGCCGTCGTCAGCGACGCCGATCGGGTCATCGCGAAGTACCTGCGGCCGGCGTTCGAGGCGATCGTCTCGACGTCCGGGCGCTCGCTTCGACGCTCCAGGGCGTTCCCGTCGACGACGGCGAGATGGTCCTCATCCTCGAGCCGAAGCGCGAGGACGCGGCGATCAAGCTGCGCGAGCTCCGGGCCCGCTTCGACGCCGTCTTCCGCGCCCGCCGTCAGCTCTTCGACCTGGTCGGCGGCCCAGCCTCCGACACGCACTCCACATTGCGGCACCCCGAGCCCGTCGAGGCCGCGCCGCGCGAGCCGTTGGCCGCCTTGCTCGCCTATTCCACGTCGCCCGGTGAGCCGTGGTACCCGACGACCGGCGAGATGGACGCGGCGGCTGCCGAGGCGCGTGAGGCGAACCCCCGCCGCAACCGCCTCGACTCGCTCGGCGTCTACGCCGGCTGAGGGGAGAGATACCGATGGCGCTGACCGATACCGCGAACCTGGCCGTCCGCCTCTCCCTGAAGGACGAGCTCTCGCCGAACGTCTCCAAGGCGCCTTGTGATGCCCCCCGACGACGCTGCGACAGGTGCTAAGTCGACCTAAGCGACGCGGTGTCTTTCCAGCAGCATACGCCGCGTGGATCGCGGCAAGGGCGTGGATTCTCGCCAAGGCCGACCGCTCGGAACACGGCCTGTCCGAGCAGGGCCCTACTTTCGGCGCCCACCCCGCCGCGAGCTCCGCCAGGCGCGCAGGCGGCGCAGTGAGGGGCTCAGCGGGAGGACGGAGGAGGGCCGCCCTCCCCGCGAGCTTCGAGATGGGGACCCGCACTGGGACGGGCCCCACGATCTTCCTTTCGCACAAGGCCGCCGTCGGGATGAGCGCATCATCCCGACATGACCGAGCTCGAGGAAGCCTGCGACGCCGTCACCGCCGCCACGCCGGCCGGCTGGTACGTCGGCCGCCCGAGCTTCATGCGGACGAGCCGGGATCCCTAAGGAGCTTCCGCCGTTCCGCTAAGGAATCTCCGGGCTTGTTTCCCGGCGGACGACGCGCAAGCATCCCGACCCTCGATACAGCCGACACGTCGCGCACCCTGCGGCGTGACCGGCGCCAACGTCACTCACCGTCGCGCTCCCCGGGCGCAGGCGGGGAGGCCGGAGTCCCTCGAGCTGTTCGGCGGACGAGAAGGCGGCTAACCGAGGGCAGGCGCCGCGCGCCCGCCGTGGACAGGGGAACAGATGCGCGCTCCTGGCGGGTCACCGCCCAGTAGCATGGCTCGGTGGACAAGGGAGCGCTGCTGACCGCCATCCGCGTGGCATCGGCGACGCTCGTCGTGGTCGCCATCGTCGTGCAGGTCGCCAGCGTCGTCGGCGCGGGCGCGTTCAACCCGACACGGTTCTTCGCCTACTTCACGATCCAGAGCAACATGATCGGCGTCGTGGCGTTCGCGTTGCTCATCGCGAACGCGAACCGCCCACGGTCGCGGGGCGTAGAGCTGCTGCGCGGAGCGGCAGCGGTCTATCTGACAATCACCTTTTTCGTCGTCATCTTCCTGCTCTCGGGCGTCGATGTCGGCCTACAAGTCGGGTGGGTCGACTTCATACTGCACAAGCTCTTCCCGGTCGTCGCCGTCCTTGACTGGATCGTCGACCCGCCCACTCGGCGACTCGCGTACCGGGATGCGGTCGTCTGGATCGTGTACCCGCTCGTGTGGCTCGTGCTGACCGTGCTGCGCGGCGCGCTCGACGGCTGGTACCCCTACCCGTTCCTCGATCCTGCTAACGGCGGCGGAGGCGCTGTCGCGCTCACGTCCGTTGCGGTCGCCGTTGCGTTCTTCGTGATCTCCCTCGCCTACATCGTCATCGGTCGATACCGGCAGCGGCAGCCGGCAGTCGATGACCTACCCGTCTAGGGTCGTTGACCGACCTCGAGGAAGCCTGGGACGCCGTCCACGCCGCCACGCCACCGGGCTGGTACGTCGGTCGGCCCAGCCACCATCCCGAGTGGCGCGAGTGGCTCATGTACGCCTTCGATCCGAGTGCTCGCCTACGAGCGTTGCCGACACGGACCGCTCCTCAGTCGGCATACGGCACCTCCCATCTGGCGGCGTGGATCGCCAGGCTTCGCTGGCCGGAGCTCGTCAGACACCGCGGTGCTGCCTCGTCGCCTCGAGGAGCAGGTCGATGCTGCTTTCGGAGGCGGGAAGGAGGTTGAACTGCACGTGGCCGACGCCGACGGCCGCCCACGCGTCAAGGGCGGATGCGATCGCATCAACATCGAGCGGGAGCGCATCAGGGTCGGCGCGCGGGAATCCCGGTGACGCGATCTCGACACCAGCCGTGACCTCGATCGTCGCGGAGTCGCGACCCTCTGCGTCGCACGCGGCGCGAAACGCGCGGACGAGCTTGTCGAACCGCTCGTCGGGGCGGCCGTACCCGTTGGTGTTCCAGGCATCGGCGTACCGTGCCGTCAGGCGGAGCAGCCGCGGGCGCGATGCAGCCACCAAGATCGGGATGCTGCCGGGACGTCGTGGCGGCGGCAGGAGGATCGCGTCGTCGACGGACGTCCACCGGCCGTGGAAGGTCACGCGCTCGCCGCGCAGGAGGGGCACGATGACCTTGAGCGACTCCTCGAAGCGGCCGACGAGGTGGTCGAACGGGTAGCCGAACGCCCGGAACTCCGGCTCGTGCCCGCCGGTCCCGAGCCCGAGGATCAGCCGGCCGTCGCCGATCTCGTCGAGCGCGGCCGCCATCTTCCCGAGGAGCGCGGGCGACCGGAACGGCGTCGCGGTGACGAGCGTCCCCAGCGCGGCGTGCTCGGTCACCGCGGCAACGGCCGAGAGCATCGTCCAGCCCTCGCGGATCCCTTCCTCCGGCTCGCCGTCGAAGCGCGTGATGAGGTGGTCGCATACCCAGAGGCTGTCGATCCCTGCCGCGTCTGCGTGCTCGGCCAGACGGCGGACGAGCGGCCAATCCGATCGTCCGCCGCCATCTCCGTCGTTCATCGGCAGCACGATCCCGACCTTCACGCGGGCATCGTACGTCCGACGGTCGAGGGCTCGATCCGGCAATCCGTGGACGCGGACATCGAGCTC
>JAUJNA010000018.1 GCA_030446555.1 Chloroflexota bacterium | reverse complement strand
AGGCCCATGAAGACGTTGATCGCCTCGTCGCGGATGGGCATCCGGCGGCGCTCCTCGAACCCGAGGGCCTCGTAGAAGGCGACGGACGAATCGATGTCGCCGATGCGGTAGCAGGTGTGGATGAGCTCCATGGCCCGCGGAGGCTAGCCTCCCGCCCATGATCCTCGAGCGCTCGATGTCGGACCCGTGGCTGTCGAACACCTACCTCGTGGCCGCCGGGCCGGGGGCGGAGGCGTTCTTCGTCGACGCGGGCGGTCCCGTCGAGCCGCTGCTCGCAGCCGCCGAGCAGCTCGAGCTGCGCCCGACGCACGTGCTGCTCACGCACCACCATCACGACCACGTCGTCGAGCTGCCGACGATCGTCGAGCGCTATCCCGGCATCGAGGTGCTCATCCACCCGGGCGAGCGGGACCTCGTGGAGGGCGTCACGGGCGATCTCGAGCCCGACGGCGTGCTCGAGATCGGCGGCCTCGCGGTACAGGCGCTGCACACGCCGGGCCACACGAACGGGATGCTCTCGCTGCTCGTCGGCGGCACGGACGTCTTCACGGGCGACACGCTGTTCAAGAACTCGGTCGGCGGCGTGCGCGCGCCCGGCAGCACGAGCTACGCGGACCTCAAGCACTCCGTGATGGAGGTCCTGCTCGCGCTCCCGCCGGAGACGATCGTCCGCCCGGGCCACACGGACCCGACCACGGTGGCCGACGAGCTCGAGTCGAACCGCTTCGTGCGCGTCTGGCGCGGGCTCGACCCGGAGGGCTCGGAGCCGTGCACGGCGCTCGGCGAGCCGGCGACGCTCGTGCTGCTCGGCGACGACTACGACGGCGGCCACAAGGCGTGGGTGCGGTGGGAGGACGGGCGCGACGACATCGTCCCCGGCTCGCAGGTGCAGCCCCGCTAGCTCGGACGGGCGGTTCGGAGATCGCCATGTGCGCCTCCTCCTCAGGTCGTCTGTGCGTTGGCGAGCGGTGCCAGCGCCGGCGCTGTCGCCGCTGCGCGCGTGCCGCGCCGGGCCTGGACGAGCGTCGAGACCAGCTCGTCGATCGCGGCCACGGCCGGCGAGTCGGGAACGGCATCGAGCATGGACTCGGCCCGACGGTCCGCGTCCGCCGCCTCCTCGTCGTACGGGATCGATGCGATCACGGTGGAGCCGAGCCGCTCCGCGTACTCGCGGATCGTCGACTCGTCCCAGTCCGAGCGGACCTTGTTCGCGACCACGTACGTCTGCGAGATGCCCAGCTCGTTTGCGAGTGGGACGATCCGGCCGAGCGTCTGCAGCGCCCGGAAGTACGGCTCGGCGACGACCAGCAGGGTGTCCACCGTCCGCACCGTCCCACGGCTGAGGTGTTCGATCGACGCCTCCGTATCGAGGATCGTGACGTCGTCCGGCCGCACCGCCCCGAGGTCGCCCACGAAGCCGCGGACCATGCCGTGCTGCCCGCAGATGCAGCCCTTGCCAGCGCCCAGAAGACCCGTCATGGTCAACGTCCTGACGCCATCCGGTCCGACGGCGCCGAACTCGTCCACCACCTCCTCGAAGGGCCGGGTCAGGTGAAGGCTCGTGCCACCTCCCGGCTCCGTCCGCTCCTCCATCACGCCCTCGTGCGGGACGCGGACGAGTCGCGCGAGGGCATCCGGTGGGATGCCGAGGGCGGCTGCGAGGTTGGGGTTCGGATCGCCGTCCAGCGCGTTGACCGCGTAGCCGCGGCGCGCGAAAAGCCGCGCCATCGTCGCGGCGATCGTCGTCTTCCCGACCCCGCCCTTGCCCGTAACGCCGATGCGCATCCTTTGCGCCCTCCTGCTAACGCTCCTTGGGATGAGAGGGCCGCGTCCACTGTCCCCGATCGTGGCCGCACATGGTATGTGTACCGGACACCTCGTGCAAACGCGCACGGGGATGCGTCGCCACGATGCTCGCGCTCGGGTGCGGGCGGCCCTGCGTGCCGCCGGCGTTCCACCGTCCGTAGCGATCGTTCCGGGTGGAGGTCGTCGGCGAGCGGGCGGTTATCGTCAAGGCACGGATCATGCCCGCGACCGAGACGAGGGGATGGCCTCAGCGCGAGCCTGCTGCGGGGTCGCCGAGGCGCTCCGCCTACCGCCCCGTCGGGGCAGCGTCACCCAGCACCCGGAGCGCCCCGGGCCAACCGATCGCGATGCCCACGTCAGGTGCGGCTCCGCCGCCTCGCGCCGGAAGCCGGAGGCCGGTCGCGGAGGCCGACGACATGCAGCTCGCGCTTACGGGCGGTCGGCTATGTGGCCGCGCTCGGTCCGGCGTCCTCTGCGAGGAAACCGACGGCGACGTAGATGATCGCCAGTGCGGCGAACGTCAGCTCCCCCGCGACAGCGTGATCGGCGATGAGCCCGTTATAGCGATCCCGGAGTGGCCATGGCTCCCTCCGATCCTATGTAGCCTCGGAAGGCGGCTTGCGGCGCGGTTTCTTCAGGAGGACCGACAGGAGCTCCCCGATCCGGTGGTCCTCCTGGGAAGGACGTCGCAACGGGAGGTCCGGATGCACCTCGTAGTGGTTCCGGTTGCCAGCGCGGTGGCGGGTGAGGTAGCCAGCCTCCTCGAGCTCGGTGACGATCCGATGCGCTGCTCGCTCGGTGATCCCGACGCATTCGGCGATGTCTCGAAGGCGCATCCGAGGGTCCTGGGCCACGCACAGCAGGACCTGGGCGTGGTTCGTGAGGAAGGTCCAGGTCGCCATGGGAGAGACCCTAGCATCCCTTGTCGTCCCTGTCTAGAAAGAAGGTTCACGAAACCATTGACATGAAGCCGACGACATCCTAGGCTGCGCCGCAGCAGGACGAGCGCCGATGGTCGTGCTCGGGTGCTGACCAGG
>JAUJNA010000017.1 GCA_030446555.1 Chloroflexota bacterium | reverse complement strand
TGGCGCACCGGGCTCCTGGGCGGGGCCGACTCCGCCTGGCTGATCCGCACGATCGCCTACGAGCACCTGGTGCGCGTCGACCCGGAGTGGAAGGAGATCATCCCCAACGTCGCCGAGTCGTTCGCGGTCAATGCCGACGCGACCGAGTACACCTTCAAGCTGCGCGAGGGGCACCGGTGGTCGGACGGCCAGCCCTACACGGTCGACGACGTCATGTTCTGGTACGAGGATGTCCATCTCAACAAGGATCTGACGCCCAACCGGGGCGTCAATCCGCCCACGGTGGAGCGGGTCGACCAGACCACCTTCAAGGTCAAGTTCGCCAAGCCCAACGGTCTCTTCCTGCAGGTCATGGCGGGCGGGTTCAACGGCAGCGAGTACGTGCGCTACCCCCAGCACTATCTGCAGCAGTTCCACGTCAAGCACAACCCGGACGGCGTCGAGCGGCTCGCCCGGGAGGCCAACGCCGACGGGTGGGTGCGGCTCTTCCAGACCAAGGGCGGCGCGATCCCCGGCACCCCCTACGACGCCCGCTGGCAGAACAAGGACCTCCCCACATTGCACGCCTGGATGCTCACCACCCCCTACGGCGAGGGCACGCGCGTGGTGGCCGAGCGCAACCCCTTCTACTTCAAGGTCGACGCGGCGGGCAATCAGCTCCCCTACCTCGACCGCGTCGCCTATGACGTGGCGCAGGACAAGGAAGTGCTGGTGCTCAAGGCGCTCAACGGCGAGATCGACATGATGGATCGCCACATCGGCACCCTGCAGAACAAGGCGGCCTTCGCCGACAACCAGCAGAAGGGGCAGTATCGCTTCTTCGAGATCGTCCCCAGCGAGATGAACAACATGGTGGTCTTCCTGAACCTGACCACCAAGAACCCCGTGCTGCGCGAGATCTTCCGCAACAAGGACTTCCGCATCGGCCTCTCCCACGCGATCAACCGCCAGGAGCTGCTCGACGTGGTCTACGTCGGGCAGGGGGAGCCCTGGCAGGCCGCGCCGCGCCGCGAGACCCCCTTCTTCAACGAGCGGCTGGCCAAGCAGTACACCGAGCACGACGTGCGGAAGGCCAACGAGGCGCTCGATCGGGCCTTCCCTCGCAAGGACGGCGACGGCTTCCGGCTGGGGCCGGACGGCAAGCGCATCTCCTTCGTCGTCGAGACCACCACCGCGATCGATCCGACCTGGGTCGACGCCATGAACCTGGTCAGGGACCAATGGCGCCGGGTCGGCGTCGAGGCGCAGGTCAAGTCGGAGGATCGCTCCCTGCTCATTACGCGCACCGGGGCCAACGAGCACGACGCCTACGTCTGGAAAGGGGACGCCGGCCTGAAGGACGCGATCCAGGATCCCGCGCGCTACGTCCCGATCGATCAGGGCGGCAGCATCGCCCCCGCCTGGGCGGTCTGGTTTCATAATCCCACCGGCGCGGGCGCGCGCGCCCAACCCGAGGAGCCGCCCGCCGAGACCAAGCGGCAGATGGACCTCTACCGCGAGGTCCAGGCGACCTTCGACGAGGCCCGGCAGATCGCCCTGTTGAAACAGATCCTCGAGATCGCCGCCGACCAGTTCTATTGCATCGGCACGACGCTGATGGCCAACAGCTACGGCATCGTCCGGAACAACTTCCGCAACGTGCCGGCGACGATGTTCGGCAGCGGCGGGCCGTACATCAACCCGGCGCCGACCAACCCGAGCCAGTACTTCATCGATCAGTAGGGACCTGGCGGGGCGTGGGGCGTGGGCGCCGCCGTTTCGGAGGATCGCGGATGTCCCCCGCGTCCCGGCTCAGGTGTGCCGTCCCCACCACCTCCACCCCCGGCAGCCGGCGCAGATCCTCGGCGTAGGCCCCGGGCGAGAGGACGTGCGACCAGGGGCAAAGTTGCCCTGGCGCCGCCCTCCCGCGGGGGCATCGGCTGCAGCGGGTGTGGAGCCAACCCGCCCGGCGCCGCGCGGTCATGGCCGCCACGCCGGCCTGACGCGATGGCCCACGGTCGAGATGTGGTTCTCCTCGACCTCCTCCCCTTCCTCCCAAGCCTCGCCCCGAGCGATCGAGAGGAGGTAGTTGATCTCCCCGGCATGGTAGAGGTGATGGCTCGCCACCAGGACCACGATGTCGTACAGCGGCGCCGACGGCCCCCAGTGGAGCGGGCGCGGCCGATCGAGCTGCTCGTCGTCTACCGCGCCCAGCGAGCGTATCCACGACTGGTGGGACAGACCGAACCAGCCGATGACCTCGTCCAGGTAGCCCCGCGACCGATCCACCCGCTCGCGGAGCCCCCGTGGCCAGGCAAGATCGTCCCAGCCGGTGGGGAGGGGGTCGAACGCGAAGGAGTGATACACATGGCTCCACGCCGCGGCGTGCTTGAGGAGCCCGAGCACCGAGCGATACCCGCCCGCCGGTGTGGCGAGGGCCTCATGCAGGGTCAGGCCGATCAGGTTGTCGGTAAATGTACGGTAGGCATGATCGAGCAAATGCCGCGTCAGGTCAACGCGTGATCGCATCCGTCACCCCCCGCATGTCGCTCGTGGGGCAGCATCCCCGCTGGGGTCTGTCTCCCCCCACCACGTCGAAGGGGCTGCCGGTCATCAGGTGCCGCGGAGCTTCCTGAGGCACGGCCGCTGGACAGGTCCCGACGCGGCGTGGTTAGGCACGACCGACGGCCGTGGGCGGCCCCGCGGCGGCGCCCGCCCGCCCGCCCCGGTCGACGCTCCAGGGCTCACAGCGGCAGCGCGATCGGCCGCTGCTCGCGCCCCGACTGGTAGGCCGCGACGACGATCTCCAGCGCGGCGCGGCCGTCCTCGCCGCGCACCGGCGGCGGCGCGCCCGCCAACACCGCGCCCGCGAAGCCCTCGACCATCG
>JAUJNA010000016.1:1270-3114 GCA_030446555.1 Chloroflexota bacterium | reverse complement strand
CCGGCGGCGGCAGGAACAGCGGGGCGAAGCCGACGGTTTCGCCGTTCTGCGCGAGTGCCGCTGCGATGCCGCTAGTCTGTAAGAGCACCGCGAGCTGGGGTTAGCTTATGCCGTGTCGACGTGCGATCTCAGTCGCTAAGCTCTTCCCACGTGGGTCGCCCGGATGGATCCGAATGGTGCGACGGTGCTGGGGGCCGATCGCCGAGTCTTCCTCGTCGTCCGCGTCGGCGACCAGGCTTCCGACCAGCGATGTGCCGGGCGTCGTCGCATTGAGCTCGTCGACGGCCATGGCGAGATCGTGCAGGTGGGTGACGTAGACCGCGCGGGCCCCCAGGAGGCGGAGGCCACGAAGAGCATCGCGAGCGATCCCCTCGGCCTCGCTCGCGGCGGTCCCGGCGAGCGTCTCGTTGAGCAAGACCAGGCTGCACGGCGTCGCCCGCCGGAAGATCTCGGCCAGGCGCTCCGCCTCCTCGTCGAGGCGGCCCATGCCGGGCTGGGCCCGCTCCGGGCTCGGGAAGTGGGTGTAGATGGCATCCACGGGGCTCAGACGAGCCGTGCGGGCCGGGACGTACAGGCCCGCCTGGAACAGGACGTGTGCCAGCCCCACGGCGCGCGTGTAGGTCGTCTTCCCGGCCCGGTTGGGCCCGGTCAGGATCCAGACCCGACCGCTCGTGTCGTCGAACGTCATCACGTTCGTGACGATGCCCACCACGCCATTGGTCGGTCCGTTCGCCGGGTCTGATCCACCGACCAGCGTTCCATCCGGTCGGTGCAGCCGCAGCGCCAGGCTGATGTCGTAGCCGTCGCCGAGCTCGGACACGCGATCGTCCGGCGGGAGGGGCTCCGGACGACACATCGGCAGCCCGGCGCGGCCGAGCCGCTCGACGAGCAGCGCGCCATTGAGGAGCAGCGCAAGCTCCGGCCCGATGGCGGCCAGCGTCTCGATCGGCATCGCCGCGTACCGGTCGAGCGCCCGCCCCACGGGCGTGGTCACATCTTCGAGCAGCTTGTTCAGGTCACGGGTCAGGCGGTTCGGCGGCCCGGTGACGCCGTTGCCGACGGTGCCGCCTCGCTGGAGCGGGGTGATGCCGCGGCCCGCGTCGTGCCCGCCGAGCAGGCGACCGAGGAGCGTCCGAGCCCCCTCGACCCGCTCCTCGCTCAAGGCGAGGATGGTGGCGGACTCCGGTGCCAGGTCGGGCGTGAGGTTGATGCCGACCGTCACGCTTCGGGCCTGGGAGAGCGTGGCACGCAGGGCCGGGAGCTCCGCCTCCAGCGCCAGGAACGCCGGCGTCCCGGTGATGCCCCGGACGTAGTCGCGCAGAGCCCTCAGCGCGGTGGCCCGAACCGGCGCGACTTCCAGGAAGCGCTCCAGTTGACGGGCAACGTCGACGAACAGTTCGAGGTCGCCCAGCCGGCGAGCGATCCGCTGGACGGCACCCTCATCGAGCGGTTGAAAGCGGTTCGATGGCGAGGTCTCCGACAGCGCCTCCAGGTCGGGCAGGAGCTGGGCAAGGCGCTCCCGCAGCGCCGGATCGTTCAGGAAGTCGTCGACGACCTCCTGCCGGTAGGCGATCACCGCCGGGTCCGTGCAGAGCTCGCTCAACGTCTGGCGCACCAGGCGCTCGCGATGATCGCGTCGACCGGGCCGGCCCTGGCCGGCGACAAGGATCCGGATGATCTCGGTCAGTTGCAGATCGGTGGCCGCGTCGGCCGGGAGCTGCTGGCCTGCGCTCGATCCCCGTGGTGAGCCGATCGGCCACAGGAGGCTGATCGGGGCCGGGTCCTCGGCCACCTGTAGCTGAACGTCAGGAGCCCGGGTTGTCATGCTCGCCTCACGGCCTCCA
>JAUJNA010000016.1:0-1170 GCA_030446555.1 Chloroflexota bacterium | reverse complement strand
GGACCTGCGAGCGCTTGCGCCACTGGGAGCGCGAGCCGATGGGCTGGTTCTCGATTTCCGGGCGGACCTTCAGCCAGACGAAGACCGGCCCGGGCTCGTTGAGGATGCGCTCGACGTTGATCGAGAAGGTCTCGAGGTTGTCGTAGGCGTAGGCGCGCGGATAGCCGCAGGCGCGGGCCACGTCGTGATAGGCGAGCTTCGGCGCGTTGGGCACGGGCTGGCCGCCGGTCGTGGCGTAGCACTCGTTGTCGAGCATGAAGTGATAGAAGTTCTTGGGCTGCTGCTCGGCGATCGTGGCGAGGATGCCCATGCCCATCTGGACGTCGCCGTCGGAGTCGAACAGGACGATCTTCTCGCCCGGCTGCGCGAGCGCGAGTCCCATCGCGAACGAGGCATGCCCGCCCATGGCCGGATCGCCCAGCGGCACGTCGCGGTTGGGCTTGTCGCTGATCTCCACCCAGTGCCGGCCGCCCCGTCCGGGGACGACGATGGCGTTGCCCCGGTGGCGGCTGAAGGCCTTCAGCATTTCGGCGGTGTCCATCATCGCTTTGCTCCAGCGTCGGGTGTCGGGTAGGGCGTGAACGACGTTCTCCCTCGATCCTCGTCCCTCAGTTAAAGCCGTGGTATTCGTCGGCCACCAGCACGGCCACCGGCCGCTTCGTCTTCTTCGCCTCGGCGAAGGCGATCGAGATGCGTTCCGCGTCGGCGTCTTCCTCGACGAGGTAGTAGGTGATGTTGAAGGCGTTGAGGAAGCGCTCCGTGTAGGTGGCGGCGGTGTCCTTGTTCACGCCGTGCCGCGTCCAGCCGCGGTAGCCCACCATGAGCACGACCGGCACCTCCATCTGGATCGTCCATCCGCGCATCGAGTCGCCGGACTCCATGAGGCCGGTGTTCTGGATCAGGATGAGCGGCGTCTTGCCCCCGGCGTAGAGGCCGGACGCCGCGGAGAACGCGAGCCCTTCGCGATTCACGCCGACCAGCATGAGCGAGGGATCGGCCTGCATGATGAGGAAGAGCCAGTTCGTCTCGCTGTCCGGGAGCCACACCACGTGGGTCACGCCGTTCTTCTTCATCTGCGCGAGCACGGTCTCCGGGCTCAGCGCGGCTCTCTGCACGTCGCTCACCATATGGTCCTCCGCTGCATCGTCCTCGCCATTCTACCGAGGCTCA
>JAUJNA010000003.1:250565-253563 GCA_030446555.1 Chloroflexota bacterium | reverse complement strand
CTAGGCGCCGCGCTCCAGCCGCTCCACGTAGTTGGTCTCGTCGACGCCGCGGTCGATCTCCGCCTTGGTCAGCAGGAGCGGCACACGTCCTTCGCGGATCGTCTCCTCGGTGATGATGCATCTGCGCACGTCGGTACGCTCGGGGATGTCGTACATCACGTCGAGGAGCGACTCCTCGACGATGGAGCGAAGCGCGCGGGCTCCCGTCTTGCGGCCGAGGGCGAGCTCGGCAGCAGCCTCGATCGCCTTCGGTGTGAAGACGAGGTCCACCTTGTCGAGCTGGAGGAACTTCTGGAACTGGCGCGTGACGGCGTTCTTGGGCTCGGTCAGCACGAGCATCAGGTCGTCGCGCGACAGCGCCGAGAGCGTGACGGCGACCGGGAGCCGGCCCACGAACTCCGGGATGAGGCCGAACTTGAGCAGGTCCTCCGGCATGAGGTGCTCCAGGATCCGTTCCCGCTCCACGCGGTCCGTGTGTGCCTCCGACCCGAAGCCCATCGACTTGCGACCGACGCGCTCCTCAACGATCCTCTCGAGCCCCTCGAACGCGCCACCGCAGATGAACAGCACGTTGGTCGTGTCGATCTGGATGAAGTCCTGGTGCGGGTGCTTGCGACCGCCCTGCGGCGGCACGTTCGCGACCGTCCCCTCCAGGATCTTCAGGAGTCCCTGCTGGACCCCCTCTCCTGACACGTCTCGAGTGATCGAAGGGTTGTCGGCCTTGCGCGCGATCTTGTCGATCTCGTCGATGTAGATGATGCCGCGCTGCGCACGGGGGACGTCGAAGTCGGCCGCCTGGATGAGGCGCAGCAGGATGTTCTCGACGTCCTCACCGACGTACCCCGCCTCGGTCAAGGAGGTCGCGTCGGCGATGCAGAACGGAACATCGAGCACCTTTGCGAGCGTCTGCGCCAGGAGCGTCTTGCCCGATCCCGTGGGGCCCACGAGCAGCACGTTCGACTTCTGGAGCTCCACCTCGTCGACCTGGTTGCCGGCATCGACGCGCTTGTAGTGGTTGTAGACAGCCACCGACAGCACGCGCTTGGCGCGCTCCTGGCTGATGACGTACTGGTCGAGCGCCCCCTTGATCTGACGTGGGTTGGGCAGCTTCGCGACGTGCGGCTTGGTGCGCGGCGTCTCGAGCATCTCCTCTTCGATGATCTCCTGGCAGAGGTTGATGCACTCATCGCAGATGTAGACGCCCTGGCCAGCGATGAGTTTGCGCACCTGCTCCTGGCTCTTGCCACAGAAGCTGCAGCGATACGGCACCTTGGGACCCTTGCCGGTCGTGGTCGACATCGGACCGGTCGCAGCCTCCGCCTAGCGGCGCGAGCGCACGGGCGTCACCCGCGCGGCGCCTTCTCGGGCTTCTCGCCGGGGCCAGCCTTGTCGCTCACGCCCTCGTCCCTCTCGACGCCGGCAGGACGCACATCCTCGCCTTCGTGAGCGGCGCCGCCTTCCCCGGCCAGCGCGCCTTCGCGTTTGGCTTCGCTGATGAGCGAATCGTGCCGCTCGGCATACACCTCGTCGATGATGCCATACGCCCTCGCCTCGGCGGGTGCCATGAAGTAGTCGCGCTCGGTGTCCTTGATGATCTTGTCGACGGGCTGCCCGGTATGGCGCGCCAGGATCTTGTGGTTGACGTTGATGAGCGCCTCCAGCTCCTTGACCTGGATGAAGATATCCGGCGTGTTGCCGCGGAACCCGCCCGAGCCCTGGTGGATCATGATCCGGCTGTTGGGCAACGCGTAGCGCTTGCCCTTCGCGCCGGCTGCCAACAGGACCGCGGCCATGGACGCGGCCATGCCGATGCAGATGGTGCTCACGGGAGCGCGCAGGTACTGCATCGTGTCGTAGACCGCGAGGCCGGCCGTGACCACGCCACCCGGCGAGTTGATGTAGATGCTGATGTCGCGCTCCGGGTCCTCCGCCTCGAGGAACAGCAGCTGCGCGATGACGAGGTTCGCCATGTGGTCCTCGATGGCGTCCCCGATGAAGATGATGCGCTCCTTCAGCAGGCGACTGTAGATGTCATAGGCGCGCTCGCCGCGGCTGGAGCTTTCGATGACCATGGGCACGAGCATCGAGCTCGTGGTCCGAGCAGCCGCCAGTGCGGCCGACGGGCGGAGGATGTGCCGGTGGATCACGTGGTGCCCTCGGTGACGGGTGGTCTGGACGCGCCCTCGTGCGCTTCATCACCATGGTCCTCGATGTGGCGCACGTGGGCGAACTCGGGATGCTGCTCGATCCAGCGGTCGATGAGCGTTTCGACGGTCTGGGTCCGTCGCAGCTGTGAGCGCAGGTAGGACCGACCCCGCTCGGAGCTGAGGTACTCCACCAGACGCGGGTTGCCCTCTGCAGAACGGCTGCCGCGCTCGATCTCAGCATCCACGGCCGCGTCGTCGACCTCGATGCCTTCCTTCTCGGCGATGGCGCCCAGGACCAGCAGGACCGTGACGCGATGCTGAGCCTGGTCGCGGTACTCGACGCGCAGGGCGTCCTCGTCGCGCTGGGTGACGCGGAGGTACTCCTCGTATGCGATGCCCTGCTCGGCGAGGCGCACCTTCAGCTCGTCGATCATCACCTCCAGCTCGCGATCGACGAGGAGCTCCGGCACATCCACCGTCGCGTTGGCGGTAGCGAACTCGATGATCCTGTCGGCGAACGCGTGTCGCGCCCGGTCACGGGCACTCCGCTCCAGCCGGTGGCCGATCTCCGCGCGGAGCCCTGCCAGGTCGGCGTACGAGCCCATGGAACGCGCGAAGTCGTCATCGGCCGGCGGCAGCGACTTGTGGCGCAGCTCCAGCAGACGGACCCTGAACTCGACGCCCTTGCCGGCCAGCTCGGCCTGGCCGTAGTCATCCGGGAAGGTGACGCTGAACGAGCGCTCCTCGTCCTCCGCCATCCCGATGAGGTTGGCCTCGAATCCGGGGACCATCCGGTCCCGCCCGATGACGAGCGGGAACCGCTCGGCCGTGGCGCCCTCGATGGGCTGCCC
>JAUJNA010000003.1:249363-250465 GCA_030446555.1 Chloroflexota bacterium | reverse complement strand
CGCCCGCTCGAGCATCGGCCGCGGCACCTTGCCGGGCCTGAAGCCGGGCACCTTCGTGCGCTGCCCGAGGTGCCGGACGGAGAGCTCCACCGAACGCCTGACCCGATCGGGGGGCAGCTCCACTTCGAGCACCACCGTGCTCCGCTCCGAGGGGCGCGTGGTGACCTTCACCGCGGGATGAGGGGACGTGGCATGGGACGGGTGAGTATAGGTCTGGAGGCCGCGCCCCGGGAGTCGCCGAGGGCCGCGGCATGGGAGTTGCCGTAGGCTTGCCCGGTGGTCGCGCTCGTCAAGTTCCTCCTCTTCACCGCCGCCCTCATCGGCTTCCTCCTGATCGTGGTGGTCCCGGGCATCGCGGGGCCGATGCTGAGGGGCGCCGTCCGGGATGCCGGGTTGGCCGGTGACGACGTAGAGGTGAGCGTCGGCCTGATGGGAGCGGGCATCCTGTCCGGCAAGGTGCCATCGGTCCACTTCCGGGCCGACGACGTGGTGCTGTCCGACGCCCGCGTGGGGCGGGTCGACGTGACCCTCCACGGCGTGTCGCTGGACGACCGCTCGTTCGAGTCGGTGACGGGCACGCTGGAGCGGATCCAGGTCAACGGGCCCAGCGGGCGGCCGCTCATGGTGGAGGCCGTAGAGCTCGAGGGGCCTGCCGCGGAGACCCGCGCCCGAGGTCGCATGGCGGCCGATGAGGCCCGGACGCTGGTCCTACAGGTCGCACGGGAGGCCGGCGTCCGGGTGGATGACGTGACCCTCGCGGACGGCCACATCGTCCTGACACAGGATGGCACGACCTCCGAAGCTCGACTCCGGGTGGCCGGCGAAGCACTCATCCTGGAGCGGTCAGGAGCCGACGCGACGGTGCTCGTGGCTCCTGCACCATCGGAGGCCTGGAGGCTTCGCGACGTCCGGATCTCCCCGGACGGCCTGGAGGTCGACCTCACGATGGACACCCGGACGCTGGCCGAGCACCTCGACGCGAGCTGACCGCTCGGCGATACGCCGAGGCTGGTGGGCGAGGTCGGGGTCGAACCGACACGCCGCTCTCGCGGCACCAGCTCCTAAGGCTGGCGCGTCTGCCATTCCGCCACTCGCCCTGGCC
>JAUJNA010000003.1:238786-249263 GCA_030446555.1 Chloroflexota bacterium | reverse complement strand
GCCGCTGTCCGGTCGATGACCTTCTCGACCTCCTTGGGAAGGATGCCCTTCAGCCGGTCCTTCTTCTTCGGGCGCACCCGATGCTCGATGGCTCTGAGCACGCGCTTGGGGCCTCCCACGGCCAGGAAACCGGCGCCGCCGATGAGCCCGACGGTCTGCACTGGGTTCTTCTTCACCTTGGCCGGGATATCGGCCGCGGATCGGGTGGCAAGGCGCAGCTCATCCAGCTCGTTGCCGAGCTGTCGGCGAGCGGCGACTACCTGGTCGTGAGCTTGCTTCGTTGTCGTTTCCATTCCTGTCCCAACCAGTCGCGGGTGTCCTTGGCGGCTTTCATGGTCTCGCGCGGCTGCAACCTGCCGAAGCGCCGCGCCGGATCGATGCCGCGTCGGAGCGCGAGGGCGCCCGAGAGGCCGATCCAGGTGATGAGGCCGAGGGTGATGGCGACGGCGATGGCGCCAGGGGTATCGAAGGTGACGAAGCCTAGGAGCGCCCCGACGAGGGCGCCCAGGACCAGCCCCAGCAGGAGCATGGAGAACGGGCGTCCGACGCGCGCGCCCACGAGGGCCATGACCACGCCGAGGGCCACGGCTCCCACGACGAGGCCAGCGAGGATGGTCAGGATGCCCGGCTCGACCGCCACGGCGGTCCCGAGCTGCGTGGCTGCCGCGAGCGCCGCGCTGCGCAACAGGTTCGAGGCGAACAGCAGCGACAGCAGGATCGTGACGACGAGAGCGATCCCCATGGCGACGAGCCAGTCACGGATCGTGCCCCCGACGAAGTTCAGGCCGATGAGCACCATCAGCGCGATCGTGAAGAGCGAACCATGAAGCACGCCCCAACCGAGGGAGCCGAACAGCCACTCGCCGAGGAAGAGCCAGGTGCCGGTGTACAGCAGCGTCATCAGCAGCAGGCCCAGCACCAGGAGCCCCAGGCCCAGGCCGGCGATGATGCCGGCCTCTCGCGCGACGACGCCAAGCTCCGCCCTGAGCAGGCCGATGTGGGCGGAGATCAGGCCGCCGAACGCACCGCGGACACGACCCAGCTGCTCGCGGACGCCCGGCCGCGGGGGTCGGGTGGGGGACTGCGGACGCTGACCGCTCGCCCGGCCGCCGGAGGGAGGCGTGCCGCCGGGTCGGACGCGGGCGGCCGGGGCGGAGGGCCGCACGGCAGGTGCGGGCACGGGGGTCGGAGGGGCTGTGGTCGTGGCGAGGCGATCGGGCGGGCTCGGGGAGCCTTCGTGCGTCAGGGTCGACCTCGCGCGCTGCGCATGGGTGGGCGGGGGCAGGATACCAAGAGCCCGCCAGGACGGCACCGGTGCGCCATCGCGATGGCGGGCTGCCTCAGTCGAGCCCCAGGCCGCGCGGTGTCAATCGGTCGCCGACGTCGAAGAAGCCGTAGACGCGCCGGTAGCCCGCGTCAGCGGGATCCGCGCCATGGCCCGTGGCCACTCGCCACAGCTTCCGCTCCAGCTCCTCGATGCGCGCCGACAGCTCGGCGGCCGAGCGCGGAGCGGCGATGTCGGCATAGGTCCGGCGGCCGGCCGGATAGCGCACGGCGTCCGGCGGCAGCGTCGGCATCAGCGCGAAGACGAGGCGTGCGTGCTCCACGGCAGCCAGCCGCGAACCAGGGGCGGCAGTGATGGCCCGCCCGCCGCCCGCGCCAGCGCGTGCCTGCATCGCCTCGATGAGCGCCGCCCGCGCCTCCGGCTGATCCCGCGGAGCGGGCAGCCCGAGTCCACCCAGGAGCACCAGCCCGCGGAGCTCGTCAAGGCCGCTCTCCGCAGCCCGCAGGCCGGCGCGGAAGCCTTCCTCCATCTCCTGGATGTGGGGCAGCGTCTCGTTGGCCAGCAGGTCGCTGCCGCCGGCCGGCAGGTCGCCGGTCGCGAGCAACGCGTCGAGCAGTGCCAGCGTGCGGCGGAACACGTCGCCCACGCGATCCAGGTCCGCGAAGCCGGAGGAGCCCAGCCGGTCCATCGTGCCCAGAAGTATGCCCAAGTCGCTCGGCCACCCGTCAAGCGACCGATGGTCCCGTCGTCCGCCGGCTGCGCCGCGCGCTCGCCGCCCTGGCCCCCTCCGCTGGCTAGAAGTCCATGTCGCCCCCGCCGGGCGGCATCATGGGTGCCTTCTGCTGCGGCTCGGGCTTGTCGGTGATCATCGCCTCCGTGGTCAGCACCATCGCGGCGATCGACGCCGCGTTCTCCACCGCGGTGCGCGTCACCTTGACCGGGTCGACCACTCCCCGAGCGACGAGGTCCGTGTAGTCACCGCGCATGACGTCGAAGCCGACGGTCCCGCCCGACTCGCCCGAGCGACGCCGGACGTTCTCGAGGACGACGGAGCCATCCATGCCCGCGTTCTCGGCCAGCCGCCGCACCGGCTCCTCCAGCGCCCTGTGGACGATGGCGACGCCGATCCGGGCATCCCCATCACCGTCGAGGCCATCCAGCGCCGACTGAGCGTTGAGCAGCGCCACACCACCACCCGGCACCAGGCCCTCCTCCAGGGCCGAGCGGGTGGCCGAGAGCGCGTCCTCCACGCGGTGCTTCTTCTCCTTCAGCTCCACCTCCGTGCCCGCCCCGACCTTGATGATGGCGACGCCGCCGGCCAGCTTGGCGAGACGCTCCTGGAGCTTCTCCTTGTCGTAGTCCGATGTGGTCTCCTCGATCTGCGCCTTGATCTGCTTGATCCGGCCGTCGATCTGCGACTGGTCACCCTTGCCCTCGACGACCGTCGTGTGATCCTTGGTGGCCACCACACGGCGGGCCTGGCCGAGATCGGAGAGCTCGACCGAGTCGAGCTTGCGGCCCACCTCCTCGCTGATGACCGTGCCACCCGACAGGACGGCCAGGTCACGCAGCATCTCCTTGCGCCGATCGCCGAAGCCCGGCGCCTTCACGGCCAGGACGTTGACCGTGCCCCGCAGCTTGTTCACGACCAGCGTGGCGAGCGCCTCGCCGTCCACGTCCTCGGCCACGATCAGCAGGTCCTTGCGGCCCGCCTGGAGCACCTTTTCGAGCGCGGGCAGCATGTCCGCCACGGCCGAGATCTTGCGGTCGGTGATGAGGAGGAAGGGCTCGTCGAGGACGGCCTCCATGCGCTGGGTGTCGGTCACGAAGTACGGGCTGGCGTAGCCGCGATCGAACTGCATGCCCTCGACGTACTCGGTCTCGAAGGCCATCGTCTTGGACTCCTCGACCGTGATGACGCCGTCCTTGCCCGTCCGGTCGAAGACATCCGCGATGAGTGCACCGATAGCGGGGTCCGCCGCGCTGACCGTCGCCACCTGGGCGATCTCGTCATGGCCCTTCACCGGCAGCGCGCTCGCCTTCAGGGCGTCGGAGATGGCCTGGACCGCCCGGTCGATGCCCTGCTTGATCTGCATCGGGTCGGCGCCCGAGGCGACGTTCTTGAGTCCCTCGGCCACCATCGCCTGGGCGAGCACGGTGGCCGTGGTGGTCCCGTCACCCGCCACGTCCTCCGTCTTGGTCGCCGCTTCCTTCAGCAGCTGGGCGCCCATGTTCTCGAACGGATCGTCCAGCTCGATGTCGCGGGCGACCGTGACACCGTCGTGCGTCACCGTGGCGCGCCGTACTTCTTGTCCAGCGCCACATTGCGTCCCTTGGGCCCGAGCGTCGTACCGACAGCGCCGGCCAGCGCGTCGATGCCCCGCTTCAGCGCCCCACGCGCTTCCTCGTCGTAAGCCATCAGCTTCGCCATGGCATCCCTCCGTCGCACATCCGGGCGCGCGCGGTCAAGGGTCGCGCCGCTCCGCGGTTGGCACTCTCAGCAGTAGATTGCTAACACATCCGACGGCCACCGTCAACGTCGCGGGTCGTAGAGTCGCGGCTCGTAGACCCCGGGATGCCCCTCCTCCCATCCGAGCTGCGCGGCTGCTGGCTATCGGCAGCGAGCTGACGACGGGGTCGACGCAGGACACGAACTCCTGGGAACTGGCAGCTGACCTCACCGCCCGCGGCGTGGCCATCACGGGGATCTCCGTCTTGCCCGACCGACTGGCCACGGTCCAGACGGCCATCAGCGAGGCCATCGGGTCGGCCCACCTGGTGGTGACCACCGGTGGCCTCGGCCCCACGCCCGACGACCTGACGCGCGAGGCGATCGCGGGGCCTCGGCGTCGAGCCGCACGTGGATGCGGAGCTGGAGCGCTCGCTGCGTCAGCTGTTCCTCCGGCGCGGCCTGCCCATGCCGGGCGTGAACAGCAAGCAGGCGTGGCTCATCCCGACGCGGTCGGCCTGCCCAACCCGAACGGCACCGCTCCCGGCTGGTGGGTCGAGCGGCCGGCCGGCGCGATCGTCGTGGCGCTGCCCGACCGCCGCCGAGATGCGGCCGATGTGGCGCGACCAGGCGCTCCGTCGGCTGGAGGCGCGCGGCGTCGGAGGCGACCGTGCGGTCGCGACCTGGCGGCTGACCGGGATCGGGGAGTCGGCGCTTGCCGAGCTCGTCGGGGAGGGACTGCTGCGCGCCGCCGACCCGAGGTCGCGACCTATGCGCGACCCGACGGCGTCGACCTGCAGGTCAGCCCACCGGCCAAGGCGCCGCAGGACGCGTGGCCGCGACCCTCGAGGGGCTCGAGTCGGTGGTCAGCCGGTTCCGCTTCGCGCAGGGTGACGAGACATGGATCGACGCGCTCGGCTCACGGCTGGGGACCCGTACCATCGCCACCGTCGAGATCGGCACGGCGGGGCAGCTCGGTGCCCTCCTGGGCGCGGCTGAGTGGCTCGTCTTCAGCGAGGCGCACGCCGCCGGCAGCCCTCTCCCGGGCGGAGCGTCCGCGCCGGGCGGCGGTGCGCGTCCGGGAGAGGACGCGTGCCGGTATCGGGCTGTGCCTCCTCGCTCGCGAGCGGGGCGGTGACACCGCCGCCACGGTGGCCATCGCGGTCGGTGATGAGGTGAGCCAGGTCACGCGGACGGCGTTCTTGGGGGAGAGGAGGGACAGCGGCGCGCCGCATTCGTGGCCTGTGCGGAACTCTGGAAGCGCCTGGGCCGCTAGCGCCTCTCAGGTGATCGAGAGGACCGGCGCCTGCCGGGCGGCTCGACGCTCATCCGCGCGGCCACCGTTCGGGCGAGCGCGCGCAGGACATCGGCCGCCGCACCGGGCTCGCTGAGCCACCGCGGGCACACCGGCGTCACCGCCTTGGCGGACACGCACGTCCAGGGGGATCCCCGAAGTACTCCAACTCGTTCCGGCGCGCGAACGTCTCGCCGCCGCCGCGCCCGAAGATCTCGGTCGGCTCGCCGCAGTGCGGGCAGGCGAAGGCACTCATGTTCTCGACCACGCCCATCACCGGCACGCTCATCCGCCGGAACATGGCCAGGGCCTTGGTCACGTCCTGGACGGCGACGTCCTGTGGCGTGGTCACCAGCAGCGCGCCGCCGATGGGCACCGCCTGGGCCAGGGTGAGCTGCGCATCGGACGTGCCGGGGCAGGTCGATGACGAGATAATCGAGCTCGCCCCACTCCACGTCGCGCAGGAACTGCCATCGCTCCACCGACGAGCGGGCCGCGCCAGACGATGGGCTGACCTTCCGGCACGAAGAACTGGATGCTGATGACCTTGACGCCGTACCGCTCGAGCGGCGATCCTGCCCTCGGGGCTGGCCACCGGAGCGCCCTCCACGCCGAGCATGAGCGGCACGTTGGGCCCGGTGATATCCGCATCGAGCAACCCGACCGCAGCACCGTCCATGGCCAGGGCGACCGCCAGGTTGGCGCTCACCGTGGTCTTTCCCACGCCTCCTTTGCCCGAGGCCACGGCCAGGATGTTCTTGACGCCGGGCACGAGGGTCTGCGTGGGCTGCGGCGAGGAGCGACGCACCATGGCGCCCCATGCGATGGTCACGTCCCTGGCGCCAAGGCCGGACAGGGCGGTGCGGACGTTGCCCTCGATCTCATCCTTCAGCGGACAGGCGGGCGTCGTGAGCTCGATCGTCAGGGCGATGGCGTCCGTCCCGCTGATGGCCACGTCCTTGACCATCTGGAGGGAGACGATGTCGCGGCCCAGCTCTGGTTCCTGGACGCGGCGCAGCGCCTCATAGATGGCGGGTTCGGGAGATCACGCTCATATCTTAGCGGCCGAGTAGGGTTTGGCCCGCGATGCCTTATCCGGTCGCTTGAGCTTTGGCCGGTCGCTGCGCTAGGCGCTGCCGATACGTCCGGCCCTTGACTCGGAAGCCACCAGGTCGCCATCGA
This sequence comes from Chloroflexota bacterium, assembly GCA_030446555.1. Taxonomy (GTDB): domain Bacteria; phylum Chloroflexota; class Limnocylindria; order Limnocylindrales; family CSP1-4; genus Palsa-1032. Next base: position 243,053 of record JAUJNA010000003.1, on the reverse strand, counting down.
GCACCACACGCCCGAGCGGTTCCTGGAAGCGTCGAAGTAGGCGGAGCCGCAGCCGTCATCAGCGCACACCTTGAAGCGGTCCCACGTGCCGTCCGACATGGCGGTGAGGACCCGAACGAGCACGGCGCCGACGGGCCGGTGGATGCCGCGTCCTTCCGAGACCAGCCGATAGCGGTCCTCCGGGTGCAGACGCACGCCCAGCCGGATCGTCCGGGCAGCCTCGTTCAACGCTGTCACAGCGCCCACGTCGACGCGGCCGCCCCCGTTGCCGCGGGCCAGGTCCCGGAGCGCCTCGGACCCCGCGGAGGCGGGCGACATCGCCCGAGTCGATCGTGGTCTCAGGGTCGATCAGGCGGTTGCGGACCAGCCAGCGGACAGCGCTCTCCCGGTCGCCGAGCTCGTCCTCGCCACCGGGCCGCGAGGTGTTGATGAACGACTGCACGAGCCGAGCTGGCCGGGGCAGGTGTCCTGAGCGCACACATGCATACCAGTGTACGTGGCACGGCAGTTACTCGTCAGGCCTCGCGCGCATCGCGCCGCCGGTCAGACCCCGCTAGGGCGGTGAAGACTCGGGACCCGCTAGGGCGGCGAAGCGAGCCCGGCCTTCGCCAGGAGGAGCGCGATCGCATCGATATCCACCCGAGGTCGGTCGGCCGTGCCCAGCGCGCGGATGTGGAAGGTGTGGGCGCCGACTCCGACCAGACCCGCGTGGCGACGAGACGCCTGGGCTCCATCTCAGTGGCGACAAGGTCGACCGATCGCTCATCCACGCCATCGACGACCACCACGGCGGCTCCACGGCGTGGTGAGCGGCGACCCAGCCCACGGCGAGGGCCTCGAACGAGAGACCGGCGGTCGCTCGCGGTCGTGGTGTATGCGACCGACCCGCCCAACGCCGTGGACGAGCGCCCGTTCGCCATGACGGGTCGCGAGCGAGGCGGGTGCTGGTATCCGAGATCAGCCGGGACGCAGCAACGGCGTCTGGACCCATGGGCTGACATTGCCCTCGGCATCGATGGCTCGGAGCGCGAAGGTGTGCGTGTGGCCGGTGGCCAGCTCGAGCTCCAGCGAGGGTCGCTTGCCTGTCGGGGCACGACCGGCGTCCAGGCCCCGTCGTCGGTACGCGTGACGGCCTCGAGCCTGGCGATGCCGCTCTCGGCGTCCTCCGCCGTCCAGCGGACGCGCACGGGCACGCGACCACGCTCCACGTCCCGTCCCAGCGCAGGGCTGTGGTCGGCGTGCCGATGACCGGCGCTGTCGTGTCCGGGTACAGGTGACTGAAGGCGATCACCCCCAGCTCGCCTGGCGATGGAGCCGGCCATATCGACCCGCCCGCGGTTGATGACCACCACGGAGCGCTGTCGACCGACGGGACGTACCGCATGACCGCCTCGAAGCCGCGCAGGGAGCCACTGTGGCCCCACGCCTCGCGACCACCGACCAGGTGCGCTGCGTCCCGAGTCCGTAGTCGTGACCGTCGAAGCTGACCATCTGCTCGAGGGACCCTGGCCGCAGGACGCGCCCGCCGTACAGGGCGCGCGCCCATGTCGCGAGGTCGCGGCCGGTCGAGACCATCGCCCCGGCTGCCCAGGCGACGGTCGCGGCTGACGTGTTGGGACGGAGAGGAGCCGTCCGCCAGGCCGACCAGCTGCCGTCCGAGCGCAGGTAGCCCTGGCCGCGTCGGTGGGCACCGAGTCGATGCCCTGGAAGGTCGTCTGGGTCATGCCCAGGGGGTCCAGGAAGCGACGTCGGATGGCCTGACCGATGGGCTCGCCACCCGCCGCCTCGGCGACCAGCCCCAGGAGGACGAAGTTCGTATTGGAGTAGTCCCAGTCCGTGCCCGGCGCGAAGCGCGGCGCGCCGACGAGGTCGAGGATCTCGTCGGTCGACCAAGCGTGGCGGGGTCGATCGAAGACGAGGGGGACTCGTACGAGGGGTCATCGAAGTAGTCAGCTTCCCCGCTCGTGTGGGAAAGGAGCTGGCGGAGCGTGATGGCCGTCCCGCGAGGGTTCCGGCAACCAGCGCGCGAGCGACCGCGAGCGAGAGGACGCCCTCCTCGGCCAGCTGCAGGATGGTCGCGGCCACGAACGTCTTGGTGATGCTGCCGATGACGAAGGGGGTCGAGGAACACCGGCCAGGAGTCCTTGCCCACGACGCCGACGCCCGTCACGCCGTCCCACCGGCGCCCGTCGGTCGACTCGATGGTCGCGGCGATGCCCGGGATGGGCACCTTCGCGCGGGCGGTATCGATGACCTCCTGGAGCTCGACCGCGACGGCCTCATCGAGCGCGCCGTGGCTCGCGTTCGCCGGCGTGGGGGCGAGTGTGGGAAGGCCTGCCGCGGTGACCAAGGCCACCAGAGCGGCCACTGCTCGCCAAGCTGGTCGGCGGCCTGAAGCCTTCATCCTCACCGGCGCATCCTGCCCGTCGAGCTCGTCGCAGCCTATAGCCCGGATGGCGGCCGCGGCGGCGCCGGATGCTCTACGACCAGCTCCCCGTCGGGGCCCGTCCTACTCCCCGGCCGCCACGGCCTCGCGGAGCGACCCGGGTGCCGGGTGCGAGCGGCGCGGCGGCCGGACGTACCGCTGCACCATGGCGCGGTTGCCCGTGATCCCCAGCTGCTGGAAGAGGTAGCGCAGCTTGGCTTCCTGGGCGGCCAGGATCTCGTCCTTGGTGGGCAGGTCCCAGAGCGCCCGCTTGAAGGGTCCGAGCGCCTTCTTGCGCGTCTTGTAGAGGAACACGTCCTCGCTCTCGCCATGCTTGCGCTCGTCCGCCGCGTTCACACGGCACCACTCCTCCATCTCCGAGCGCAGATCGGCGGGGAAGGCGGGATGGTCGTAGAGCAGGTTCTGGAAGCCGGTGGCGAGGTGGATCTCGGCCGTCTCCACCTCCGGGAAGCGGTGGAACAGCTCGTCCGGAAGGGTGGACGCGCCGTGCTGCACAGCACCGGCCAGACCGTACTCCCGGCACACTGCGGACAGTCGCTCCAGCGTCCCGAAGTCGAGCTTCACGTCGGCCACACCGCCACCAGGCAGCGGCACGCCACCGTGCGATGTCCCCGTCTGGACGGACACCTTGGAGAGCCCCACGACCGACTCACCGGCCCGGACGTCCAGCTCGCGCCGGTAACCGTCGAGGTAGGCCCGCAGCTCCTGCTCGGTCGAGTCCTGCTTACCCACCTCGCCGATCTCACCGCCGACACTGACGGTCATGCCCTGTGGCTCTTCGTCACGGATGAGCGCGGTGATCTCTGCCGCCCGCTCGTAGTTGGTGCGTTGCTGCTCATCGACGGTGGGGAACGAGAGGTCGACGAGCGTGGAGGAGTCGATATCGATGTTGCCGTAGCCTACCCGCAGCGCTTCGCTGGTCAGCCTCCGGATGGCCTCGGCCGTGCCCTCCGGATCGGCCGCGTACTTCTTGGCGTTGAACTGGTAATGGTCGCCCTGGATGAAGACGGGCCCCCGCCAGCCGGCCGAGATGCAGCCCGCCAGGACGCTGGTCAGGTACTCGCCCGGTCGCTGGTAGGTGTACTCCTGCTCCGAGCGGGCCAGCTCGAAGACGATGGTGCCGGCGTCGATCGACTGCGCCGCCCGACACATCGCGGCGGCCATGTCGAAGACCTGGGTGCGCAGGTTGACGGCGGGCACGGTGAAGCCGGAGACCTCACCCCTCCCCCGTGCCATGTACAGCTCATGGATGCTGGCCGAGGGCGCCCCGAGTGCCTCTGATGCCTCCCGGATCATCCAACGCGCGGCCTCAACGAGCCCCGGGTCCTCGGCGAAGGTGGCGGTCCATGCGAGAGTCGTGATGCCACCGGCTCGGAGCCGGGTCTCGTCGACGACGACGAAGCGTCCCTCCTCCACGCGCGCGCTGGCGGAGACCAGATCGAGCAGCTCGGGAAGCGAGCCTGCGACGTCGGGCGCGGACATGGACGAGACCTCCGTTCCAGGACGGTTCCGGATGCGCGGCGGGTCGGGCCGTGCGGCCCGGGTGAATCGTACCCGCGCACGCGTACGATGCCATGGTGAGGGATCTCGACGACCACACTGGAGACCACACTGGGGACTTGACGCGCCTCGCTCCCGCATCCTTGGACACGCATTCGCTGTGCTGACCTTCTTCGCCCGGCTGGATGCGCTCGCTCGATCCTCCGGCGTGGCCGTCCTCCTGCTGGTGGCCTCCAATGCGATCCCCATCGTGGGCGTGCTGTTCTTGGGCTGGGAGGTCCAGACGCTCCTCGTGCTGTACTGGATCGAGAGCGGCGTCGT
>JAUJNA010000003.1:206605-238686 GCA_030446555.1 Chloroflexota bacterium | reverse complement strand
TGGGCTGGGAGGTCCAGACGCTCCTCGTGCTGTACTGGATCGAGAGCGGCGTCGTCGGTCTCATCAACATCCTGAAGATGGCCCGGGCCGAGGGAGCTCCGGCAGAAAGCAGTCTGCGGCCCACTCTGGGCAACGCCTCGCCCGGCTGCGCGCGAGCCTTCATGATCCCCTTCTTCATGTTCCACTACGGCCTCTTCTGGGTCGTGCACGGGGTCTTCGTGTTCCTGCTGCCGGTCGTCGCGGGCCTGGCGAGCCTGCTCCCCGGACGGGAGCCACAGGCTTCAGGAGGCAGCTCCCTGACCGCGGAGGGTCTCTTCGTCGCGGCCATCGCGCTGTCCGTGAGCCATCTCGTCTCGTACTACCTGAACTTCATCCGCGGCGGCGAGTACCGGCGCGTGTCCATCCAGAGCCAGATGGCGCAGCCCTACGGACGGGTCGTCGTGCTCCACATGACCATCATCCTGGGGGGCGCACTGATCTTCGCGCTGGGCCAGCCCATCGCCTTGCTGCTCCTGCTGGTCATCTTGAAGACCGGGCTGGACCTGATCCTGCACCTTCGTTCGCATCGCGACATCGAGCCGGCGCCCGGCACCTTCGGCTGAGGCCGTCCCCTCACGCGGCCTTCGCAGCCGCCGTCGAGAGGACGACGGTCGCCAGTGCTTCGATGAGCCCCGGGTGCGTGTTCAGCGACTGGATGCGGGCGAACCGAAGGCCAGCGGCCTCGGCCTGCTGTCGGGCCCCGACATCGATGTCATAGAGGACCTCCAGGTGGTCCGACAGGAACTGGACCGGTGCCACGAGCACACTCTGGTGCCCCGCCTCGCGAAGGCGCGGCATGAGGTCGGCGAAGTCGGGCTTCATCCACTCCCCGGGCTCGTGCCCGGCGCTCTGCCAGCAGAACCACCAGCGCTCCTCGCCAAGGCCGGCTCGCTCGGCGACGGCACGCGCCGTGGACTCGAGCTGGCCCAGGTACTCGGGCTCCTCACGGGCCACGCGCAGCGGCAGGCTGTGCGCGGTGAGCAGCACGGGCACGCGATCGCGCTCATCCGGGTGGGAGGCGGCGAGCGCCGAACGGATCCGGTCGGCGAGCGCGGCGATGAAGGCGGGCTGGTCGTGCCAGGGCCCGGCGACGGTCACCTCCGGGGCACCGTCGCCCAGGGTCTCCACCGCGGCATCCAAGGCTCGCCGGTACCCGCCCATCAGCAGCGGTGAGTACTGCGGCGACAGGACGATGGCGACCACCCGACGCACACCAGCCGCGCCCAGGGAGGAGACCGCTTGATCGATGGACGGCTCCGAGAAGCGCATCCCGCTGGTCACCGGGACGTCACCGCCGAGGCGTGCCTGGAGCTCCCGAGCCTGGTCCGCGGTGATCCCGATGAGTGGCGAGCCGCCGATGACCCGGTAGCGACGCGTGAACTCCTCGACGATCGCCGGTGCAGCCGGTCGGTCGCCGCGAACGGCTGCCAGGTAGCGCGGAACGTCATCGAGGGATGAGGGCGAGCCGTAGGTCATTAGCAGCACGCCGAGGTGGCGGCCAGCGTCCATCACGGGCCCTGCGGCGCGCCACCCAGCGGCCGCTGTGACGTCTCGTGGACCAGGTCGACCAGTCGCGCCAGCGTGCGCTCCTCGGTGCCCGGTGCGATGGCATGACCCAGGTTGAAGATGTGGCCCGGACGTCCCCGCGCCTCCGCCAGCACGGCCCGAGCACCTTCCTCGCTGGAAGCCCACCCGGCCGCGACGCGGGCCGGATCGAGGTTCCCCTGGATCGCCCGCCCGGGCCCGATCCGCCGCCACGCATCCGCCAGTGACTGGCGCGCGTCCACCCCGATGACGTCCCCGCCGGCGCCCGCCACCACCTCGAGCAGCGCCGCCGTCCCGGTGCCGAAGTGGATGACGGGCACCTCGGGCACGGCGGCCAGCACCGGGGCCGTGTACGGCGCCACGAGCGCCTCGTACTGGGCGGGTGCGAGGACGCCGACCCAGCTGTCGAAGACCTGCACCGCCTGGGCGCCCGCGTCGACCTGCATGCGCACGTAGGCACGAACGACTCCCGAGAGCCGCTCCATCAGTCTCCCCCAGGCCTCCGGCTCCGCGTACATGAAGGTCCGCGCCCGCAGGAAGTCACGCGATGGGCGGCCCTCGATGAGGTAGCAGGCGAGGGTGAAAGGACCGCCGGCGATACCGATCACGGCCGCCCGACCCGCGATGGCCTGACGCAGCAGGCGGATGGCCTGGCCCACGAAGTCCAGGTCCGTGGCAGGATCGATCGCCCGCAGTCCGTCGACCTCTCGGGCCGACGAGACCGACCGGGCCAGGACGGGGCCATCGGCAGTGAGCTCCAGCTCAACGCCCATCGGCTACAGCGGCAGAATTATGACGGCGACCAGGATCGCCGCATCGACCCCCAGCGCGACGACCGGCATCGAGCTCGCCTCCGCACACAGTCCTGGCGTCTTGTCGATGGTGTCGACGCCGTTTCTCTCTCGCAGGCGTCTGTAGGCGGCCAGGGACGCTCCGGCCTGGCGCATGAACCAGACCGGCGTGGCGTCCACGTCTTGTCGCCGACACGCGGCAAGGAAGCGACGCTCGCCGGCCCACGGGCGGTCCCACGCCGCCGTGCGAGCCGCTGCGGCGTCGGCGGCGGTCACGCGGCCGCCACGCCGGAGGTCTCGCTGATCGGTCGGGTCGCGCTCTCCTCGTGGACCATGTCGACGAGGCGTCTGAGGTCATCGGGGTCGGTGGCCGGCAGCACGCCGTGGCCCAGGTTGAAGACATGACCGGGCCGCCCAGCGGCCCCCTCCAGGATCCAGCGCGCCTGTTCGGCCACCCGATCGAACGGCCCCAGGAGGAGAGTGGGGTCCAGGTTGCCCTGCACCGCACGATCGGGCACCTGGCTCCATCCGTCGGCCAGCGGGATCCGCCAGTCGAGCCCGATGACGTCGCCTCCGGCAGAAGCCATGAGCCCCAGCAGTCCGGAGGTGTCGGTGCCGAAGTGGATGGTCGGGACATCGAGGCCGGCAAGTGCGCGGAAGAGCGTCCGCATGTGAGGCAGGACGGCCCGCTCGTAGTCGTACGGGCTCAGCTCGCCGACCCACGAGTCGAAGAGCTGCACGGCCTGGGCGCCGGCTCGGACCTGTGCGCCCAGGTAGTCGATGGTCATGCGCGTGAGCCGCGCCATCAGCAGGTCGAACGTCGGCGGGTCGTGGCGCAGGAGAGAGCGCGTGGCGGTGAGATGGCGCGCCGGGCGGCCGTCGACGACGTACGAGGCAAGGGTGAACGGTGCCCCCGCGAACCCGATGAGTGGCACGGCGCTGGCCTCCCGCAGCAGCTCGATGGCGCGCAGCAACGGCGCCACCGCCTCCTGAGCGTCGAAGGGGCGCAACCGATCCACATCCGCCGGTGTACGTACCGGCCGCTCGATGACCGGCCCGACACCCTCCCGGATCTCGCACTCGATGCCCAGGCCGGCCAGGGGCGTGGTGATATCAGCGAAGAGGATGGCGGCGTCGACCCCCAGGCGTTCGACCGGCTGGAGGGTCACCTGGGCGCAGAGATCGGGATCGGCCACGATGTCAGCCAGCGACGCACGCGCGCGGATGGCTCGGTACTCGGGCAGCGAGCGGCCCGCCTGGCGCATGAACCAGACGGGCGTCCGGTCCACCGGCTCCCTGCGGCAGGCGCGCAGGAACCGATCGCTCGCCTCAGCCACCCAGCAGGCTCAACGTCTCGTCCAGCGGGCGGTGGATGCCGGTCAGGATGGGCGTGTCACGCACCGTCGAGCGTCGGCTCTCGGTGCCGCGCAGCGCGCGCACGAGATCGCTGAAGTCGGCCAGGTCATCGGTCTCGTAGGCGACCAGGAAGTCCTGATCGTCCAGCCCGAAGGAGTAGGCGAGCAGCTGACGGACGCCGGGGTGATCGCGCCCCACGCGCATGTGCTCGTTCATGATGCCCTGGCGCGCCTCACGGCCCAGCAGGTACCACTCGGTGCCCTTCGTGAAGGGGTAGACGATGAGGTAGCGCGACCGTTCGCCCTCGAACAGCGAGCGCTCCTGGGAGGTGGGGCGGGCCACATACTGCGAGGGGCCGATCCGCCCGAGGAAGGAATGAGCCACGCTGCACCAGCGCCCCAGCCCGCTGGTCAGCTGTCGCGCGGCGGTCGACTCGAGCGCGTCCAGCGTGGGCGCGAGGCGCCACATCAGCAGGTCCGCTCCGGCCCGGAGTCCGACCATCGAGTACGCGAAGCTCCGCACGCCCTCGTCCGAGGCGGCCTCATGGGCTCTCTCGAAGGCCTCCGCGTCGGCGCGGCGCTCGTTCTCGGGCAGGCGACGCCAAGCGGGATCCACGCGGAGGGCGAGCGCGTGGACGAACCCGGAGGCCTCGTCGTTCAACGGTCCTCCGCGATCCATGCGGCGAGCTCGGCGGCGGCGTAGGTGATGACGACATCGGCGCCGGCACGGGCGATGGAGGTGACCGATTCGGTGAGCACCGCTCGGCGGTCGATCCAGCCCCGCTCGGAGGCGGCCGAGATCATGGCCGCCTCGCCGCTCACCTGGTACGCAGCCAGGGGCAGATCGAACCGCTGCCGAGCCAGAGCGAGCAGGTCCAGGTTCGGCAGGGCCGGCTTGACCATCAGCATGTCGGCACCCTCGGCCGCATCGAGCGACAGCTCCCGCATCGCCTCGCGGCCGTTGGCTGGGTCCATCTGGTACGCCCGGCGATCCCCGAAGCGTGGCGCGCAGTCGGCGGCGTCGCGGAAGGGCCCGTAGAAGGCCGACGCGGTCTTGGCGGCGTACGCCAGGATGGCCACATCAGCGTGACCGGCCGCGTCCAGCGCTGCCCGGATGGCGGCCACCTGGCCATCCATCATCGCGCTGGGGGCCACGACGTCCGCCCCGGCCTGGGCCTGCGCGACCGCGGTGGCGGCGAGGCGCTCGAGGGCACGGTCGTTGTCCACGCTCCCGTCCGGGGCCAACGGCCCGCAATGACCGTGGTCGGTGTACTCGCAGAGACAGGTGTCGGCGATGGCGACGATGTCCGGGACCTGCTCACGGATCCGCCGGAGCGCCACCTGGACCACGCCGTCGTGGTCGTCGGCGCCCCTTCCCAGCGGGTCCTTGGTCTCCGGCAGTCCGAAGAGCAACACGCCACCGATACCCAGCACGTGCAGACGCTCGGCCTCCGTCGCCACCAGATCGGCCGAGAGGCGCTCGACACCGGGAAGCGAGTGCACGGGATCGCGCCGGTTTCGGCCGGGCTGGACGAAGAGCGGTGCCACGAAGCGAGACGGCGACAGCCGCGTCTCGCGCACCAGGGCACGGAGCGCGGGGGTCCGCCGCAGCCGTCGGGGGCGCACGGCCGGACCGGGGATGGTCGCCGCATCCATGACGCTGCTGACGGGAGGGTCGTGCACCGCGGTCACGCGCGAGGGACCTCCGCACGAGCCCCGACATGGGCGACGATGCGGACCACGAGATCGGCCACGGCGTCGAGCGAAGGTCGGTCGGCTTGGCCTGCGACGGTGAACCCCAGCCGACGCGCCTCGGCGGCCGTCGAGGGGCCGATGCAGACCGCGGGGATGGCCCGCAGCGCCTCGGCCGTACCGGTCGCGGACGCGAGTGCGGCCAGGCCGCGCGCCGTCGAGCCACTGGTCAGCACCACGGCGTCCGGTGGCTGGTACACGAGAAGCGCCCGCAGCGACTCCGTCGAGGAGTCGGGCGCCTCCTGCGTCCGGTAGGCGACCACCTCGGTCAGGATCGCACCCCGGCCGCGGAGGACGGAGGGGAGCGTGCCGTCGGCCAGGTCGCCGCGCACGAGCAGGACACGATCGTTCGGCTCGATGGGGAGTTCCCTGGCCAGTGCCGCCGATCCACCTCCGACAGACACGTACGAGACGGTGACACCGGCGCTCTCGATGGCCATCGCCGTGGCCGGACCCACGGCCGCCCAGCGGGCCTCCGAGGGTGCTCGACCGGCACGCTGGAAGGCGGCCAGGCTCGCCCGAACGCCGTTGCTGCTGGTGACCACCAGCCATCGGCCAGGCGCCAGCTCCCTCACCGCTGCCGCGACATCGGCTCCATCGGTGGGCACGATCTCCATGGCGGGTACCGCGAGCGGCGTCAGTCCTCGCTCGCGGAGCGCATCGATCCAAGGGGCTGCCTGGTCCACCGCGCGGGGAACGAGCACCCTGGGAGACACCGGCCGCGGCATGGGCGCCGCATCATCGCTGCCGTGGACGCGGGGCAGTCTGGACGCCAGCGCTCGACCAAGGCTGTCCGGCTCCTGCGCCGACCCGCTGAGCTCGGCCCGTCGCGGGTCGCTGCCATCGGGCCCCACGACGCCGCCGAGGAGCATCAGGCGCTCGCCGTCCACGCGCCCCAAGGCGCCGATCGGGGCGCGACAGCCACCGCCCGAGGCGTGCAGGAAGGCTCGCTCGGCTGTCACGGCCGCTCGCGTCTCGCCGTGGTCGAGCGCCTCCAGCGTGACGATCAGGTCAGGGCGGTCGGCCCTCGTCTGGATCGCCAGGGCGCCCTGGCCCGGGGCCGGTGGCACGTCGCTCGCATCGAGCACCTGGTCGATGCGCTCCCGGAGGCCGAGGCGGTCGAGTCCCGCGGTCGCCAGGATGAGCGCATCGACCTCTCCCGCATCCAGTCGCCGAAGCCGCGTGTCGACGTTCCCCGCCAGTGGGACGACACGCAGGTCCGGTCGTGCCGCCAGCACGAATCCCCCTCGGCGGGGACTGTCGGTACCGACACTCGCCCCGGCCGGCAGCGTGTGGAGCCGCTGCCCGCCCTCCCGCGTGACCAGCGCATCCGCTGCCTCCGCCCGCGCCAGGTAGGCCGCCACCCGCAGGCGGGGGTCCTCTTCGGTGGGCAGGTCCTTCGCGCTGTGCACCGCGACGTCCGCGAAACCGTCCAGGAGCGCCTGCTCGATCGCCGCGACGAAGGCGCCCTCGCCCCATGCGGTGTCGGGGGCGCGGCGATCGCCCTCCGTCTCGACGACGACCAGCTCACTCGGCCGGTCGAGGGCGCCGAGGGCGGCCGCGACGATGCCTGCCTGCGCAAGCGCCAGGCGACTGCCCCGCGTGGCGATGCGGAGCGGAGGCACGCCAGGACTCACCGACCCCTCCTTCGCTGCCGGATCGTGCCCACGGAGGCGACACCGTGCCCGGTCATCGTGGCCAGCAGGAGCCGGTCCGTCGCCGCCTCCGCCTCCTTCAGGAGGTCTCCCACCTCGGCCGCGTCGAGACCCCGCCGGCGAGCCCAGGCCAGAAGCTCGCCGATGAACGGCGTCCGGAAGCGGAGGAATCCCTCCACCGTCTCGCCCAGGGAGAGACCCAGCCCGGCAGCCAACCTTCCGTACCCCGCCGCCGCCTGCTGCGCTTCCCGGAGTCGATCGTCCCGATCCTGGTCGTCCGGCGCGTCAAGGGACGTGAGGAGGTGCCCCACGACGGTCCGACCCAGGGCGCGGAAGCCTTCCCGCTGCTGCTCGTCCAGTGCCAGCGTCCACGGAAGCGGCGCCTGCCCCAGCGCAGTCCCACGCCGGTAGGTGCGCGAGACCCGCTCCGGCGTCATCCCCAGCGCCTGGACGGTCGGCCGCTGGGCCCGCTCGGACGGCAGCAAACGTTGGAGCGATCGACGGTCGAAGCGGCGATGCCCGCCCGGCGTCGTGAACGTCTTCACGCGGCCGGCATCGCTCCACCGTCGCAGCGTGGCGGGCGAGACGCCGAGCACCCTGCTCGCCTCACCGAGGCCCAGCCAGTGGGTCGCCCGGGTACGGCGCAGATGCGGCCTCATCGATCGAATCTACGCAAATCTGGCCGATCCGTCATGGACCCGCGCAGGATAGCGGATGGTGCCGGCTGCCGGCTAGATCAGGCCCAGGCGGTCCAGGGGGAAGGGAGGCTGCGCCAACGGGCGGACGGCGAGTCGCACGAGGAGCAGCGTGTTGTCATCGCCAGCGATGCGGTTGCTGTCGAGCTCGCCGCACCCGCGGCAGCGGTGGATCAGGACCCATTCGCCGTCGCCGCGGACGGTGATGGCGATGGGCTCCATGGCTGCCAGGCAGTCGGAGGAACGGTCGCCCGCCTCACGCTCGTCGACGTGACGGCTCCAGAGGCAGGCGGGACAGTGGTTGCGATGCGCCGTTCCGGGCGCCGTGATGGAGACGTCCACGCGACAGTGGACGCAGCGGAAGGAGCGTGGTGAGCGCAAGGGTATCTCCCGAGAGGCTTGTGACAGGTCCTCCGCACCCATCACGCCCGGCTCAGGACACACAAGAGCCGTCCCTGGCGGGACGGCCTTCGGCGGCGAGCGAAGCTGGCTCGCGGCGCTAGGTCGTGCTCCTCCAGAGGCGCGACGGGGCGTGGACGGCGGGATCCGCCATGACGTGCCTCCTTCCCGGTCTCCGACGACGCAGCTGCGCGTCGCTCACTCCACCGGCCGCAAGTATGCCCATCGGCCGTCTGCCGTCAAGGCCCTCGCATCAGCGGCCGCTGCGCTTCCCCACGAAGTCCACCAGGACGTACTCACCCAGCCGCTCGGGCGTGGCGTAGAAGGCTCGACCGCGGTTGAGTCGGGTCATCGAGTCGACGAATCGCGCGAGGGCCCGCGACCGCTCCAGCATGAAGGTGTTGATGGTGATGCCCTCACGCGTGCAGCGCCCGACCTCCTTGAGGGTCTCGGTGATCGTGCGACGAGTGGGCGGGTAGCTGAACTCCACCTGGCCGTCCTCGAAGTGGGCGGTCGGCTCACCGTCGGTGATGATGACGATCTCCCGGTTGGTCGCATGCGAACGAGCGAGCAGCCGCCGCGCAAGGAGCAGCGCGTGCTGCAGGTTCGTGCCGTACTCGTAGCCATGCCACGACAGGGAGGCCAGGGCTCCGGGACGGATCTCCCGAGCGTGGTAGGCGAAGCCCACGACATGGAGATCGTCGCGCGGGTAGCGCGTTCGGATGAGGGTATCGAGCGCCACCGCCACCTTCTTGGCCGCCATGAAGCAGCCACGCAGGAGCATCGAACGGCTCATGTCCACGAGCAGCACGGTGGCTGAGCTGGTCAGCTGCTGCGTCTCCCGGACGGCGAAGTCGGCGGGATCGAGTGCCAGGGCCGCTCCCCACTCGTGACGCTGGGCAGGCGCCTCCTCCTGACGTGCCAGGGCGTTGGATAGGGTGCGCTGGAGGTCCAGGTGGAACGGTCGCCCGAACTCGTACGGCACCGGCGTCTCCTCCGGCTCGCCGCCCAGGCCGGTGCGGTCCACCGGATGGCCGCCGAAGGCATCCCGACGCAGGCGCGCGAAGAGCTGATCCAACACACGCTGACCCACGTGCCTCGCGCCGCGCGCCGTCAGCTCGAGCCGATCGCCGCGCCGCTCGACGAGTCCGGCCTCCTCGAGCCGGCGAGCGAGGGCCTGCAGGGCCTGGAGGTCCTGGGCGGAGTCATCGTCCAGCAGCCGGCGGATCTCGTCGGGATCCACCTCTGCGAGACGCCCCGTCTCGGACGCCTGGGCGAGTCCCTCGGCCATCCGATCGAGCTGGCCGATGCGGGCCATCTGTTGCAGCGCCCCCTCCAGCGACAGCGACTCCTGCCCGCTGAACCGGAGCCGCTCACCGAGCCCGTCGGGCAGCAGCTGGTCCAGCGTGGAGGCCAGCTGCGCCAGGTCCCACCGAAGCCGGTCGTCGCGCAGCAGGGCATCCATCATCGACTGGAGCTCGGCCCGCTGGTCCGCGGACATGGACGCCATCAGCGACTGCATGGCGGCCATCCGTGCCGCGAGCTGTTCCACCACGTCGTCGAGCGTGCGCGCCCCGGGGAAGAAGCCCCCGTGCCTGGCCAGGAAGGCGTCCACCCGCGCCGGCTCGGGCTCACGGCCCTCCAGCCGGTCCCGCAGGAGGCCGTCCAGATCCCGCACCATCTCGCGGTTCGCCGCCAGCTGCTCGGACGTGGCGCCACGGATGGCCTCCGAGAGCCCTTCGAACCACGAGTCGAGGACCTGGCGTCCCAGCCGCTCGAGCAGGGCGGCGAAGCGATCGCGGGCGGCCGGTTCCAGGAAGTCGTAGTCGCGCAGCGCGCGGATCCGCTCGCCTGCCTCGGTCGGCAGAAGGTCGAGCTCCGACTGGCGCCGTGCCGCCATCTCCGACAGCATCCGACGAAGCGACTCATCCCCGGCGTCTCCGCCGGCCGCCTCAGCCAGGCGCCGCTCGATGCCGCGGCGCTCCGTGCCCACGATGGCCTCCAGCTCCTCGCGCACGTCCGCCAGCACGTCGCCCAGGTGATACCGCTGCAGCAGTCCGCGACGGGCCTGCGCGAGCCGGTCCAGGAGGTCGTGCAGGCCCGCGACATCGTCGCCCGGCTCGCCCTGCGGTCGGCGCATCCCGCGGTCAAGCAACCGGCGCAGCGCCTCGGTGATGTCGCCCTCGGCCATGAGGTCGTCGGACATGGCGTCGAGCACGTCCTCGGCGGAGAGGTCGGGGAGCCGTTGCGATCCGTCCCAGCGAGCGTACCGGTAGGAGCCGCGGCTGCCCAGCCGGGGCGCCGGAGCGTCCCCGCCGGCATCGCCACCCGGGAGTCCGTTCATCTCACGCCCGGTAGCGTCCGCCGCCACCCGGCAGGCCGCGCTCCTTGTTGAGCCGGCGATGCAGGTGAAGTCCCTCCAGGATGAACTCCACGGCCGAGGCGATGAGGCCCGGTGACTCCCCTGCCCCCATGCGCCGGACGGCGGAGCGCAGCCCCGGGGTCTCGTGGAGCCAGCGCACGTACTCCGCGGACGGGACGAGCTCGCCGGTCTCGATGACGAGCCCCGACTCGAACGCCTCCACCACCTCGTCCAGCTCGTCGAGAGCGACGTGACGCGCGAAGACGTTGTAGAGGGCCCGGGTGAGCAGTCGGTCGACGATCCGTTCCTCGGGCGACTCGTCGCCGAGCGTCTCGAGCTCGATCTTGCCGATGGTGCTGGGCAAGAGCGCGCCGAGGTCGCTCACCCGCGGTGCCCCGGAGGCTTCGCCCAGCCGCACCGCCCGCTTGAACGCGTTGGCCACGAGGACCTCGAGGTTCGCGACGCTCACCCGGACGCTGACCCCGGATCGCTGGCTGATCTCCGGCGAGCGGCGGCATAGATGGGTCAGCTCCGCGACGAGCTCGAGCATGTACTCCGGCTCATCGATGTCCGGACCGCCGTCCGGCCCGAAGCGCACGCGCTCCTGGCGCATGATCGCGATCTCGTCTTCGATCGAGCGCGGGTAGTGGGTGCGGATCTGTGACCCGAGCCGATCCTTCAGCGGCGTGATGATCCGCCCGCGGCTGGTGTAGTCCTCCGGATTGGCGCTGGCCACGACGAACAGGTCGAGCGGCAGGCGTAGGACGTAGCCGCGCACCTGCACGTCACGCTCCTCCAGGATGTTGAGGAGCCCCACCTGGATGCGTTCGGCAAGATCGGGCAGCTCGTTGATGGTGAAGATGCCCCGATTCGTGCGTGGGATGAGGCCGTAGTGGATGGTCGAGGCGTCGGCGAGATAGCGGCCCTCGGCCACCTTGATGGGGTCCACTTCCCCGATCAGGTCCGCGATGGTGATGTCGGGCGTGGCCAGCTTCTCGGCGTATCGACGCCCGCGGGGCAGCCACTCGATGGGCGTCGCGTCGCGGTCCTGCGCGATCCGCGAGAGCGCATCCACCCCCACGGGGGTGAGCGGATCGTCGTTCAGCTCGCTGCCCGCCACCGCCGGCACCGCCTCGTCCAGCAGCCCCACGAGCAGTCGCGCCAGGCGCGTCTTAGCCTGCCCCCGCTCGCCCAGGAGGCAGACGTCCTGGCCGGCGAGGATGGCATTCTCGAGCGCAGGGATGACCGACTCGTCATAGCCGATGATGCCGGGAAAGACGGGCCGCTCGTCCGCCAGCCGCGCGATGAGATTGGTGCGCATCTCAGCCTTGACGCTGCGCGGCTCATAGCCCGTGGCGCGCAACTCGCCGATGGTGCGAGGGCGGTCGATGGGCGGCGGGGTCGGGGCGACAGGCACGGATCCCTCCACGGGCTCGCGGGCTCGGGGGCGCCCCGAGCCTACACCCGGCGCCGCGCTAGTGCGGATGCGGCTCCCGCCGCCCTGCAGTGATCGGGCCATGGGGGCCGGGCGGGCGAATGGTCGGGTGCCCGCTCCCTGGGGAGCTCGGAGCCCAGGTACGCCTCCAGCCGCGCGCGCGACGCGGCTCCCTCGGAGGCCGCCTCACGTGCCAGCTGAGCCAGGAGGGCGGCCCGGCCGGAGCGTCGTCGCTCGAGGTCAGCCTGGCTGCGGTCGACCCGGTCAGCCAGCTCGGGCGTCACGGCCCAGGAGAAGTCCTCCAGGGCGCCACTGGCGGCGTGGCGGGCGGAAAGCACGGCCGGTGGACGGCGCTGGACGTGTCCGCCCGCGTCTCGCTCGGCAGGCCGCAGGTAGTGCGCCGCTCCAACCCGGCCCTCGGCGTCGAGCACGATGACGGCCCCCAGTGCCCGGATCTCGTCATCGCCCAGGCCGGCGTTCCCGAGCCGTTCGAGCAGCTCGCCGAGGGAGCCGCCCTCGGCCGTGGCGAAGAAGGGCTGGGATGGACGGAGCTTCCGGATGCGCGACCTGAGCCGATCGCCCCACAGGCCATCGGGCGCGATCCTCTCCACGTCGCGGTCCGGCTTCCCTCGCGCGTCCGCGAGTGCCTCGCCCATCCGCGCGGATGCGGCGATCGCCGAGGCCGGGGCGCAGACGACGAACGGGACGCCGTCTTCGGCCAGCAGCCAGAGCAGTGCCGCGAGGTCGGCATCGAGTGCGTCGTCCGCGACCAGCTCCGCCAGGGTCACCCGCTGTCTGCGGCCGTCAGTCGCTCGTCGAGGAGCGCGCACACCGCATGGATGATCGTGATATGCATCTCCTGGATGCGCGCCGTGGCACCTGACGGCACGACGATCGCTCGGTCCGCGATCTCGCGCACGCGGCCGCCCGAGCCCCCGGTCAGCGCCCAGGTGACCGCGCCGCGCGCCTTGGCCGCCTGCAGGCCACGCACGACGTTCTCGGCACCTCCGGACGTGCTGATGCCGACGGCCAGATCGCCCGGTCGAGCGAGGGCCGTGACCTGGCGAGCGAACACGTCGGCGAAGGCGTAGTCGTTGCCGATGGCCGTCAATGCCGACGTGTCGGTGGTGAGGGCGATGGCCGCCAGCGGGCCGCGTTCGATGAGGAAGTGGCCGGTCAGCTCGGCGGCGAAATGTTGCGCGTCGGCGGCGCTGCCACCGTTGCCGAAGGTGAGCAGCTTCCCGCCTCCCGCCAGGACACCGGCCAGGGCATCGGTGAGCTCGACGATCTGCTCGGGGAGCTCGGCGCGGCTCCGCTCGGCGACCTGGAGGTGCTCGTCGAGGATGGTGCGCGCCCGATCCGCCTCGCCAGCCACCGCCTTAGCCATCGATCGAGTCTAGCCCGGTCGCTCCGTCAGCCGCAGTGGCGGTCGGCCTTGCCGATCACGCTCCATGGACAGGCGGCCTTGGAGGCCAGATAGAGGACGGCGTCGTGGTTGCGGCGCGTCTCACGCTCGATGAGCTCGTCGTCGGTGTACCAGCGGTCATCGCCGCCACCAGCCGGGTAGAGCTCGATGGTGAAGCTGAAGATCCCATGACGGCCGTACATCCAGTCGATCTGGTCGCCGTCGGTGGGGTACAGGTCGGACGACTGCATGGCGGTGTAGCCGTTGCGCTCGGCCATGCCGCGACCCAGGACAGTGAAGGCGCGGTGGTCGTCGCGCCTCATGTCGGAGGGGACGTCCGCGTACGTGTACGCGTAGGGCCAGAGCACCTGCTTGCCGGTCGAGTGGAAGGTGAGGTGCGCCTTGATCTGCTGCTCTCCGCCGACCACGCGGCTGCGCACGAAGTCGGCCATCACCTGCGCCTCGGGCGCCGAGAAGCGGTAAGCGCCTCGGTAGGTGTCCGACCCAGGGTTGCCCGACGAGCCGCCGCAGCAGCCCCAGCGATAGCCGTAGTTGCGATTGAGGTCGGTGCCCACCGGCTTGCCGGGATCGTTGGGCTGGCGGTTCTTGCGCCAAGCGTGGAAGGTGCCGTCCCGGATGTCCCATTCCCCACCATCGGGGTTGACCATCGGCACGATCCACCATTCCCGCCGCTCGATCATGTTCGTCACGCGCTGGTCCGTCCCATAGCCCTCGACCAACAGCTCGATGATGGACAGTGCCTGCTCGGCGCTCAGGTGCTCACGTGCGTGGTGGAGCCCGTCGATGAGGATCTCCGGCTCGTCCTCGTCGAGAGCCACGGCGTCGCTGATCTTGACGGCGAGGATGCGTCGGCCTTCGTGCGTGAGCCCGATCGATGAGACACGCACGAGCCCCGGGTGAGCCGATTCGAGCGCCCGGACCTTCGACTCCATCTCGGCGTAAGTGTGGTAGCGCTCGAACCCCTCCGGGAACTCGCTCGCGGCCGTCGCGACGGCCGTGTCCGTGGAGATGCCGCCGTAGGAGATGCCGCCCGACCGCTGGACGAGCGGAGCGTCGATCCGAGGTTCGCGATCTCGCGCCGTCGGTGTGCGCCCGGCGACGATGGGCGGCGCGCTGAGGGCGAGCAGCAGCAGGAGGATGAGCATGAGCGGGCCGACAGGTATCCGGCGCACGGCGATCCCCTCCGCAGCCCCGGGACCTCTGGGACCCGCGGTGTGGGCAATGATGACGGCCCTGGTCGTGGCCCGCACCCCCCAGATGGGCCTCCCCCGTCCGGTACGACCGGCTCCGCTGGCCGCTTATGGGGTGCAGGATCGCTGGCTGTCCACAACCATTGCGATCTCGCGTTGACAGGTCGCGAGGTCGCCCGTACACTCCCGCCCGGCGCGGGACCCGCGCACCCATCCAAGGAGTCGTCTGAGCCAGATGATCGATGTCCGCCTCTCCAGCGTCGCGGCTCCCGGGCTGCGAACGGGCGCGCCCATCGGCGCCCCGGACATGGGAGATCCCTGCCCTTCGTAGGTCACGCGCCGCGGCGGTAACGCCGGAACGCTGAGCCGGAGGGTCGGATCGGACCCCCCGGCTTTTTTGTTGCCTCGCGTCGTGCGAGGGACGCAGGGAAGCCGCTTCCCCACCAGGGGGTCACTGCCGGCACCACGTCCCATCCACAAGGAGCACGACCATGGCCCTCTCCCTCGCGCCTCGGCCGACCGTGGCCGAGCCCCCCATACGTCCCTCGATCAGCCCATCGCACGCGGTCCCGGCCCTGCTCATCGAGCACGTCACGAAGCGGTTCGTGGCCGGTCGGAAGAAGAAGCCGGTGGTCGCGGTGAACGACGTCTCGCTGCGCATCGAGCGTGGCGAGGTGTACGGCGTGCTTGGTGCCAACGGCGGCGGCAAGTCGACGCTCATCCGCCTGGTGAGCACGCTGCTCACGCTCGACTCCGGCCGGGTGGAGGTCTTCGGTCACGACATCGAGCGTGACGAGATGGCCGTCAAGCGGATGATCAACCGGGTCTCCGTGGACGCGGCCTTCTTCAAGAAGCTGTCACCGGCCGAGAACCTCGTCTACGCCGCGCGGCTCTACGGCCTGGACGCCGCGCGCGCTCGCCAAGAGGCGATCCGCATCCTCTCGCGGCTGGGCATCAAGGAATCACGGCTCACCCGGCCACTCGAGCAGATGAGCCGGGGGATGCAGCAGAAGGTGGCCATCGCCAGGTCGATCCTGACGAGCCCCACCCTGCTGCTCCTCGACGAGCCGACCACCGGGCTCGATCCGCGCTCGAAGCTGGACGTGCAGAGCTTCATCGAGGAGCTGCGCGACAGCCACGGCGCGACGATCGTGCTCACGACCCACGACCTGGTGGAGGCCGAGCGCCTCTGCGACCGCATCGGGATCCTCAACGACGGCCGCCTGGTCGTCGAGGGGACGGCCGACCAGCTGAAGGAGATGGTCGCCCGGGACCACGGGGAGGACCCGACGCTCCAGGCGGTGTTCATGACCTACACCGGCCGCTCGCTCGACGACGACGTCGAGGAAGAGTCGGCCGAAGACGACGAATGACCAAGGAAAGGAGGTGAGAACGCCATGAACACACTGCACGTCGAGCTGCGGCTCGACCGCGAACGCCGCCAGCGCCAGATCCGCGAGGCACGCCAGCACCGTCTGGCCCGTCGCACGGAGCTTCGCAGGCAGCGACCGCCGGTCCGCCGCGCCGTGGGTCGCTCGCTCGTCCGCTTGGGCCGACGCCTGGCGGACGAGAGCGACTCGTCCATCCAGCCGGCTCGGTCCCCTTGACGGGCCGAGCCGGCCGCCACCCCGTCACACCCGGAGTCACCTCGGCCATGACCACGCTCGCTCGCGAGATGAAGGCCAGCTACGCCTTCGTCGAGCGCAACTTCTACCTCACCAAGCGCTACTGGGGCTGGGAGGTCGGCTGGCTCGTCTACGCCCTGGCCGGCGCGTTGTCGATCACGCTCATCGGTCAGGACCAGGGCGATCAGCGCCTGCTGATCTCGCTGCTCATCGGCGCCGTCTTCTGGAACTACGTGTCGATCGTCTTCAGCTTCATCGCCGAGACGGTCGCATGGGAGCGCTGGGAGGGGACGCTCGAGTACACCTTCATGGCGCCCATCAGGCGCTACACGCAGCTGGTCGGCTCGACCTTCTTCGCCGTCGTCTACGGGCTCATCCACACGGGCTTCGTGCTGCTGGTGCTGACGCTCTTCTTCGGCCTCGACCTGTCACGCGCCGACTTCGTCACGGCGGCTACCTTCACGCTGCTGGGCTCACTCTCGCTGGTGGGCATCGGCATGATGGCTGCCATCCTGCCCCTGCTCTACGTGGAGCGCGGAGCGCAGATGACCTTCGTCCTCCAGTCGCTGCTGCTCCTCTTCAGCGGCGTCTACTTCCGCATCGAGATCCTGCCCCACTGGATGCAGGTCGTCTCGAGCTTCTCGCCAGGCACGTACCTCCTCGACGGCGTCCGGCGTGGGCTGATGGACGGCGCTCCGGTGACCGCGCTCCTCCACGACGTCTGGCCGCTCGTCGTGATGGCCGTGATCCTGATCCCGCTCGGGGTCTGGATGTTCGGGCGTGCCGAGCGGTACGCCAAGCGGACGGGCAAGCTCAAGAGGGTCGGATGATGGGCGCCCAGGCGACCGAGCTCCGACCGCTCGAGGCCTACGGCTGGACCGCCGAGCGACAGGGGTCGTTCGGCGGCCAGGCGGCGGCGGGGCTGGTGCCTGGGCGCGTCGTCGCCCAGGCACGCGAGGTCACGCAGGCGGTGACGGCCGCGGGACCGGTGGACGTCTTCATCCAGCGGGGCTTCCGAAGAGCCGCGGCAGCGTCGGGCACCTTCCCGGCCGTCGGCGACTGGCTCGCTCTGGAGCCCTTCGCTGACGGATCGGGTGCTGCGCTCCGGGAGGTCCTGCCACGAACGAGTGCCTTCTCGCGCGGTCAGGCCGACGGCAGGGGCCGTCTGTCGGAGCAGGTCGTGGCCGCCAACGTCGACACGGTGCTCCTGGTCTCGGCACTGACCCGCGACCTCAACCTGCGGCGCCTCGAGCGCTACCTCGCGCTGGCGTGGGGCAGTGGCGCGCAGCCCGCGGTCATCCTGAACAAGGCCGACCTCGCGGCCGATCGGGCCGGCGCCCTGCAAGTCGTGGAGGCCATCGCCGGCACCGCGCCGGTCCACGCCCTGAGCGCCCGGACCGGCGAGGGGCTAGGCGCCCTGGACCCCTACCTGGCGACCGGCCGCACCCTTGCGCTGCTGGGATCATCGGGCGTGGGGAAGTCCACCATCACCAACGTGCTCTTGGGCGAGGAGCGCCAGCTGGTGCGCGAGGTCCGCGAGGACGATCATCGAGGCCGCCACACGACGACCGGTCGGGAGCTCTTCTTCCTGCCCGGCGGCGCGCTGCTCATCGACACGCCCGGGATGCGCTCCATCGGCCTCTGGGATGGTGCCGAGGGTCTGAGCGCCGCGTTCGATGACATCGAGCGCCTCGCCGAGGCCTGCCGCTTCGCCGACTGCACCCACCACGTGGAGCCCGGTTGCGCGGTGAGGACGGCCGTCGAAGCAGGCGACCTGGCGCCCGAACGCCTGCGCAGCCGTCGGAAGCTCGAACGGGAGATGGCGTCGGCGGAGCGACGCTCGTCGGTGTCCGCCTCGCGTGCGGAGAACCGCCGCTTCGGCCGGATGATCCGTACCTCGTGCAAGCAGCAGGCCCGGCTGAGGGGCCGACCGGAGGGCTTCTGAGCTCGGCTCAGATCGACAGCCGCTTGAGACGCGCCACTCGCGCCATCCAGGCGCGCTCCGCGCCGATCGTCGTGCCGGAGCCATGGCCGGGCAGCACTCGCAGGTCCTCATCGAGCGAAGCCAGTCGGGCCAGCGAGTCGACCATCGCTTCCGGGGACGCGCCCGGCAGGTCCACGCGGCCCCAGCCGGCCCGGAAGAGCGTGTCCCCGGTGAGGAGCGTCCGCTCATCGGCCGCGAGCAGGCAGACCGACCCTTCCGTGTGCCCGGGGGTGTGGAGGACATCGAGGCGGATCCCGCCGAATCGGATGACCGAGCCCTCGGCGAGGTCGAGCGCCGGGACGGACGGCGGGATCTCGAACGGCGCCCAGATGGGATCGGGAGAGACGAGGCCGTGGCGGTCGGCGACGTGCGCCCAGCGTGGCGCCCGTCGCCTCGATGACCGCGGCGTTGTCGCCGATGTGGTCCCAGTGACGGTGCGTGCTGACC
Source organism: Chloroflexota bacterium (assembly GCA_030446555.1). Taxonomy (GTDB): domain Bacteria; phylum Chloroflexota; class Limnocylindria; order Limnocylindrales; family CSP1-4; genus Palsa-1032. The sequence continues at coordinate 219,986 of JAUJNA010000003.1, read as the reverse complement.
ACGAACCGGAGCGACCAGCCGCGCTGCGCCAGGGTCTCGGTGAGCCACGCCACGCAGGGCGTCGCGGTGTCGATGGCGAGCGCCTCGCGGCTCGCTTCGTCGCCCAGGACGTAGAGGTTGGTGGCGACGGGTCCGACCACCCGCTGCAGCAGGCGCATCAAGCGCTCTCTTCGGCGAGCGGCTCCAGGCGGAAGAAGACACCCACGGCCCGGACGTGGCGACGCGCGGCGCGGTACAGGAGGTTCCCCGGGAAGGGGTGCTGGTCCGTGGCGAGGATGGCTGCGTCTCGCTCCTCACCGTGCTCCAACCGTACCGGCCGGAATACCACCGCCGGACCGTCACGCCAGCGCAGCTCTCCTCACCGGCAGTGGCGAGGTTGCGCGTCCACGCCACCTCGCCGTCGGGATGGCCCAGGTACAGCGACTCGCTCGCACGAAGCAGTCCGAGGAGCGTGGAACGCCGTCGACCGGTCCGCCGGCCGGCGACATGGAGCTCCACGACGTTGCCGAGTCCGAACGCCCGGTACCACGCCCGGATGGCCGGGTCCAGGAGCCGAAGCGCCGCGTAGGTCGCACGGAAGATGCGTGACCAGGTGCGCGACATGGGCGGAAGGATAGGGGCGCGTCCGGATACGGACCCAGTGCTCGGCCGCGGATACGATGCGTCCACGCCCGCAGCGCAGTGAGGTGGAGATGAGCGCGACCCGGATGACGTGGTGGGGACACGCCTGCATCGAGCTGGAGACGGACGACGGCAGGCGCGTCCTTTTCGACCCCTGGTTCGGCAACCCGCGATCGCCGCGTCCGGCCTCGCCGTGGAGGCGTGCGATGTGATGCTGGTGACGCATGGCCACAGCGATCACCTGGGCGACGCAGTCGAGATCGCCGCCCGGACCGGTCCCGCCTGGCCGTGCATCCATGAGCTGAGCCTCTGGCTGGGAACGCAGGAGACGGGCGAGGCGCAGATCACCGGCATGAACAAGGGCGGCACCTTCGACGCGCGTGGGCTGCGCGTGACGATGGTCGACGCACACCACTCCGCCGGCAACTGGAACGAGGCGGAGGACGCCCCGCTCTACCTTGGCGAGCCGGCCGGGTTCGTGGTCGAGCTCGAGGGCGGCCGGCGCCTGTACCACGCGGGCGATACGGACGTCTTCGGGGACATGCGCCTCATCGGCGAGCTCCACAAGCCGGAGATCGCGTTCCTGCCCATCGGCGGGCACTTCACGATGGGTCCGCGCGCGGCAGCGGTCGCCGTCGAGCTGCTCGGGGTGGACACCGTGGTGCCCATCCACTACGGCACCTTCCCGCTCCTCTCCGGCACGCCGGAGGAGTTGGGGGCGGCCCTGCGAGAGCGCGGGCTGACCAGCGTGACCGTGCTGGACCCTGAGCCGGGCGAGACGCGCGTGGAGCTCGACTGATCGGGGGTCCGATCCGGGCATCGCGTCCTGTCGTTCCTGGCCCCGGCACCCCGGGTCCAGCGACGGCGACCGGCGCATCGCGAGGCACCGTTAGACTCGCCGGACAGATGAGTCGATCCGCCGCGTCCCACGAGCGCCGCCTCCGCCGCATCGAGAGGCTCGATGCGCTGGTCAAGGAGCGCATCCTCGTGCTCGACGGCGCGATGGGCACCATGATCCAGGCTCTCGAGCTCGACGAAGCGGGCTTCCGCGGCGAGCGCTTCGCCGATCATCCCAGCGACCTGCGTGGCGCCAACGACCTGCTCTGCCTGACGCAGCCCGAGGCCATCCGTGCGATCCACGCCGCGTACCTCGACGCCGGCGCGGCCATCATCAGCACCAACACCTTCAACGCGACCCGCATCTCGATGAGCGAGTACGGCGTGGCGGCGTGGACCGAGGAGATCAACGCCGCAGCGGCCCGCATCGCGCGCGAGGTAGCTGACGACGCGGAAACCGCCGAACCGGATCGCCCGCGCTACGTGGCCGGCTCGCTCGGGCCGACGAATCGGACGGCCTCGCTCTCCCCGGACGTCAACGACCCGGGTGCCCGCAACGTCACCTTCGACCAGCTGACCGAGGCATACGGAGAAGCGGCACGCGGGCTCGTGTCCGGCGGCGCCGATCTACTGCTCATCGAGACCATCTTCGACACGCTGAACGCCAAGGCGGCCATCTTCGCGGTGGAGTCGCTGTTCCAGGACCTGGGCTTCCGCCTCCCGGTGATGATCAGCGGCACCATCACTGACGCCTCCGGGCGGACGCTCAGCGGCCAGACAGTGGGCGCGTTCTGGGCCAGCGTCCGCCACGCACGCCCCTTCAGCGTGGGACTCAACTGCGCGCTCGGCGCGCGCCTGCTGCGGCCCTACATCCAGGAGCTGGCGCGCATCGCCGACGTGCCGCTCAGCGCTCACCCCAACGCCGGGCTACCCAACGCCTTCGGCGGGTACGACGAGCCACCCGCTGAGACGAGCGGCGTGCTGGGTGGCCTCGCCGCGGAAGGCGCCATCAACATCGTGGGTGGCTGTTGCGGCACCACCCCCCAGCACATCCGCGCCATCGCCCGAGCGGTGTCGGCGCTCCCGCCGCGCCGCGTCCCGAAGGTGCCACGCGTGACCAGGCTCGCGGGGTTGGAACCACTCGAGATCGGCCCCGCCACGCTCTTCGTCAACGTTGGCGAGCGGACGAACGTCACCGGCTCCAGGCGCTTCGCGAAGCTCATCACCGACGGCCGGTTCGGAGAGGCGGTGGAGGTGGCGCGACAGCAGGTCGAGAACGGCGCCCAGATGCTCGACATCAACATGGACGAGGGGATGCTCGATTCGGAGGCGGCCATGGCGCGCTTCCTGGACCTCCTCGCCGCGGAGCCCGACGTCAGCCGTGTCCCCTTCATGATCGACTCATCGAAGTGGTCGGTCATCGAATCGGGACTCAAGCACGTCCAGGGCCGGCCGGTCGTCAACTCGGTCAGCCTCAAGGAAGGCGAGGCCGAGTTCCTGCGCCAGGCGCGGCTGGCGCGCCGCTACGGCGCGGCGGTCATCGTGATGGCCTTCGACGAGCAGGGCCAGGCGGACACGGTCGAGCGGAAGGTGACCATCTGCCGCCGTGCGTACGAGCTCCTGGTCGGGCAGGCCGGGTTCGATCCCGAGGACATCTGCTTCGACCCCAACATCTTCGCCATCGGCACCGGCATGGAGGAGCACGCGGGGTACGGGATCGCCTACATCGAGTCGGTGCGGCGCATCAAGGCGGAGCTGCGCGGCGTGCTGGTGAGCGGCGGCGTCTCCAACGTCTCGTTCTCGTTCCGCGGCAATGACCCCGTCCGCGAGGCGATCCACGCCGTCTTCCTGTACCACGCCATCCGAGCGGGGATGGACATGGGCATCGTCAATGCGGGGGCCCTGCCGGTCTACGACGAGATCCCGCCCGATCTACGAGAGCGGGTCGAGGACCTCGTGCTCGATCGCCGTTCGGACGCGACCGAGCGGCTGCTGGAGATCGCCAGCGGGGTGGAGGGGCAGGCCAGGACGACGGGGCCTGATCTGGCCTGGCGGGATGCCCCCGTCGAGGAACGCCTGAAGCACGCCCTGGTCGAGGGCATCGCCGACTGGGTCGTGGAGGACACCGAGGCGGCGCGGCAGAGGGCCCGTCGCTCCATCGAGGTCATCGAGGGACCGCTGATGGCCGGGATGGACGTCGTGGGCGACCTCTTCGGCAGCGGGCGGATGTTCCTGCCGCAGGTCGTCAAGAGCGCGCGGGTCATGAAACAGGCGGTGGCCCACCTCATCCCCTACATCGAGGCCGAGAAGGGTCCGGGCGACCCGACGAACGGTGCCGATGGCCCGGGGACCGGCGGGAACGGGCGGCGATCCGCCGGCCGCATCGTGATGGCCACCGTCAAGGGCGACGTGCACGACATCGGCAAGAACATCGTGGGCGTCGTGCTTGGCTGCAACGACTACGAGGTCATCGACCTCGGCGTCATGGTGCCCTGGACGCGCATCCTGGAGACGGCGCGCGAGCGGAAGGCCGACCTTATCGGCTTGTCGGGCCTCATCACCCCGTCGCTGGAGGAGATGCGCACCGTCGCTTCGGAGATGGAACGCGACGGCTTCACGATCCCGCTGCTCATCGGTGGGGCGACCACCTCGCGGGCGCACACTGCGGTGAAGGTGGAGCCGTGCTACAGCGGGCCGGTCGTCCATGTGCAGGACGCGTCGCGGGCGGTGGGGGTCGCGGGCGCCCTCGTGGACCCGACACAACGCGAGGCGTTCGTGCAGCGGACCCGGACCGACTACGCGGAGGTCCGCCGTCAGCACACGGGCCGTGAGGGGGCCACGAAACGGCTATCCATCGAGGAGGCGCGCGCTAATCGCCTGGTGCTGGACTGGGCGGGTGTCGCCCCGCCGCGCCCGCGCCGCCCAGGATCACCTGCCTGCTGGACGAGCCGCTCGAGTCGCTCGTCGACTTCATCGACTGGACGCCGTTCTTCTCCACCTGGGAGCTGCCGGGGCGGTTCCCGGCCATCCTGGACGACCCTCGCGTGGGAACGGCGGCCCGCTCGCTCTACGAGGATGCCCAGCAGATGCTGCGCCGGACCGTGGACGAGCGGCTGCTGCGCGCGAAGGGCGTGGCGGGCTTCTGGCCGGCAGCCTCGACCCCCGACGACGACATCGAACTGTACACCGACGATGACCGGACGATGGTGCTGGCACGGATCCACACGCTCCGTCAGCAGATGGCCAAGCCGGAGGCTCGGCCGAACATCGCACTGTCGGATCTCACGGCGCCGCGCGAGGCAGGCGTCGAGGACTTCGTGGGCTGCTTCGCGGTCACCGCAGGGCTCGGCGCCCCGGAGGCATGCGAGCGGTTCACGGCGGCACGCGACGACTACAGCGCGATCCTCCTCACGGCGCTGGCCGATCGGCTCGCGGAGGCCTTCGCGGAGCATCTCCACGCGCGCGTGCGACGCGAGCTGTGGGGTTATGCGCCGGACGAGTCGCTGGATAACGATGCCCTCATCGCCGAGTCGTACCAGGGCATCCGGCCGGCACCCGGCTACCCGTCGTGCCCCGATCACACCGAGAAGCGCGCGCTCTTCGACCTGCTGGGCGCGGAGACGCGGGCCGGCATCACCCTCACCGAGTCGATGGCGATGCTCCCGGCGTCGTCCGTCAGTGGCTACTACTTCTGGCACCCCGAGGCTCGCTACTTCGGCCTGGGCCGCATCGGGCCCGATCAGCTTGCCGACTACGCCCGCCGCAAGGGCTGGTCGCTCGTCGAGGCACGACGCTGGCTGGCCCCGAACCTGGCCGACGACGCGTAGCCGGGTGAGCTCCCAGGAGTCCCGGGCGCCTGTCCTGGTCCCCGCGCCACTCGCCCGCGGTGCCAACGGGGCGGTCGCCTCACCCCATCACCTCGCGAGCGGGGCGGGCCTCGCGGTGCTGCGCTCTGGCGGCACCGCCGTCGATGCCGCCATCGCCACGAACGCCGCCCTGGCGGTCGTGGCCGGCTACATGTGCGGGCTGGGCGGCGACGCGTTGTGGATCATCTGGGACCAAGGCCAGCAGCGGGCGCATGCCCTGAACGGGAGCGGACGCTCCGCCGCCGGCGCGACCATCGAGGCGGCGCGGGCTGCCGGTCACGCCGAGATGCCGGTCCGCGGCCCGTGGAGCGTGACCGTGCCGGGAGCCATCGACTCGTGGGGCCAGGCACACGCCCGCTTCGGCGGCCGGCCCTGGGCGGACCTGCTGATGCCCGCCATCGAGCTCGCCGAGGGATTCCCCGCCAGCGCGGCGTGGAGCTCGGCCATCGAGTCGGCCGCGCGCGTCTTCGGCACGGATGGCGACTGGGCACGAACGTATCGTCCGGGCGGGCGGCCCTGGCTGGTCGGCGAGCGCGTGCGGCTGCCCGCGCTGGCCGCCACGCTGCGCGTCCTGGCGAGTGAAGGCCCCTCCGCCGCCTACACCGGGGCCCTTGCCGAGCGTGCCGCGACCTACCTGGACGGGGCAGGCGCGCTGCTGCGAGCCGACGACTTCGCGGCGCACACGTCCGACTGGTCGGAGCCCATCTCCACCGAGTACCGCGGCGTCACCTCGCTCAGCAACCCGCCCAACAGCTGCGGTCCCATCGCCCTGGAGCTGCTGGACATCCTGTCCTGCTTCGACCCGCCTGCGCCGGACCGGTTCACGGAACGCGGCGTGGGCGATCCGCGCTGGGTGCATCTCGGCCTGGAGGCGGCGCGAGTCACGCTCGCGCATCGCGACGCCTTTCTGAGCGACCCGGTAGCGATGCGCCCCGGTGTCCTCGAGTGGCTGCTCGACAGGGGACATGCCCAGGACGTCGCCCGGGCCATCGACCCGGAGCACGCCACCCAGCCCACTGCCACCTCCCTCCCCCGCGGCGGTGGCACGGTCTACCTCGCTACGGCCGACCGCTGGGGCGGGCTGGTGAGCCTGATCGAGTCCAACTACGCCGGCTTCGGCTCCGGCCTGGTGGACCCCCGGACCGGGATCGCGTACCAGAACCGCGGAGCCTTCTTCCGCCTGGACGCAGGCCACGTCAACGCCCTCGCGCCCCGGAAGCGGACGGTGCACACGCTGACGCCCGGCATGATGCTGCGGGACGGTCGGGCGTGGATCGCCCACGGGTCGATGGGCGGCGAGATCCAGCCGCAGGTCTTCGCGCAGTTCGTCTCCGCGGTGGTCGACGGCGGCCTGGACATCGCGACGGCCATCGGCGCGCCTCGGTGGGCGGCTGACGTCGAGCGTCATCTCGGCCGGCCGGACCGCACGGTGCTGGAGCCCCGCTTCCACGACGAGGTCGCCGCCGGGCTGGAGGCACGAGGACACCGGGTGACCTACGCGCGGCCGTTCGACTCCGGCATGGGCCACGCACACGCGGTGGAGATCGTGCAGGATCGGGCGGCTTCCGGGAACGATCCCACCTTTGCCGTGGCGACCGACCCGCGCTCGGAAGGCCTGCCGACGGCGCTGTAAGTCTTGCGGCCGGGTGCCGCGTGGGTCGGTATACTCTCGCTCGGCCGGTCGCGCCGCGCTCACGACCTCCGCGGCTGGCCGCTCCTCCGACCTCCGCCCTGATGGCGGCCGTCCCGATGCAAGGCACCAGCGGAGCGAGGCCCGGCGCGTGAGCTCGAATATCAGCCAGAGCTATCCCTACACGAGCGAGACGGAGCCCCAGCGTGCCGAGGCCATCGACGCCGCTCTGGGCCGCTTCGACGGCCTGCGCGACAAGGTCAGCGCGGAGTCGACCGGGCTGGGCGAGGTGGGTCCCGAGGAGCATGGCGCACCGGCTCGGTGGTGGGTCTGGGTCTGCCCCAAAGACGACTTTACGGGCCGGCTCCACGTGGCCGGCTACGCGCGCGACAACCACGCCCTCTACACCGTCTGCGACACCTGCGGGTCGACCTTCCTGCGCTGACCCTTCTCCCGCTCCCTAGCGACCCAGTCGCTCGTCGCGCCAAGCGCGGATCGTCTCGTCCCGCCCGGTCACTGCCAGCAGCGCAGCGAGCAGCGTGACCCGGGGCACGACCGAGTCCAGCTCCAGGTACTCGAGCGGGGAGTGGTCGTTGCCGCCGACGGGACCGAGCCCGTCGAGCGTGGGCACTCCCATGCCGGCCGTGGTGTTCGCGTCCGAGGCCCCACCGGTGGCCGCGTCGTCCACCGCAAAGCCGAGCTGCTGAGCCAGGGCCCTGGCGTGCCGCACGAGCAGCGACGAGCGCTCCAGCTTCTCCATCGGCCAGTGGCGGCCGCGCTCTTCCACGGCCGCGGTCACGTCCGGCACCGTGGAGCTCGACGCGATGCGGCGGATCTCCGCCTCCGCCTCTTCCATCGTCTGCCGCGTGACCGCCCGCAGGTCCACCTGGAGTAGCGCCCGTTCCGCGACCACGTTGGGCCGCGAGCCCCCTTCCACGACCCCCACGTTCACCGTGACGCCTGGCCACCGCCCGTTGAGCGCGTGCAGCGCGACGGTCTTGAGCGCCGCCTCGAGTACGGCACTCCTCCCCTTCTCCGGCTCGACGCCCGCGTGTGCCGCCCGGCCATGGATGTCGATGCGCAGGTCGACGACGCCCTTGCGCGAGGAGACGATGTCGCCGTTGGCACGGGCGCACTCGAGGACGAACGCCATGTCGACGTGCGCAGCCTCGCGGCGAATGACCGAGGACGACACGGGCGAGCCGATCTCCTCATCGGGGTTGGCGACGAAGACGAGGCGCGCGAAGGGTAGCCATGTGGCGTCCGGACCGCCTCCGTGGCGCGTCGCGTGCGACTCGCGCAGCGCGCGCAGCGCGTGCAGCCCGGCCAGCAGGCCGCTCTTCATGTCGGTTACCCCCGGACCGAGCGCTCTTGGACCTTCGATGCGGAACGGCCGCTGAGCCGCGGTACCCGGGTCGAAGACGGTGTCCATGTGCCCGATGAGGACGGCATTCGGGCCGTCCCCATCGCCGGTGAAGGCGCCCACCACGGTGTCGCCGAGGCGGTCGTCCGGCACGACCGCCACCTGGGCTCCCAGCACGGCGAGCTCGGCGGCCACCCAGCGACCGACCTCGTCGACGCCGGCCTTGGTGTAGCTCCCGCAGTCGATGTCCACCAGCCGCTGGAGGTCCGCGAGATACGCGGGCTCCGCGGCCGCGACGGCGGAATGGAGCGAGTCGAGCTCACCCGGCTGGAGGAGCGTCGCCTCGGGCAGCGAGTGCTGGTCCGGTCGTTCCATCGAGGCCGGAGTCTAGCCGTCGGCCCGACGAACGCCCACCCTATACTCCGGCGACCGTGCGTCTGGTCGAAGTGCGTCTGCTCGACGGTCCGAACGTCTACCGGCTGGAACCCACCGTCAAGGTCGAGGTCGTGGTGGGCCGCCGGCGGAGCTGGTTCGGGCAGCGCTCACCCGGTCGCCACGCGACCGTCCGGCTGAGCGCCTCGGTCCCCGCCAAACGCGCCCCGGCGTCCGTGCGCGACCTCGCGGTTTGGGTGCGGAGGCTCCACGCGCTCTCGGGTGCGGCGGCCTGGATGGCGACCGAGGGACGAGCGGCCACACCGACGCGCGCCCGGATCCCGGTGGCCATCCACAGGACGAGCGAACCCGGGCACTGGATCGTCGCGTTCCCGTGGCGAGAGCGGGAGCGAGCGCAGGCCGTCGCCGACGCGGCGGTGCGCCTCGTGGAGCTCGACATCGATCCGCGCCGCTCCCGGCCGGCAGGTGCGCGAGGCGGCAGCCGCAGCCTGGCGCGAGCGCTCGTTCGGATCCGCGAGGCGGGGACGACGCCGCCCGATTGGGTCCGCGACGCCGATCGCCGCGTCCCGGCCGTCAGCATCAGCGGGACCAACGGCAAGAGCACCACGACGCGGATGATCACCCACATCCTCGTCACGGCCGGCCGTCGGGTGGGCACGACCACGTCCGATGGCGTCCTCATGGACGAGGTCCTGGTCGAGGAGGGCGACCTCACCGGGCCGATGGGCGCGCAGCGGGTCCTGCGCGACTCGGCCATCGACATCGCGGTGCTCGAGACGGCGCGGGGCGGCATCGTCCTGCGCGGCGTCGGCTACGAGTCCAACGACGCATCGGTGCTGACCAACGTGTCCGCCGACCACCTGGACCTGCACGGCCTCCACACCCTGCCGGAGCTCGCTGACGTGAAGGCGGTCATCGCGCGCATCACGAAGCGTGACGGCGTCTGCGTCCTGAACGCGGACGATGCGCTGGTCGCGGCGGTCGCCCGGCCGCTCAAGGCGAGCGTCTGCCTCTTCTCACTCCGCCCGCGGTCAGCGAGGATGCGCCGGCACCTGGCTCGTGGCGGTACCGCCATGCTGCTCGACGACGGCTGGCTCGTGGAGGCCCAGGGTCCTGACACCAGGCGGATCGTCAAGGTCGGCGATGTCCCGGCCACGCTCGGCGGCCTCGCGCGCCACAACGTGGCCAACGCTCTGGCAGCCGCCGGGGCGGCGCGGGCACTGGGGGCCAGCCTGTCCCAGGTGGCACGGGGCCTTTCCGACTTCTCCTCCACCGAGGAGCAGGCCCCCGGGCGGCTCAACCTGTATCGGATGGGCGAGAAGCTGGTGGTCGTGGACTTCGCCCACAACGAGGCCGGCCTGGACGTGCTGTTGACCGTGGCCGAGGGGCTGGTCGGGCCCAAGGGGCGCCGCAAGGCAGCGGTCAGCACGATCGTGGGCACCGCCGGCGACCGACCGGACGACAGCCTGCGCGCCATGGGTAGGATGGCCGCCCAGCGCTCCGATGACGTCGCCATCAAGGAGACCCTGCGCTACCTGCGTGGCCGGACGCGTGAGTCGGTGGTCGGGGAGCTGCGGGCCGGGCTGCTCGCCGGTGGTGCGCGGCCGGGGGAGATCAGGGTCTGGGAGGACGAGGCGTCCGCGCTGCGCAGCGAGTTGACCGCTCCTGACCGCCGGGCAGGAAGCCCCGGACCGGGCGTCGTGCTGCTGCTCTGCCACGCCGACCGGCCGGGCGTGGCGGCCGTGCTGCGCGATCTGGGGGCAAGCCCGGTATCGGACCCGACGGAGGTCCTCCCGATCGCGCGGTGAGCCGCTTCTGGAGCGCGCTGACCGTGCCGAGGCCCGCGGGGCGCCACGCGCGTTCGGGGCGCGTCTTCCGCCAGATGGGCACCACGGCGCCATCGTTCACGCCACGACGGCTGCAGCGAGCGTGGTTTCGGACAGATGTGCCCGGGGAGGCTCACCAGACAGAAGATGCCGCCTCGACGGCGAAACCATGGCCGCGTGATGCCCGCTTGACAGGATCTCAGCCTTCGGGGATCGCCGACTCTCCTGGTGCCATGATCGACAGGCTGGGGCGCGGTCCGCGGTCGAAGGCCATCGCCTGGCGGTAGACAGCGGCCGCATCATCGGCGCAGACGACCACCAGGTCCCCCGGCCGGGCACGTCCCATCCCCGCGCGAGCCGCCTCGATCTCCAGGAGGACCTGCTCGGCGCGCGTGCATCTCGCCCGACCTGCCGCCTGCGCCTCCCGGATCCCTTCCAGCACCCGGCCGGCTGCCTGGCCCGGTGGCCGGCCGCGAAGGTTCGCGTCCTCGCGCACGTAGATCTCGTCGAAGACGCCGGCCGCGATGGCGCCGTAGGCGCGCTGGTCGTCGTCACGCCGGTCACCCGGGATGCCGATGACACCGATGGCTCGCGCGGAGCGACGGGCCCCCGCGCCGTCACCGTCGCTGTCCGCTCGTCGGCTCTCACGCCGGCCGGGATCGCTCATCGAGAGTTCCACGAACTCGGCCAGGCGGCGCATGCCGTCGACGTTGTGGCAGTAGTCGATATAGACCTTGAAGCCGCCCACCTCGACCTCGTTCAGCCGGCCCGGCGCCTGGAAGAAGGAGGTGCTGAAGGTGCGCAGGCCCTGGCGGATGTCGTGGAGGTGCGCGCCGGCCGCCCAGGCGGCGCCCGCCGCGGCGAGTGCATTGGCCACGTTCATCCGCGCCTTCCCCCCGAACGTGGCCGGGATGAGATGCGTGTAGATGAGCGGCATCGTCCGGCTCCCGTGGCGCAGCACGATGAGCTCTCCATCGTCCGTCTCCTGGAGGACCATCGCCGCGCCGCCACGGCCGGCATGCCCCTCCACCCGGTCGAAGCCGGGCTCGCCCTTCTGCATCTGCATCGAGAAGAGCACCACCTGCCCCCGGCTGTGACGTCCCATGCGCGCCACGAGCGTGTCGTCGGCATTGAGGACGGCGGTCCCCGAGCGGGGCACGGCCTCCACGAGGACCCCCTTGACGTTGGCCAGCTGCGGCAGCGTGTCGATCCCGTGCAGCCCCAGGTGGTCGCCGCTCACGTTGGTGACCACCGCGATGTCATTGCGGTCGTACCCCAGCCCCTCACGCAGGATGCCGCCGCGGGCCACCTCGAACACGGCCGTATCGACGACCGGGTTCTGGAGCACCATCTGGGCCGACTTGGGGCCGGACATGTCGCCCTTCTTGATGAGCCGCCCATCGATGACGATGCCGTCGGTGGTGGTCATGCCGACGCGCCGGCCCATCAGCTTCAGGATGTGGGCGATCATCCGGACGGTGGTCGTCTTCCCGTTCGTCCCGGTGACGCCGATGATGGGGATCCGCGCGTCGGAGCCGCCCGGGAAGAGCAGGTCGAGCACCGGGCGTGCGACGTACTGCGGCTCCCCTTCGGTCGGGTGGCTGTGCATCCGGAAGCCGGGCGCGGCGTTCACCTCCACGATGGCCCCTCCCTGCTCGCGCACCGGGACGGCGATGTCGGGGACGATGAAGTCGATGCCCGCGATGTCGAGGCCGACGATGCGTGCGGCGGTCTCGGCGATCTCCACATTCTCGGGATGGGCCTCGACGGTCCGGTCGATGGCCGTGCCACCGGTCGACATGTTGCCGGTGAGCGCGAGCTGGACGCGCTGCCCGGCCCCTGGGACGTCGTCGAGCGAGAAGCCCTGTTTGGCGAGGATCTCCGTCGTCGCCTCGGTCAGCTTGATCTTGGTCAGCACCTTCTCGTGTCCGATGCCGCGGCGCGGATCGCTGTTCTCGATGTCCACGAGCTGGCTGACGGTGCGCTCGCCATCACCGGTGACGCCGGCCGGCACCCGTTGCGCGACCGCCACCATGCGGCCCCCGATGACCAGCACGCGGTGATCGTTGCCGGTGACGTAGGTCTCGACCACGACGTCGCCGCCGCGGCTCTCGCCCCGGGCCAACGCGTACGCCTTGCGGACCTCGTCCTCCGAGCGGAGGTCCAGGCTCACGCCGCGCCCATGGTTCCCATCGAGCGGCTTGACCACCACGGGATAGCCGATGGCCATGGCGGCGCGAACCGCGGCATCAGGCGCGCGCACCGTCTCCGAGCGGGGCACGGGCAGGCCGGCGGAATTCAGGAGTGCGTTCGTCAGGCTCTTGTCGGACGCGATGTCGACCGCGATGGCGCCCGTGCGCGAGGTCATGGTCGCTCTGATGCGCTGCTGATGGACGCCCTGGCCCAGCTGCACGAGGCTGTACCGGTCGAGCCGGATCCACGGGATGCCGCGCGAGACCGCCTCGTCGATGATGGCCTGGGTCGATGGTCCGAACGCCTGTTGCTCCGCGAGCCGGATGAGCCGCTCCATGTCGGCCGCCAGATCGATGACGAACGCGGGGTCGTCGGGTGCGACCAGATGGTTGACGAGGGCGACGGCGATCCTGCCGGCCTCCACGCCGACCTGCTCTTCCCGGAACTCGTAGATCATGTCGTAGCGCCCGGGTTCGCCGGTCGAGCGCGTCTTGCCGATGCGCACCTCGGTCCCGGCCAGGTTCTGCAGCTCGAGGGCGATGTGCTCCGCCACATGGCCCATCCAGGTGCCTTGCTCGAGCCGCGAGACGAACCCGCCACGCCGCCCCAGTGAGCAGGCGTGCTCCTGGAGCGACGGAAGCACGTTGACCAG
>JAUJNA010000003.1:197841-206505 GCA_030446555.1 Chloroflexota bacterium | reverse complement strand
CACGCCGCCCCAGTGAGCAGGCGTGCTCCTGGAGCGACGGAAGCACGTTGACCAGTGCTTCGGTGAAGCGGGGGATGGTGTTGCTCGGGTACTGCTCGAGGATGCCCAGGTCGACCAGGTTCCTGATCGCTGGGACGCGTGCCCAGTGATTGGGTCCGCGCAGCACGCGGGTCTCGAGGATGCGCATCTCCGGCCGCGGCCCGGTGGCCGCTGGAGTGAGCACGGGCCCGGAGCGCTGGCCCCGCCGCGTCGAGACGCCGCGTACGGCCACTAGCTCGAGGCCAGCGTCTCGGCGCTGTCCAGCGCGCGCAGCATGGGCGCCGCCACGCGCGTGCGGCGGCGCAGGTCGAAACGGTAGCCCTGGGGCAGCGAGTGCAGCACGACGTTGCTGATCATGAGCGGCTTGTGAGCGCGCACCTCCCAGGCGTCCGTGTCCGACCCGGCACCGTCGATGACGGTGATGCTGCGGCGGCCGATGACCTCCATGACCATGTCGGGGCCCACCACGCCGGCCGTGTCCTCGTCCACGCCGAGGCCAAGGAGCGAGGGGTTCTGGGCGATGATGGCGAGCAGACGACCCAGTCGGTTGCGCTGCTGGAAGTGCTGGTCAACGATGACGCCTGGCAGCACGCCGAGACCCGCCGCCATCTGCACCATGCGCTGCTTCGGGGTGCCGCCGCTGGCCCCGAAGGCGACCATGTGCGTGCTCATGGCGGAAGCGCCGGCGCTCGTCCCGGCGACGACGGCCCCCAGGCGATGTCGCTCGGCGATGGCGCGTGCCAGGTTCGTGCCGCCGATCGTCGAGGAGAGACGGAGCTGATTGCCGCCGGTCAGGAAGATGCCGGTGGCGTCGCTCACCAGGTGTGCCGCTGCCTCGTCGTTGGCCTGGGCGCGCGTCGTGGCGTGGATGGGCGAGACGTGGCGCACGCTCAACTCGCCGAAGACCCGCCGGTACATCTCCGCGGCCAGCGGCCCCAGCGAAGAGGCGCTGCTGATGACGACGACGCGTGCATCCTGGCCACCCGCGAGCGCGACGAAGCGGCTCAGGATGATACGTTCCCGGATCTTGTCCTCGGCACCACCGATGACGATGACGTGCCCTTCGGCCACAGCCTCAGTCGACCTCTCGGAGGGGATGGTGCGGGGAAGGATACCCGCTCGAACCGGCATCGACGGACACCGCGATCCAGGCGTTTCGGCGTGCACCGCGATCCAAGCGTTGGCCGTCCTTGTGGAGCGGTCGCCATTTCGAGCCCATGCTCGGATGCCTTGGGACCGCAAGGAGGCACGGGGATGCTCGCCGCGTGCGTATAGCATGGCGCCCATGACGACCACCGGGCCGGGGGCCTGGCTCCGGCGGGAGCTGTCGGTCGGGCGGGCGCGGCTCCGCGACCGACGCCGCGTGTGGGCGGTCGTCCTGATCGGCCTGTCGGGCGGGCTCATCGCGACGTTCCTCCTTGCGCGGGGCGAGCTGGCCGGCTCCGATGCCCTCGCGTACTGGGCCGGCATCCGGGTCTGGCTCGCCGGCGGCGACCCGTACCACCCGCCCGCCCCGTACCTCCCGTACGTCTACGCTCCGTGGAGCTTCGGGCTGTTCGTGCCCTGGGCGCTGCTTCCGTGGAGCGTCGCCTGGACGTTCTGGCGCGGGCTCAACATCCTGCTGCTCGTGTGGAGCGCGCACTGGGCGTACAGTCGACGGCCGCTCGCCACCGCCATCGTCATCGCGCTCCTGGCCGGGCCGATCGCCGCCACGCTCGATACGGGCAACATCACGTTCCTGCTCGCGATGGCTGTCTGGGCTGCCCATTTCGCTGGACCGCGCTTGGCGGGCCTTCTCTGGGCGCTCGCCACGGGGCTCAAGTGGTTCCCGGTCTTCTTCGTCGCCATCCTGCCGCCTCGCGCGAGGCTGTGGGGCATCGGCGCGCTGACGGTGGCGGGCATCCACATGCTCGCCACCTGGCCCGAGACGCTCCAGCACATCGACCTCGCGTTCCACTTCCCGCGTCCGATCCGCATCGACCTGGCGCTCCTCGCATGGGGCGCCATCCCGTGGCTCTGGACGCGGTCATCGCTCTGGGCACTGGGTCGCGAGGGGCTCGAGGCACGGATCCGCGAGCCCTTCGAGCGACTGGCGATGGGATGGGACGCATGGCGCCGCTCTTCCGCGCCCGCCGCCGAGGCCCGGCGACTGGTCGTGTCGCGCGTCCGTTCCTTCTTCGGCGTGGGCTGAACGACCTGCTCACCGAGAGGACGAACCAGCGGAGTCACCACGCCGGTCGGACCCTCTTACCGCGCGACGCCCGCGCTCGCCGGACGTGGGACGGCCGTGCCAGCAGCGTCGGGCTGGCATGTCGGACACCGATAGGTGCGGCGGGGCAGCTGGCCGGTCACGCGGCTGCGGATCGGTGTCCCGCACCGACGGCACGGCCGGCCACTGCGACCGTAGACGTAGAGCCGGCCGATGCCTGGCTCGCTCGTCGTCGTGCGACCGTGGCCGTGTCGGTTCGCCGCCAGCAGTCGCGCGCCCGTCGCGAGCAACCGTCGGAGCGTCGCGTCATCGAAGGCGACGACCGGGGCGAAGGGGTCGACGCGCTCGATGAAGCAGACCTCGCTCCGGTAGACGTTGCCCAGCCCCGCCTGCGATCGCTGGTCCAGCAGCGCCTCACCGACCGTGAGGCCGCGTCGGGACGGGTCGCGGATCCGGCGCATGGCTTCGTCGAGATCCGGATCGGCACCGCTCAGATCCGGGCCGAGGGCTGCCAGCGCAGGGTGGACCTCGACGGCGCGCGCATCCAGGAGCTCCACCGTGGGCGCGTCGAAGCAGACGGCGACCGCTCTCGGGACCTCGATGACCGCGACCGCTCGCCGTGGGCTGCGCCGCCACGGCTCGCCCGTGCGGTAGCGGTGCCAGGACCCGTGCATGCGCAGGTGCGTGTGCAGCGCTAGTCCATCGCTGAACGTGATGAGGAGGTGCTTCCCCACCGATGCCACGCGCTCGACGCGCGAACCGACGACGCGCCCCAGCGCCACGCCGCCGGCCCGGCCGCGGGCGGCCGTGACCTGCCGTCCGGCGAGCACCTCGTCGAGCACGGCGGCCGTGCGGAAGAGCGTGTCACCCTCGGGCATCGGTCCACATCTCAGGTCGGGACGAGATCGAAGGCCTCGACGTGGCGCGGGCGAACGGCGGCGAAGTGCCGACGGTCGAACGTCGCGACGGTCGCGATGCCCAACCGCTCCGCCGCAGCGATGAGGGATGCGTCCACGCTACCCAATGACATATGGGCGTATCCCGCCACCAGCTCGGCCATGCGCAACCATTCGGCCGGCTGGACTTCGAGTGCGGTGAGTGCCCCACTCGCGAGGTCCCCCAGGAACCTCACCTCGGCGGAGGCGCCAAGGCGCGTGGCCAGTAGATAGGTGACCTCCGTGACGACGAGGATCGGGACGAGGATCGGACCAGGGTGATGCTCGAGGAGATGACGCGAGGGACCGTGGTGAGCGTCATCGGCGTCCACGTACGCATAGAGAGGACCTGCATCCACCAGCAGGGCTATAGGGACAGCTCCTCACGGAGGATCTCCTCGATGCGCTCGGAGACATCCCGCCGGCCGCTGCGCCCTGCGGCTGCAGCACCCAGGCGTCGGCGCTCGCCGCCGAGGTGGTCGTTGATCGCCTCGCGCGTGACCTGGGAGATCGTCGTGCCGCGGCGGCGCGCTTCGTGACGGAGCCGCGCGTCTAGGTCATCAGGGAGCTTGACCGTGGTTCGCTTCATGGTATGCCAGCATACCACTCGATGCATGGATAGCGACCGTTCCCGATACGCCTTCGACGGTCAAGAGTGTGCGGCGACGTAGCCGCGATAGCTGGCCCGAAAGCCGGCCCGGGCGAGTCGCTCGCGGTGGGGCGATTCAGGGATGGGAGCTCCGTCAAGACGCTCGATCCGCAGCGAGCGGAGCCGGCCCTCGGCGACCATGCCGGCGAGGGCACGCAGTGCAGCGTCGGCTGCATCGCTTGCCGCGAAGGCAGGCAGCGTCTGCAGCGAGCGACCACCGCGCTCCAGGTAGAGCACCGGTTCCCGCTGTGCAGCACGACGTACGCACCTGCGGCACGGGCCAGGACCGTCGATCATCGTCACCGTGCCGCGGCCACGGCAGCGATGCACCGTACGGGTTCGCCGGCATCGGCCGCGGCGAGCAGCAGCGTGCGAGCCTCGGCCGGCCGCTCACCACCGGGGTCCGATCGCTCGAGCGCAACCGGTCGACCGCCCCGGGAGTGCGAACTGCGCCCCACCCAGGCCTTCCACGAAGTAGCCGCGACGCACCCGGCCGCGCTCCTCCAGCTCGCGGAGCACCGGATAGACCTGGCCGAAGCCCCCGCCAGCCCTCCACCGCGACGCCGTCGCGGGTCACGACGCCGTGGCGTTCGAGCAGGCCCATCGCGATGGCGTGACGCCGCTCAGTCTCGGTCGGCGCACGCCCACCCCGAGCGCCACGGAGGTCTCGATGGTCTCGCGCACGAGCGACCATCGACCGGCCGCTTCCGGCGGACCCATCCGACCGGAGGCCCCGACGCGCGGACGAGCCGCGCTCTGGGCACGCCCGGACCGGGGCCACCGCAGGGCGCGCGCAGGGCGGCGAACGTGTCGTTGGTCACGACGCCCGCCCAGACCAGGTCCCAGAGCGCATCCAGGAGCTCGCGTTCGGTCGGCGGCCGGGCACCGCGGATGCGGCGGCGCGCAGGGCCGCAGGGAGGAGATCGCGATAGAAGGACGCCCCCCCTCGACTCGAGGTGGGCACGCAGCGCCTCCCGCAGCCAGTCATCCGGCCCCGGCGGCGAGCCCGCGTCCGCGGAGCCGGGGTCGGAGCCGAGGGCCCTGGGCGGCGAGGCCGGCGTCCGCGGCGAGGGCGTTCGAGCCGGGGACTCCGAGGAACCGACGCCCGAGCGGGACGCGGGCGCCGCTGGCGATGCGGGGACGCCGGGCGCCGCTGGCGATGCGGCCACGACGCTCGCGGTCTGCAGCAGAAGCGCCAGTCGGTCCGGGCGGAACAGCGCGATGCGCCCGTCGTCACGCCCCAGCGAGCCCATGCCCACCCAGGCCACCTCGCCGGAAGCGCCGAGCTCGTCGAGGAGGCGGGGCGAGTATCCGCGAACGCGCGCCGGCAGGATGTCGCGCTCGAGCACGCTGGCCGGCAGCGGGACACCCTCCAACTGCGCGATCACCTCGGCCAACCGGTCAGGACCACCGGCGGCTGAGCCCACCCCCTGCCAGGCGGGCAGGAATCGACCGAGCGCCCGGGCCTCGACCGGCTCGATCTCCCGTCGGAGCCGCGCCAGCGAGCGTCGCCGGAGAAGGCGGAGCACCTCGGGGTCACACCACTCTCGTTCGACGCCGTTGGGCCGGAACTCTCCACGAAGGAGCGACCCAGCCGCCATCAGGCGCTCCAGCGCCGTCTCCACCACCCCGTGCGGTAGCCCCCAGCGCTCTGCCGGCTCCCGGGTGAGGAACGGCCCGTGCCGGCGCGCGTATCGCGAGAGGAGTCCGCCCAGGGCGTCCTGCGTGGCGCCCAGGTATGCCTCGGGGACACCGCGCGGCGGCGGTACCCCGACCGCATCACGGAAGCGCGCGCTGTCCTCGGCGGCGATCCAGCGGCTCTCGCCGTGGATCCGGACCACGACCGCCCGCCGGTCAGCGGCGAGGGCCTCCAGCCACTCGCCGGCGGCACGCCGTCGCGAACGGTCGTCCTCTCCACGGACGCGAGCGGCGACCTCCGAGGGGGTCAGGTCACCGAGCCGTCTGAGCAGGTCGTGCACCGCATCGACGGAACCGGCGGCACGGTCCGGCACGAGCGCCTGGAGCTCCATCTCCAGTTCGGCGAGCGCGTCCGCGTCGAGCAGCTCGCGGAGCTCCTCGGCCCCGAGCAGCTCGCGCAGCAGGTCCCGATCGAGTGCCAGGGCCTGGGCGCGGCGATCGAGCAGCGGGGCGTCACCCTCGTACATGTAGGCCGCGATGTAGTCGAAGAGGAGTGAGCTCGCGAAGGGAGAGGCGCGGCGGGTCTCCACGCTCACCACGCGGATCTCGCGCCGCTCGATGGCGCTCAGGATGCCGCGCAGTGCCGGCAGGTCGAACACGTCCTGGAGGCACTCGCGGTAGGTCTCGAGGATGATGGGGAACGACCCGAAGCGACCGGCCACGGCAAGCAGCTGTGCCGAGCGCTGCCGTTGCTGCCAGAGCGGCGTCCGGTTGCCCGGCCGGCGGCGGGGCAGGAGGAGCGCTCGCGCCGCGTTCTCGCGGAAGCGGCTGGCGAACAGCGCCGAGCCACCGAGCGCGCCGACGACGATGTCCTCGATGCCCTCCGAGGGGATGAGGACCGCTGACTCCGCGGCCAGCGCGCCGCCACGCCCTCCGAGGTGGCTGCCGTCGCCCGGCGATGCGCGCTCGCCATCGCCATCCCAGGTGACCGCGCCGGCGAGGTCGTCGGTGCCGGGCAGGCGGACGACGATCCCGTCGTCCGACCACATGGGCTGTGCCTCCAGCCCGAGGCGGTCGCGCAGCTGCGATTCGATGGCCAGGGCCCACGGCGCATGGACGCGCGCACCGAACGGCGTGAGAAGGCAGATGCGCCAGTCACCCAGCTCGTCGCGGAAGCGCTGGAGGACGATGGTGCGGTCGGTGGGGAGGGTGCCGGTCTGCTCGCGTTCTTCCTCCAGGTAGGCGATCAGGTTGCCGGCCGCCAGCTCGTCGAGGTCGTGGTGCTCACGGAGCCGGGCGATGGCGGCCGCCCGTCCGCTGGCGCCCGATGCCGCCTGCTCGCCGATCTCGCGCGTGAAGGCACCCAGCTCGCGGCCCAGCTCCACCGGTCGTCCTACGCCGTCGCCCTTCCAGAAGGGGATCTTCCCCGGCTCCCCGGGCGCCGGTGACACCAGGACCCGGTCGTGCCCGATCGACTCGATACGCCAGGCACTGGCTCCCAGGAGGATCACCTCCCCTTCACGAGCCTCGTAGACCATCTCCTCGTCGAGCTCGCCGACCCGCCGACCACCGGCCCGCGCCGCGCGGGCCCTGGTGCCCGGCCCGGCTCGGCTGCCGCCTTCGCCGCCGTCCGAGAGATAGACCGGGAAGAGCCCGCGATCGGGGATCGTGCCCCCGGAGATGACGGCCACCGTTCGAGCGTCACGGCGCGCCTGGACGGTGCCCGCCACCCGGTCCCAGACGACACGTGGCTTCAGCTCCGCGAACTCGTCGGCGGGGTACTGGCCGGCGAGCATCCCGAGGACCGCCTCGAACGCGTCGCGCCCCAGCTCCGCGAAGTTCTCGGAGCGCCGCGCGAGGGCGTACAGCTCGTCCACCGGCCAGGCCCGGTCGGCCGTCGTGGCGACGAGCTGCTGCGCGAGCACGTCGAGCGGGTTGCGCGGGATGACCGTCGGCTCGATGGTGCCTTCGCGCATCAGCCGGGTGACCACCGCACACTCGAGCAGATCGCCCCTGTACTTGGGGAAGATGACGCCGCGCGAGGGCTCGCCCACCTGGTGGCCCGCCCGGCCGATACGTTGGAGGCCCCGCGCCACCGAGAGCGGGCTCTCGACCTGGATGACCAGATCCACGGCACCCATGTCGATGCCCAGCTCCAGCGAGCTCGTGGCCACCAAGGCGGGCAGACGGCCCTCCTTGAGCGCTTCCTCGATCCCCATGCGCTGCTCCCGCGCGAGCGACCCGTGGTGGGCGCGCACGAGTTCCTCGCCCGCCAGCTCGTTGAGCCGTTGCGCCAGCCGCTCGGCGAGACGCCGGCTGTTGGTGAAGACGATGGTGCTGCGATGGGCACGGATGAGTTCCAGGATGCGCGGGTGGACGGCCGGCCAGATGCTGGTCCGCTGCTCCGGCCCCGCCGCGGGTCCGCCGGGCGCCTCCTCGAGCGGGATCGCCTCTCCCAGCCGGCTCATGTCCTCCACGGGCACCACGACCTGGAGGTCGAGCTCCTTGCGCACGCCGGCGTCCACGATCGACACGGGCCGCGCGGTGCCCGGTACGCCGTCGACGCCGCCGGTCTCACGGCCGCCCAGGTACGCGGCCACGGCGGAGAGGGGGCGCTGCGTGGCCGAGAGGCCGATACGCTGGAAGGGCTGCTCGGCCAGCGCGGCGAGCCGCTCCATCGAGAGGGCGAGGTGCGCTCCGCGCTTCGTGCCCGCAAGCGCGTGGATCTCGTCCACGATGACCCAGCGGATGCCGCGCAGCGCTTCGCGGGCCGCCGAGGTCAACAGCAGGTAGAGCGATTCGGGCGTCGTGACGAGGATGTCGGGCGGGTGCTTCCCGAACGCTCGCCGCTCCTCGGCGGGCGTGTCGCCGGTGCGCATCCCGACCCGGACCTCGGCCGGCGCGTGGCCCAGCTGGCGGGAGGCGAGGCCGATGCCGGCCAGCGGGGAGCGCAGGTTGCGGTCCACGTCGTGGACCAGCGCCTTCAGCGGTGAGACGTAGAGGACGCGCAGGCGGCGCAGCGGATCCTGTGGCGGCGGCTCGGTCATGAGGCGATCCAGGCACCACAGGAACGCGGCGAGCGTCTTGCCCGACCCGGTCGGCGCGCAGATCAGCGTATGGCGACCTCCCGCGATGGCCGGCCATCCCTGCGCCTGGGCAGCGGTCGCTTCGGCGAAGGCCGAGGCGAACCACGC
>JAUJNA010000003.1:176928-197741 GCA_030446555.1 Chloroflexota bacterium | reverse complement strand
TGGAGCATCGCCGTGGCCCGCGCGTAGGCGCCCGTGGTCAGGCGCAGGTGGGCCAGCGGGTCGAGTGCGTGGCTATCACACCCGTGCTGGGTCACCAGGAAGGTCGGCCGGAAGTGCTCCGCCAGCGCCGGCAGGAGGGTCTCGACCGCCTCCAGCCAGCTGGCATCGCCCGAGAACGGCTCGAGCGGGACGTTCACGACCGTCCCCGGCGCTCCGGGGCCGCCCGATTCCTCCACGAAGCCCGTCCCCGGGAAGAGCGCCATGCCGGTCTCGTGGATCGAGAAGGTCAGTACCTCCGGATCGTCCCAGAAGAGTGCCTGCACACCGTCCCCGTGGTGCACGTCGAGGTCCACGTAGAGCACCCGATGACCGGCATCCCTGGCTCGCGCGACCGCGAGCGCCACATCGTCGTAGATGCAGAAGCCGCTGGCACGCCGTGACATGGCGTGATGGAGGCCACCTCCCGGATGGAACGCGTGGTGCTCCTCCGTGGTGAGGATCCGCTCCACGGCCGCCAGCGACCCGCCGGCGACGGCGGCAGAGGCGTCGTGCATGTCGCGGAACGGTGGGCAGTCGCCCGGCCCGATGCCCGCTGCCGGCGTGCGGTCCGGGTCCGAGGAGAAGGCCCGCACGACCTCGATGTAGCGCCCGTCGTGGAGCCGCTCCAATGCCTCGTCGCCCGCCGGCTCGGGCTCCAGGAAGCGGGCCGCGCCGATCTCGCGCAGCAGGTCGATGCCCGGACCGAAGCGGCGTGGCGTCAGGGGGTGCCACTCCCCGAAGTCATAGCGGGGGCTCCAGGGGCCGAAGATGACGAGCGGCTGGTCTGCCGCAGCCTGCGCTGCCGTCATCCCCCCGCGCGTTCCCAGCCTGCGTCACGGGCGGCGGCGGCGGATGGATCGGCCGGCGCGGTCCCCGACGCCAGTCCCGCCGCGTACCGTGCGACTACCTCCGCGAACGCACCGGCGTCCTCCTCGGGTGCTTCCAGGACGGTGGCTCGGTCGGCGAGACGCTTGCCCGGGGCGTCCGCGGCCGGCACGATTGCCACGACGGGGGCGGTGTGATAGGCGGCCGCGTCGAGCGCAGCGGCTTCCGCGTCGGGCGCGAGCGATTCGGCCAGGACCAGGACCGAGACGTCGGCGATGTACCGCAGCCCGAGCTCCACGTCCCCGGCATCCAGCCGCGGCAGCGGGTGGCGCGCCTCGCCGGCCACGGGGGTCCGGCCGGCAGGATCACGGAGCAATGCCGCGTGGCCGACCCCTGCCTGTCCCAGGAGCACCACCACTGCGTCGCCCTCGGCATCGTCACCGACGGAGCCGACCAGCTCGACCGGGCGGTCGGCCGCGGCCAGGGCCAGCGCGATGCCCGAGACCGTACCGTCGAGGGCCTCACCATCGTGCCGGCGCGCCCGCGCCGGCCGGCCGAGTACGACGATCATCGCGCCCAGCGTAGCCCAGGCGGTCGAGGGCTCAGGTGCTCTCGTCTTCGTGGAGCACGGTGACCTCGCCGATGCCCGCGTCGCGCAGCTCGGCGGTGATGCGCGCCGCGTCGCCCACGATGACGACCGACGCCTCCTCCGGCCGGACGTGCTGACGCGCGGCCGCGAGCACATCCTCTGCGGTCACCGCGGCCACCGCGGGACGATATCGATCGAGCTCGTCATCCGGCAGGTCGTGGATCACGAGCCCGGCGATCGCGGTGGCCACCTGCGGAGCGGCCTCGAACCGGAGCGGGAAGACGCCCACGAGGTAGTCACGAGCCCGGTCCAGCTCGTGTGGCGCCACGGGCGCCTCACGGATCCGCTCGAGCTCGCGCAGCGCATCCACGATGGCCGGCGCCGTGACCTCCGTCTGCACGGCCATGCGCAGCACGAATGGGCCCGGCCCGCGACGCATGTCGAAGGATGTGTGGGCGCCGTAGGTGTAGCCGCGGTCCTCTCGGAGCAGCTCGTTCAGGCGTGAGTTGAACTGACCACCCAGGATGGTGTTCAGGACACTCACCGCGTGGAGATCGGGGATCGAACGCGGCAGTCCCAGGTGCCCGATGCGGACCTCCGACTGGGGCGAATCGGGACGGTCGACCAGGGTCACCCGGCGGCCCTGGGTGTCGGCCTCCACCGCATAGTCCCGATCAGGTGCACCGCGCCCCTGCCATGTCGCGAACGCCTCGTCGACCAGCCGCCTCGCGGGCAGACCCGTCAGGTCACCACACACGATGAAGGTCGCCCCCCCCGGATCGGCCAGCCGCGCGTGGGTCGCCACGAGCGCTTCGCGCCCGATCGCCGGGACGGTCCGCTCGGTGCCGGCCAGCGGACGGCTGTACGGGGCCGATGACCGATAGATGGTCTCCGGGAAGACCCGTTCGATGCGCCGGCGGGGCTCGGCGCGAGCCTGCATCAGGTCGTTGATGCGCTCGTCCCGCAGCCGCTCCACCTCGTCGGCCGGGAAGCTCGGCTCCAGGACGACCTCGGCCAGGAGCAGGAGCGCCTCAGCGAACCGCGACCGCGGCACGCTGATGCCCGCGCCCAGGTTCTCCCATCCCGCCTCGGCGTCGAGATCGGCCCCCAGCCGCTCGGCGGCCTCTATCAGCTCGACGCCATCGCGTCGCTCCGTCCCCTCGGTCATGGCGCGAGCCGTCAGCACGGTCACCCCGGCCAGCTCCGGGGGCTCGATGGCCGTGCCGCCGCCCAGCAGCAGCTGCGCGTTCAGCAGCGGACGCCCCGGGAGATGGGCGGTGATGAGCGTCAGGCCGTTCTCCAGGCGCTCGCGGACGAATGCCGGGAAGCGGTATTCGCGCGGTGGGCCGGGCGTGGGGCGGAGGTCCAGGACCGCCAGCCCATCGGGGCGCTCGACTCGTGGGCGCGGTGGCTCCGCCTTCTCGTCCAGTGGAGCGATGACGGCCGCTCCGGGTCGCTCCTCGATGATGAGCGGGTCGCCGGACGTGTCGGCGGTCACCGGGCCCTCGACGGGCGCCTCCCCCAGCACCTCGCCCATGGGGTCATCCGGGGCGGGATCGGCGGAACGGTGCTCCTCGGTCACGCCGCCACTCCGTGACCGGCGGCGGGCACGTACGTGATGACCGCCCGGTTGTCCTCCCGGAAGACCTGCCTTGCCACCTCGAGGATGGCTGTGGCGTCCACGGCGCGGTAGCGAGCCAGCTGCTCGTTGATGAGTGCTGGGCGGTCGAAGTAGGTGGCGTACATGGAGAGTCGGTCGGCCACCTCGTCGACGCGGCCGAGGGCGCCCAGCTCGGAGGACTCGATGAGCGCCTGCGCACGGGCCAGCTCATCGTCCGTCACGGGCTCGGCGGTCAGGCGCTCCAGCTCGGCGAGAAAGGCGGCTTCCACGGTCGCGGCGTCGCTCTCGGGGCGCGCGGTGACCCAACCGGCGTAGATCGATGCCCCAGCCACGAGCGGCAGCGCGAACGCCGCGACGTCCTGGGCGATGCGCCGCTCGCGGACCAGGTGCCGGTGGAGGCGGCTGCCTTTCCCTCCGGCGAGGATCTGGCTGAGCACCTCCAGGGCGTCGAACTCGGGCGTGCCGAAGGCTGGGATGCGGTAGCCGAGGTGCACCCGCTCCAGCGGCACCATGTCGGGCACCACCTCGCGCACCTCCTTGCCGATGAGCGGCGAGGCGTCCGAGGGTGGCGGGGTGGGGAAGCCTCCAGCAGCCGGGATGGGCCCGAAGAACCGTTCGACGGCGCGGAGTGCGGGCCCCTCGTCGATGTCGCCCACGATCGAGAGCACGGCGTTGTCGGGCGCGTACCAGGTCCGAAAGAACGAGACGACGTCATCGACGTTCGCCGCGTCGAGGTCCTCCATCGAGCCGATGGGCGTGTGGTGATAGGGATGCACTTCCGGGAAGACCGCGGCCATCAGCTTCTCGTAGAACGTGCCGTACGGCCGGTTGTCGTATGACTGGCGCTTCTCGTTCTTGACCACCTCACGCTGGTTGTCCAGGTTGTCCTGGCTGAGCGCGTCGAGGAGCGTCGCCATGCGGTCCGCCTCGAGCCAGAGGCCGAGCTCCAGCTGGTGCGACGGCAGCGTCTCGAAGTAGTTCGTGCGGTCGAAGAAGGTCGTGGCGTTGTTCACGCCGCCCGCACTCTGCACGATGGACATGTGCTCCGCCTTCGAGACGTGGCGCGAGCCCTGGAACATGAAGTGCTCGAAGAGATGCGCGAACCCCGTCCTGCCCGGCGTCTCGTGGCGAGACCCCACCTTGTACCAGAGGTTGATGGCGACCACGGGCGCGAGGTGGTCCTCGGACACCATGACACGCAAGCCGTTGTCGAGCCGGCGCTCGGTGAACGTGATGGTCGGGACGTCAGGGTCTCTGTCGGGCATGGCGCCTCCGCGTTCGGGTCACGTGTCCTCGCAACGCCTGCGTGGCGGTCGGCACCCGGCCGCCCGATTCTCTCACCCTTGGTGCGATGATCCGTCCCATCGGGTGGAGGCTCCCTGTACGGTGCCGCCTATGAGGTACGCAAAGGTGCACGTGCCGGACCACGCGTCAGAGAGCCCGGATGCCCGCCTGGCCGACCGGGTGGTGCGATCGGCTGGGACGGACGGTCTGCGCCCCCTCACGTGACGATGACCGGCGGACGTCCCACGGGCACGCTGCCCACGCGTCAGCTCGTGGACCTGTCGCTCTACTGGCTGGGCCTGACGGCCATCTGGGCAGGTCTCGACGCGGTGATCCTGCCGGCACGCGTGGAGGGGATGCTGGGGCCCGAGGAGCTGGGCCGCGGCCTGCTCGTCATCACCCTCGCCGGCGTGCTCATGCCCGTCCTGGTGCAACCTACGATGGGCGTCATCTCGGACCACACCTCGACCCGGTGGGGTCGCCGAAAGCCGTACATCGCGGTCGGCGCCCTGCTCGACGTGGTCTTCCTGGCGGCCATCGCCGGCTCACAGACGTTCCTCGCCCTCGTCGTCCTCTACATCCTGCTCCAGCTCTCCTCGAACGTGGCGCAGGGGCCGTTCCAGGGCTACATGCCGGACCTGGTGCCGGCTCGCCAGGTGGGTCGCGCGAGCGGGCTGATGGGGCTCATGATCGTGCTGGGTCAGGTGGGCGGGACCCTCGTCGCCTCACTGGGCCTCATCCTCTCCCCCGAGGGCACGCCCGTGGCCGAGAGCCTCTTCTGGCCCACCGTGGGGCTCGGCATGCTCCAGCTGGCGGCCGCGGCGGGCCTGCTGGTGCGCGTGGATGACGGTCCTGCCGGGCGGCCTCGCGAGGGCCGGTCCTGGTGGTCGGTGGCGCGCTCGGCATGGGGGCTGGACGTCCTGCGGGAGCGGAGCTTCGTGTGGCTCGTCGCCTCCCGCCTCTTCTTCCTCGCCGGCACCGGGGCGATCGTCCGCTTCGCGAAGCCGTACCTGGAGCGGTCCATGGCGATGAGCGTCCAGGAAGCCGGCCTCTTCATCAACGTCGCGCTCATCGCGGTCGTCATCCCCACCGCCGTCACCGTCATCCCCGCCGCCCGGCTGTCGGACGCGTTCGGACGCAAGCGCGTCATCTACGCCGCCTGCGCGCTCGCGGCCGGCGGCCTGACCGCCGTGGCGCTGGCTCCCACGTTCGCCCTCGCGACCGTCGCCCTGATGTCCGTGGGTGTCGGCGCCGGCATGTTCCTGGCCGTCGACTGGGCGCTCATGACGGACATCATCCCGAAGGCCACCACCGGCCGCTACATGGGCATCTCCAACGTGGGCACGGCCATGGCCGGGCCTGCCGCCCTGGTCGTCGCGGGTCCCGTTCTCGATGTGGTCTATCGGACCGATCCGGCGTTCAGCCCGCGGGCCGCCTACCTCGTGGCGGTCTGTTTCTTCCTGCTTGCTGCAGCGCTGCTGCGGCCGGTCGACCCGACGCGCCGCGACGACTGAGGGACGAGGTCGCCGAGAGGGCAGACCTCGACCAGGCGATCGCGCAAAGACGGCGCGAGGGAGCGCGCTGCCGCCACGGCGGTTTCGATGCTCGTCAGGCAGAGGACCCCCTGAGCGATCGCCGCGTGGCGGATCCGGGCCGCGTCGCGGACGGGACCGGTCCGGGGTGACGGGGTGTTGACCACGAGCACCACCGAACCGGCCTCGATGGTCTCCACCATGCCCGGGAGCCCAGCGGCCTCTTCCCCGAGGCGTGCCACCTCCTCCACGTCATGGCCCAGCGATCGGAGCGCCGCGGCCGTACCTCGCGTGGCCAGGAACGCATGGCCGGCGGCGGCGAGGGCGGTGGCCAGCTGCGGCAGGAGCCCCTTGTCGCGGTCCGCGATCGAGAGCAGGGCCGTGCGGCCGCCGTTACCGGCCGGCGGTAGCATCCCCGCCGCGAGGAGCGCTTTGGCCATCGCCACGTCGGGATCGGCGTGGATCCCGATGACCTCGCCGGTCGACTGCATGCCCGGGCCCAGGGCCGGGTCCACCCCGACCAGCTTGGCCGTCGAAAAGACGGGCGCCTTGACCGCGACGAGCGCGGGAGGCGGGTAGAGACCCGCGGACCACCCCAGCTCGGCGAGCGTGGCGCCCATCGCCACCCGGGTCGCCAGCTCCACCATGGGCACCCCCGTCACCTTGGAGAGGAACGGCACGGTGCGGCTGGCGCGTGGGTTGACCTCGATGAGGTAGACGCCGTCGTCGCGGACGATGAACTGGGCATTGATGAGCCCTCGCGCGCCGATGGCAAGGGCCACCCGCGTCATGGCCGCGACGATGAGCGCCCGATCGGCAGTGCTGATCCGCTGCGGGGGGAAGACGCCGATCGAGTCCCCCGAGTGCACGCCCGCGCGCTCCACGTGCTCCATGAGCCCCGGGATCAGGACATGGGTCCCGTCGCAGATGGCGTCGACGTCGACCTCCAGACCCTCCAGGTAGGCGTCGATGCGCACCGGCCGGTCGTCGGAGACGACGGTGGCCGCATCCAACTGACGTGCGAGGTCCTCGGGTCCGAAGCAGGTCTCGATGGCGAGCCCGCCGATGACATACGACGGGCGGACGAGGACCGGGTAGCCGATCCGCTCGGCCACCGTGAGCGCCTCCTGGATGGATGTCGCCATGCCGCCCTCAGGCTGTGGGATGCCCAGGCGCTCCACGATGCCGGCGAACCGCGTCCGCTCCTCGGCTCGCTCGATGATCGCCGGGTCCAGCCCGGGCAGCGGCACGCCGGCCGCGTCCAGCGCCCCCGCCAGGCCCAGGGGCGTCTGCCCGCCGAAGGCGAGGAGTGCGGGCAGTGGCGGCTCCCCCGGCACGGACTCCGCTTCGATGACCTCCAGCACGCTCTCCGCGTCGAGCGGCTCGAAGTAGAGCCGGGTCGAGGCATCGAAATCGGTCGAGACGGTCTCCGGGTTGGAGTTGATCATCACCGCCGCGATGCCCTGTTCGCGCAGGGCATCCGCCGCCTGCACCGCGCAGTAGTCGAACTCGATGCCCTGGCCGATGCGCACGGGCCCGGAGCCGATGACGAGTGCCGCCGGGCGTTCCACCGGCGCGGCCTCGGGTGGCGAGCCCATCGCCGCGTAGGTCGAGTAGAAGTAGGGCGTCTCGGCGGCGAACTCGGCGGCGCAGGTGTCGACCATCGCGAAGCCGGGACGCAGCCCCACCTCTGCTCGCCGCGCGGCCACGCCCGCTGCATCGCGGCCCGTGAGGGCGGCGATATCGCCGTCGGCGAAGCCGGCCCGCTTGGCCAGGACGAGGAGATCGTCTGGCAGCTCCTCGCCGCAGGCGCCCAGCCGGTGCTCCAGACTGACGAGCGAAGCCATCTGGGAGACGAACCACGGCGCGATCCCCGTCGCCGCGACGAGCTCCGTCTCGGCCACGCCGCGGCGCAAGAGCGCAAGCAGTCGCCACAGCCGGGTATCGGAAGGCGCCAGGAAGCGAGCCAGCCGCGTCTGTCGCTCGTCCGCGGCCATGCCCTCGTTCCGGAGGAGCGCCAGCTCGCCTGCCCATGCCGCATCCTCGGAGAGGAAGCCCGCCCCCGCCTGTTCAAGGCCACGCATCGCCTTGTTGAGTGCCGCTCCGAACGAGCGGTCGATGGCCATGACCTCGCCGGTCGCCTTCATCTGGGTGCCCAGGCGCCGGTCGGCCCCCGGGAACCTGTCGAACGGGAAGCGCGGCAGCTTCACGACGAGGTAGTCGAGGGCCGGCTCGAACGCCGCCACGGTGGTGCCGGTGATGGCGTTGGGGATCTCTGCCAGGCGCCTGCCGATGGCGATCTGCGCGGCCACCCGTGCGATGGGGTAGCCGGTCGCCTTGGAGGCCAGCGCGGAGGAGCGCGAGACACGCGGATTGACCTCGATCACCGCGTACTCCGAGGAGTCCGGCGACAGCGCGAACTGCACGTTGCAGCCGCCCTCCACGCCGAGCGCCCGGATGATCGCGAGCGCCGCCGAGCGGAGCCGCTGGTGCACCGGATCGGGCAGCGTCTGGACCGGCGCCACGACGATCGAGTCCCCGGTGTGCACCCCCAGCGGGTCGACGTTCTCCATCGAGCAGACCGCGATGCAGGTGTCGTCCGCGTCGCGCATCACCTCGTACTCGATCTCCTGCCAGCCGGCCAGGTAACGCTCGACCATGACCTGACCGATGGGACTCGCCCGCAGCCCGGCACGGATGCGGTCGCGGTACTCCGCCACGGCCGTGACGATCCCGCCGCCCGACCCGCCGAGCGTGTACGCCGGCCTGATGACGGCCGGCAGGCCGATGGTCCGCAGCGCGCGTTGGCTGGTCGCCTCCCGCTCGGCGGCGGTCGCGCCGCCCACGATGGCGGACGGCGGGTACGGCTGGCCGATGCGCTCGAGGAGGGCGCGGAAGCGCTCGCGGTCCTCGGCCGCCTCGATGGCTTCCAGCGGCGTGCCCAGCAACCGGACACCGTGACGCTCCAGGGTCCCGCGACGCGCCAGAGCGACGGCCAGGTTCAGCGCCGTCTGGCCGCCCAGGCCGGCCAGCAACCCATCGGGTCGCTCGCGAGCGATGATCCGCTCGGCCGTCTCGGGGATGAGTGGCTCCAGGTAGACGACGTCCGCCACACCGGGATCGGTCATGATCGTGGCCGGGTTCGAGTTCAGGAGGATCGTCCGCACGCCCTCCTCCCGGAGCGCCCGGCACGCCTGGGTGCCCGCATAGTCGAACTCGGCCGCCTGTCCGATGACGACTGGCCCCGAGCCGATGATGAGCACCGAGCCGGGGCGCTCGGACGGGCCGGCGCCGGTCGGGGGCGGCCGGTCGACGAGCAGCGTCATCACCCCACCCGCGCTGCGAACCGGTCGAAGACGACCGACGCGTCTAGCGGGCCGGGAGAGCCCTCCGGGTGGTACTGCACGGTCTCGATGGGTCGTTCGAGATGGCGCAGCCCCTCCACGGAGCCATCGTTCAGGTTGCGCTGGCTGACGAAGAAGCCGGACATCGAGGGAAGGGACTCGCCGATCACCTCGACCTCGTGGTTCTGCGCGGTGACCTGCACGGCGCCGGTCTCCAAGTCTCGCACGGGGTGGTTCGCGCCGTGATGTCCGAAGCGCAGCCGGCGCGTCCCGGCGCCCGCCGCCCGTGCCACGATCTGATGCCCCAGGCAGACACCGAGGAGCGGTCGGCCGTCGTCGATGACCTCGCGGGCCAGGGCGACCGGACCCTGTAGCCGCGCCGGATCGCCGGGACCGGGCGAGAGGACCACACCGCGCACGTCCGACGCCAGCACTGCGTCACGTCCCATCGTGTGGGGCAGCACGCGCACCCGGAGGCCGCGCCGTCGCAGGGCACGGACGATGCCCTCCTTGAGCCCGTAGTCCACGACGGCGACCACGGGACCGGTCTCGCCCACCTCGTGCGGCGCCGCGGCCGAGACCTGTGCCACGAAGTCCTGGTCCTCCCAATGAGCCTGTCTTCGCGCCGACGCCACGGCGTGCTCGGCATCGAGGTCGTTCGGCGCCGTGATCACCGCTCGCTGGGAGCCCGTCCCGCGCAGGCGACGCGCCAAGACGCGCGTGTCCACGCCGGCGATGTGGGGCACGCCGCTCGTCCGCAGCAGGTGTGAGAGCTGGTCAGTGTCGTCAGCCACGGCCGCCGTCGCTCCCGAGACGATCAGGCCGCGCAGCCACGGCCGGCGCGACTGGTCGTCCGTGGCCAGGCGCCCGTGGGTCCCGATGAGCGGATAGGTCATCACGACGAGCTGCCCGGCGTAGGAAGGGTCGGTGCAGACCTCCTGGTACCCCGTCTGGCCCGTGTTCACGACGAGGTCGCCGCCCGACGCGACCGGAGCACCGACCGCGTGGCCATGGAAGACCGCCCCGTCCTCGAGTGCCAGGAGACAGGGCCCCGCACTGCCGATGCGTGGATCGACCGCCCCATCGGCCGGGAGGGACGACCGCCAGGACATGGAACGACCACCGCCCTCGAAGGGTCGGTGGTCGTCTGGCAGGGTCAGATCGCTACCTCCTTGCCCGGCCTCACGGGGCCGACGTCCGGTCTCTCAGGACCGGTCGCAAGTCGGTGGCTAGCCTAGCACGCTGGCCGGTGACTCAGACGCGCGACTCGGCGTACTCCGGGTTCAGCGGGTCGATCTCGGTGCTCGTCTCCTGGTAGGAGGCTTGACCTGCGCCCAAGGCCTCGTCGGCCGTCGTCCCGGCCTGTGAGGCGAGGTCATCGGTCGTGTCGCTCATGTCGTCCCAGGTGTCCTGGCGCCGGTCCGTGATCCGGGTGCGGGCTTCCGCCACGCCACCCTGGAGTCGCTCGATCAGCTGCCTGCGGCGGGCGGCCCCCACGCGCGGATCCAGGAAGTACATGAGGGCCATGCCGGCGCCCAGGCCACCCAGGAGTGCCACGCCGGCAGCGGGGCCACACGAGGCTCGGGCCCGCGCACCACGCGGATGGAGCGGACCTCCTGGCCCAGCTCGTCGAGCCGTCGCGTGAGTGCGTCGACCCCGCCCCCGACCGCTCGGCCGGCAGCCGCCAGGTCGGGCTTGGGCAGCTCGACCTTCGACAGGTCGATCTTGGGCAGCCGGCTCTCGGGGACGTCATCGGTGTGGCGGCGAAGGCCGCCGAGATCGAGATGAGGTAGTCCGATGGACATGTCGGGTACTCCTGTCTAGGTGCGCCAAGGATAGGCGCGGCCCTTCCCGGCCTGCGGAACGCCCCGTCGGCTGCGGGTTGCAGATGCCTCGCAACGCCTAAGAGTCGCTCAGCATCTTCCTGACGTGCGGCGCGATGAGCTCGACCCATCCGGCGTACTGCTTGCCGCTGGGATGAAGCCCGTCACCCGCTACCAGCGAAGCGTCCTGACCGACCCGGTCGGCGACCGGCGTGATGTCCACGTAGCGGAGGGCACGGGCTTCCGCCTCGTCGCGCAGGATCTCGTTGAACCGTTCGATGCGGCCGCTCTGCCGCTCCGCATCGCCGAAACGCGGGCCTTCCGGCGTCAGCGTGTAGTCGGGCGTGGAGACGACCAGGATGCGTCCGGCGTCGACCCGCGTCAGGAGATCGTCCAGGATGGCGGCCACGTTCTCGCGGTACTGGTCGGGGCTGACCCGGCGGACGACGTCGTTGACGCCGATCTGAAGCGTTACGAACTCGGGATCCAGCCCATCGAGCTGCGGCAGCTCCTCGGCCATCAGATCCGGCCGTCGTGTAGCCGTTGACCCCCAGGTTCGCGACCAGTCGCAGGTCGATCTCGGAGCGCAGCGTCCGGACCAGCTGGTTCGGCCACCGGTCCTCCGCCTTGACCGACGTGCCGATGGTGTACGATCCCCCAGGGCCACGTAGCTGATCGTGTCCCGGCTGGGTCGGGGGCTCGGTCGCACGTAGGGCCCGCGGCCGGCCGAACGCGGCGGACCGCTGCTGGGGTCGGCGCCTTCACCGGCCGGCATGGGCGCGGCGCCGGCGCACCCGGCGACCACCGCGCCCGAGACGGACAGGACCATGACAAGACGCCTCACGAGTGCCGTCGAGCATAGCGCGACCGCGCCGCTTGCCAGCGCGGGCTATCCTGCGACCGGGTCGAGCAAGCACGATCCACGATGAGGAGAGAAGCCATGGCACGCGCGATGTGGCGCGGCGCGATCCAGTTCGGCCTCGTGACCATCCCGGTCAAGCTCTATCTCGCCACCGAGCCGCGCGGCGGGCTCTCGTTCAACCTGCTCCACAAGGAGGCGCGCGAGAACGGCCGGGCGGTGCCCTGCCTGCGGCGGATCCAGATGAAGACGCACTGCCCCGAGCACGGGGAGATCCCCGTTCCGACACCGTCCGCGGCTTCGAGTGGTCCAAGAACCAGTACGTGGTCATGGAGGAGAGCGACTTCGAGGCCGTGCCGCTCAAGACGGTGCGCGCCATCGAGATCGAGCAGTTCGTGGATGCCGACCGAGAGGAGTACGGCGCCACCTTCGTGAAGCAGGCCTACTACCTCGAGCCGGACGCCGTCGGGCGCAAGGCGTTCTACCTGCTGAAGTCGGTGCTGAAGGAGAGCCAGCTCCAGGCCATCTGCAAGATCGTGCTCAAGGACCGCGAGATGCTCGCGGCGCTCGATCCCTACTCCACCACGATGCTCCTCTCCACGCTCTACTGGCCGGACGAGGTGCGCGACCTGGGCGAGCTGGAGCTACCCGAGGCGGAGTTCCAGTTCAAGCCGGCGGAGGTCCAGATGGCCCAGCAGCTCGTCCAGGCCATGACCGGCGACTTCGATGCGTCGCAGTACCGCGACGAGTACCGCCAGGCACTGCTGAGCGTCATCGAGGCCAAGGTCGAGGGGCAGCCGGTGGAAGCGCCGAAGGCCATGGAAGAGCCGTCTCGCCTGACCGACCTGATGGCCGTCCTGGAAGCCAGCGTGGCCGCAGCGCGCCAGACCCGGGACGGTGCTGCCAAGGCCTCGGACGAGGCGTCGGAGCGAGCGGCAGGAGGTCGCGCTCGGGGCCGTAGGACTGCGGACGAGCCGACGTCGGTGGCCGAGGCACGCAAGGCACGAGCCGCCAAGCCGGCACCCAAGGCAGCTACGAAGCCAGCCGCGAGATCCGGCTCGCGGGCCGCCACGAGGGCGGCCGCGGACGAGGCCAAGACCCCGGCTCGTGCGGCCTCCGGCTCGGCAGGGGCGGGACGCAAGCGCAAGACGGCATAGCGCACCATGCGCGGCGATCGGGCCGGCGGTCCCGCCTCGCTGGGCGAGCAGCTCCACCTCGTCCTGGGCGATGGACCGCCGGCCGGCCGGCTGCCCGACCGGATCGCACCCATGCTGGCGTCACATGGCGTCACGCCGTTCGACGACCAGGGTCACTTCTTCGAGCCCTGGTGGCCGGGCGCTCGCGCGTTCGCCTTCGCCGAGGCTGGTCGCCTGCGCATCCAGACCGACCACCTGGCCGATCCCCTGGCCACGTTCCCCGAGTTGGCAGGCGATCGGTGGTCAGCTCACCGCGGACGGGGTCATCCTCGACGGGACGCTGCTCGTGCTGGACGACGAGGGACGCCCGGACGCCGAGCTCCTGCGCCGGCGACTGGCCGATCCGGCGGCCTCCGGCGGAGAGGCGGCGTTCGTGGCATCGGACCTGCTGTGGGCCGAGGGTCGGCCTCTCACCCAGCAGCCGTTCGCGGCGCGCCACTCGCGGCTGGGCACCGTCCTGCGCGACGGGCGCCTGTGCGTCGTCAGTCGCGGGCTCCGCGGCGAGGGCGTGACGCTCGCGGAAGCGGTGGCGTCGATGGGCCTCTCGGCCATCTCCGCTCGCCGTCTCACGACAGCCGCTACCACCCGGGCGACGCGGGCGAGGACTGGCTGCGCCTGCCGGTCGTCGAGACGCCCGCTCCACAGACGCGGCCGCTCCTCGTCCTCCTGAACCGCCTCCCGCTCGACCCTAGGCGCGCGGCACGCGCAGTCGAGCCGCGACCAGGATGGTCACGGCCCCCACCACCAGCGCCACGGTGTTGGCGATGACGAGGGCGGGGTTGGCGATGGAGAGCCCGTACGCGATCCAGAGGGCGAAGCCGACCATGAGCACAGCTAAGTAGCCGATGGAGAGGTCAGCGCTGGAGCGGGTGGTCAGCATGCGCCGGATCTGGAGGACCGGCGAGATCCCCATCACCACGCCCCATGCCGTTGCGGCGACTGCCAACGCGTCAGGCATGCGATCCTCGGGCGAGGCGCTCGGACCGGGGCCGCCGTCGCCGGGGCGAGGAGCGCTACGCGCGGCCGTTCGATGGTAAACCGATTCATGCGCGTGCCGGGACGAGTGGTCGAGGGCGTCCCATCGGGGCTGCACACCAAGGCCGCCGCCACTCCCCAGGTGCGCCAGGGTCTCCATCCTACGGGCGAACGCAGCCATCTCTCCCGCGTTCGCCATCCTGTCGGTGGTCACGCGCCACCTCCAGCATCTCGAAGATGAGAACCTCGACGCCGGCAGGTATCGTCCGTCAGGACGAGCCCTCGGTCTCGATGCGCCTCGCCAGCCCGAACGTGCCCTCGCAGTTCCGCCCGTTGACTTCGATCACGAGAGGAAGGTCCGGGCAGTTGACGACGATGGCTCTTTCCCCGCCTCGAACTGCGCAAGCAGAGGGCCACCTTCGTGGGCCGAGCGGATGGCGTCCAGGAAGGCATAGCGAGCGAGCGGCGGGTCCCAGGTCAGCGTAGAAGCTGCCGGGGAGGGGTCACCGTGGATAGGCGGGTCGGTCGGCTCGCTCGTGCCCCCGATGGAGACGAGCGCTAGAAGGAGCGACAACGCCGTTGCGCGGCTCGGGCGGCGGAGAGATGCGCGACGTCCAGACATCGGCCACGCGCGGACGGGAAGGACCGCGAACGCGGGGCCGCGACCCCAGCAACGCCGGAGGGTAGGCGGGATCGGCAGGTCGTGGCTCAGGCGTCCATCCGTCGTGCTCGGGAGCACGGGGGGCCGTCGAGTGCCTCCTTGGCTCGGGCAGCGAGCCAGCTCACCTCTTCTCGGGCGGCAGCTGCACCAGCGCGGCCAGGCCAGCCGGAAGGATGGCACCCATGTACGAGACCTCCGGGATGACGGGGGCGTCGCCATCCTCGAACAGCCACGATCGGGGATGCCGGGTGCCGGCCAGGGCCGTCTTGACGGGCGCAGGGCGAGAAGACCCAGCAGACGGGCCGCGAGGGCCATGAGAGGGCGCTCCAGTGGTGAGCCGCGAAGGACTCGAACCTTCAACCAGCTGATTAAGAGTCAGCTGCTCTACCATTGAGCTAGCGGCCCACTTCCGCTGATTCTCGCGGAAGGTCGCAGGATCCGTCAACCGGTACACCCGCTCCACCCTGCCCAGCGCGAGGTCCAGGCATGTCCGACGGTCGAACCTTGCGCCAGCGCGTCCTGTCGGGCGAGTCGCTCGTGGGCACGTTCCTCAACCTGGGCTCACCGGCGGCCGCCGAGGTCTGCGCGCGGGCCGGCTTGGACTGGGTGCTCATCGACCTGGAGCACGGTGCGGCGGGCGACGACGACCTGCTGGCCATGCTCCATGCCGTCGCGGGCTCAGGTGCGGCAGCCCTCGTGCGGGTCGAGCAGGGTACGCGCCTGCGAGTGGGCCGCGCCCTGGACCTGGGGGCCGACGGCATCATGGTGCCGCGGATCGAGTCGGTGGACGAGGCGCGCGAGCTCGTCAGCTGGCTTCGCTACCCGCCGGCGGGTGTCCGCGGCGTGGCGCTCTTCACGCGCGGCCTGGCCTACGGCGCGGGCGGCCACGGCACGGTCGCGCCACGTAACGACGAGATCGTGGGCATCGCGCAGGTGGAGGGCCGTGCCGCGCTGGGCGCGGTGGACGAGCTGGCCGCGCTCGACGGCATCGACGTCCTGTTCGTGGGTCCGGCCGACCTCAGCCATGCCTTGGGGATCCCCGGCGGCATCGACCATCCGGACTACCTGGCCGCGATCGACTCCGTGGGGCGTGCCGCCCGGGCGCACGGGAAGGCCGCCGGCGTGCTCCTCTGGCGGCCGGAGGACGTCGATCGCTACCTGGACGCGGGTTACACCTTCTTCAGCCTGTCCTCGGAGGGCGCGCTGCTCCAGCAGCAGATGCGCTCCGGCGCCGAGGCGCTCCGCGGAAGGATCGGTTCCCGCCGCGCCTGAGCCGTCGTGGGCCGGCAGACTCCCTCAGCCCTTGACCGCGCCCCCCGTGATGCCGCGGATGAAGTAGCGCTGCAGCGAGAGGAACACGACGATGGGCAGCGCCATCGAGATGAACGCGGCCGCCGTCAGGAACTGCCAGTCCCCTCGAAGGAGGTCGTGAGGTTCGCGAGCAGGATGGACAGCGGATGGTTGGCCGGCACAGGGCCGATGTAGACGAGCGCCACCAGCAGGTCGTTCCAGACCCACAGGAACTGGAAGATGACGAGCGAGGCGATGGCCGGGACGCTCATCGGCAGAGCCAGGCGGAAGAAGGCCGTCGCCGGTCCGGCGCCATCGATGGCGGCCGACTCGAACACCTCGCGTGGCAACCCACCGATGTAGTTGCGCAATAGGTAGACCGCGAACGGCAGCCCGTATCCGGTATGCGCCAGCCAGACCGCCACGAAGGTCCCGCTCAGTGTGTCTGGCCGGCGACCTCGAAGTCGCGGAAGAGCCGCAGCACGGGCACGAGCGTCACCTGCAGCGGCACGACGAGCAGGCCCACCACCAGGACGAAGAGGACCTGTCGGCCCGGAAAGTCCATCCACGAAAAGGCATACGCTGCGAATGCCGCGACGACGACCACGATGATGGTGGCCGGGACGGTGATGATCGGGCTGTTGAGGAAGGCACTCCCCAGGCCCTGCTGCGTCAGCACGTGCTCGTAGTTGGAGAACGTGAACTCGTACGGCGGGAAGAGCGCGGTCCACCAGCCGGTGTTGGCGACAGCCGAGGCGGGTCGGAACGAGCTCACGAGCAGGCCGAGGGCCGGGATGGCCCAGATGATCATCAGCGCGATCGGCGCCAGGTGGACAGGCAACCTGCCGCCGCCCCACGGCCGCCGCCGGCGGGTGCGCAGTTCCGTACCGACGAGGACCGGTGCCTGAGCCTGGGTCATCGGATGGCCTCCTGCTCCCGGAAGCGGCGGATGTTGAACATCATCACGGGGATGACCGCGATCGGCAGGATGACAGCGATGGCACTGGCGGTGCCGTTATCGCCCTGTAGGAACATCTCGCGGTACATGAGGTTGGCGACGACCTCGGTCTCGTAGTTCCCGCTCGTCATCACGAAGACGATGTCGAAGGTCTTGAGCGCGAAGATGATGACGGTCGTGGCGATGACGGCGATGGTCGGCATGAGCAAGGGCAGGACGATGCTTGCGGAAGACCTGCAGCTCGTTCGCCCCGTCCACGCGGGCGGCTTCGAGCAGCTCCGTGCTGATGCCCTTGAGCCCGGCAGACAGGATGACCATCGAGAAACCGGTCAGCATCCACGCCCCGACCACGATGAGCGCGACGTTGTTGAACGGCGGCTGTTCACGCCACAGCACCGGCTCCTGCCCCACGACGTTGAGGCCGGCGTTCAGCAGGCCGACGTCCGCGTCGTACGCATAGACGAAGCGCCAGATGACCGCAGCAGCGACGAAGCTGATGGCCATCGGCAGGAAGATGACCGTCTTGACCACCGGCTCGTACTTGACCCGGTCGACGAGGACGGCGATGACGAGCCCCACGCCGACCGTGATCGCGGTCAGCAGGACCATCCAGATGATGTTGTTCCGCAGCGCCAGCAGTGAGTCCGCGCTCTGGAAGAAGTTCGTGTAGTGATCGATACCCACGAACTCCTGGCGCCGCTCGTTGTTCGAGAAGAAGCTGCGATAGATGGTGGCCAGGTGGATAGATCAGGAATACGGTCAGGAACGCGAAGGCGGGCGCGAGCCAGAGCCACGGACGGATGCGGGCTCCCGAACGTCCGGGCATGCGCCGGACGATGGCCTCCATGAACAGGATGTAACCGACGAGTACGGCCGGGACGATGATGACGACCGCGACCGCCAGCAGCAGCCGATCCACGCCTTCCCTCTCTGGAGCGATGGGCCGGGGATCAGTCCCGGCCCATCGTGGTCTTCCTGGGTTACTCGTACGCGTCCTGTTGCACCCCATCGAGGTCCGTCAGGATCGTGTCGACTGGTCGGGGTTCTGCGCGAAGTTGACCATCGCGCGGAAGAAGGCGTCGTTCATCTCCGCCGGCATCTGGTCAGAGCCGTCGAAACGGAAGCTCGCCGCCTGCTGCAGAGCCTCTGCCGACTTCTGGGACGCCGCGTCCGGATAGACATCCGTGGGGACGCTCCTGCTGGCCGAGATGGCTCCGCCACGCTCCACCCAGATGTTGCTGCGCCTCGGGGGTCAGCAGATGCGCGATGAGCGCGCGCGCGCCTGCGGGGTGTCGTTGAACATCCCGAACAGGTCGCCGGCACCCGTGACCACCTCGCCGACCTCCTCGCTGATGGGCGGCATCACGAAGAAGTCGAAGTCTTCGGGCGTGGCGCCCGCCTCGTTCACGAAGAAGTCGGACATGAAGCTCGCCTGGTGGTGGAACAGGCACTCCGCGGGGTCAGCGAAGAGGCCGTTGCCACCGCTGCCGAACGGCGTGGTGATGATGGCGTTGCCGCCTCCGGCGGTGCTCTGGACGACTCGGCCGAAGGTCTCGAAGGCTCCCCGGATGGGAGAGGTCCAGGGCAGCTCCCCGCGCACCCAGGCGTCATACACCTCGGGTCCGGACTGACGGAGGACGATGTCCTCGATCCGATCGGTACCCGGCCAGCCAGAGGCTGCGCCGGACTCGAAGCCGATGCACCAGGAGTGACTCGGCGGGAGCCGAATCCAGGGCCTGCACGTCCGCCCACGTGGCGGGCCGCTCACCTTCGTAGTTGGCCGTGTTGTACCAGATGAGGCCCCTTCACCGCGGCCTTGACGAAGATCCGATGAGCATCCCATCCTCGGCGACGCCCAGGTCGGCGAAGCCCTCCGGGGTGTCCGCGCGATAGGCCTCTGCATCGACGAAATCGAGCGGCTTGAGAGCGTCCTGGTCGTACCACTCGATCATGAGCCCCGGGCCGGGCAGGCCGGCCACGTCCGGCAGGTTGCCGGACTGGACGCCGGTGGTCAGCTGTGCGGCGAGGTCGCGCGAGCCGGTGTACTGGACATCGCCCCCGTGCTCTCTTCGAACGGGGCGACCATCGCCTCGAACGATTCCCTGCTCCGAGCCGGTCCACGACCCGACCACGGACACGGTGCCACCGATCTGTCCGGCGGAATATCCGGGCGGTCTGCGATCGTCGGCGGGTTCGTTTTCGGTGGCTTAATCCGGCGAGCTCGCTGGCCGGTGCCGACTCACCCCCGGCCCCCGCAGGTGTCCTGGCTCGGGGCGCGGTCGCGCCCCACCGCCGCATGCCGCGGCCGTCAAAGCCACGACAGCGAAGAGCGACACGATACGCGTCGCGAAGATCCTCATCCGTTCTCCTCCTCTGCGCCGGGACTCGCCCGAGACCAGCGCGCATGGGTAGCGCCTCCTGCGAGTCCTCCTCGGCGCATCCTAGTGCCGAAGGACGTCGTGAGGTTCGCGAGCAGGATGGAGAGCGGATGGTTGGCCGGCGCCCGACGGCTCGCGCGAGCATAACGGTCGAGCGCGCGTCTGGCTAGCCGCGCGCGGGGCGGATCGCCTCTCGGATGGCTTCACGCCGGTGCTAGGATGGCCCGCAGTCGACGGTCGAGCCGCATGGTCCGAAGCCGGACCCGGCTTCCGACGCCGGCGAGGAGGTACGGGGTATGGCCACGGTCAGGTTCGACAATGTATGGAAGCGCTACGCGGGGGATGTCGTAGCGGTCAAGGATCTGACGCTGGAGATCCAGGACCAGGAGTTCCTCGTCCTCGTCGGCCCGTCCGGGTGCGGCAAGACCACCACGCTGCGCATGATCGCCGGCCTGGAGGATGTCTCCGAGGGACAGGTGCGCATCGGCGACCGGGTCGTCAACGACCTGCCGCCCAAGGATCGCGACATCGCGATGGTGTTCCAGAGCTACGCGCTCTACCCGCACATGAGCGTGCGCGACAACCTCGCCTTCGGGCTCAAGCTGCGCAAGGTGCCCAAGCAGGACATCGAGCGCCGCGTCCAGGAAGCGGCACGGATGACGGAGCTGGGCAACCTGCTCGATCGGAAGCCCAAGCAGCTCTCGGGTGGTCAGCGCCAACGCGTGGCGCTGGGCCGGGCCATCGTGCGTGAGCCGGCGGTCTTCCTGATGGACGAGCCGCTCTCCAACCTGGACGCGAAGCTGCGTGTCCAGACGCGCGCGGAGATCGCCCGCCTGCACCAGCGTCTCAAGACCACCATCGTCTACGTGACCCACGACCAGGTCGAGGCGATGACCATGGGCGACCGCATCGCCGTCATGGATCGCGGCCTCCTCCAGCAGGTAGGCACGCCCCAGGACCTGTACGAGCGGCCGGTCAACCGCTTCGTCGCCGGCTTCATCGGCAGCCCGTCGATGAACTTCGTGACGGTCACCGCGAACCGCGACAACGGCCAGGTGAAGCTCACGGGCCCAGGGGTGGAGCTTCCGCTGCCCGACCGACTCGCTCCCGCCGTCCAGGAGCTGGGCGGGGATGGCAGCATGACGGCCGGCTTCCGGCCCGAGCACATCGAGATCGGCGACGCGCCGTCCGGTGCGGCGTCGCTTCGCGCGACGACTGACGTCGTGGAGTTCCTGGGCAACCAGGAGTTGCTCCACCTGCGGATCGGCGGTGACCAGGACCTGGTGGCCATCGTGGAAGCCGATCGACGCGTCCGATCGGGCGATGTCCTCGACATGTTCGTCCCGATGGACAAGCTCCACCTCTTCGCCGGGGAGGAGGAGAAGTCGCTGACCGCTACCACGGCGGCGACCGCCACGACAACGGCCTGAGAGAGGGCC
>JAUJNA010000003.1:139121-176828 GCA_030446555.1 Chloroflexota bacterium | reverse complement strand
GACTTCTACCGGTTCATCGACCGTTTCGGCCATCGCCGGGACCTGCTGATGCAAGCGGACGGCTGACCCGCTGACCCGGTGACCTTCGGAACGCTTCAGGAGCGGCCGAGGGGACCCAGCCCGACCGCGAGCACGATGATCGCGACGAGCGCCACGACACCCGCCAGGCGCAGGATCGTGTCGCGGCCCACTCGTGCATCCCCAGCCGCTCCTGACGCGCCCGGCAGCCCGGCTGTCGGCGCGGCGACCTGAGCGCCCGGGCGCTGCCAGAAGCTGCTCAGCGTCGCCCCACGCGGGACGAGTACGAATCCCAGCCAGGCGCCAGCCAGGAGGCCGCCGATGTGCGCCGCGTTGTCGATGTTGGGGATGGAGAAGCCGAGCACCAGGTTGAGGCCGATGAGCATGCCGATCTGCCCCGTCAGGCCGCGCGCCGAGCGGGTGAGTGCCGGCCGGTGGACGCGGTTGCTGACCAGCAGCATCCCGAAGAGTCCGAAGATGGCACCGCTGGCGCCCACGCCGTTCACCCCGGGCGACACGATGTAACTGGCAGCCGAGCCCGCCGCCGCTGTCAGCACGTACACGAGCACGAACCGTGGCGCGCCGTAGAGCGCTTCGATGAGCGGCCCGACCATGTAGAGCGCGTACATGTTGAAGGCGAGGTGCAGGAAGAACGAGTCGTCATGGACGAGGGCCACGGTGATCAGTCGCCACCACTCGCCCTCCGCGACGGCCGGCTTGTCCAGCCCCAGGAGCCCGATCCACAGCGGCCCGTTGCCCAGCAGCTCGGAGATGCCGATGCCGACCGTCAGGGCGAGGATCGTCCAGGTCGCGACGGGAGACGGGGCCACGTCGGTGCGGGCGCGGCTGAAATAGCGCTGCGCCGCCTGTCCCTGGCCCATCTCCTTGGTCAACCAGCCGAGTCGGGAGGCGATCTCCGGTCGGTCCTCCGCGGGGGCACGCCGTTCGGCCTCCCGATACGCGCGCGTCGCTCCCGCCAGGTCTCCCTCGCGGACGCGCGCCGCGGCCAGCGCCTTCCATGCTCGCCAGCTGTTGCTCGTCTCTGGCGCCTGCGTGGCGGCGAGCCAGGCCTGCAGAGCGCCCGGCTCTTCGTCCTGGCGATAGCGCGCCTCAGCCAACCCGAGGAGCGCCGCCACATGGACCTCGGCATCCGGGTTGCCCACGAGGCGGGCGTAGGCCGCGCCCGACTGCTCCCACTCCCCCGCCGCCGCCAGATCCCATGCATGCTCGAGCTGGGCCACCGCGGCGGCACGGCCGACCGGGCCGCTCATCGGGTCTCCGCTCGCGCGGTGGCTGGCTGCCACATGTCGCGCGAGTCTAGGCGAACCCTGCCGGATGACGGAAACATGGGCCGTCCCGGCAGCGACCCACTGGCACGGACCTGTAAGACCGCGCCACGTTCCGATACCGCCTCATCCCTGCGCGCGGAGGAAGATGCGATGGCCCGCCGAGCGTGAAAGGCCGAGTCCCCTCTTATGAACGACGAGCTACCGCGCCTCCTCCGAGAGATCAGGGAGCTGGAGGCACAGATGCGACTCATGGATCGCCATAGCGCGCAGCACGCAGATGCCTCCCGGCGCCTGCGGCAGCTCGAGCGTCAGGTGATGGTGGTCACCGGGCGGCCCGCCGTGCGCGGCTGAGGTCGCGATCGACCGGTACGTCGACCGAAACAGGGCGCAGTAGCCGCGTGCAGAGGGCTTGGCGCGCCCGGAGGC
This sequence comes from Chloroflexota bacterium, assembly GCA_030446555.1. GTDB lineage: Bacteria > Chloroflexota > Limnocylindria > Limnocylindrales > CSP1-4 > Palsa-1032. Next base: position 175,095 of record JAUJNA010000003.1, on the reverse strand, counting down.
TCGTCGCGGCTCGTCGAGGACAGGCAAAGATCGAACGCGAGCACCGACATCTGCGCAGCGCACGCGTGGGTCGGCCATTCGTACTGGCATGGCAGACCATCGATGAGAGCGTCCGGATCGATCCGTTCGACGTCGGTCCGGCGTCCGACTACCTCGTGACGCCGGAGGCCGGCTGTGACGCTTCCCCGATGCCGGCACCTCGACAGGTCGCGCCGTCCTGGGCCGCCGGATCAAAACGTCGTGGTCGGCCTATGGCATGAATGCCAACACCTATGCCCGCGTCAGCACGGACGGCGGCATGATCTTCCGTGCGCGACGCATGCTGCTCGGGGGATCTTCGGCGGTGACCTCGACACGACCTCGCTCAGCGCTCACGTCCGGGGCTGGCGAGCGGTGGTCCACGCCGCCAACGTCGGCGGCTTCAAGGACCTGGTCATCGAGGCGTTCCGCTTCCGCTCCTCGGACGCGCGCGCGTCGTGGAACGGCGTCGAGCGCGACAGTGACGGCGTGTGCATGGGCGCCTTCACCGTGGACGGCGAGGCGACGCGCCTCGTCGAGGCGTGGGACCAGAGCGCGTCCGGCGCCGACCCGCAGCGGCTCCGCTTCCACCGCCAGCTGGAGGACCGAGACCCATTCGGGACGTAGACGAAGAAGCCGGCCGGCGCCCGGGGTGGGCAGCCGGCCGGCTTCTCGAGTTCGCGCGAGCGGTCCCCTACGGGGTCTCGACCTTGGTGCGGGCGAAGGCGATGCGGATCTCGGTCCCCACCGGGATACCGAAACTGTTCTCGGTATCCACCGTGAGGTGGACCATGATCACCTGCGCGCGGATCTCGTCCGGCGTGGTCGTCGTGGTCGTCTCGAAGAGGACGAGCTCACCGACGCCGGCCACTGGGACCCGCGTGTTCGGCGGGACGTCGTCGCCGATGGCCTGGCCAGCGACGCGAAGGTTCACGAAGCTGGAGCCGGCGTACGAGGCCCTGCGGTCGCCGTTCGAGAGCCGCTCCGTCAGCGCGACGCCCTTGATGACGTCGGCGGTCAGGAAGCCGTCCAGCAGGTTCACGTTCTCGACGCGAGAGGTGCCCTTGCCGAGCGCGTGGGAAGAATCGATGTCGGCGCGAAGCGTCGTGACGCCCGTGCCGTTGGTCAGGATGCCGGGAACGCTGACCCGCTCGACGTTGTTCGTGCGGAAGACTTCACCCTTGCTGACGCAGCCCAGGTAGAGGGCGGCCGCCCGACCGACCCGGTTCTCGAAGGCCGTGGAGACGTTCGAGACCGCGTCGGCCGCGAAGGCGCTCCCGCTGACGAGCCCGACGGGCTGGAGTCGGCTGTAGACCGCTTGGGCGTGCCCGACCGTGATCTTCGTGCCGACGGGGATGTCCAGCCGGTTCTCGCGGGTGATGACGATGCGGAGGATCTCGACCTTGATCGTGCGGCGCGTCACGCCGTCGCCGCCGCGATCGATGTCCTTCACGGTGATGAAGCCGAAGCCGGGGACGTTCGTCCGGGCACCGGGGCTGACCGAGACGAGCTCGCCGAGGACCCGGAGACCCAGGATCCGCGAACCCTTGCTGCTGGTGCTGAAGCCCGTCTCGGTGGCGTTGACCACCGCGCGAGCGCGGATGAGGTCGGCCGTCACCGCGCCGTCGAGCGCGTTGACGTCGGTGATCTCCGAGACGAGCCTGGTGTACGCCGTGCCGTCGGAGAGCTTGTCGGCCTGCGCCGTGCTCTCGGTGACGGCGGCCTTGAAGACGTTGCCATTCTCACCGGCGCGGACGGTGTTGATCGTGTTGGAGACGATCGCGCCGTCAGTGCCCTTGCAGGGACACTGCTGGTACGCGGAGCGGCCGAGTTTGACGGCGATATCGCCGGAGACCGCGTTCGCACGCGTCGCCCAAGCCTCGCCGCCGTGATGGCCGCGCAGCTCCCCGGCGGCGGCCACCGGGACCGCGGACAACAGGAGCGCGACGACCGAGATGAGAATGCCGACCGGGATCCCGGCGCGGCGCCTGACTGAACGTGCCATGGGATGGTGCCCCCTTTTTGCTGACGCGAGGCGATTCTGGGTCATCGGCCCCTTCGGCCCGCTCGCTTGGGCCACGGATCGGTCTGGGTTCCGGGGGCCGTCCGTTCCGACGCTCCCGCGGCTGCGGTCTCATCGGTCCCCAAAAGTGTCACAGGGGCCAGTACCATCGGTCAATAGGCAGGGGCGTTACAACTGGGGGTAGTGTCACCCATTGCCCAGGGGTTCGCCGGGACCTTCCGCGGCAGACTTCGATGCAGGCGGGCATCGCGCCGGCTCAGCTGGCGCGGCGATGTCCCGGCGTGGGGAGACCGTGACGCAAGTACGCACCGGCACCCGGGGTCACACCGACGAAGAGCGCCAGATTCGCGGCGTCGACTCGGCGCGAGTGCACATGCGATCGACCGGCCCCGGTACGCCCGGACCGTGCGACCGAGGAGCGCGCGATCCACGACGGCCGTTCGGCCCGGCTCGTGCCGCGTCCGCACGAGGCGCCGCGGCACCCTCCGCCTCCTAGTACTCGAGGAACGCCTCCTCGAGACGCGCGGGTTCGATGAGGAGGTCCACGACTCGCGTCCCGGCGAGCGCGTCGAGGAACGGCTGCACGTCGCCCTCGAGCTGGCAGGTCACGATCGCATCGCGGACATGGACCTCGCTGACGCCGGGCACCCTGCCGAGCGACGGCGGATCGGCGTCGACGAAGCATAGCGAGGTGGTGGCCCTCGAAGCGACCGACCGTCACGACCATCACGCCATCGGGTTCAAGCAACCGCCGTCCGTCCGCGGTCGCCGCTCCCTGAACGCAAGCCCCTTGCTGGGCCGAGCGCGAACAAGGCCGTTGATTTCGCAGCACTCGTCCACTGCGGCGTAGGCATCCGCGGATCTGGTCGAGGTGGCTCTCGAGGTGAAGGCCCGTTGTGTCCTTCTGGCGCGCCCGGAGGGATTCGAACCCCCGACCTGATGGTCCGAAGCCATCCGCTCTATCCACTGAGCTACGGGCGCACATTCCACGCTCACTTGGAGCGGATAACTGCGGGAGGGCTTGCCTACAGCGCTTGTAGAGCGGTAAACTGGCGCGACTTCGGACCGCACCAGGAGCCCCACGAGCATGAGTCGAGCCGCACCCGCAGTACCGCGTATCGAAGCACGCGGGGACCTAGCCGTCAACGCAGCGAGCTGGGCCCGTCACCTCCGCGCCAGCAACCTCAGCCCGAACACGACGCGCACCTACCTGGACTCGGTAGGCCGACTGGCAGCGTTCCTCGATGAGCGCGGCATGCCAGCCGACCTGGCGACCATCCGCCGGGAGCACGTCGAGGCGTTCATCGAGCACCTGCTGGAGCGCTGGCGCCCGGCCACCGCGGCCAACCGTTTCGTGGCGCTCAAGGTGTTCTTCGCCTGGGCCGCTGAGGAAGGCGAGATCCGCGAGTCGCCGATGGCGCGCATGCGCAAGCCGCGCATCCCCGAGGAACAGCCCGACGTGCTCACGCCCGGTCAACTCCGCGCCATCCTGGCCGCCTGCGAGGGCAGGACTTCGAGCAGCGGCGCGACATGGCGCTCGTGCGCACGTTCATCGGGACGGGCGCACGTCTCGCCAGATGCGCCAACCTCCGGTGGACGCCCGATGACGCCATGACCAACGACCTCGACCTGGACAGCGGGGTCATCCGCGTCATGGGCAAGGGCCGCCGAGGCGCGTGGTCTACGTCGGAGCCAAGGCCGTGAAGGCGCTGGACCGCTACGTGCGGCTCCGGAGCCGCCACGAAGCCGCTGCCCTCCCCTGGCTCTGGCTGGGGCGCAGGGGCCGCCTGACGGACTCCGGCATCGCACAGGCGCTCAGGGACCGCGGGGCGGCCGCCGGCGTGTCGATGCTCCATGCGCACCAGTTCCGCCACTCCTACGCCCACACGATGCTCGCCGGGGGCATGCAGGAGACGGACCTCATGCAGCTCGCCGGCTGGCGGAGCCGGGAGATGGTCGCGCGCTATGCCGCGTCGACCCGTTCGGACCGAGCCATCGCGGCCGCTCGCCGCTTCAACCCAGGAGACGAGCTATGAGTGGACGTGACCCGACGCCGGAGGAGATCAAAGGCGCTGAGGAGATGTTGGCACGTGGGAAGATGCGGATGGCCTTCGTCACGAGATCGGACTGGCTCGCGGGCCAGGTGTACGACCTGGAAGACGTTCCGGAAGGCATCCTGCGCATGGCCGGGCCGCAGATGCGCGAGGAGCTCGGCTCTATGCCGACCAATCTCGTGACAACCCGCCGGGGCCGACAGGTATCAGGTTCCCGACGCACTACCGCATCGTGATGTTGAACAGATGAAAGCCCTGGGACAGCCGCTTCGCTGGCGTGAGGTCACCGATCAACTCAACCGCTACCTCACCGAGCTCCCCCAGAAGGTTCATCAACGAGGACACTGTGCGCCGTTGGGTCCGGGAGGATGGGCTACCGAAGCCTCGCAGCGTCTAAGCCGGCGGATAGGTGTCCACCGATTTGTCGGAGTATTGAGCGGTCCGCGACCGGACGTGGGTGACCTCGTGGTGAGGACTATCGTCGCTGCGATGGCAATCGACCAGGCGATTGCAAGCACAGTGGGGCAAGGTAGGCGGCCTAACGCTGCGCGCTCGGCGCGACCCCTTGGAATACACCGCGGCCGCCGTGAGGCGGCCGCACGGCAATTCTATTCGGGCATCCCGAGGACCGTACCGGGGCCGGAACGTGACGCTCGCGCAGCCGCAACCGAGCGAACTCACTTCGCGGCGATGGCCGCACGCTCGGCGATGGCTCGACGCAAAGGAAGGCCGCGGGTGTTTCAGACACTCCCGCGGCCACGCTGACGGCTCCAGTCGCCAGCGACGCCTCACGGTATCGCGGGCTCCAGACGTGCGAACCGTTCGACCGGCTAATCGGCTCGGCCCGTGGGGCACGTCCAGGACGACCGAGAGGCGATACGGCTATCCGCCGCCACGGCGCGACCGCGTCGGGGAGCTAGAGGCCCGCGTCGAGACACTCGAACGGCGCCTGGACGAGATCGACGCAGAAGACTATCGACAGCTTTTGGCCCTGGGAACACGGTCGTGATGGATGCCCTCATGACCGACTGGGATGGGCCGGCCGACGAAAGCTACTTCATCGAACGGCAACGGCGCTTACTGAACGGTGGCGCGAACGTGGAGCCGATGCGTGGTTAGGTGCCCGCGCCGCTCCAAGTGCTTTCTGCCCATACACCACCCGTACGGGTGAAAGCAACCTGGACTCTTCCGCACGGCCCGTGAGATGGCCGCCGAGCTGCCGCCGTCCGTCGAGTGGCCGGCACCTCCGTATGTCGCGTTCGGAGCGGGAACCGAGGTGAGCGGCAAGATCAAGAGCGCCGGCAAGACGACGTTCGTCATGGCGCTCTGCCGGGCGGTCCTCGATGGCCTCGATTTCATGGAGCCAGCCGACGATCGACCGGCGTCGTCTACCTCACCGAGCAGCCGCCGGCCAGTCTCCGCGAGGCGCTGCGGCGGGCTGACCTACTCGACCGTGACGACTTCACCCTGCTCACCTGGCGGGACACCTATCGGCCTCGTCATGGCCAGACGTCGTGAAGGGCTGCCGTCGCCGAGGCGCGTCGTCGTGGCGCCAGGCTCATCGTGGTGGATACGCTCGGCCAGTTCGCGGCCATCCGCGGCGAAGGCGAGAACAGCGCCGGCCAGGCGCAGGAGGCCATCGAGCCGCTCCAGGCCGCTGCCGCCGAGGGTTCGCCGTCGTGATCAGACACGAGCGCAAGAGCGGCGGCGACGTGGGTGAGTCGACGCGAGGCTCCACCGCGTTCGGCGGCGGCGTGGACATCCTGCTCGATCCGCCCGCGGCGAGGGCAACAGCCGTCCGAGCATCCGCGTCATCCACGCCCTCAGCCGGTTCGACGAGACACCCGACACGCTCGTCGTCGAGCTGGTCGACGGGCAGTACGTCGCGCTGGGCGACGAGACCGAGGTGGCGCTCATGGAGGCGCGGACGAAGCCTACTCGAGCTCGCTCGGCCCCGCGCCAGGGCAGACCGTGGATGAGCTCCACGAGCACCTCTCGGGGACGCGCGCGCCCGCATCACGCTTCAGCGGGCGCTTGCCCAGGCGCTCGGCGCTGGTCAAGCGGTCCGAGGGGCAAGGGGCGGAGGGCGACCCGTACCGCTACGCGGTGTCCTCGAGGGATGCGTTTCTTTCTGCCCCCATAGAAGAGGACCTATGGGCAGAAAGCATTTCTCCGAACGGTGGGAGTCCTCGGTTTCTTTCTGCCCCTACCTCTCCCACTAACGGGGCGGAAAGCAAGTGAGCACACCATCGGTCAGTGCGCCGCGTGCGCGAAGCTGAGACCGCTCGCTGAGCTGCTCGCCTTCTGGCCGCTCGGGGCGCGGGCCGTCTCCGGTACGTCTGCCGACCGGCCTTGGCAGCCATGGGGACAGAGAGCTGTTTCCGGCAGCTCGTCGGTCCGGCGACGGTCCACGCGGTCGCGCCCGCTGCGGGACCTCGCGGAGCGTGCGGCATGACGCGGACCGGGTGGGGATGGGCAAAAGATGCGACGTTGTAGCGGTGACCAAGCCGCAGCAGTCTTCCCCTCTGTAGGACTCTGGGGGTTTTTTTCCTGATGGCGGGTCAAGGCTTCGCCGAAGGACGCACGCCACGGCCGCGCCCGCTGCGCCGCGGCGAGTGGAAGGCCGCGTCCGGCATCGGCTGGCAGCACGGTCGCGTACCGAAGCCTCCCGAGTGGGCTCACCGACGAGTCACGAGACGCCTGGCGCGTCTGGTTCGGCTCGTGGTTCGCCGCGCACTGGACGCCGGGCGACCTGCCCGGGCTGCGCATCGTCATCGGGCTGTACGACCAGGTGCAGCTCGGTCGGTTCCAGCGCGCCTCCGAGCTCCGCCTGTGGTCTGACTCGTTCGGATTGACACCCAAGGGTGCAGCCGACCGGCGATGGCGCGCGCCGGAGCCGATGGGACCGACGCTCCTGGCGCCGACCCCATCGCCCTATGCGCACTTGCGCGCCATCAGGACCGGAGACGAGGACGCACCGGCATGACCGATCCCTATGACGAGATCCGCGCGCTGAGAGCGCGGATCGCTGACCTGGAGGCGCGTCTGGCGCCAGAGCCTGAAGGAGGCACGACGATGTACCGGACACGAGAGGACGAGACGGGTGAGCAGCGCCGCGTGCGCGAGCTCGCGGAGATGTGGCGCTTCGATCCGACCATGGAGCGACTGGCGCAGCTCGTCGAGCAGGGCACCCACGACGCGATGATCTCGCCGGCCATGCGCATGAGCCTGGGGTTCTACAAGCAGGCCAAGGCGGCCGCCAAGGCAGCGGGCCGCGATGTCAGCGGCTCGACGGGAGTGGAGCGAGACCACCCTGACACCGTGGGGGTGGGGGCCTGTTGGGAGGTTCACGATGACGACCGAGGAAGAGCAGTGGAGGCGCTCGCAGGGGCTACGCCGGCCCGACAAGGCGATGCTGGAGCACTGGGCGGAGCAGAAGCGGCTAGATGCCCACCGGTCGGCTTTCCAGGCGGCTGAGGAGCGGGAGAGGGAGGCGCGTGCCGCGTTCGAGCGGGCGGTCCTGGCAGGCGATCTGGCGACCGCCGGCACAGCGTTCGTCGCCTTGCGCCGGGCGATGGCGGAGCGCAACGGTCTCCACGAGCGCTTGGGCGTCGCCTATCCCCATGCCGACGTCCCGAAGTTCAGCCAGCAGGTGGACCTGATCTTCGCGAAGCTGCCCAGCATCGCCTATCGAGCGGCATCAGGACCAGATGGGGCCGACGATGGGACTAGCTGACACCGCCGAGCTCGCGGTCCGCCGCTAGGGTTGTCGAGTGGTCCATTGGCGGCGGGCGGCCCTCGGATGGGTCACCCTTTCCCTTTCCTAGCGCGGCGCCCCCGCTGCGATCATCTCGTCCATCCGGTACTGGTCCTGGGGATAGACCCAGACCTCCGAGAACCTTCCGTCCGGGTGATGGAAGACGATGATCTGGCGGTCCTCCACGGCCTGACCGCCAGGCGGAGTGACGCGGACCAGCGACAAGAGAACGGCGCCACAAAGCCGCTGGTAAGCGGTGCCAACCAGCCTCCCTCAGGGCCTCGTCCCTACGATCCTAGGAGCGTCGAGAGCGTCACGAAGCGATACCCCCGTGACTTCAGCTCGGGAATGATCGTCCTGAGCGCTCGGTAGGTCTTCGGAGCGTTCGGACGCCCGTTCATGTGCATGACGATGATGGACCCGCCGCGCGTGCCCTGGAGGACGTTGTCGACGATGACGCTCGCGTCCGTCTGGAACGGATCCCCGGACACCACATCCCACTGCACGGGGATGTGTGCTTCGTCGTAGACGAGAGAGACGTCAGAGCTCGAGTGACAACCACCCGGAAATCGAAAGTGGCGTGTCGTGACGCCGGTCAGCTCGCGCAGATACGCGACAGTCCGGGATATCTGGCGCCGCCGCGCGCTGTCCGTCGTGACCGCCGCCAAGCCATAGCAAGGCGACCGGAACGCACGGTGGTCCCAGGAGTGGTTGGCCAGCTCGAAAAGCGGATCCGAAGCGAACGATCGCGCCTGCGACGGGTACGTCTTCGCCCACAGACCGGTGATGAAGAGCGTGGCTTCGGTCGACGTTTCACGGAGCAGCGCGATGATGCGCGCGTCGTAGTGGGCCGCTTCCCCATCTAGGACGGCTTGTCGCATCGATGCCGTCATGTCGGCATCGAACGTCAGCGCGATACGCGTGCTGTCGCGCGGACCGCGACGGACGAGACCGTCGCCCGACGCCGCAGGCGAGAGCTCGGCGTCGGCGATGCCCGTCGGCGCGAGTGGTGGCGTCGCGCGCGCCGAGGTCGGTTGTGGGCGAGAGCGTGGCACTAGGCGTGGGCGACGGCTCGTCCGTAGGAGTGGGCGCCTGTATCGGCGTCTCTGTCGCCGCCTCTGTCGGCGTTGCCCCGGACGGCTGCGCCACGGTCGTCGGCGAAGCGGCTGGGACGGCCGTCGTACAGCTCGTCAGGAGCACCAGCGCAAGTGCTGCGAGTCTCATCGTCCCCCTGCTCGGTCGAATACCCGGATGCACCGACTCTAGCCGTCCACCGAAAGAATAGTCGCGCGACGCTGCGACCCCTTGCGCCGTCGATTTGGCCGGGCGTAGGCGGCGCGGGCCTGGGGTCAAGGGCACGGACGATGCCGGAAGGAACGGCGTATCGGGTGCCAGCGGGGCCTTCTGGACGGCCTCCTTCGCGGCCTCGGGCTCGACCCGCCCATCGCCGCGAGCGAGGAAGCGGTCGTGCGCGAGATGGCGCGGTGCCTGGCGGAGATTAAGGCGGGGCGGGCACCGAGGTAGACATCGACTAAGGAGCTCCTCATTGACAGGGCGCCGATTCCGCGTACTGTGACGCGGCCCATCCGTCGTGGTGGTGCCATGTGGGGGGACTCGTGACGAGAACGTTGGTCGTCATGCTCGCGATCGCGGCGCTCCTGGTGCCTGCGCGGCCAACCGCTGCAGGCGATGAGCGGCCGAACGTCGTCGTGATCATGCTCGACGATCTCGCTGCCGACGTCGCGGACGAGCTGTTCGAACGCCAGCCCGTGCTCTCGTCGTTCTTCCTCGATCGCGGCATCGGCTTCCGGAATGCGTTCGGGAACGACCCGCTCTGCTGTCCGGCTCGCGCAACCTTCCTGACCGGGCTCTACTCGCACCACCACGGCGTGACGGCGAACGACGGTCGACTGTTCGACCCGTCGGTCACGATCGCCACAGCGCTACAGGACGTCGGCTACCACACCATCGCCTCGGGGAAGTATCTGAACGACTTCGTGCTGGTCGAGGACAAGACGCCTCCTGGTTGGGACCACTCCGTGCTCGCAGAGGGCGGCTACCGCGACGTGCCGGTCTGGGTCGATGGTGTCCAGAAGAACGCGCCGTACTCGACGGACTATTACCGGGATCGGGCGCTCGGCTTCCTGCGGAAGGCGCCGCTCGACAAGCCGCTCTTCCTCTACCTGTCACCGTTCGCTCCGCACGGCATTGACGGCCCATACGGGCTCCCGCAGCCAGCGGTGCGCCACAGGGGTGACGCCCGGTGCAAGGCGATCGGGACCCGGTTGACGCCCGCGTGGGACGCGATCGACGGCGACGAGCCGGCGTTCATGCAAGCGCAGTCGGCCGCGTCCGACACGTTCCCGAAGGGGTGGCCACTCGGTAAGGCGTGCCGGTCGCTGCTCGCGGTCGACGAGATGTTCCGCGACGTCCGGCTCGCGCTCCGCGAGCAGGGTCGACTGAGCAACACGCTCTTCATCCTGACCGTCGACAACGGGATGGCGTGGGGTGACCACCGCTGGCCGCTGAAGGGTGTCTCGTCGTCGACGCCGCTGATGCTGTGGATGCGCTGGCCAGCGCGCTGGGGTGCCGAGGCGCGCGAGGTCCGTGAGTGGGTCCAGAACATCGACCTCGCACCGACCATCGCCGAGGCCGCCGGCGTAACCTTGGGGCCTTTCCCGACCGGGCAGGCTGCGCCCGACGGCCGATCACTTCTGCCGGTGGTCGACGGGACCGGGACGCTCGGACGTGATGCGCTGCTCGAGGAGCATCGCTCCGACAACTCAGGCGGCCTTCGGACGGCTCTCTGGTGGGGCATCCGGACGACCGCCGCCGATCCGAGCGGTCTCTGGCACTACATCGAGTACGACACAGGCGAGCGCGAGCTATTCGACCTCACGGCCGACCCCTGGCAGCTCACGAACCTCGCCGGCGAGCCCGCCCACGCCGACACGGAAGCGGCACTCGCTCTCCGTCTCGAGCAGCTCCGGGCGAACTAAGGGGCGAGATGCGCCCTGCCCGCCGACGGCACGGAGCCGGGGCGGGCAGGACCGAGTATTGGCGCTGCTTTTAGTGGCCGTCGGAGACTAGGCGCTGGCGCTTACCAGCGGCTTTGTGGACGAGGCACGTGGCGCGTCGGGGTACTCGCCGGCGTAGGCCACGAGCGCCCTGGTGATCCGGTTGGTCAACACCTCGTTGATCGCGTTGTCCAACGAGGTGGCAGTCTCGTCGAACATCTTTTTCCGGGCGATGTCCCAGGCCGGCCGGTTCGGGCACTTCTCATCGTTGCAGGCGTATCGCTCGAACACTTCACCGACCACGTCATAGAGCCACTGTCCCGGATCGATAGGCAGATCGTCTACGGCTCGCTGGACCGCTTCCGGGATGCTCAGCAGCGTCGCTTCGGCGGTCATGCCGCCGCTCCGGCCCGGCGGGTGTCCCGGGCTGCGTCGACCTCTTCCGCCCAATCGAGCGTCCGTCGCTCGATCTCGTCCCAGATGCCCCCGGTGAGGCCCGCTGAAGCTCGGGTCACTATCCATCTCGGTATCCCACATCTCGCTCACCAGCATCCCAGCGAGCTCCTCGAGCGTGTCCTGGATGCGGTCGTACCGCTTGCTGTTGGCCTGCGAGATGCCGGCTTCGCCCTGGAACCGCTGCACGTCCCGCATGAGGACGTCCCAGCGAGAGCCTCCAGCAGCTCCGTCTCCTGGTCTCTGCGCTCATGGCGCTCCTCAATGAGAACGCCCGCCGCCGGCTGTGTAAGCAGCACGACGACGGGCGTCAGTCAGTCTATCGGTTGGCCGTCTTACACCGGCCTCGTCACGGTACGCCTGCCGTCAAGAGCCTCCCAGCGCCGCCTCGATGCTCTGCTGCTCGTCGCAGCAGTACTTCGCTGAGAGTCGCCACGTGGTGTCGAGGGCCTCTGGCCCGGTGACGAGACCCGCTGTGGTCCTCCGCCATGGACAGGGCATCTGACGTCGCGGATGTGCTGCTCGACCTGCTCCTTCGCGACGGTCGCGATCTTGGGTGAGAACGCTTTCTCGAGCGCGCCTTCCCGACTTGACCTGGAGCCACCTTGCGGCCGTTGATCTTCCACTCCCACTCGGGACTTCGGCACGGTGCTGCCCTCTTAAGCTTTGAGCGGATAACCAGAGCGTCTTCGCTCAGGTCCGCAAGCGTGAGGGTACTGCGCTTAGCGGCCCCGTGGTCGAAGCCATCCGCTCTATCCACTGAGCTACGGGCGCGGGCCTCACGCTCACAAGGAGCCGCGGCATCGCGTATCGAAGCACAGGGCGACCGAGCGGTCAACGCAGCGAGTAGGATCCCAAGGTGCACGATGACGGCCACTTCGACGAGCGCGTGGCCGCGAGGTATGACGAGTCCGCCGCCGAGATGTTCGACCCCGCCGTCGTCGACCCGGTCGTCGACCTCGTCGAGCTGGCCGGGAGGGGACGCGCGCTGGAGCTCGGTATCGGGACGGGCCGGATCGCGCACTACCGCTTGCGCACCGAGGGATCCCGGTGCACGGGATCGAGCTGTCCGAGTCGATGGTCGCCGCGCTGCGCGCGAAGCCAGGCGGGGAAGACATCGGCGTGACCATCGGTGACTTCGCGACCACGAAGCCGGACGGAATGTTCTCCGTCGCCTACCTCGTCTTCAACACGATCATGAACCTGACGACGCAGGCGGCCCAGGTGGCGTGCTTCCGCAACGTCGCGGCGCACCTCGAGCCCGGCGGCTGCTTCCTCATCGAGGTAGGCGTCCCGAGCTGCAGCGGCTCCCGCCCGGGGAGGCCATCCGCGCCTACCACGTGAGCGAGACGAGATGGAGCTTCGACGAGTACGACGTCGCCGGACAGGGCCTCACGTCCCACCACTTCCGCGTCGTCGACGAGAGGATCGAGCGCCTGTCGATCCCCTTCCGGTACGCGTGGCCCTCGGAGCTCGACCTGATGGCGCAGCTTGCCGGGATGACGCTGAGCGAGCGCTGGAGCGGGTGGAAGCGGGAGCCGTTCACGAGCGACAGTCCCAAGCACATCTCGGTCTGGGAGAAGCCGGCCGTCTAGGCCGCCGACCGGGCGGCGATCCGCAGTCAGCCGCCCTCGTCCGGCAGCAAGACGGCGTCCTCCAGCGGCCGGACGGCCGTCGTCTCATCGAGATGGATGAGCAGGTCGTACTCCTCGGCGATCCGCGTCGCGAAGTAGTGGCTCACCCGCTCCGTCTCGGGACGGTAGATCACGCCGATGTACCGCTCGAGTCGCTCTTCTCGGAGCGGCGGGGGCGCGTCGGCCCCGAGGACGACCAGGAACTCGTCCGCGCTCGAACGCGAGACCTCGTGGAGCAGGTCGGGATGACTGCCCGGCAGTGCCGGCAGGACGTCCATCTCCTGCGCCGGCTCGCCCCAGTCGTGCGCCGCGGTGACAGTCCCCGTGTACGTGCTGAACCCGACGATGACGGACTCGACACCCGGTCGCTCACGCACCAGCTGTCCCAGGTTGAGCTGTCCACGGCCGGCGACCTCGGTCGCGCGGGCGTCACCGACGCGAGTCGTGCGCCCAGACGACGAGTCGATCGCTGCGGCCCGTCCGCTCCAGGTGGTCGCGCAGCGCCACAGCGTCTCCGCCATGTGGCGGTCGCGGATGTTCCAGGACGACTCGCCATCGGCTCCCTCGCCGAGCGTGTAGCGGCGGCCGTTGACGACGATGCGCGCGTTCTGCACGGCGGAGAACGCGCGGTCCGCCCGCTCCGCGTGCTGTGGCGGGACGGTGTCCGCGACGGCGGCCGCATCACGCAGCGCCTCGTGGACCTGTTCCGCACAGGACGGCGCCTCGTCGGGCGGATCGGGCGCGACGGTGGCCCCGGTGCACGTGTACCGGCGCTGGATGATGCCTGCAGCCGCGGCGGCACCGAAGGGCGAAGCTCCGGCGCGACCGCCGCGGTCGACTCCGGAAGGCTGTACAGGTCAAGGCCGTAGACGCCCGCTTGGCGGTCGTACGGACGGGAGCCGTTGTGGTCGCGCAGCCAGCCCACGAGTGAGGCGAAGTCTTCGTTGCGCCACATCCACTCCGGGAACTCGTCGAACTCGCCGAGCGCCTCGGCCGGCGTGCTGTCAGCGCCGATATCCCGGACGTACCGGTCGACGCGCCACGCATCCGGCCAGTCGCCCTCGATGGCGATGCCCGAGAACCCCGCCTCGGCGATCAGACGCCGCGTGATCTCGGCTCGCTCCCGGTAGACCTCGTGACTGCCGTGGGACGGCTCGCCCAGGAGTACGACGTCCGCGTCACCGACCTGCTCGATGAGGGCGTCGTACTCGTCCGGCGACCCGGTCAGGGGCTGGATGACGGCTTGGATGGCTGCGACGTCCGGCGGTCGGGGACCGGATGGCGTCGGCGACGCGGGCGGGAGTGATGCGGGCGGGAGTGATGCGGGCGAGGCGACCGGCGAACGTGGCGGCGCCGGGGGAGCGTCAGGAGCAGTGGCGGCTGGACCGGCCGTGGCCGGTCCTGTGGCCAGCTCCGGTGGCACGGTCGCGGCGCATCCGTAGACGATGCTCGCGGCCGCCGCGACGGCGCCCTGACGGTACAGGTCGGATCCGAGCAGGCGGAGCGCATGCGCGCCCCCGGAAGGGCGCCCCCTGGTGCGAACGGGTGGCGGGGCCGCACGGGGTCACGACGGGCGACTCAGCTCGGTGCCGCGAGGTCGCGCCGTGGGAACACGACGAGCGCGTAGCCCACGCGCAGGCGCCTACAGGTCGTGCGCCCGGCGGCGCACCATCCACCAGCCGACGGGCAGCAGGCCAGCCGCGACGGCCGCCTTGACCAGATCACCGGGGATGAAGGGGTAGAGGCCCACCTGGAGCGTCTGCGGGATCGTGAGATGCGCCGCGACACTCAGCCATGGCAGGCCGATGAGGTAGATGGCGGTGCTGCCCGCGAGCATCGTCGCCAGCGAACCTCGCAGCGTGCGATCCCAGCCGTGCTCGGCGAGCGTGCCGCAGATGGCGCCCGCCACCAGGAAGCCACAGAGGTACCCGCCCGTCACGCCGAGCACCACTCGTCCTCCCGTGACCGACACGATGGTGTCGAGTCCCGCTGCATGCGCACCGTTCGAGTCGACGGCGAAGACCGGTAGTCCGACGGCGCCCATGGCCAGGTAGAGCAGCGTCGCGGTCACGCCCCGGCGGAACCCGAGCGAGGCTCCCGTGAAGAGGACCGCCAGCGTCTGGAGCGAGAAGGGCACATAGGGGTTCGCCGGCAGGTAGACGCCGGGCAACTGGATCTGGGGCACCGGGAACGACAGCCAGGCCCCGGCCACCATCAGCAGCGCGCCGACGAGGATCAATACCAGATGGCGTTGCCACGCCGCAGCCCGCTCCCCGACCCGGATGGGGACGAAGAAGTCGCCCAGCGTCACACCATGCTCGAAGTGCGGTAGCCGGTCCAGGCGCTCCAGCCGAGTGGCGACCATGCGACGATGCTAGCAGTCGACCGGAGCGGTGGGGCGCGGATCCTCGGCGAGCGATTCGGTGATGCCCAACTGGAGCACGCCCAGATCGCGCTCTACGAGCTCCACCTCCAGCCGATGTCGCCCGGCAGCCAGCTGCGGTCCCGACACGTGGATGGTCACCCGGTCCCCGACCGCGACGGGGACCGGCGAGGCACGCGAGATGGTGGCCGCAAGGACGGCGCTGCCCCCCTGGCGCTGTGCGGTGATGCGCCGGGGATCGATGCTCATGCCGTCGATCGTGATGCTCGTCAGACCCACGATCGTCCCGGGCCCCATCCCGTTGTGCGCCTGGAGCTCGAACCCGCCTTCGGTGTTTCGCAGGCTTCCCTGGACGTAGAAGCGGCGCACGAGGAATCCTGGGACGCGCATGGGACCTCCGTGGCGAACGGTCTGGATCCAGACTTTGGCGAGTACGGTACAGTCGTCCTCTCGACGTGGGGGAGGGAGAGAGGATGGCCTGTGATGGGCGAGGGACTCGCGGGCGCCAGTAACCTGCCCGGGGAGCTTCCATGGGGCCGGCGATCGCGGGTGGGCGCGTGACCCAGATGGACGGTGCAGGCGCCGTCGGGCTCGAGGCGGGGCTGCGGGTCGCCTCTGACCGGCTGCTCACCACCCTGGATGAGCTCGTCGAGCTGGAACAGCGCAAGCGCGGGATCACGCCCGGGACGGCGGCGTTCGTCGACCTGGCGGGAAGGATCGAGACACTCGCTGCGAGCGCGCTCGATCAGACACGTGAGCAGACCGTCCTCGCCGAGACCACTCGCAGCGTGGCCGGCACGCCGGCCCGGGTGGAGACCGCCATCGAGGAGATCCCGCCACGACCGATCGACCGGGTGCTCCAGGAGTGGCGCGCTGCGGAGCGACGCCTCGGTGAGCTGGAGAAAGGCTCGGACGGTTACCACCTGGCCGCCGCCGATGTCCACAGGCTGCGCGACGAGTACGGCCGCGTCCAGGAGATCGCCCGCAGGGGCGGGATGCGCTGAGAAACGGCCCTTCCGGGCCCGCGTGGCCCGATCGTCAACCCAGGTCGTCAGCCGCCCGATCGCGTGCGAGCGCCGGGAGCGGCCGATCGGTCCAGTCCGGGCGCCTCCGGCTGATCGCCGTGGCCAGGAAGACGACCGTGAAGACGGCGGCTTCCAGCAGGACGATCGTCGCCCCGGAGGACACGTCGAGCCAGTAGCTCAGGTAGATCCCGACGACCCCGGCTGACGCCCCGATCAGCGTCGATAGGACGACCATCCGCGCGAACGAGTCGGTCAGCAGGCGGGCGGTCGTTGCGGGGATGACCAGGGTCGCCGCGATGAGCGTCACGCCGACGACGTTGATCGACGCGACGATGGTGGCCGCCATGGCAAGGGCGAAGAGGCTGTCGACGACACCGACGTTGACGCCGTAGATCGGGGCGACCTCCGGATCGAACGTCATGAACAGGAGCCGCTTGTAGAAGAGGACGATGAAGGCACCCACGGCGAGCGTGACGCTGGCCACGACGGCCAGGTCCGTGGGGGTCACTCCAAGGATGTTGCCGAAGAGGGCGGCCTCGAAGTCCCGGGTGAAGCTGCGCGTCTTGCTGATCAGCGCGACGCCCACCGCGAAGCTGGCTGTCGTGACGATGCCGATCGCCGCGTCGGCCGCGATCCGCCGCCGCCGCGCGGCCGCGTTGATGAGGAGCGCCGAGAAGAAGCCCCACAGTCCGGCGCCCACATAGAAGTCGATGGACGCCACGTACGCCACCACGGCCCCGCCGAACACGGCGTGCGACAGACCGTGACCGATGTAGCTCATCCGGCGCAGGACGATGTATACGCCGAGCATCCCGCACAGCGCACCCACGAGCAGGGACGCAGCGAGGCCCTGGCGGAAGAACTCGTAGGCCAGGGGGTCCGTCAGCGGACCCATCATCGGGTGCCCGGGGAGCTGGGCACGTCGGCGACGGTGTGGATGTGGTCATCGTCCGCGTGTTCGTGGTGGGCGTGTTCGAAGCCTGCATGACGGTGGCGCAGGGCGTCGCGCAAGCGGTGCGGCGCAGCGTCAGCGACGAGGAGCGTGCCGTCCTGGCGGACGACGCGGAGATCGGCCGCGTAGGTCCGCTGCAGGATGGCCGAGGTGAAGACGTCCTCCGGATCGCCCTCCGCGATGAGCCGCCCGTTGACGCAGACGACCCACGGCAGGTGCGCCGCCACGGAGTTCAGCTCGTGCGTCGTCAGGACGATGGTCATCCCGTCGCGGTTGAGATCGGCGAGGAGATGGAGGACGTCGTCGCGGGTCTTGATGTCGACACCGCTCGTCGGCTCGTCGAGGAGCAGCAGCTTCGGGTCGCCGATCATCGCCCGGGCCAGGAACACGCGCTGCTGCTGACCGCCCGATAGGCTGCGGATGTGGCGGTCGCCGGAGCCGCCGATCCCAAGGCGCTCCAGCATCCGGTCGACGAGCGCTCGATCCGCACGGCTCGCCCAGGCGCGCCAGGGCCGATCGCCCCAGCGGCCCATGAGCACCACCTCGCGCACGGTCGCGGGGAAGTCCCAGTCCACTGTCTGGAGCTGGGGCACCCATCCCACGCCGGAGGTGGAGCCCGATCCGACCACCCGACCGTCCACGATGACGCGGCCTCGGACCCGCGGCACCGCGCCGACCATAGCTCGCAGGAGCGTCGTCTTCCCCGCACCGGACGGGCCCACGATCCCCACGAAGGCGCCCTGCCCGATGGTCAGGTCAAGGTCCCGCAGGACCGGCTCGCCATCGTAGCCGCAAGTCACGCGCTCGAAGCGCACGAGCGGCTCGGCCACGGTCGATCGCTGCCGCGCCGTCGTCACGGCGTCCGTGACCAGGTCACGACCGGTAGGTATCGGTCACGACGAAAGGGTCGAAGATCGTCGGATCGCCGCCCAGAGCCTCCATCATGATCTGCATGTCCTTCTTGAGCATGCCGTAGTAGGTGTGCTCTGGCGAGCCCTCTTCGGCTGGTGGCTCGTCGTCGCGCAGGGCGTCCACGAACCTCGCGCCCGATTCGCGAGCGATCTGCTCGAGGACGGGGCTCGGGAAGACCTCCGAGCCGAAGACGGCGGGTACCTTCTCGGCCCTGACCTGGTCGATGAGGGCGGCCACATCTCGCGGGCTGGGATCGCCGAGGTCGGAGGCCTGGACGGCGCCGATGACCGTGAACCCGTACTCGCGCGCCCAATAGGCCCAGGAGTCGTGGTAGGTCAGGAGCTTCCGGTCTCCCTCCGGGACCGAGGCGACGCCCTGCCTGATCATCCCGTCGAGCTCATCGAGGCGTGCCTTCAGCTTGCCGAAGTTGGCCGCGTAGTAGTCCCTGTTCGCGGGGTCCGCCTCACTGAACCAGTCGCGCATGAGCTCGGCGTATCGAAGCGCGTACCTGACGTTCATCCAGAGATGCGGGTTGGGGTCGCCCTCCGACTCCGGGAAGCTGAAGTCGAACAGCCACTCTTCCTCGGTGATGGTCGCCTCGCCGAGGAGCTTGATCGGCGTGTCCGTTCGCTTGGAGGCCTCCGCGAGTCGGAGCGTCGGCTGCTCCAGGCGAAGCCCGTTCATCACGATGAGATCGGCCGCGGCCAGGTGCTTCGCGTCGGACGGACTCGGCTCGAACGTGTGCGAGTTCGTGGCGTCGGGCACGATGCCGCGGAGCCGGATCCGATCGCCGCCGATGTTGCGCGCGAGCGAGCTGATGGGGGCCACGGTCGTGGCGACATCGAGCTTGTCCGGCTGCCCAGCCAGCTCCTCGTACCACCCGAGGGAGGCCCCGGTGGTCGCTCCCGCGCCCGCGGAGCCGATCGCGGCTGCGTCCGAGCCACCGGTGCAGGCGACCAGGCCCGCCGCCAGGGCCAAGAGGACGACGAGAGCGCGAGCATGGCGCACGAAGAGGCTCCTTTCGACGAAGGTCGCGAGGCGCGACTATCGCCACCGCTTGTAACAGACTCTTGTCGCAGCTCGTGGTGACTATACTACGCGCCATGTCCCGTCCCGGATCGCCCCCTCCCCCGCTGCCCCAGCCGACGACCGCTACCCCCCCAGCCGGACCCGACGAGGCGATGTGGACGCAGATCCGGGACCGGATCCGGTCGCGCGGTCTTCGCTGGACCCCGCAGCGCCGGCTGATCCTGGAGGTCCTCGAGGCCACCCAGGGTCACGTGACGGGCAGTGATCTCGTCGAGCGCTGCCGGGCGCGCGACCCGGACACGACCCCATCGACGGTCTACCGGACGCTCGACGTCCTCGAGGAGCTGGGCTACGTCAGCCACAGCCATTCGGCTGCAGGGCGGGAAGAGTTCCACGTGCTCCCCACCGCCGAGCATGCCCATCTCCAGTGTTTCCACTGCGGCGGGACGTGGGAGCTCGATGCTGAGGAGGCTGCAGCCGTCGTCCGGCCCGTGCGGCGCCGCTTCGGCTTCATCGCTGATGTCGGGCACCTCACCATCTCCGGTCGCTGCGCCGACTGTGCCGGGCGGGGTCAGACCGAACCGAGCTAGTCGTAGCCGGATCAGCGGGCCGGGCCGCGTCCTGCTGCCTCGGTTAGCATTGCGGCCGGATCCAGCCCGGATCGTGGTGGCCTTAGCTCAATCGGCAGAGCATCGGATTGTGGCTCCGAAGGTTACGGGTTCAAGCCCCGTAGGCCACCCCACTGAGCTCCGACTGAGGCAAGGTGCGCGTGCTTCGGCAAGGCCGCCGTTCCGCACGGATCTGGTCGCATCGCCTTCAAGCGGTCACGGCGATCGTCGCCGTATCCGGTTCCCACGACCATCACGGCAGCAGCGATGGTGACCACGCCGATCAGGATGGCCACGAAGTAGAAAGCCACGCTGCCGTACCCGCCGTTCGCCGGTCATCCAGGAACGGGTACGGATACCAGGCCGTCGCTCGCACCGCGCACCAGCGTGACGGTGACCCAGACCATCGGACATCGCGCCCGAGCGCCGCCACGTCGGCGACCGGTCATCGCGTGGGCCAACGCCGAGGGATACGGCCAGCCACCAAGCCGCGCGCCGAAGCGTCGCCGTGCTGCTTTGCGCCGCGCAGGTCGACCAGCCAGTCGACCAGCACCACGTCTGGGGCCGATCTTGTGCAGCACGAAGTCCACCCAGGGGATGGCGACCTGGAGATCGGCGCCCGACAGGACCTGCCCGGCATCATCGGCACGATGAAGGTGACGCGTCAGGTAGACGACCGAGGCTCCGCGCAGCAGGTCCAGTGAGTCGGATCGCGGCGATCGCCATCGCGCGGCGAGTACCAGGAAGAGGCGACGCGCCGAACGCGTTGCTCTGGCGACATCGACGCCGAAGGCGAAGAAGCGGGTCGGGTCGAACCAGAACGTTGGCCGATGCTCGTTGTCATCTGGACCACGATGGCTGCGAGGACCAGCAGACCGAAGGCCGCGCGCCGCTGTGCGGACAGCCGCCACGATCGCATGCCGGTCCACGCCGGCGACGTAGCGGCCCGGCAACCCGTCAGCGCGGCGCGACGGTCACTGGACCGTAAGGCAGCCGACCCCCGTTCAGCGCCGCTCCCCTTCTTTGAGGTAGGCGAGGTCCTCGAGATAAGGCTTGCGCCCGATGGCTCGCCCGCCGCGCGACGCCACAGTTCATCCATCAGCGACAGACAGTCGCCCGAGCGAAGAAGGGGAACCAAGAGATGCACCCGAACATCCAGTACGAGCTCGCCAAGATGCACATCGACGAGCAGGTGCAGCAGGCCGAGCGAGAGCGCCTCGTTCGCAAGGCAGGCACGGGCCGCAAGGTCCGCACCGACCTCACCTCGCTGGCCGCCCGGGCCCGCGCCCGTCTGTCGGGCGGGACCGCCGCGGTCGAGCCTCGACCCGCCGACGCGGGGGCCTGACCGGTGGACCCGGACGGGTCCGACCAACAGCGAGCATCATCAAGCGGTCGGACGGTCTGGCAACCGTCCGGCCGCTTTCTCGCATGCGGCTCGGCGTAGCATGGCGTCGGCCGCGGCAGAGAGGCCGCTATCGGGACGCGCGCCCTTCCAGGGAGGCCGAGCGATGCATCAGCAGATCAGACTCCGACTGGCCGAGCAGCCTACGCAGGACACGCCGGGGGCGATGCCCTCCGAGCCCATCCAGACGGACCCGATGGAGGTGCGGCGGGGCTCGCTGCTCAAGCTGCTCGACACGCTGGCCGGCAAGGGCTACGACCTCCGGTCGGTGGGCGGCAACGGCATCGAGGGACCGGGCGAGTTCGTCTTCTCGCTCGATGACGAGGACCACAAGCTGACGGGCGAATGCGCGGACTTCCTGCGCGATCAGGGGTACCGCAACGTGCGCGTCGTGAAGACGCACCTCTGCCAGGTGGAGGATCGCCCCGGAGGCCTGGCCGAATGCCTCCGCGAGCTGGAAGACTCCGGGCGGTTCATCCACGAGATGTTCGTGGCCACGCCGCGCGAAGGGAAGGTGCCGGTCCAGTTCACGACCATCCGCACCTCGAGAGAGGGCGACCAGGAGGACGGGACGAAGACCGCCAGGTGACCGACCGGAGGGCCGGCTAGCGGCCGGCGGCCGTCTCAGGACCCGCGGTCCTCCCCGTCTGCCGGCGCGGCCAGCCCGAGGCGTGCCGCCACCATGGCCGCCTCCACGCGGTTGGCCACGCCAAGCTTGTCCAGGATGTGGGTCACGTGCACGGCGGCCGTCTTGCGGGTGATGAACAAGCGCTCGGCGATCTCACCGTTGCTCTGACCCAGAGCGACCAGACGCAGCACCTCGACCTCGCGAGCTGAGAGGCCGGCCACGCCTGGTGTCGCGGGCACCGGAGCCCCCGACTCCGCCGATCCCCCATCGGGTGCAGGCTCCGCGGGCATCGGGGCCAGAGCGACCCGTGCTCGCAGCGCCAGCTCCTCGATGCTGCGCCGCAGCGGGCCTGCCCCGACCCGAGTGGCAGCCGCGTGCGCCGCCGCCAGGTGCTCCGCGCGGCCGCCACGGACGCCACGGGAGCGAAGCTCCGCCTCGGCGCCGCGGAAGCGGGCATAGGCAGCGAGATATGGGTCGGGGAGCTCGTCCAGACGCTCTGCCGCCGCCATCCAGCGGGCCGGCTCGGCACGACCCTCCAGCCGCTCGCCCTCGGCGAGCGCCAGGTCGATGAGTGGCCCCAACACGGGATCGGCTCGTCGTGCGTCCAGGTCCAGGACCGACGCGCTCAGCGCCCCACCGGCGTCGGTCGCCCTCGCCAGGCCGTCCGCGTCGCGCGAGGCACGGCAGAGCTCGCCGAGGTCGGCCGCCGCCTGGAGGCCCAACATGAGCAGTGGTACGGCAGCGTAGGCATCGGGCGTGCTGCCCAGCCCGCTCAGCCCCTTCTGCACGGCGGTCAGTGCCCCGCCGGGATCCCCAGCGCCCAGGAGCAGCTCGGCGCGTCCCCGAGCGACGAAGGCAGCGAGATGGGGATCCACGTCGCCCGCGGCGAGCCGGTCCGCGATCTCGAATCGCTCCGTCGCCTCCTCCCACTCGCCTCGGAGTGCGTGAAGCCGTCCCCGAACCGCCGACAGGTAGACCGTGCCCAGCCCCGCGGGATCCAGGTCGAGGCCTTCGGTGGCCACGGCGGCCGCATCATCCCAGCGCCCCAGTCTGATCAGCACGTCCGTCGCCAGGGCGGCCAGGTCGGGTCCGTAGCGGCGTTCGAGACCCGCCCTGCGAGCCTGTTCGCGGCCCGCGTCGGCCTCCGCGAGCGCGTCCTCCAGGCGACCCGCCTGCGCCAGGTTCAAGGCGTAGTTGTGGTGGGTCACGATGAGCATCTCGGGCGGGCCTGCCTCTGCGGCGATCCGTCGGGACCGCTCGAGCTGTTCCAGGCCTTCCGCCACGTCTCCCAGGGCGACCAGGTCGGAGCCCAGCATGTTCCGCGCCCGGGCCTCCTCCGAGCGTGCCCCCGTCGCGACGGCACAGGCGACCGCCGACTCGCAGATCTCACGCGACTCGGCATACCGACCCACGCCCATCAGCGCCCCGCCCAGGCCGCCCAGCACTCGGGCACGCTCCACGGACGGGGGATCGGCGGGGACGAGCCGCGCGGCTTCCAGGTGGTGGTGCAACCCACCCGGCCCGTCGCCGCTGGCCCAGGTCAGATAGCCCAGCCGGCCGTGCAGCAGGCCACACAGCGTCGGGTCTGCCGCTTCATCCACCATGGCCAGGGCGGCCGCCACCAGCTCCATCGCGCGCGGAATCTCGGAGGCCAGGTCGGCGGCGTCGGCCGCGCGGCGCAGGAGTCCGAGACGGTCCGTCGCCACACCCGGCGAAGCCCGGTCGAACAGCTCCAGCGCACGCTCGTAGTGGCGCAACGCCTGCGCATGAGCGGCGACCGACTCGGTCGCCGCTGCTGCGTCGAGCGAAGCGCGATAGGCCTCGTCGACCCGGTCGGCCGCGTCCCAGTGGTGCGCCAGCTCCGCGGCCGCGCCGGCGGGACTGGCGTCGGCCAGCTCGGGTCGTGAGGCGAGCGTCTCCGCGTACCGCTCGTGGAGCGAGCGGCGTTCTCCGGGCAGCAGGCCAGTCCGGGCCACATCCGCCAGCAACGCGTGCCGGAACCGATACGCGCCACGCGATCGGTCCAGCTCCAGGACCTGCCGGTCGATGGCTTCCCGAAGCGCTGCCCGCACCTCCGTCTCGGGACGATCGAGCACCGTCCGGAGGAGGGTCTCCTCTGCCGGTCGCCCGGCAACCGCCAGGGCCGCCACGGCCTCCGCGGAGCTGGGTGACAGACCAGCCAGCCGGGCAGCGAGGATCGCCTCGAGTGTTCGCGGCGCTGCCCCCCCGGCGTTCTCCGCCGCGAGCAGCTCCTCCACGAAGAAGGGGTTGCCATCGGAGCGGGACGCGATGCGCTCCACCAGGCCGGGGCTCGGCCGCGATCCCAGGATGGCCTCGATCTGGTGCGCCACGCCCGCTCGATCCAGTCGGTCCAGGCCGATCCGGTGGACCCGCGGCTGGCGCTCGAGCTCGGCGAGCCAGGCCGCGGTCGGGTCGGCCGGCGTGAGGTCGTCGGTCCGCACGCTGAGCACCAGCAGGACCCGTTCGTGCGTCAGGTTGCGGCACAGGAAGGTGACCAGGTCACGGGATGCGCGGTCGATCCAGTGCACGTCCTCGAAGACGGCGAGCACCGGCGCCTCGGCTCCCAGCCGACCCATCAGCGAGAGCACGACCCCGAACATGCGGGCCGCTGGACCGGCGCCGGTGGTGGCCGCGGCAGGTATCGGATCCGATCGCGGCGACGCTTCGGCCGGCCACAGTTCGGGCAGGAGCGCGGCGAGCTCGAATCGTGCCGGGCCGAGGTGGGCCTCCAGACGCTCGGGTGGCGTCGAGCGGCTCAGGCCACGGAGCGCCTCCGCGAGCGGCAGGAACGGGACGCCGCCCCCGGCCATGTCCAGGCAGCCGCCGACGAGCACCCAGTGGCTGCGCTCAGAGGCTTGGCGCCCCAGCTCCGCCAGCAGGCGCGACTTGCCGATGCCCGCCTCGCCCTCCACGATGACGACGCTGGGACGCCCGGCGGCCGCCTCCGCGAGCATCCCCTCGAGCTGACCCAGGCAGTCGTCGCGACCGACGATGACCGGGCTGCGAGCCGCTCGTGCCACGGCGCGATGGTACGGCTGCGAGTCACCACGGGGGAACCGGCAGCGACCGTCGCGGAGCTAGACGCTCAGGCGCGTCTGACCTCGAAGCCGTCGAGCGAAACGGTGACCGGCCCGTTCGGGACCGACTGACCGACATATCCGCGCAGGCCGGCCGAGCCGGGGCCCTGCAGGCTGGCCGTCGAGTCGGTCGCCGTCGTCAGCCAGGACGACGGCTCTGCGCCGGTCGTGGACCAGACACGGAAGCGCAGCTGCGTGCCCACCACTTCCAGCCGGAACCCGAGGGGTGCGCCGGGCGCTGCGGTCAGGTCCGTCACGGCGACCTCCGACGCGATGTTCGACTCGACGTTCCCGACGGCCATCTTGAGCCGGACGTAGACGGCACCGCTGGACGCTACGCGGATCGCTGCGCGGTAGGCGTCGTTGCCGTTGGCCCGGGCGACCACGTAGGCGAAGGCATTGCCGCTGCTGGGCAGCCGATCGAAGGCCACGTTGCCCGTGATGGCCACGTCCGCCGCCCCGACCGCGAGGCGGGACTCCCGACTGGCACCGGCGGCCAGGGAGCTCCGCCCGGGCCCGTTGGCGACCGAGAAGGCGGCGACCGAGCCGCGATGGGTCCACGTCCCGCCGCTCGTCGCGGTGCCCCATCCGCTCGAGACGCTACGCTCGAAGTCGTCAGCGGCCAGCAGGTCGCCCGGTCCGGGAGGTGCCGTGACCTCCACGTTCGCTGCCAGCTCCGACGTGTTGGCATCGGGGCGGATCTGCAGGGCGGTCACGCGATCACCCACGGCCAGGGCGACCGGCAGGCTCCAGGTGCCGTCGCTCGCGGCGGTGGTCGCACCCAGGAACTCGATGGGCAGCCCGTAGGCCCCTGCGGCACGAGACGCACGGAACAGCTCCACCCGGGCGCTGCCCACGGCCGTGCCAGTGACGAGTCCCGTCGTGGCCGACGCGAGGACCGGCGAGTTCAGCAGCGTATTGGCGCCGCTATCCGCGTCGTCAGCGTCGTTGGGGTCGGGACCGGCCACACCATAGAGGTCGATGGCCGGCCCGGCGGTGTCGGTCACGATGTTGCGCGTGATGCGGATGTTGTAGACGTTGTCCTGGACGAGCCCCACGCCCCCGGCCGCCGCGTTGCGGATGGTGTTGCCCACGACGACGTCCGACTTGGTCCCGATGCGTAGCTTGACACCCCACCCAGTCAGCGGAGCCGGTTCGCCCAGTGGCGACTCACCGATGATGTTGTCGCGCACGATGTTGCGCAGCGCGTTGGGCGACATGACCGGGATCCCGTCGAACCGCGAGCCGACATGGTTGCGCTCGACGATGTTGTCGTTGGAGCCGTCGTAGACGTTGATGCCCTGCCCGTTGTCCCCCGCGCCCGGATCGTTCAGGCCCGAGCGGAACGCCGGGTCGAAGCTGCCATCGGCGCGGAAGCCCACCCAGTTGCCGATGACCCGGTTGTCGTTGATCTGGTAGGTGGTCGAGGTATCGGTCAGGTACGGCTTGGAAGGGTCGTAGCCATGGGACAGCTCGATCCCCTGGAGATAGGTCGGCCCGAAGACGTTGCGCTCGTTGCCCACGCCTCCGATGAGCCCGTTCTTCGGTCCGAAGTTGTGGTCGATGCCGCTCGAGCAGGTGGCCTCCGTGAACCCACTCGGCCGGATGCAGAACAGGTTGCCCTGGACGATGTTGCCGTCGGTGCCGGGTCCGTACTCATCGACGCCGGCGCCGTGGTTGCCGATGACATTGCGGTCGGTGAGCGCGGCCGTGCCGATGACGTTCTGGTTGGCACCCGTGTTGAGGACGATCCCGTACTGGCCACCGGATGCCTGCTGATCGCGAGTGAAGCCGATCCAGTTGCCCACCACGGTGTTGTGGTGCGCGTCGCCCCCGTCGAGGAACATCCCGCGCCAGACGTTGCTGATGATGACCCCTCGGACGGTGTTGTACGGGCTCGTGATGCGTATGGCCACCTCCTTGGCGCGTTTGCCGTTGCCGCGAAGCTCTACGCCAGGGATGGCGTTGGATCCCACCGATGCGTCGTTCGTCCGGCTGCCCGGTTGGGTGTAGCCGTCGATGACCACGCCGCCGCTCCGCGCACTGATGATGGGCAGCCGGCCAGTCAGCTGGATCACCGCAGGAGCCGGACCCGGAAGCGAGAAGGCGATGTGGTCCTCGCCGATGAGGTAATCGGCCTCGGTGATCGCGGCGCGCAACGTGCAGGCGCCATCGGCGTCGGCACACACGCCGTTGCCGGGCGCGGCGTCGGGCGTGTCGGCGGCGCTCACGACCGTGAAGATGCGCCCGGCCGAGGTGGCGGCAGGGCCGTCGCTGCTCGTCCCGGCGCTGCTCGTCCCGCCGCTGCTCGTCCGGTCACCGCTCGAGGCCAGCATCGATTGCACGTCCGTGATGTCGACGCAGCCGTCCTGGTTGACGTCCTCGAGCGCGTCGCCTCCGCAGATGCTGCCCCTCTCCCGAGCCGCCTCCCAGCCAGCACGGACGCCGTCCAGGTCACGCCGGTCGATACGACCGCCGCGGAAGAGCTCGCGTGCCGGCCCGGCCGCGCGGCTGGGCACCGTCCGGCCCGTGGGGAGTGGCGCGCGCAGGACGCGCGAGCCGCCCCCGATGCGCAGCATCGTGAGTCGGTCGCCGCCCGTCACCGCGAGGCGGCGTCCCAGGCGATCGGCGGCGGCATCGATGGCGACACGCACCTGGAGCTCGCCCGCCCGAAGCGGCACGAGGACGAGCCGCACGATGGTCTGGCCGCCCACGGCGCGCAGGCCGTAGGCACCGAAGGCCGAGCCCCCGCGCCCCTCCACCGGCCGGAACGCGGTACCGCCGCCGACGGGGGCCACCCCGAGCAGCTCCGCTGCGCCGGGCGCCATGAGGACACGACCGTCGATGGCCGCGACGTCACCGGGGAGACGTACGGTGAGCGCGACCGTGCGGCCCGGTTCGGCGGAGGCTGGTCCGTGGACCGACGCCGTGGGGGGCGCGGCCACGACGGCCGCCGGTGCCGCGACCACGGCGACCGCCAGCAGGCCGGAGAAGAGCACAGAAAAGAACGGTCGAGACATTCGCGTCCTTGTGGGTGACCGAGCGGAGGGACGAGGGAGCGGCTGCCCGGACTGCGACCGGGTCCGCGCAGGGAGCCTGGCAGATCCCAGCGCATGACGATCGTGGACCGGACCGGTACTCGCGTCAAGGGGCCTGGGGGTACTTTCGGCGAGACGGTCCGTGACGTCCAGCAACGCGGCGCGGATGGGTGACCGGGACTCAGGCCGACCGATCGTCATAGGCGTTCAGTTCGGCGCGGGCGATCCGCCCGTCGACCAGCTCCATGAGGACCCACGTGTAGCGTGACTGTCGCCGCCGGTCGGTGGGCGAGCCCGGGTTGATGAGCCACCGACCGCCGTCGAGCCGCTCGAGGAGCGGGATGTGGCTATGACCGAAGAGGATGGCGTCCAGGTCGGGCACGTCATGGAACGCCCGGAGCGCCCGCTGTGGCGTGGAGCGGCCGCGGCCCGCGTGGCCGTGGGTCAAGCCGAAGCGAGCCCCAGCGATGTCGATGACCTTGCGGTGGCCCAGCAGCTCCCCCAGCTCGGGAGGGTCATTGTTGCCGGCCACGCCGTCCGTGGGGGCGATCTCCAACAGCTGGTCGAGCACGAGCCGATCGGTCCAGTCCCCGAGATGGAGGATCGAATCCACGCTCGCGGTGCGCATCCCCGCGACGAGGGCTCGTGGTAGGCGCCGCCCGAAACGCGGCAGGTGCGTGTCGGAGACGACGCCGATGCGCGATCGCACCGAACGTCTAGCGGCGGTCGGTGGGCGCGACGATCGCCAGGATGAGGCGGACGATGACCGCGCCGACGAAGGCCACCACCACCGCGGCGATGAAGCCGACCGTCTGATCGACGTCAAGCAGCTCCCGCGCAAGATAGCCACCGACGATCCCACCCAGCACGCCGATCAAGAGGTTCGGCAGGCACCCACGAGCCGTGCGGTGACCGAAGACGAGGCCCGAGAGCAGCCCGGCGATGAGCCCGACGACGATCCAGCCGACGAGATCCATCTGTGGCACGTGGGGATGACCTCCTGGCGGGGGAACCGTACCAGAGGCTACCGGCTGGCTGCCCTCACGTGTGCCGTCCCATCGCGCGGGTCGATGTCCCCGACGGGACGCCTCATCGCGCGGACGATGAAGGACGCCGCGCCGAGCCCGATGAGCAGGTCGCCGATGGAGAAGACGTTGGCGAAGGGCAGCGGGCGCGGCAGCACCATCGTGTCGCCCAGGAAGGCGAGCAGCGTGTCCGGCGAGGCGATCTGTGAGTTGCTGAAGCGATCGGTCGGCACCGCCGGCTGGCCGGTGAGTGCCGCGAATGCGGCCGGATCAGCCGGCATCCGGCCACCGTTGGCGACGATCACCGCCAGATTGAGTGCCGCTCCGGCGGCGATGATGGCAAAGCCAGGCAGCCGGAGGTTCCGCAGCAGCGCCGCGAGCACCACCGCGGTGGAGATGGTGTAGAGCAGCGGCCCAGCATCTCCCACATGGCTCGCGAGGGGCTCGGAGAAGAGCAGCAGCTGGAAGCCCAGGCCGGCCAGTGCGACGGCCCACCAACGGAAGCGCACCTCGGCGAGCGAGGCCGGTCGCCCGCCGAGCAGGAGCCCTACGAGCACGCCGGCAGCGACGAAGTAGAGCAGCAGCACGGTGGGTCAGGCGCTGCCCGCGACCCCGTCCGCCCCCAGGGGCGCCGTTCGTCGGCACCCCCGGTCGGTGGTCAGGCGTTCCAGCGGAAGGGGGCCGCCAAGACGAGCACGAAGGAGGACAGGACGACGAGTCGGAAGACGAGCTTCTTGATCGATGACATGGGCACTCTCCGTTGGGCGTGGCGCGAGCCCTTCCCGGCACGGACGGCACTAGGTCACTCCGAGCGCGTCGCTCGCTGGGAAGACCCTAGGTGTGACCACTGGCGACATGCTATGGGAAAGTCGTACCAGGACCCTGTGCGCGCAGGCAACGCCAGGGGGTGCGCCCTACTCGGCCGGAGGTCCGCCATACTCGGCTGCGTGGACGACGCGGAACTGCTCGAGAGCACCGTCGAGAGCAGGGTCATCCACCGCGGCGGCTACCTCACCTTCCGGACCGACACGATAGAGGATGCCCAGGGCGAGCTCCGGACACGCGACGTGGTGGAGCACCCGGGTGCCGTGGCCATCCTCGCCATCGTGGACGGCGACGTGCTCCTGGTGCGCCAGTTCAGGACCCCGGTCGGTCGGGTGCTCCTGGAGATCCCGGCCGGGACGCTGGACCGGCTAGCCGATGGCTCGATCGAAGCCCCCGACCGTGCCGCGCCCCGTGAGCTGGCGGAGGAGACCGGCTACCGCGCAGCCACCTGGCGCCTCCTGGGACGCTTCTTCACCGCGCCCGGGTTCGCGACCGAGGAGATGCACCTCTACCTGGCCACGGATCTCGAGCCCATCGCGGGGTACGCGGGCCCGGGCACCGACGAGCGGCTGCACCTCTCGCGCGTGCCCGTCGGCCGAGCGGTGGAGATGGCGGAAGCCGGGCTCATCGACGATGCGAAGTCGATCGCCGGCCTGTTCTGGCTCGATCGCCTGACGGCCCGCGGTGAGCTACACGTCGGCTGAGCATCCGCGGAGGCGCGCCCTACCGGCCTCCTGGCCATGCGATGGTGCCGCTGAGGAGGAAGTCCTGCTCGGCCACCTCCACCTGGTTCTGGAGCCGGATGCGGTAGGACGCCGGTCCGGCGACCGTCGAGTCATGGCTGACCGAGTCCGCGTCGCCGCTCTGCTCATCGACCGTTGCGCCGGTCGCCGCGTCCTAGATGCGCAGGCTGTAGGGCTGCGCCCCGCCGCGCCATCGGGCGCCCAGCGCCAGGGTGCCGTCGGCTTCGGCGCGAACGACCGCCGTGAAGCCGTTGTACTCCGGGAAGGCGGTGCCCTGGAAACGGAAGCCGTCGATGGTCACGGATGGCGCAGCCGAGGGGAAGGTGAGCGTGAGATCGACCGCCGGCACGTCCAGGCCCTCCGCCGTGATGGCACTGACGGTCCACGTGGTGGGCCCGCCAGGAGCGGCAGCGGTGAGCGAGCCGCGGCTCATCTCTCGTCACTGCTCGTCCTCCACGGTGTCGGCGTCGCCCCGCCAGAGGCAGAGCCGCGCCCTTCCCGCGGTGACATCGGACAGGGTCGCACGGACCGTCCCGGAGCCCTCCGAGCGGAAGGTCAGCAGTCTTCGGCGCGGGCTCTCGGCCACCAAGCTGTCGAGGCCCATGTCGACGAAGCGGATCGAGGCCTCGCCGCTCGCGGGAGCCGTCGTGGGGATGGGCGAGGCGGTGGGCGCCTCGGTCGGGGTGGCCTCCCGGGACGCCGTCGGCTCCCGTGATCGACGCGGCCGGCGGGTGGGTTCCTCCGTCGCGGGAGCCGAGGCTCGGGGGGGACGGGACCGCTGGGGCGGCCTGGGTGCCGCCGCATCGGGTGACGCGGACGGGCCGGCGGTGGGTGCGACGATGGACGATGGGCTTCCGCCGGCTGGCGCGCCGGGCGATGTGGAGGGCCCGGCGGAGAGCGGCGCGGACGGGGGTCCACCGGCCGTCAACGAGCCCGAGGGGCCGGGACCGGCCGACGGCCCCGGCGGGGAGAGCACCGCCACGATGGTCAGCACTGCCAGGACCACGGCGAGGGCCGCCGCCAGGCCCATCGCGACGCCGCGCCCCCGTCGGTCGGTCATAGGCGTCCCAGCGCCTCGCGATAGAGAGGCGAGTCGGGCGCCAGGGCGCAGGCGAGGCGCAGGTGCGTGCGCGCCTCGGTCCGTCGGCCCACCTGCTTCAGCGATTGGCCCAGGCCGAAGTGGCCGTACGCGGCCGACGGGTCGATCTCCAGGAGCGCCTGGAACGCCTCCACGGCCCGGGCGTGCTGGCCGCTGTTGTAGTACGCGCGGCCCAGCGCCTCGACGATGGAGCCCTTGCCGGGCTCCAGGCGAGCCGCTCGCTCCAGGATCACCGCCGCCTGGGCGTTGTGCCCGCGCCGCATCAGGGCGGTCCCCCGCTGGAGGAGCCCGTAGGCCGTCTCCCGCTCGGCCAGCTCCTCGCGGAGGAGCGCCTCCTCATCGCGTCGTGAGACTGACCCCTGCTCCTCGGGCGTTGGTTGTCCGGCCATCGCCCCATGCTGCCACGGCTGGTGTTCCCTCGCCCGCGAGCGAGGGCCGCGAGGCGGCCGGGAGCCATGGGTCGCTAGCTGGCCCGCCAAGCGGTCAGGTCCACCCGTTCGAGGCGCGGGCTGGGCGTGACACCCGGGATGCGGCCCCGCTTGGCGATCGGCTGGCCGTCGACCTCCTTGAGGTCACCCGTGAAGTCGATGGGCGTGGCGCCGCTGATGTAGCCACCCACGGCGAAGGAGTCGACGGGCGCCCCGGCATCCTTGAAATAGGTGATGCGCTCGGGGTCGAGGCCGCCGCTGATGATGATGCGCACGTGGCGGTAGCCGGCCTGGTCGAGTCGCGCCCGCACCTCGAGCACGAGGTCGGCGGTCACGCGCCCCCGCTCGGCCGGCGTGTCGAGGCGGATGCCGTAGAGGCGGTCCCCCAGCGCATGGGCGACCCGCAGCGCCTCCTCGGCCTCGTCGCGGAACGTGTCGACCAGCACGATCCGCGGCACGTCCACCGAGAGCACCCGGTCGAAGGCCTCCGCGGCACGGACCGTGTCGCCGAAGATGAGCACCAGCGAATGGGGCATCGTCCCGGTCGGACTCAGGCTGGCGAGGCGAGCACCGGCCGACGTGGATGCGCCCACGCAGCCTCCCACGATCGCGGCATAGTCCAGCGTGTCGGTGATGTCCGGGTGAACGTGGCGGGCGCCGAAGCTGATGACCGGCTGCGGCGCCGCCGCGTCGACACACCGACGCGCCGCGGTGGCCCACCCGCTCGACTGGGCGATCATGCCCAGGATCGCGGTCTCGTAGAGTCCGAAGGCCCGATAGCGCGCCCGGATGCGCAACACCACCTCCTTGGGCGTGAACGCATCACCGTCCGAGAGAGCCTCTACCACCGCCTCCTGCGGCGGCGCCTCGCCGAGCACATGCGCCAGCAGCACCTTGGCCTCGTCCACGCCGCACAGGACCCCTTCGTGACGCGAGAAGATCTCCATCACGACGAGTGGATCGAGGCCCTCTGCCGCGAGGATCTCCTCCGCGCGCGCGAAATAGACGTCAGCCGACTCTCCCGTCAGGGTCGCCCTCGACGGACGTTGGCGTTGCATGCGCACCTGTTCGACCACCCCTCGGATGGCTCCTCCGCGGACGGTGGCGCAGGGACGGGCCGCCGGTCGGCCGAGTGTAGCGCAGCGGCCGCCGGGCTCGGCTCTGGGCTCAGGCGTCGGCTCGGCTCTGCGCTCAGGCCTCCTCAATCTCCGTGGGCGTCAGCTCGCGGAGGCGCCCCGCGTAGCGCTCGAGCAGCGCCGCCTGTCTCGAGGGCCGCCCCGGATCCGGCGCCCGCTTCGCGCCCGGCCAGAGCCAGGCCACGGAGTCATCGAGCAGCAGGTCGCAGATGGCCAGGAGACGCGCCACGGTCAGGCCCAGCGTATCGGCATCGAGGCGATCGAGCGGCAGCTCGCTGGTGAGCACGGGCCGCTCGTCCTGCGACAGCGCGAATTTGGCGAAAAGAAGCTCGTCGTTCCAGTGCAGGAAGCGGTGGTAGCTCTTGCGGAAGGAGTCGTTCAGTGGCGGCGCGTAGTGGACCCAGGCCACCAGCGCCAGCGCGGGGTCCAGGATGAGGGTGACGCGGATGTCGTGGCGCCGTCGGGCATCCAGGATCAGGTCCCAGCTGACGACCCCTTCCCGCTCCACCCGCTCGACGGGCTCGACGCCCATGTCCGAAAGCCAGGCGTCGATGCCGGCCGGATCCACCTACCTGCGTGACGACGCGGCCGCGGATCCCGCGACGGCACCACCCGCGCCGCTGGCTGCGCCATCTCGTGAGGATGTCCGACGGTGCACCGTGCCGCCGGTGCGTACGGAGCGCGTGGATCGGAAATCGGCCGCCTTGACGCCCTCGTCGACGCGCACGTTGCGACCGATGCGCATGCCGGCCGGGATGACGGCGCGCTTGCCCACGACGGTGAGGCCCGAGGCCAGCCGCTCCGGCTCGAGCGTGTTGGGACGGTCATTGCTGCCGGTGCCCACGACCGCGTTCGGCCCGACCGAGACCTCCTTGTCGAGGATGGCGTGGTCCACGACCGCGCCCGCCCGGACGACGCAGTCGAACATGACGACGCTGTCCCGGACGACGGCGCCCGGATCGATGCGCACGCCGGGCGACAGCACGGAGCGCTCGACCGTGCCGGCGATCTGGCAGCCATGGCTGACCAGGCTGCGGTGCACGTTGGCCGTGGAGCCGATGCGCGCCGGGGCTCGCTCCTCGGACCGCGTGTGGACCACCCAGTCGCGGTCGTACAGGTCCAGGGCCGGATGGTCCTCCAGCAGCTCCATGTGGGCCTGCCAGTAGCCCTCGACCGTGCCCACATCCTGCCAGTAGCCATCGAAGGCGTAGCCGAAGACGCGTGCACCGCCGTCGAGCATGGCCGGGATGACGTGCCTGCCGAAGTCGGCGCGCCCCTCCGTGAGCCACGTCTCGAGGGCGCGCCGGGTGAAGACGTAGATGCCCAGGCTGGCGAGGTCGCTCTTGGGGGCGCGTGGCTTCTCCTGCCACTCCACGACCTCGTCATCGTCACCAAGGGCGAGGATGCCGAAGCGCTGCGCGTCGCCCAGCGGCACGCGCTTCACCGCGACCGTCACATCGGCGCGTCGCCGGCGATGCGCCTGGACGAAGGGCTGGTAGTCCATCTTGTAGATGTGGTCGCCGGCCAGCACCAGGATGGTGTCCGCACCGGACCGGGACAGCGACTCCAGGTTCTGGTAGACGGCATCGGCCGTGCCGCGGTACCACTCGGTGGGTCGGTTCCGCGCGATGTACGGCTGCATCACACGGATGCCGCCGGAGGTCCGGTCCAGATCCCACGGCCGACCAGCGCCCAGATGGTCGTTGAGGGACCGCGGATCGTACTGCGTCAGGACGACGACGTCGTCGATGTCCGAGTTGACGCAGTTGCTGAGCGTGAAGTCGATGATCCTGTACTTGCCCGCGAACGGGACGGCCGGCTTCGCGCGAACGGCCGACAGGAGCGACAGGCGCTCACCCTCCCCGCCCGCGAGGATGACCGCGACCACGCGCTTCACGGGGCGATCCTACACCGGCCCGGCGCGCGTCCGATGTCCTCGATCGGTCAACGCTCGATCAACACCGGGTGAACCCCTGGTCAGACTTGTCTCGGCTGTCCTTGGCTCTTTAGAGCTGGGAGCGCGGATCGACCGGCCTGCCGTAACGGTGCACCTCCCAGTGGAGGTGGGTGCCGGTGCTGTATCCCGTGTTACCCATGTAGCCGATGATCTGTCCCCGGCTCACCCGTGAACCGCGGCGGACACCCGGCGCGTAGCGGGACTGGAGGTGTGCGTACCTCGTCTCCAAGCTGCCCGCGTGACCGATGACCACGATCCAGGCGGGATCCCTGGGGTTGTCGTACGGGTTGTAGCCGACGAAGGCCACGACGCCCGACGCCGCGGCCCGGATGGGCGTGCCGTCCCGAGCGGTGATGTCGATACCGTCGTGGAAGTGGGCGCAACCGCCACTCGGCGGCTCCCAGGCAAAGCCGGTGCACCCGAACTCCTGGGTGACATAGCCCGACACCGGCCACGAGACCACGCCCGATCCCCGGCTGGGCGGAGGAGGAGCCGGCCGCTTCGGGGGCTCTGGCTTCTGACGATCGCGCTGCTGTGACTCACGCTGTCGCTCGGCGCGCTCCCGTGCCTGCTCAGCGCCCTCGCGCTCCAGCGCGGCGCGTTCCCGTGCCTGCTCGGCGCGTTCCCGTGCCTGCTCGGCGCGTTCCCGTGCCTGCTCGGCGCGCTCCCGTGCCTGCTCGGCGCGCTCGCGCTCCAGCGCGGCGCGTTCCCGTGCCTGCTCGGCGCGCTC
>JAUJNA010000003.1:131694-139021 GCA_030446555.1 Chloroflexota bacterium | reverse complement strand
GCTCGGCGCGCTCGCGCTCCAGCGCGGCGCGTTCCCGTGCCTGCTCGGCGCGCTCCCGCGCCAGACGCTCGCGCGCCAAGCGCTCGCGCTCGAGCTGCTCGAGGCGAAGGCGTTCCGCCTCCGCCCTTCGCTGAGCCTCAGCGACGAGACCCGAGATCTCGCTGGCAAGCCGGTCCTCTGCGGCCTCATGCGCGGCGGTCTCGGCCGCGGCGTCCCCCTTGTCGGACGAGATGCGCTCGTACTCGTCTCGCTGCTGCTGCAGCAACCGTCGCGTCTCCGCCTCGATCCTCCCGAAGCGGTCCTGTGAGGCCTTCAGCCGCTCACGCCGGAGAGCCAGCTCCTTCTCCGTGGCGATCGTCTGGAGACGCAGCTGGTCCGTGTTGTAGCGGGTGGCGGCCGTCAGACGCCGGAGCGAGTCGAGCTCCGCCTGGTCGGCCTCGATGGCCTTTGCCAGCTCCACGTCCTGGTCACCGAATCGCAACTGCGCGTCAACGTCGGTCAGGACATCGGTGAACGAGCCCGAGTCGAGGACCTGCTCCAGGAGGCTGGTCTGACCGGTGCGATAGGCATCCGCGAGCCGCTCGCCGAGCTGGTTGCGGCGGGCCGCCAGATCCTTCTCCCCCTGGGCCATCTCCGACTCGAGCAGGGCCATGGTCCAGTCGAGCTGGCCGAGCTCGGCGACAAGGGCCTCGTGACGAGCCTCGACCCGACGGAGCGCGTCGGTCGCCGCCTGGACCTCCTCGCGCACGGCCGCCTGGTCGATGTTGATCCCATCCAGCCGAGAGGCGCTGCCCTCGAGGGCCAGGTCCGCCAGGTCCTGGTCCGCGCGCAGCTGCTCCACCAGGTCCTTGTTGCGATCGATCGAGCGCAGCAGGTCCTGCTGCCGCTGCCGCGACGCAGCGATGCGAGCGTCAAGGTCGTCAGCACGGGCGGGGGAGGCAGGCGCGACCGCGATCCCCGCAGGAAGCAGAAGGGGGATCGTCAGGAGGGTCGTCACCAGGACACGCACGGCCGATATCCGGTGGCGGCTGATCATCTAGGCACGCATCGTCCGCAGGCTGCTCCTTGCCCACTCCGGCATGCGGTCGCTCCACCCGCCGGATCCTCCTCCGCGGATGGCGTACGCCGACACGGCTCCGGCTGCGGGGCATCATAGGCGGCCGACGGGCCGCTCTGCAAGACGGATCCGCACGCCTCGCAGAAGGCACCCGCTCGGAAGGCGCCCGCGCGCACGCCTCACGGCAGCAGCGCGGCGATGATCCCTCCGCAGATGAGGATGGGGCCGAACGGGATGGCGGACCGGAGCCCGATGCGGCGCGCCACGAGAAGCACCAGCAGCACCAGCGACGACGCGGCCGAGGCGATGAGGAAGCCCGTGAAGAGGCGGCTCACGCCCGACATCAATCCAAGGCTGACGGCCAGCTTGACGTCGCCCACCCCGAGGCCACCGCCCAGAAGCCGGTCGGTCGCGACCAGGAACAGCGGAGCTCCCACCCCGGCGGCCAGCCCGCTCACGATGCCCAGCTCCTTGCCGGCCAGCAATGGATCCCAGCCCAGGAAGAGCACGACGGCGGAGAAGCCGATGAGCGGGAAGGTGATCGCGTCGGGCAGCAGCTTCTGGTCCAGGTCGGTGGCGAGGAGGATGACGAGGGCGGCCAGGTAGACCGCCAGCACGGCGACGTCGCGCGCATCGCTCCAGCGGACGAGCAGGGCGGGGTACGCGAGCGCCCCACCGACGACCACGACCGCGGTGCGCCAGTCGACGGGACGTACGCCCGCCGCCTCGTGCGCCGGCCAGCGCGCCGCCAACCGGTCAGCCACTGCGCCGAGCAGCGCCCCGGAGGTGGCAGCGATGAGCGCCACGACCGGCATCTGACGGCCCTACGCTCCGGCGAGGGCGAGCTCCACGAGCGTGGCGTGGGAGACGCCGGTGGCCCCGCGAGCGGCCCAGGGCATGTTCTTGCGCAGGTAGGCCGTCCCGGCGATGTCCAGGTGTACCCACGGCCGGGTGACGAACTCGCGCAGGAAGAGGCCGCTCTTCACGAGCGATCCCTCGGGCGAGGAGGAGTTCTGGAAGTCGGCGTACCAGCTCTCCATGTCGGCGCGGTACTCGTCGACGAGGGGGATCTGCCAGTGGCGCTCGCCCTGACGCTCACCGGCCGCTGCGACCTCGTCCCACCACTCCTGGGGCGTGCCGAACCCGCCGGTGACCAGCTTGCCGAACGCCCGCTCCACCGCGCCGGTGAGGGTCGCGACGTCGACGAGGTGGGTCGCCCCCTGCTGCTCGGCCCAGGTCAGCGCGTCGCCCAGGATGAGGCGCCCCTCGGCGTCGGTGTTGTTGACCTCCACGACCTTGCCGTTCATGGCCCGGATGACGTCACCGGGCCTCGTCGAGTGCGGACCGGGCATGTTCTCGACCGCCGGCGCGACGGCCATCAAGGGCATGCCGGGCGCGAGGCGGGCGACGGTGGCGATGGCGGCCAGGACCGTGCAAGCGCCGGTCTTGTCCATCTTCATCTCTTCCATCCGCTCGGACGGCTTGAGGGAGATGCCCCCGGAGTCGAACGTGACCCCCTTGCCGACCATGGCCAGCAGTCGGCCCCCAGCGTCCGTCTCGCCGGTGTTGCCCGAGCGAAGCGCGATGAACCGGGGCGGGTTGTCGCTCCCCCGGCCCACGGCGAGGAACATGCCCATGCCCAGCTCGGCGGCCTGCTCGGGTCCCAGGATCGTGGCCTCCAGGCCGAACTCGGAGGCGATGGCGCTCGCCTCGTCGGCCAGGACATCGGGGCTCACGTCGTTGCTGGAGCGCTGCGCGAGGCGGCGGGCGCGGTTGCTGCCCTCCCCGATGATCACGCCTCGCTCGGCGGCCCGGCCAAGCTCGGCCAGGTCGCCGTGTCCGTCCCCCACCGCGATCACGAGCTCGTCGAGCCGTGGCGGCAGTTCCCGGTCCACGTCCTCGCGGTAGATGGCGTACGGGTCCGCCGTGCCCTCGACGATGCCGCGCGCGACGAGCTGCACGATCGCTGCCGCATCGAGCGACCCGTTCACGGCCACGGACGCCGGCAGCCAGACGGCGAGTCGTCGCACCGAAAGGCCGATCAGGCGACGTGCGACGGCACTCCCGAAGCGCGGCGCCGTGACACGGCTCAGCTCAGCGGCCGGGCCCACGCCCATGCCGAGGAGCCAGTCGGCCCCCGTTTCGCTGTCGCTCGGTACGAGCGCAGAGCGCCACGCCTTGCCATCGAGATCGCCCACCCGGCGATACGCTCCGAAGGCGCCCGCCACCCGGCGGTCGAGCTCGGCGAACAGCTCGTCGGACGGCTCGTCGCTGGTGATCGGCAGAGCGACGACATCCGCCTCGATCTCCCAGGGCCGGGCGGTGATGACTCGGGTCTGCATGGGACATGGACTCCTGGAGGGCTCGGCGCGCGGGCCGGCATGATGAACACCGGCGGCGGCGTGTCGGCGAGCGTCGGGCCGCGCAAGGCGGCCGCGGGCTGCCCGACGGGGATGTGGTGGCAGCCGGGTCAGTCTAGCGCCACCTCCGCGTCGCGCATGATGCCCCGGGCCTGCTCGATGGCGACCAGCGCCTCGGTGAGCCCGGGCTCGGTCATCTCGGTGACCATGGCGAGGAAGACCTCGCGGCCGACCGGAAGGGCCCCCTGCAGGGCCTCCACCTCCCGCTGCGCGGCCGCCGTCGCGTCGGTGGACCGGCCACCGGACGCCTGTAGCGCTTCGTAGAGCCGCCGCAGGGCATCGTCGTGCGCCCCGGCGCGCGCGAGCCAGTCGTCCAGGGCCGGCGTGTCCGAGCCCTGGGGGACCCCATCGCGCAGGGCCGCGATGGCCGCGCGCTGCGCGGACGCGGCGTCGAGCGACCCGAGCGCCGGTACATACCCTCCCCCGTCGGGAGCGCCGGTCGCCGCCTCCCTCGCTGCCTCGGTCGCCGCGGCGATCGCCTCGTCGTGGCGCTCGAGTGCGTCGAGCATCGCCGCTGCGCGGGAGACGGCGGCGACCACCCGGGACCAGGCCTCGGGCAGCGTCTCCATGGCTGACTCGGCATCGAGCGCGGCGGCCAGGCGCGCCTGGTTGCTGGTGCCCAGGGCGGCTCCATCGATCGCCGTCAGGAGAGCCTCGTGCGCTGCCGTCATCTCCTGGCCCGCGACATCGACCGCCTGGAGTGCCGCCTCACCCTGGCGCACGCCGTCACGGGCGGCGCCGGGATCCAGCGCGCGGAGCCCACGGCTGGCCGAACGTGCCGCTGCAGCGAGCGCATCCGCCTCTTCCGAGAGGCCCGTCACGGTGTCCTGGAGGGCGGGGGCGGCTCGGGCGAAGCGCTGGTCACCGCGGGCCGTCAGCTCCGGGCGCCGGGCGTCCGTCGGCGGAGGGTCGACCCCCACGATCAACCCCGCCCCGCCCACCGCCACGAGCGCCAGGAGGCCCAGCCAGACCGCCGTCCGCAGGCCGCTGGAGACCCGGCGCATCGTGGTCACGCCGCTACCATCGCAGGAGATGGCCGAGCCCGCCACGCCCCCCTTGCCTGCGGCCACACTCGACCTGCTGGCTCGCATGCCCAAGGCCGAGCTGCACCTCCACCTCGACGGCTCGTTGCGACCCGCCACGGCCCTCGAGATCGCCGCGCGGCGGGGTCTACCGGAGGGCGACCTCGACCTCGGGGGCATGCGGCAGCGGCTCGTGGCGCCGGAGCGTTGCTCCGATCAGGCGCAGCTGCTGCGGGCGTTCGACCTGCCCATCCGACTGATGCAGGACGAGGTCTCGCTCGAGCGGGTCGCCCGGGAGCTGGTGGAGGATGTCGCCACCGACACCACGCGATATGTCGAGATCCGGTGGGCGCCGGCGTTGCACACCGATGGCGGGCTCCCGCTGGAGGGCGGCATCGAAGCGGTCGTCTCCGGTTGCGCATCGGCCGCTGGGGCCACCGGTGTCACGGTGCGCTTGATCGCGGTGGCCCTACGGTCGCACGCGCCCGAGAGGAACGTGGAGGTCGCGCGCGCGGCGGCGGGCTTGCTCGATCGAGGCCTCACCGGCTTCGACCTGGCCGGGCCGGAGCAGGCGTTCGCCGATCCGCTCCGCCACGCGGCGGCCTTCGACATCGCCCGCGAGGTGGGCCTCGGCATCACCCTCCACGCCGGGGAGTGGGGAGGCGCGGCCCAGGTCCGCCGCGCGCTGTCGCTCGGACCATGGCGGATCGCGCACGGCGCTCCGGCCGCTGATGACGAAACACTCCAGGAGGAGCTGATGCAGCGAGGCGTGACGCTCGACCTGTGCCCCACGAGCAACATCCAGGCCGGGATGTTCCCGCGACTGAGGGACCATCCCCTCCCCCGCCTGCTGCGGCGCGGTGTCCCGGTGACGCTCTCTACGGACGACCGCACCGTCAGCGACCTCACGCTGGTGCGCGAGTACGAGCGTGCCGTCACGATCCTGGGCATGACGCTGCGCGAGCTCTGGGCGATGGACCGGCGAGCGCTCGAGGTGGCATTCCTGCACCACGATGAGACCGTGCGGGCGGGTCTGCTGGCGGCGTTCGATGCGTTCGCGGCCGGAGAACCAGCGCTCTCCGCCACGTCCTAGCACCCCGCGCGTCCACCGCGACCGATCAGGGGCGCATCACCAGGAAGGCGTCGATGTCCACGCGGGATCCCGTCGCGTCCAGGTGCTTCGTGCCCGGCACACGCACCTCCAGGATGTGCTGGCCGCCATCCGGGACCGGCATCGAGAAGACGACCGACGGACCACTGAAGGCCGGGGCATAGAGATCCACCGTCCCTGCGTTCGCACCGTCCAGGAAGATGCGCGCCCGTCCCCGTGCCGGGCCCATGGCCGAGACGAGAGCGACGTGGGTGCCCTCGAACACGAGCCGGGCCCGGCGCCTCGGGCCTGACGTCGAGTGGACGCCGCCACCCCACGCCCCCGCCACGGAGCGCGCCTGCCACGCGCCGGTGTAGGAGAGCTCGGTCGACGGCGTATCGTCGACGGCGGTGACCGTGACGGTTCGGGCGGAGCTGGCCGTGAGACCGGCCGCGTCTGCCGCGCCGATGGAGAACATACAGGTGCCGCCGTTCGGCAGTGAGAGGTCCGTCGTCTGGCCGGACTCGGCCGTCCCGTCCGAGGCGCCCATCCGGTCAGGCGACACGGTCGCCACCACGACCGGTCCATCAGTGCAGTCCTCGGTGAGGGACCCTTCCGCCAGCCCGCTGGTGGCATCGCTGGCGCCCCATGCGATCGAGACAGGGAACGGACGGTCGCCGTCGGCGAGCGGACCGAGTCGGAAGGCCGGGGCGGGTCCCGTCAGGGCTGGTGCGGTCGTGTCGAGCGTGATCGTGTCGCTGATGATCGGGGCGGTCACGCCGCGCTCATCGGCGAGCTGGACATGGAGCGCCTGGTCCCCGTCGGTCTCGCCCAGCGTGAAGGCCGCCAGACGCTGGTATGGCCGCCAGTCCGACCAGGCCACGCCGTCCGGGCTCGAACGGAGGACGGCACCGTCGCGCCCGGTGAGATCCATCGTCACCTCGCGGGTGGTCGCGAACGGCGCATCGCCGTCGATGGTGGGGAGCCGCGTCGGCTGACGTCCCAGACCCTGGAGCGTGCCCCGATAGACGTCCGTGCCGATCCTGCTCGGGATGCCGTCGAACCGAGTCGAGCCTGTCTGCCAGTACGACCAGGTGGACCAGCCGGTGGGCAGCACGGGCTTGCTGCAGCCCCAGCAGGCGACCCACAGCGGATTCGCGCCGAACGAGGTGTCCGTGCCCATGACACGCGACCACATCGACGCCGACGTGTAGATGATCGGTCTGCGGCCGGTCCGCGCATAGAGCTCGTCGACCATGACCCGCAGCTGGGCTCGTGCATAGGAGCGCGGCGGACTTCCCAGCACCGACAGGCACTCCACGTCGACCACCGGCGGCAGCAGTCCCTGGAAGCCGCCCGTCGCATCGACCGTGGCGAGGAAGTGCCGCGCCTGGGCGAGGCCGTCGCGGTTGTAGTCGAAGAAGTGGTACGGCCCGAAATGGACGCCGTGACGAGCAGCGCCGGCGCGGTACCGAGCGTAGTCGGCATCGACCATGGTCGTGCCCTGGCTCGCCTTGGCGAACGCGAAGACGATGCCCGCCGCCTTCAGCACGGAGAAGGAGACACCGTCGTTCCAGTGACTGAGGTCGACCCCGGGCGGGCGGTACGGCGTCGGGATGGGGGTGGGCGCGGGACTCGGCGTGATGGTCGGGGCGGCGCTCGGCGTCATGGTCGGCTCGGGGTTCGGCGTATCGGTGGGCACCGGCTCAGGCGTCGGCGTATCCGTGGGCACCGGGTC
>JAUJNA010000003.1:128072-131594 GCA_030446555.1 Chloroflexota bacterium | reverse complement strand
TCGGCGTATCGGTGGGCACCGGCTCAGGCGTCGGCGTATCCGTGGGCACCGGGTCGGGTGAGGGCGTCACGGCCGGGTCGGGTGAGAGCGTCTCGTCTGCTGCGAGTCGCGCTGGAGCGCGCTCCCCGATCGCTGGCTCCGGCGATGGTGATCCAGGGTCGGGCGTGGGCGTGGATGCGTCCGGCGAAGCGGTGACGAGGCTCGGCGACGGCTCGACCGGGCTCGGCGAGGGCTCCACAGAGCTGGGCGAGGGGTCCACCGGGCTCGGCGACGGCTCGACCGGGCTCGGCGTGGGCGTGGGCGCCGGACTGGGCGTGGGGCTCGGGCTGGGCGTGGGGCTCGGTGGCGGCGGACATGCCAGCGGTTC
This sequence comes from Chloroflexota bacterium, assembly GCA_030446555.1. Taxonomy (GTDB): domain Bacteria; phylum Chloroflexota; class Limnocylindria; order Limnocylindrales; family CSP1-4; genus Palsa-1032. The sequence continues at coordinate 131,227 of JAUJNA010000003.1, read as the reverse complement.
GCTCTCCTGAGCGATGCCCATGTAGCCATCGCGCTGGACCGCCTCCCTCCCAGCGCCGACCGCGGGGACGACCAGGCCGATGATCACCACGGCCAGGATCGACACCACGAGCAGCCTGGAAAGGGCGGGACCGCCGGTGGGTCGGGAACTGTGCGCACGTGAGGGCATACCGGTTCCTTCGAAGAGGCGGGATGGAGCGACGGCAGCGGCCCAGCTACCGACCTCCGCATCGTGGCGGCGGCCACTTACCAGCGGCTTGGCTCGAAGGTCCGCGAGGAACGAACGATGGTCCGGCGGGGGGTGAGCTGATCGCGGATGGCCCGTCCGCTCAGGCCCTTGCCAGCTCCTCCAGGAGCGACCCCAGCTCGGCGGCATCGGCCGCGATCGCGGTGGGGCCAGCGTCCGGCGGGGCCGCCTGGGCCCCCGCCCGTGTCGTGACCCCCGTCAGCATCAGCACCGAACGCGCGCCGACCGCCCTGGCGGCCGCGATGTCCGTGACCAGCGAGTCACCGATCACGATGGCATGCTCCGCCGCCTCCCCGACCGACTCGGCAGCCGCCCGGAAGAGCCGCGGCTCCGGCTTGCCCACCACCATGTCGGGCTCCCTGCCCGCCGCGACGGCGAGTGCCGCCACCATCGCTCCGGCACCGGCCCGCAGACCCTCAGCCGCGGGATAGACCGGATCGCGGTTCGTGGCGATGAAGCGGGCGCCACGGCGCACCGCCTCGGCAGCCGTGCTCAGGCGTGCGTAGGAGAGGCTGAAGTCGACGCCCACCACCACGGCGCCGGGCTCGGCGGCCAGTCCTCGGTCCGTCGGCGCCACCGTCCGAAGGCCGGCGTCGCGCAGCTCCCGCGCCAGGCCCGGACCCCCGAAGACCATGGTGAGCGGCCGGGCCTCGCCGTCGGCCAGGACGAGCGCGGTGGCGCGCGCCGCGGTCACGATGTGGTCGGCCCGAGCGGGCACACCCATCCCCATCAGTCGGGCGTGATACTCGTCGCGATGCCAGCGCGAGTTGTTCGTGACGTAGATCACCGTGTCGCCCGCCGCCACGCGCCGCTCCAGGAGCGCCGCCATGCCCGGGACGGGCGTCGAGCCGCGATAGACGACGCCGTCCAGATCCACGAGGAGCAGCACAGGCCGATGGTAGTCGGGCGCCCGTGACGCGCGACGATGACGAGCTGCTCCTCCTCATCGTGGATGGCGACAACCTGCTGCATCGCGTCCGCGGGGGGCGCGACGGCAGCGGCCTGGCGTGGCTGCTCCCGCGGCTCCGCGCCACGCTGCCGGCGGGCGGCCGCGGCATCGTCATGCTCGACGGCCATCCCAGCCCGGGACAGGCGCGACGCAGCCGGGTCGCGCCGGGAGTGGAGGTCCACCACTCCGGTCGCATCGACGGCGACGGGGCGATCCTCGAGCTCGTCGCCGCGCTTCCCTTCGCCGATCGGGGCCGGACCGCCGTGGTCACGGACGACCGGTCACTGGCGGATCGCGCGCGTCATCTGGGAGCCCTGACGCGCCGGCTCGACTGGCTGCGGCTTCGGCTCGAGCGGCCGGAGGGGGTGGTGCAGCCCGGGGCGGTGCAGCAGCGCCGCCCGATGTCCCTGGGCCACTCCCGTCCTCCGCCTCGCCCCCCATCGCCGGCAGCAGAGGAGCACCCGCGCGAACCGTGGCGTCCCGGCCGTGGCGCGACGCGGAAACGCGGCAACCCGCGGCGCCGCAGCGCCTGACCGGCCGGGGGGCGCGGACCCGCCGCGGACTATCATGGGACCGTGAACGACCCCTGGACCTCGTTCCTGGAGTGGCTCCAGACGCTGATCGTCCCCGAGTGGGACTCGGTGATCGCGATGCTGCCGCTGCTGCTGATCCTCGGCGTCGTGGGTCCCATCCTGAGCCTCGTCGTGCTCATGAATCTGTGGTACCTCTGGCACCGCCGGCGTGGCCGGGTGCGGGTCGCGGAAGTGGAGCCCGTCCCGGCGCCCATCGGGGCCGATGGCGAGCCGCTCTTCCCGCCCAACGTCCCGTTCTGTCAGGAGCACGCGGTCCTCTACCCCCCGAGCGCGCGCGAGTGCGAGATCGACCGGACCGAGCTCACCGTCCGCTGCCCGGTCGACTCCACCACCCGTCCTGCCAGTCAGCAGCTGTGCCGCGCGTGCGGGACCCGCTACGTCCTTGGCGCATCGCGCGGGCCCCTCGTGGTGCGTCGCACCGGCCGGCCACCCGAGGGCGGCGCAGCCGTCGCGTGAGCACCGTCGCGTGGGTCGTCTGAGCCGATGACGCTCGCCAAGTGGTCGCTGTACCTCTTCTACGCTGGCGCGCTGACGCTGGCCATCTCCTTCGTCCTGCACGTGGTCCATACGACCGTCCTTGCCGCGCGCGAGCGTCTCGCCACAGGTGTGCTGTGGGGCGGGGGGCGGCGACTGGCGGGCGCGGGCTCGGGGTCGACCTCCGTCACCCTCGGCGGACCTTCGGGCGCGGGGTCCGCCGGGCGGGCGGGCGAGGCGTCGGTTCGTGGGACAGCGCAGGCCGGAGGAACGCCCAGGGCCGGTGCCACCTCGCAGGCGGGAGAGATCGCGGGCGCCTTCGCGTGGCTGACCCTCCTGCTCATCGGGGTCTCCATGGCCATCCGCGCCTGGATCGTGGGCCGCGGGCCGTGGGGCAACATGTACGAGTTCTCGATCGCCTTCGCGGTGGGCATCGTGGGCGGCTACCTCTTCCTCCAGCGGCGCTACCCCATCCGCAGCATCGGCTTCCTGCCGTTGGGAGTGGCGCTGTTCCTGGTGGGCTACGCGGCGACGCTGCCCTCCACCATCGAGCCGCTCGTCCCGGCGCTGGACAACGCGCCGCTGCTGACGGTCCACGTGGCGATGGCCATGATCAGCTACGGCATCTTCGCCACGAGCTTCGGCGCCGCGGTGGGCTACCTCATCCAGGGACCGACCGACCGGGTCCGCTGGCTCCCGTCGCACAAGGTGCTCGACGAGGTGGCCTACCGCGCGGTCATCATCGGCTTCCCCATCTTCGCCACGCTCATCATCCTGGGCTCGTGGTGGGCGGCCATCGCCTGGGGACGCTACTGGGGCTGGGATCCCAAGGAGACATCGGCGCTCGTCACGTGGCTCATCTACGCCGTCTACCTGCACGCCCGCAACCAGCG
>JAUJNA010000003.1:126682-127972 GCA_030446555.1 Chloroflexota bacterium | reverse complement strand
GGCATGTCGCGCGGCATGGCGCTCGGCGGCGGTGGCGGGATCGTTGGTGTCGTCGTCGTGCTGGCCATCATGCTGCTCGGCGGAGGGGACCTGGGCGGCGGCGGGTCGGCGGGCGGCCTCGACCAACTGATCAACGAGCCCATCGGCGGCGAGTCGGGGCCTGCGAACGACCTGTCGCAGGAGTGCCAGACCGGCCAGGACGCGAACGAGCGGGATGACTGCCGCATCGTCGGCTACGTCAACAGCATCCAGGCCTACTGGGAGGAAGCCTTCCCGCAGTCGGGGAACCGTTACCGGCCGGCCACCACGACCTTCTTCGACAGCAGCGTCCAGACGGGATGCGGCGGGGCGTCGTCGGCGACCGGTCCTTTCTACTGCCCCGCGGACGACAACGTCTACCTCGACCTGGGCTTCTTCGATGAGCTCAAGACGCGCTTCGGTGCGACGGGCGGATCCCTCTCACAGGGCTACGTGATCGCTCACGAGTACGGTCATCACGTGCAGGACCTGCTGGGCGACCTGGGCCGGCAGGATCCCGGGGCCGAGGGCGGCTCGGTCCGCACCGAGCTCCAGGCTGACTGCTACGCGGGTGTCTGGGCCGCGAACGCGGTCGAGACCGGCTACCTGGAGCGACTCAGCGACCAGCAGATCGCCGATGCCCTGAGCGCGGCCGCCGCGGTCGGCGACGACCGGATCCAAGAGGCGACGGGCGGCCAGGTCGACCCGCACACGTGGACGCATGGCTCGGCCGAGCAGCGCCAGGAATGGTTCATGACCGGCTACCGAGGCGGCCGTCCCGGAGACTGCGACACCTTCCGCGTCGACATCTAGGTAGGACCGACCCGTCGGGTGACGAGCCGGTCCCAATCAGTGGCTAAAACGCCGTCCTAGCAGCAGGGCTAGGACGCCGCCCTAGCAGCAGGGGCCGGGGCAGCAGCTTGGGTCGCAGTCGCAGCCGCAACAGCTTCGGTCGGGGCGCATACGGGTCCTCCTTCGGGACAACAGGCGAGGGGCGACCTCCGGCCCGACCGCATCGCACGTGCCAGGGTCCCCAGCTCGCGGTCGAGGTGATCAAGCTCGGCGCGGGCGGCGGCGACCTCCTTTCGGCGCTCTTCGATGCGGACCAGGAGCTGCTCCTCCATGAGGTCGCACTCGTCGTCCCCGCAGAGGGCGGCGAGTCGACCGGACTCGGAGAGCTCCAGCCCCAGACCGCGAAGGGCGACCACCATGCGAAGGCGACACACGTCGTCCTCGCTGTAGTCGCGGTAGCCGTTGTCGCTCCGCGCGGCC
>JAUJNA010000003.1:102737-126582 GCA_030446555.1 Chloroflexota bacterium | reverse complement strand
CCCGGGCGGGCGTACGCTGCGGAGTCTGCGGGAAACGCTGAACGGGCCCTTCGAGGGGGCGCCAGGGACGGCTCGAGGGAAGGCAGAGGAGACGGGAAGATGGGACGATCCGCCAGCAAGTCGGCCGACCGCGAACGGAAGCAGGGGGTGGCGACGCTGGCGCGTGGCTCGGGCGCCGGACGGGGTACGGCCGGGGCCCCTAGCGCGGGGGCCGGGACGGCTGTGGCGGCGATCGATGCGGAGGGGCGCTTCACAGGCGCCGGGGCGCGGGGCCTTACCTTCGAGCGGCGCTGGACCACCCCGGGCATCCACCCCTACGACGAGGTGACCTGGGAGACGCGGACCGCCTCGATCAGCAACGAGTCGGGCAAGAGCGTCTTCGAGCAGACCGACGTGGAGGTGCCATCCTTCTGGAGCCAGCTGGCCACGAACGTCGTCGTCTCCAAGTACTTCCGCGGCCACATCGGCACGCCCCAGCGCGAGCGCTCGGTCAGGCAACTCATCGACCGCGTGGTCGACACCGTCTGCGGCTGGGCGACCACGCAGCGCTACTTCGCCACCGACGAGGACGCACAGACGTTCAAGGCGGAGCTCACCCATCTTCTGCTCCACCAGAAGATGGCCTTCAACTCGCCGGTCTGGTTCAACGTCGGCGTCGAGCCCAAGCCACAGTGCTCGGCCTGCTTCATCAACTCGGTCGAGGACAACATGGGGTCGATCATGGACCTCGCCAAGACCGAGGCCATGCTCTTCAAGTACGGATCCGGTGCCGGGGTCAACCTCTCCACCATCCGCGGCTCCAAGGAGCACATGTCGGGTGGCGGGATCGCCAGCGGACCGGTCAGCTTCATGAAGGGCTTCGACGCGTTCGCCGGCGTGGTCAAGTCGGGCGGGAAGACGCGTCGGGCGGCGAAGATGGTCATCCTCAATGCCGACCATCCCGACGTCTTGGAATTCATCGACTCCAAGGCGAACGAGGAGAAGAAGGCCTGGGCGCTCATCGAGGCGGGCTACGACGCCTCCTTCACCGGCGAGGCCTACGGCTCTGTCTTCTTCCAGAACGCGAACCACTCGGTGCGCGTGACCGACGAGTTCATGAAGGCGGTCGAGGCCGATGGCGACTGGACCACCTTCGAGGTCACGACCGGCAAGGCGACAGGGACGTACAAGGCGCGCGAGATCTTCCGGCGGATGGCGGAGGCAGCCCACATCTGCGGCGACCCGGGGGTGCAGTACGACACGACGATCAACGACTGGAACCCGTCGCAAGCACGGATCGTCAGTACGCTACTAACCCCTGTTCAGAGTTTAGTTTTTTGAATGACACGAGCTGCAATCTGGCATCCCTGAACCTCATGAAATTCGTGGGGAATGACGGTGAGTTCGACATCGAGGGATACCGGCACGCTTGCCGCCTGACGATCACGGCGCAGGAGCTGCTGGTCGACAACGCCGGGTATCCGACGCCACAGATCGAGCAGAACTCACACAAGTTCCGCCCGCTCGGTCTGGGCTACGCCAACCTGGGTGCGCTGCTGATGAGCCGGGGTCTGGCCTACGACTCGCCCCAGGGCGAGGCCTACGCCGCGACCCTCACGGCGATCATGACGGGAGAGGCGTACCGGCAGTCGGCCATCGTGGCGCGTGACCACGGCGGTCCGTTCTCCGAGTACAAGTTGAACGAGGAGCCCTTCCTTCGCGTCATCAACAAGCACCGCGACGCCGCCTACTCCATCCCGAGCAGAACGCGCCGCGCGAGTTGATCGAGGCGGCACGGTCCACCTGGGACGCAGCGCTCGAGCTGGGCACGCAGTTCGGGTATCGGAATGCCCAGGTGACCGTGCTCGCCCCGACCGGGACCATCGCTTTCATGATGGATTGCGATACGACCAGGATCGAGCCCGATATCGCGCTCGTCAAGTACAAGAAGCTGGTGGGCGAGGGCTTCATCAAGATCGTCAACCAGACCGTGCCTCAGGCGCTCAAGAAGCTGGGCTACAGTCCGCAGCAGGTCCTGGACATCGTCAAGTACATCGACGAGCGGGAGACGATCGAGGTGCGCCAGGTCTCAAGCCGGAGCACCTGCCCGTCTTCGACTGCGCATTCAAGCCGGTCAACGGCGAGCGCTCCATCCACTACATGGGCCACATCCGGATGATGGGCGCCACCCAGCCGTTCCTGTCGGGTGCCATCAGCAAGACCGTGAACATGCCGGAGGCGGCAGCGGCCAAGGAGATCGAGGACGTCTACCTCCAGGGCTGGAAGCTCGGGCTGAAGGCCATCGCCATCTATCGCGACGGTTCCAAGCGGTCGCAGCCGCTCGACCGGCAAGAAGAAGGACAAGGGGGAGGAGCTGCAGGCCGCGCGGGAGGCGGCGTCGGAAGCTCAGCTCACTGGGGAGCCGAAGCCGTACCGACGCCGCCTACCCGATGAGCGGCGGGCCCTGACGCACAAGTTCCAGGTGTCCGGGCACGAGGGCTACATCACGGTGGGCCTCTACCCCGACGGGCAGCCGGGTGAGATCTTCCTGAAGATGGCCAAGGAGGGCTCGACGGTCAGCGGCCTGATGGACTCGCTGGCCACGATGACCTCGATCGCCCTCCAGTACGGCGTGCCGCTGCGCGTCTGGTCAACAAGTTCGCGCACAGCCGGTTCGAGCCGGCGGGGTTCACCGGCAATCAGGCATCCCGATCGCGAAGTCGATCATCGTGGACTATGTCTTCCGATGGATGGGCTCGCGCTTCCTCTCCAAGGACGAACGGGACGCCCTGGGCATCATCAGCCGGGAGGACGTCGTCGAGGCGGGTGACCTGGGTGTGTCGCCGGCCGCCGGCGAGCCGGGTTCGCCCGCTGGCTCCGCTCGCGCTCCGCTCGGGACCACCGCCGCGTCTGCGACTCCGTCGAACGCAGTGGCGGCGTCCCCGACTCGCTTCGCCAGTCGGACGCCCCGGCTTCCGGCGTCTCGGGGGCCGACGTATCGGCGGTGGCGACCGAGCCTTCCTCCAGCGTGGCTGCTTCTCCGAGCGATCCTGCCGCGGAGTCGCCGCTCGCCGTCCTCGGGAACGGCCACGCGAACGGGAATGGGAATGGTGGGGTGGTTGCCACCGCGGTCGCGGCGATCACCGCGTCCCTGGGCGCCACGACGAAGGTGGCCTTCAGCGTGAGCGCCGACTCACCGTCGTGCGCCGAGTGCGGCTCGATCATGGTCCGCAACGGCAGCTGCTACAAGTGCCTCAACTGCGGCTCCACGAGCGGGTGCAGCTGAGTCGCGTGACAGACAAGGTGACACAGGAAGCACGCATATTGCACCGAGGATTAACCGTACATCGGAGGAGAGGGACCCTATATGCACGACGTTGGCGAGAAGCCCGGTAAGGACGCTACTGCTGCACGAACTGCTCGTGGAGCGTCTACCTCGACGATGACGACGACCAGCTTCCGCCCTGCGGAACCTGCGGTAAGGGACACGACACCAAGTACCAACGCTGCTAGGCGAATCCGAGGAAAGGATCATGGCCGACCGACGAGCGGGCACAGTCCCACACGTGCCAGCTCCTGGAGGCGGCAAGGCGCCGCGCTCCCGAAACGACGATGGCAGCTGGCGCAAGAAGCGAAGTGATGCCGGGAAGAAGAGGCCCAAGAAGTAGCGGACGCTAACCGGCGCCGTCGGTCAGCGCGCCAGCGCGCCTTTATGGGCACAGATGGACCCGCCCGCCGGGTTCAGGAGCTCTCTATGCGCATGCAGACGCGTCACATGGTCCACCTGGGCGATGCGCGAGACTTGAGCTGGCTCGCCGACGCCTCGGTTCATCTCGTCGTCACGAGCCCTCCGTATGGGTCGCTCAAGGGGTACCCGAGTCACCCCGACCAGCCCGGCAACATGGCTTCCTACGAGGAGTTCCTCGTTGAACTCGACAAGGGCTTGGGCGGAGTGCTATCGGGTCCTAGTGCCCGGTGGCCGTGTCGTCTGCGTCGTCGGGGACGTGTGCATCTCGGCGCCAAGGCGGTCGTCACTACGTGCTGCCTCTGTCGGCGGACATCCAGGTGCGCTCGCGCACCCTCGGGTTCGACTCCCTCACGCCCATCCGCTGGCTCAAGGTCGCCAACATCGCTCTGGAGGCCTCCCGGTCGAGCCGCTTCCCAGGGCAAGCCGAACCTGCCCAACAGGATCGTGAAGAACGACTTGGAGCACATCCTCTTCTGCGAAAGCCGGGCGGATATCGGCAGCCGACGGCCGCGCAGGAGCGCGACTCACGCATCGAAACCGCTGAGTACGGTCGGCTTTTCTCGCCGATCTGGAGTGACGTATCGGGGCAGCTTCGTCGCGACCACCCCGCGCCATATCCGGTGGAGATCCCGCGGCGGCTGATCAGGATGTTCAGCTTCGTGGGTGACACGGTGCTGGACCCCTTCGCAGGGACAGGCTCGACTGCGGTCGCCACCTTGGAGACTGGACGACACTCGTCTCCCGGTCGACGTGGAGCCTCGGTACGTCGAGGCGATGCGGCATCGGCTTGGGGTCCTATGGGCTTCTAGGACAGGTCGTGGTCGACAGTCCGAACGAACAACCAACCGTGAAGGTCCTTGCTGCCACAGCTTAGAGCGACCAAGACCTCGGGCCATGGTGTCCCGCGACCGGCTCCGTGATGGAGTACCGTCTTCTGGTCGAGATCTGAGGAAACCTTTCGAGCAGGCCCGTACCTCCACCGCAACTCCCAGCTCGGCAACCGCATCGCCGACTACCTCTTCGATGACCTCTACGAACTTCGGGTAGACAGCCGACTCCGGCGCGACGTCGATCCTGGTCGAGTCGTGCTCAATCCCAAGGGGATCAGTCCCGGGGTCGAGGCAAGACGGGGCGACGGCTCGTTCGGCTCGATGCTTCCCGGTTACACCCCGACCGTATGCCGGCCATGTCGTGCCCGTGGCCCAACCGCCGGAGTAGACATCGGTGCGGAGGTCAAGATGTACCAAGGCGATGATCCCGAGCAGATCGATCGGGTGTGGGGCCATCTCTGTGGCCAGGCGATGCATTTCCGTCGGAAGATCCCGCACGCGGTCTCCGTGGGGCTTGTCGGAGTCAACCATGCGGCCGCATACGTTTCCTTCGAGGGCGAACGCCAGTACCCGACCAAGGGTGACCACGGCGCACCTCACCCACGACAGGAGGCGCCCGAGGCAACGCGGCGCCTGATGGCGCAGGCAGATGGATGCTTCGAGGAGTTTCTCGTTCTTCATTTCGAGGCGACGAACGCTCCCGCCATTCCCCTTCGCTGGCTAAATCGGCAGGGACGGAGGATGCTTACGGAGCGATGCTCCTCCGCTTGCTACGGCGGTACGAGGGATAGGTGTCCTCAGCGGCGACGCAGGGTAGCGTGGTCGGTGGTGGAGCCCTCACCGCTGTTTGTGGTGACGTCTGCCCAGGTACCATCCCGCGGGTCCCAGACCCTCGAGCCGCGCACTTCCTTTCGGAGCACGGTGAAGCCGTCCTCGGTGATGAAATGGTCAAAGTCCGGATCCAGCTGGTCTGGGGCCTCGATTGACCGTCGCGACGGTTTCCCCATCCGGCACTGACAGGGCCATGGGCACGGTAGGCGGGCGATACGATTGAGCACCGAACGTGCGGCGGGCAGCGCACAGACGAAGGCACTCAGCCACCAAGGAGCCGATCGATGACCCGACCTGTTCGCGCCCCTCGGCGCTTCCTGGCGGCGGCCTCGCGGCCTGCTTGCTGAACGATGAGCGGCTCCAGCAGGGCATCCAGAGCCTTCCAGCAGCAGACCGGCGTGGCGGTGGAGGCTGTCGATTGCCCGGACAACCAGCCGCTCCTGGCGGGCGCCACGCTGCAGTGCACGCTCACGACCGCCGAGGGCGACCCGGTCACCATCCGGGTCACGCAGACGGACGCGCAAGGCAACATCCGCTGGGAGGTCGTCACCGACTGAACCGCTCGGCCAAGCGGGGCGGGCGGCGCACCGGCCACCGCATCGACCGTCTCGTACACCGTCACCCAGCGGGCCGCGTCCCCATCCTGAGCTGGGCGAGGGAGTCGAGGACCAAGCGGTCGCGCGGGCCACGAACCTCTCGAACCTGCCGTTCGCCATCCGGCACGTGGCGCTCATGCCCGACGCGCACACGGGCTACGGGATGCCCATCGGTGGGGTGCTCTTCGCGGACGCTGCGGTGGTGCCGTACGCGATCGGCGTCGACATCGGCTGTGGCGTGGCGCTGGCCCAGACGGACCTGACGGTCGACACCCTGACCCGCGACGAGCTCGACCGCACGCTCGCCGAGATCGCCCGACGCGTCCCCACCGGCACGAACAGCCAGAAGGCGAAGGTCAACCGCGAGGCTGCCCGCGCCGAGATCGGGCTGCCCTGCCGGAGTCCATCGAGCGGGCCTGGTGGGAGCGCGCCGTCCAGCAGCTCGGGACCCTGGGCTCGGGGAACCACTTCCTGGAGGTCCAGCGCGACGAGGACGGCCGTGTCTTCGTGATGCTCCACTCCGGCTCGCGGAGCCTGGGCAAGACCATCTGTGACGCCTTCCACAAGCGCGCGCTGGCGGAGAACAGCGCTGCTGGCGATCCCCTCCCCCATCGGGAGCTCGCCTACTTCCGCGCGGGCTCGGGCGGCTTCGACGGCTACTGGTCAGCCATGACGTACGCCCTTCGCTTCGCCGAGGTCAACCGCTCCCGCATGCTCGAGCAGGTGCGCATCGCCTTCGGCAAGCACACACGGATCGGGCGCTTCAAGCCGACCGTGGACGTGCATCACAACTTCGCGGCGTGGGAGCGCCACTTCGGGCAGGACGGCATCGTCCATCGCAAGGGCGCGGTGCGTGCTCAGGCCGGTGAGACGGTGCTCATCCCGGGCTCGATGGGCACCGCCTCGTACGTCGCGCTGGGCCTCGGCGACCCCGATTCCTTCGAAACGTGCCAGCACGGCGCCGGTCGCGCCATGAGCCGAACGGTGGCGCGCAAGACGATGACCAGCGCGCAGCTCTTCGCTGAGATGGGCCGGCTCGGGGTGATGCTCCACTCCGGCGACCCCAAGACGGCGGCCGAGGAGGCGCCCTCGGCCTACAAGGACATCGAGTCGGTGATGGCGGCCTCCACCGACCTGATCCGCCCCACCCGACGCCTCACGCCACTCGGCGTCGTCAAGGGCTGACCTCAGTCGCTTCCCTCCGCCAGGAAATCGAGGATCAGGCGGTTCACGAGCTCCGGCTTCTCGAACATCACGCCGTGATCGGTCCCGGGGACCACCGCCAGTTGGGCGTTGGCGAAGGCCCTGCGCATCGAGGCCGCATGCTCGATCGTCACGGCGTCGTTATCGCCGAGGAAGAGAAGGGTCGGCGCGCTGACGCGCGCGAGCTCGGGGAGCTCATGGCGAGGCTCCGACCGCCAGACGGACGCCAGCTTCTCGACCACGACCCCGCGAAGTGGTCGCGCCCGTCCGGAGAGAGACGGTCGAACACCTCGCGGATGAAGGAGGAAAGCTTTCGGGCGTCAGGTTCGCGTTCCATTCGGTCGTCTCGGTCGTGTAACCATCGATGTGCGCGGCTGTACCGATGAGCACGAGCCGGCGCACCAGGTCGGGGCGCATCAGCGCGACCTCAGCGCGACCATGCCGCCGTCGCTCCAGCCGACCAGGTGCGCCGAGTCGATCGCGAGCGCCTCCATGAAGGCGATGGTGTCCCGAGCCATGATGTCGAAACCGGTCGGTCCGGGAACGTCGGGCGTTCGTCCGTGACCGCGTCGCTCGGGGAGGTAGACGCGGTACCGCTCGGAGAGCGCCGCTCGCTGCGCCGACCAGGTCTCGATCGTGGCGACCCCGCCGTGCAGCAGTATCAGAGGGTCGCCCTGTCCCTCCACCTCGTAGTAGGCATGAACGACGCCCGCATCGACGTACCGTCCCATCGGCTCATCGGGCGTCATCTCCCGCATGGTGCGTCTCCTCGGACTGGTGGCTGCTCTTCGCTCCGTCAGACGGCACGGGGGCGCGGTCCTCATCGGTCCACGTTGGCCCAGGTGAGACGATGAACGTATGCGCATCGCCGACGTGGTGGTCATGTTCGACTACCTGTACTGGGCCCGCGACCGTGTCCTCGATGCGGCCGCCAGGCTCCCTCACGGAGGCGTTCCTTTCGACGGAGACCGTGACGTCGATGGATCTGCGCGGGACGCTGGTCCACGAGCTGGACGTGGAATGGAGCTGGCGCCAGCGGCTGCCCCCGCTGGAGGCTCGGATGAGGAAGCCGAGCTCCAGGCGGAGGACTACCCCACGGTCCATGCGGTGGCCGATCACTGGCGCCGGGACGAGTCCGAGATGCGCACATGGCTGGCCGCGCTGACCGACGACGACATGCTGGCGCCGCCGGATGCAGAGCACGCGGATGGACCGGCGCGCTGGGTCTACCTGATGCACATCGTCGAGCACGGCATCACCGAGCTGAGCGACGCGGCCGTGCTGCTACGGCGAGCGGGTCAGCCGACGGGTGCCCTGACGTTCCTCGACTTCTTCGATCTGTACCGGCCCGGCGCCGCGGAGCTGACTCAAGACTCTTCCCGGATCCTCTCCAGGCCGTCCAGGATCAGGTCGAGCCCGAACTCGAACTCGCTCCCGGTGTACTCGGTGGGCTTCACGAAGTGCGTCTCGATGTGTTCGGCGACGTGGGGGAACTCCTGCCGGGGAAGCTCCCTCAGGAACTCGGCGGCGAGGTCCGGCAGTTTCTCGGCGTCCAGCGCCATGCCCGCCAGCCACAGGGTGAAGCCCATGATGTGGCTCTCCAGGGCGTGATACCCGTGGTGCGTCATCTCGGCTGAGAAGCCCGCCCGCCGCAGGCACCCCAGCACCGCTTCCATGTGCCCGAGCCGGGGATGACGGCTCGAGAGCATGAGGCTGGCCGCCCATCGGTGGCGCATGAGGACCTCGTGGGCGGAGATCGCGCTCTTGCGCAGCTCCTTCCAGTCCGGGCCGTCGGCCGGCGCCTCGATCTCGCTCGCCACCACGTCGACGATGCCGCCAAGGATCTCGTCCTTGTTGGCCACGTAGTAGTACAGCGTCATCGCCTCGACGCCGAGCTCCTTCGCCAGCCTGCGCATGGTGAGCGACTCGATCCCGGCCTCGTCCGCCAGACGGACGGCCGCGCGCAGCACGCGCTCCCTGCTCATAGGGCTCCGGGGTCGGCGGCTCGGCTCGGTCTGGACGGCCATCGACATCCTTTCGGCAGTTGACATTCTTACGCTGTACGAGTACGGTCCGGCGGAACGCTTCTTACGTTGTACGAAGGTTACCGCACGAGGCGCATCATGAAGGCGATCGTCCAGCACGGGTACGGGTCACCGGATGTCCTCCAGCTCAAGGAGATCGCCAGACCCGCGGTCGGAGACGACCAGGTCCTCGTCCGGGTCCACGCGTCGTCGGTCAATGCCGGCGACTGGCGACGAGTGCGAGCGTCGCCGTTCATCGTCCGCTTCGTGGAGGGAGTGCAGACGCCCAAGCGGCCGGTCCCGGGAGGTGATGCGGCGGGGGTCGTCGAGGACGTCGGGAGGGACGTGACGAACCTCAGGGTCGGCGACGAGGCCTACGGCGTCCGGACCGGAGCGTTCGCGGAGTACGTGAGTGGCAAGCACTTCGTCCCGAAGCCGGCCAACCTGACCTTCGACCAGGCCGCCGCCGTACCCATCGCCGGCATCACGGCGCTCCAGGCCGTCCGCGACAAGGGACGGATCCGGTCCGGGCAGCGAGTCCTCATCACCGGCGCGGGCGGCGGCGTGGGGACCTTTTCCGTGCAGCTCGCGAAGGCCTTCGGCGCCCGAGTGACGGCCGTGACGAACGCGGACAACCTCGACCTGGTCCGATCGATCGGCGCCGACCACGCCATCGACTACACCCGCGAGGACTTCACCCGAAGCGGCGAGCGCTACGACGTCGTCATCGATGTCGCCGGCAGACCCTCGCTGTCGGCGTGTCGGCGCGCGCTGACCCCCGATGGGACGCTCGTCCTGGTGGGAGCTGGGAGCGGCCGCGGCGGACCGCTGGCACGCATGGTCGCGGGGTTGGTGCGATCGCGGGTCTTGAGGCAACGGCTGGTCGGGTTCATCGCCAAGGTCAACAAGGAGGACCTGGTCACCCTGAAGGAGCTCATCGAGGCCGGGAAGGTGACGCCGGTCATCGACCGGACCTATGCGCTCAGCGACGCCGCCGAGGCGCTCCGCTATGTGGAGACCGGACGCGCCCGCGGCAAGGTCGTCATCACCGTGTGACTGCGCCGGACTTGACGGCCTGGCGCCGCAGCTCGGCGATGTGACGACCGACGAGCGCCGACCTCGCCCAGCTCGGGCTCGGCGGTAGGGTCGAGGTGTACTCCGCGCGCCGCTCGGCGAGCCGCCCTGAGCCCTCCGGTTCGACCACGACCCTGGCTTCCGTGGCTGCCTGCGCCAGGTGCCGGTCCAGCGTCGCTAGTCCGGCCTCGGTGGCCTGCGCGAGCGCGACGTAGACGGCGTCATACGCCGAGAGCCCGTACCGTTCCATCGCGTCGATCGCCAACAACAGCACGGGGCGATCCGGGTCGACCGTCCGGGCACCAAGACGATCCAGGACGATGAGGCCTTCGACCGCTGTCGGTGTCGTGCGACCACGTCGGCGCACAAGGACGTTCGTCACCTCGATCCAGAAGTGCGATGGAACGAGCAACTCCGCCGTCCCTTGGCCCATTCGCGGGCCAGACGCCGTGCCGCTTCCGTCCCGGACTCCTCCAGCAGCATCGCCAGCGCGACCGATGCATCGATGACCACCCGGTCAGCCATCGGTGTCCTCGGGTACTCCGGGTAGCCATCCGGGTCGTCGCGCGAGCGCTCCTGGCGCATCAGCTCCACGGCGTCCGGGAAGCCCGGTGGACGGGGGTGCAGCCGCTCCATCCGCTCTCGATACTCGTCGATCGCGTCCAGGGCCGCCAAGCGCCGCGTCCGGATGTCGTCGGCCGACTCGTCGAGCCGCTGGCCCTCCTCGACCGAGACCAGCATCGCCAACGGCTTGTGGTCGCGTTCGATCAGGAAGCGCTCTCCCGCGGACGCCGCGTCCAGGATGGCACCCAGGGAACGCCGGAGGTCGAGCGGTGTGACGTGTCGCATAGTGGACCATCATAGCCAACCATCAGACCCATTGGAGAGCCGATCCGCGCCGGACCTGAGCCGCTCGCGATGGCCGAGCCTAGAACGGCTTGAAGTACATCATCCACAGCAGGACCAGCAGACCGACGAGGCCGATAGCGGCCGCGGCGAGTGGTCTGCGCGAGTCCAGCAGCACGGCCAGCTCGTCGGCCGGAAGGGGCTGGCGCCCGAGCGCGTCCTTCTTCTTGTTGCCCGTGGTAGCGCCCACGGCCATCCGGACATCGTCGAGGTAGCTGCGTGCGAGGGGCGTCATGGTGCCCCCGACCACGAACAGGAGCGCGATCGAAACGAACGGCCACGCCTGTCGGAACCAGTCGCCCATGATGGAAACGATGATCCCCGTCACCAGCAGACCCAAGAGGCCGATGCTGGCGATGTTCAGTGACCAGCGCGAAAGGTCGAGCAAGGCGGTGATGCGCACCGGATCGCGTTCGCTGCGCACCCGTAGGCCGACCGCCGCCGAAACGCCGTGACCCAGGACGAAGAGCAGCACGAACGCGACGTGCAGGAACACGCCCCACGGATAGTGCGACATGACCTCCCTCCGCGTTCCTGACGCCGATGACGAGCTGACGCCAGAAAGATGGTAATCAGCCACGCCCTTCGCGCGAGGCTCGCCGCGACACGGGCTAACGTCTACGCGTGACCGGCAACGTGGGCGAACACCCCATCGAGCGTCCCAGCGCCGCCTCGTTCCTCCTCACCCCACTCCCCGCCGCCCTCGCGATCGCCGTCTTCGGTGTCCTGTATGGAGCGGCCGCCCGGCCGCTGATCGGCCCGGAAGCCACGGTCGTGCTCTCGCTCCTCGTCTTCTCCGGCGCGCTCCAGTTCGCGACCGTCGGGCTCATCGCGGCGGGAGCCGGGCCCGCGGCGCTGCTTCTGACGGCGCTCACGCTGAACCTCCGACATCTGGTCATGGGAGCCGTCCTGCGCGCGCGCATCCGAGCACCCGCCGCCCGACGGGCGCTCCTCGCTGCGGTGCTGGTCGACGAGACGTTCGGCTTCGCCGTCGCTGCCAGCACGGACGCGCGTCTCACGACCGACGAGCGGTCGGACCTCGCGGAGCGGACCCTCGCCATCTCCGGCGTCGTGTGCTACGCGGCGTGGATCGCTGGCAGCGTGCTCGGCGTGCTCGGGGCAGGCCTCCCCGGGATGGAGCGCCTCGCAGCCGCCGTGTTCCCCGTCCTCTTCATCGGCCTGGCGGCGCTCACGACGCGCACTCGATCGGTCGCGGTGCGGACCGTGGCCGCGGCCGCCGTCACCGCCGTCATCTGTGTGGCGGTGCCGGACGTCCGCGCGCTTGCCCCCGTGGTCGCGGGCGTCCTGGTGGCGATAGCTCCGGACCGGACGGGCGCCTGACCATGGACGCCTGGTTGATCGCGGCGATGGCGCTCGTCACATACGGGAGCCGAGCGATGGCATTGCTGGTACTACCCCAGCCGTCGCCTGGGGTGGAGGCCGTGCTCGCGCGGATGCCGGCGCCGATCTTCGCCAGCCTCGCAACGCTGACGCTCATCGGCGAGGGCGGGCGGATCGCGAGCGTGCCCGTGCTCACAGCGGCAGTCGGCGCACTGCTCATGACCCCGCGCCGATCCCTGGCCATGTGTCTGCTTGGCGGCTTCGTCGGCTACGTCGCGGGAGAGCTCGTCGCCTGAGACCGGGGCAGATACGGTCGGATCCCACTACCGTCGGCCGATGGCGAGCTGGAAGGAGTTCGAGGCGGCGACACCGGCTGGCGGCCAAGGGGCGCCGCTACTTCTACCTGTACGGCGTCGGGATGGGGTTCCTCGGCACGGTGCGTCGGGATGGCGGTCCGCGCGTCCATCCCATCAGTCCCATCCTCACCGACCATGAGCTGTTCGCGCTCATCGTGCCCGGGCCGAAGCTGGCTGACCTCCGGCGCGACGGGCGCTACGCCCTGCACTCGCTGACCTCGGAGCCCCCGCGCCATGACGACGCCTTCTACGTCGTCGGGACGGTGACCGAGGTGACCAACCGTCCCACGTGGGATCGCGTGGCCGCGCAGCTGCTGGCCGAGCGCGACATCGAGTCGCGCTGGCCGGGATTCGAGGAGATGGTGCTCTTCCGGTTCGACGTCGAGCGCTGCCTGCTTACCCTGACCAAAGCGGAGGACGGGTTCCCGCGGGGTCACACCCGTTGGCGCGCATGATCCACGCCAGAGGAGCTGGGATGCGAGCTCACGGACACGCCTACGCTCTGAGTGTCGGCACCCCGGCAGCAGGAGCCTGACGCATCTCATCCGTTTGCCCGGCGGCGACCGACTCAGGAGCCGGAGCCTGCCGTCGGCCATCAGCCGCCATGACGATCAGGGGCTGCGCCGTGGCGCCGTCGAGCGGCTGGTCGCCGAACAGCGCCAGCTGCTCGCGCTCCGGGACCACATGCGCTGACGGCACCGTGCGCTGTGCCGCTTCCAGGTGGGGGAGCTGGTCGTCGAAGAAGATGTGGGGCCGGAGTGCGGCGAGCACCGGAGCCTTGGCGATGCCGCCCAGGAAGAAGGTCTCGTCGAGTCGAACGCCCCACGAGCGTAGGGTATGGATCACGCGCCGGTGCGCGGGCGCGCCGCGGGCGGTGACGAGCGACGTGCGGATGGGCGAGCTCCCTTCCGGGAAGCGGTCCTGGATCCGCTTCAGCGCGAGGAGGAAGGGCAGGAACGGGCCCGGACTCATCGGTTCGTGCGCCCGCTGGGCCTCGTGCTCCTGGAACGCGTCGAGGCCGCCCTGCTGGAAGACCAGCTCCGACCGCTCATCGAACAGGACGGCGTCACCGTCGAAGGCGATCCGCACCTCGTCCACCTGGTCGACCTCGGCGTCGTCGACGTCGTCCGGCCGGGAGAGCACGAGGGCGGCCGGCAGACCCTGGACCCGCGCTCGATAGACGTCCTCCGCGTCGGCCGACAGGAAGAGCGAGCACTCCAGTGGCCGCAGGTAGCGCCACGGGTCCCGACCGGAGGTGAAGGCGCCCCGTGTGATGTCCAGCCCGTACGCCTCGATCGAATCGAAGAGCCGGATCGCCGTGTCCGCGTCGTTGCGCGAGATCACGATGACCTCCACGAGCGGCTCGTCCGTCTTGCGGTTGATGGCGAGCAGGCCGCGGATCAGCGGAAGCGCGGTCCCCGGGCGGAGCGTCTCGTCCTCGTGCTCGCGCTGGTAGCGGCGATACGCCGCGAGCCCTTCCGTCCTGAAGACACGATCCGCGTCGTCAAGGTCGAACAGCGCGCGGGACGAGATCCCGACGACGAGCTTCCCGGTCAGCGAGTACGGCATGGCGCAGAGCGTACGTCGGGTGGCTGGTCTGAAGTATCCGCCTGACCAGACGGGTCGGTCCGCGCTCGCAGCTCCCGCCGCACCACGGGTGCCACCTCGGCCCCGAACAGCTCGATCGAGCGCATCACCACGTCATGCGGCAGCGAGCCCACGGTGAACTGGATGAGGAACCGGTCGTGGTGGAAGATCTCGTGCTGGAAGAGGATCTTCTCCACGACCTCCTGCGGGCTGCCCACGAAGTTCGCGCCGCGCAGCGCCCGTGACGCCTCGAACTGCTCGCGGCTCATGGGCGGCCAGCCACGCTCCCGCCCGATCCTGTCCATCATGCCCTTGAGGGCCGGGAAGACGGTATCCGCGGCGACCTGCGAGTCGTCGGCGATGAGGCCGTGCGAGTTGATGCTGAGCGCGGGCGGCGGCTCGTGGCCGGCCTGTCGGGCGGCCCGGCGATGGAGCTCGGCGAACGGCGCGAACGCTCCGGCTGGCCGCCGATGATGGCCAGTGCCATGGGCAGTCCCAGCAGACCGGTGCGCGCGGCAGACTCGGGTGTGCCGCCGACCGCGACCCAGATCGGCAGCAGGTCCTGGATCGGCCGCGGGTAGACGCCGCGATCCTCGATGGGCGCGCGGTACGTGCCGGACCAGGTGATCCGCTCGGACTCGCGCAGGCGCAGCAGCAGCCCCAGTTTCTCCGCGAAGAGCTCGTCGTAGTCGCGCAGGTCGTAACCGAAGAGCGGGAACGACTCGATGAACGAGCCCCGGCCGGCCATGATCTCGGCGCGGCCACCGGACAGCAGGTCGAGCGTGGCGAACTGCTGGAAGACGCGCACGGGGTCATCCGATCCGAGCACTGACACGGCGCTCGAGAGCCGGATGCGCTCCGTGCGCTCGGCGGCGGCTGCGAGGACGATGGCGGGCGCAGAGACGGCGAAGTCGGGCCGGTGGTGCTCGCCCACGCCGAAGACATCCAGGCCGACCTGGTCGGCCAGCTGGATCTCCTCGATCAGGTCGCGCAGCCGCGCCTGGGGGCTCACCGCCTGGCCCGTGTGCGGGTCGGGCGTCACCTCGCCGAACGTGTAGATGCCGAGTTCCATGCAGTCTCCTCGTCGCCTGAAGCATGGCGCGTGCGCCGCCCATGTGCCTAGCACCCGGTATCGTCGGTATGCGTCGACCGCCCGAACGTCGACGCAGCGAGCCCTGGTGGAGGTGAGCATGTCCCTTGCGGAAGGAACGGCCGCGGCGGCTCGGAAGTTCGTCTTCGATCACTTCCTCGAGCACACAGCACCCCCCGTCGTGGAGCAGGTGATGACGGCATCCTCCCTGTCCCGCGAAGAGGCGACGGATGTCTACCGCGCGCTCGAGGAGGCCCGCCACCTCGCCCTGGTGAAGGGCACCGCGCGCATCCTGATGGCCGTCCCGTTCTCGGCGATCGCGACACCATTCCGCGTCACGATCGGCGACCGTCGATACTTCGCGAACTGCGCGTGGGACGCCATCGCGTTCCACGCCATGCTGCGCGACGACGTCCGTATCGGGTCCTCCTGCCACCACTGCGCCGCGCCCATCGAACTGGAGATGCGAGGCGGCCGCGCGGTACGCGTGGAGCCGGTCGACACGCTGGTCTACCTTGCCCTGCCGCCGACGCAGTGGTGGGACGACATCACCACGACCTGCGCGAACACGATGGTCTTCTTCGCGTCGCCCGAGCATCGGGACGCCTCGGCCCTGTGCGCGTCGGCAACGTCGGCGGCCTCGCTCACGCCGGACCAGGTCCACCTGTTGAGTGGCCCCATCTACTCGAGGAAACTCGCCCTCGACTACACACGGCCCTCCCGAGAGGAGCTGCTCGACCACTTCGCTGCGATCGGTCTCACGGGCGACTACTGGACGCTGTGAGCGATCGGCACCGCCTGCGCTGGGTCCTCGCGAAAGATATGGCAACGTACGCAGGGGACTCGCGGGACGGCGCCGTCACTCCGTCCGCGTCCAGCCTGAGGGACGACTCCATGAGTGCGATCACGGCCGAGGGCCTGGTCAAGATCTATAAGACGCGCAAAACGGAGGTCCGGGCGCTCGACGGGCTCGACCTGACCGTCCAGGAGGGCCAGGTCCTGGGCCTTCTGGGACCGAACGGCGCTGGCAAGACGACCACCGTCCGGATCCTGTCGACGCTCCTGCGCCCCGATGCCGGCCGCGCCACGGTGGCCGGCTTCGACGTCGTGCGCCAGGCCCAAGAGCTGCGCTCGGTGATCGGCCTCTCCGGCCAGTACGCGGCGGTGGACGAGAACCTGACCGGTCGCGAGAACCTGTGGATGTTCGGACGGCTCTATCAGCTGCGCTCCGCCGAGGCCCGCAAGCGCGCGGACGAGCTGCTCGAGCAGTTTGACCTCGCCGACGCGGGCGATCGCATCGTCAAGACCTATTCGGGCGGCATGCGACGCCGGCTGGATCTCGGCAGCGCGCTCATCGGCCGGCCGCGGCTGCTCTTCCTGGACGAGCCCACGACCGGGCTCGACCCGCGCAGCCGGCTGGGCATGTGGGACGTCATCCGCGGCCTGGTCCGGGAGGGCGTGACCCTCCTGCTGACGACGCAGTACCTGGAAGAGGCGGACGAGCTGGCGGACACCATCGCGGTGGTCGACCAGGGACGGATCATCGCTCGGGGACCTCCGACGAACTCAAGGCGCAGGTGGGCGGCGAACGGATCGAGGTCGTCGTTCGTGACCGGGCGGAGATCGGTCGCGCCGCACAGCTGCTGTCGGGCCGCACCGACGGGGATGGCCAGGTGGCCATCGACGAGGACGCCCGGCGACTGACCGTTGCCACCAACGGCGGTGCCAAGCGCCTGATGCAGGTCGGCCGCGACCTGGACGAGGGAGCCATCGAGATCGACGATCCTGGGTCTCCACCGTCCCACCTCGACGACGTCTTCCTCTCGCTCACCGGCCACGCGGCCGAGCAGAGGGCGGCCGATGACGATGGCGCGGCCAGGACCGACGGCGCGGCGAGGAGGGCAGCGTGACCGCGGCCGGCGGCCTCTCCACGCGAGCCGCGACGAACGGTGGCTTCCGTGGCGCGCTTCGTGACGGGCTCATCGTCATGTGGCGCAACCTGAAACGCATCCCGCGTATCCCCGAGCTGGCGATCTTCGCGATCCTCCAGTCGATCATGTTCGTGCTGCTCTTCGCGTTCGTCTTCGGCGGCGCCATCCCGCTCCCGGACGGCGGGAACTACAAGGAGTTCCTGATGCCGGGGATCTTCGCGCAGACCATCGCGTTCGCCTCGGCCACCACGACGGTGGGCATGACCGACGACATGGCGAAGGGCATCATCGACCGCTTCCGCTCGCTGCCCATGGCCCGATCGGCGGTCCTCACCGGACGGACCCTCTCGGACGTCATCTACAACGCCGGCCTCCTGATCGTCCTCATGCTGTCCGGGCTGGCCGTCGGATGGGTCGTCCGCACCGGCCCCGCCGAGTTCCTGGCCGGCGTGGGGCTGCTGCTCCTGTTCGCCTTCGCGATGTCGTGGATCGGCGTCTGGCTCGGTCTTTCGGTGCCCACCGTGGAGGTGGCCCAGCAGGTCGGCTTCACGGTGCTCTTCCCGATCACGTTCGTGTCCAACGTCTTCGTGCCGACGCAGACGCTGCCCGACTGGCTCCGCCCGATCGCCGAGTGGAACCCGGTGAGCACGCTCACGGCATCGATCCGCAACCTCTGGGGCAACCCGAACCCGTTCGCCGCGGAGGGCCTGCCGGCCGAGCAACCGATCCTGCTGACGCTCATCTGGATCGCCGTCATCCTGGCGGTGTTCGTGCCGCTGGGCGTCCGCCGCTACCGGATGATCAGCCGCTGACCAGCAAGGGGAGCGAGCCGGACCCGCTCTAGAGCTGGCGGAGGTAGTAGAGGCCCAGCTCGTCCTCGGACGGCGTGTCGTCCGACTCGGAACGAGCGAACAGCACGCGCGCCTTGTTCGTCGCCGCGTTGATGGCGATGCGCGGCCCGCCGGACGTCCCGAAGTCGACGGGGCCCGCGTAGAGGCGTGACCGCGTCCACGAGGTGCCCGACTTCGTCGCGTACCAGATGCCGTTCTTCTCGTAGGCGACCCGGGGGCCGCCCATCCGTCCCGAACGCGAGCGATGCCTCGCCGCCGTCGCTGACCTGCGAGAGCGCGGTCCAGCCGGTCGCCTGGCGACGGGTCAACCGGACACCGCTCCCCGCTCGGTCGAAGGTGACGCCGGGTCGCCCGGATGGATCGATGGCCAGCGAGGGCCCGAAGTCCTCACGGCCGCCCGAGACCTTGCTGCGCTGCCAGCTGCCCGTCTCGTTGCTGGCGAGGCGGATGCCCTGCGATGGGCTGCCGCAGCCCTGACCCGTGCTCGGGGGCGCCTCGTACGCGATGAAGGCCCGACCGGCCGCGTCGAGCGCCATGGACGGGAACTGGTCGATGTAGCACTTCCCCTCCGCCGACGCCACCTGCGTCTCGGTCCAGGTACCACTCACGTTGGTGGCGTACCAGATGCCCGAGGCGGGCCTACCCAGGAACCCCGGGAAGTCGCGCCGCTGGAACGCGATGTGGAGCTTCCCATCCCGCACGACGAGCGACGGCGCGAGGTCGTCCAGGCCCGACGTCCGTGGGTTCACGACCCAGGCGCCGCTCTTGTTCGAAGCGACGTAGATGCGGCTGGTCCCCTCCTCGCAGGTCGGGTCGGGACAGGTCACGCGAGCGAAGGCGATGAAGACGTTGCCGGCCGCGTCCAGGCCGATCGATGGCCGGGCGTAGAAAGTCGTCCCCGGTCGTGACGCGCTCCCTGTGCCAGCCGCCGCCCAGGTTCGTGGCATAGAAGACGCCGGAGGGCCCAGCTTGGGAAGATCCCTCCAGGAACGCCACGTGCGCCGACCCGCCCGCGTCCAGCACCAGCGACGGCGAGCCCGGGCTGAGCGCAGCGACCACTCGGCTGGGACCGGCCCAACCCTCCACGGCCGCGACCGGTGCGGCGAAGGCCAGGACGGCCACCAGGGCCGTCACGAGGACAGCGCCGACTGGCGCGCTCGAAGGCGGCCTACCGGTGCCCTTCATGATCGCGGCAGTCTATGCCCGCGTCGGTCCTCCGACAAGAGCCTTTCAGCGGCCATGCGCCCCCGCCGGGTTCAGGGGATGGGCAGCACCAGGGCCCAGCCGCCCTCCCAGGGGGTCTCGAAGTCCGCCTCGTAGTCCCGGTTGAAGCGGGAGCGCAGGGCCTCCGCGCTGTAGTACGTGCCCGGGGGCGGATCGGTCCAAGCGCGGAACGAACCGGTGATGTACGCGCCGAGCACGCGGAAGTCGTCGGTCCTGGAGGGATCGGCCGTGGCCTTGAAGCCGATCATGTTCCAGGCGTGCGTGCCGCTGTGGACGAGCATGCCCACCGGCAGGTCCGTGGCCGTCATCCGCCGGGCGGCCGTGCGGAGCGCGCCCTTGTACGTTTCCGCCTTGTGGTCCTCGTAGGCCAGCTGGCCCTTGCTGAAATGGACCAACGCCTTGCTCCACGCGTAGGGGTCGATGCCGCGGGGATACGGGAAGAGATTGCGCTTGCGGGCCCACTCGTAGATCGTCTTCTGGCGGGCGTAGGTGTCGAGGTACTTGTCCAGCGCCATGTTGATCATGGTCTGGACGGTGGCCGGCACGCACCAGTAGTTGGTGCGTTGCTGGTTGATCGGTGTCTTCCCGTTCCACACGTACTCCCGGTGCGGCGGGGCGATGTGGGCGCTGCGGACCCAGCCGCGCTTGCTGCCTGCGACCACCTTCGTCCAACTCACACCGGTGTCATCGGTGGCGACGCTCAGGCGATCGACCGGCTTCTGGGCATCGATCTGCTTGAGGACGGTCGATCCGCTTCGGGCGTGCTCGTGGAGCGCCGTCGCCTCCTGGGTGTAGTAACGACCCGAGACGGCCCGGGCGTCGGTCGTCCGGGAGGTGACCGCCTCAGCCGCCGTGGGCGCCGCGACCGCCAGGACCGGCACGCTGGCCCACAGCACGCAGACGACGACCAGGCTGAGGACGGCGGCGAGCCTCGTCAACGGATGCAGGCGCGGCGTTCTACCAGTCATCGCGTACCTCGATCGTGCACGACATGTCCCACGGCTACGGGGGAGCCTACACCGCGCACGGCTGTGCGATGCCCTGCCCCAGAGGTACTGTCAGGGTACCTCCGCCGTCCAGGCCGCTGGCGCATCGGCGCCGTGCATCGGATCATCGGTCGGGGCATCCCGCTTGGGCACCATGACCGCCGCGAAGGACGCAGCGGCGGCGCAGGCGACGACCGCCGCGAGGATGGCCAGGTCGATCGATCGGGTCGCGAGCGCGCCCGCGAGGGCAGCACCGATCGGGAACCCCGAGAAGTTGAAGGCCATGCTGATGGCGAAGGCGCGCCCCAGCCATGCCGGGTCGGTGCGACGCTGGCGGATCGTGAAGAGGCCGATGTCCAACGGTCCACTCAGGAGGCCGATGAGCAACATGGAGGCGGTGATCGCGCCCAGCCCCACGAGCGGCATGGCCACCCCGAGACCGCTGTTCGCGACGAGAAGCAGAGCCGTGGCGGGCGCGGTCAAGAGCATCGGGTAGACGAGGAGCCGCCATTCCTTCGCCCGCGAGTCGACCCGTCCGAACAGGAAGACCGAGACGATCCCGGCCACCCCGGAGACCGCGAAGGCGATGCCGACCATGAGCTCCGACCCACCGAGGCGCTCGAGCACGAGCAGCGGGATGACGATCGACGCGATGCCACCGGCCACGTTGAGGGACGCGATGGCGAACCCGAGGCCACGGATCGTCCGGTTGCCCCACGCGTAGCGAAGGCCTTCCAGGGCATCGACCCAGAGGCGCCCCGATGAGACGGTCCGGCTGATCGGCTCCCGCACGCCGGCCAGCGCGAGCGCCGCCAGCCCGTACGGCACGCCGATGCAGATGATCGCCGTCTGCGCGCCGAGCACCGCCACCATGCCGGCCGCCAGCGGCGCCCCGAGGATCATGGCCACCAGGTACCCGTTCGAATCGAGGGCGTTGACGCGTTCCCAGAGGCGCTCGGGGACCATCAGCGGGAAGAGGCTTCGGAGCCCGGTCTGACTGAACGGGCCAGTGAGCGACGACACGGCGGCGATGACGATGAGCAGCGGCGGGGACAGCAGGTCGGCCATCGAGAGGCCGCCGATGAGGACCATCGTGACCAGCGCGATGAGGTAGTCCAGACGGATGAGCCGGACTCGACCGTGCCGGTCGAGCAGCGCTCCCGCCACGGGGCTGAGCAGGATGCCCGGGAAAAGGATCGCGAAGGTAACCAACCCGGCCAGCGCTGGCGAGTCGTACTCGGCGAGGGTGAACAGCACGATGGCCACGGCCACCATGGCCTGCGCGATCCGGGCCAGCTGCATCGAGAGCACGACGCGGCCAAGGTCGGGGATCGTCAGGAGGGCACGGTAGGACCGATCGCCGGTCTCGGGGGGCATGGCGCGATGCTACCGGCTCGACTCCCGGCAGGCCGGGGACGGGCGTCCGGCATGGACCAGCCGCTCCGAGCGGCTACTTCAGTGGCAGCGTTTGGTGCCGGAGTCGGTGAAGGTCTGGCCAGCGATCGGGATGAACGACCAGTCGTAGCTGGACGGCCGCAGCGTCAGCTTGAGCACGCCGTGGGTATCGCTGTTGCGCACCTGGCTGTTGGCGTGGACCGTCACGAACGGGTTGAGGCCCACGCCACCCGTGCCCACGACGAACTCGCGTATGCCGAGCTTCCCGCTCCATCGTCCGTTGGGGCGCATGGGTGCGAAGCGTTCGTAGTCGTGGTCGTGGCCGTTGATGACGACCTCCGCGCCGTTGTCCCAGAGCGCCTTCCAGAACGGACCGTACGCCTCGTTATCCCCGTGAGCGCCGGAGGTGAAGCGCGGGGCGTGCCAGATCGCGGCGGTGCAGGTCCGCCGGTTGGCGGCGAGGTCGGCCCGAAGCCACGACAGCTGCTCCGACCCCTCGCCGCAGCCGCCCACCTCATCGCACTGGCTGTTGAGCACATAGATGCGCCAGGCGCCCAGGTCGTACGCGTACCAACCCTGTCCGGGAGTCCCGGCCGCGACGCCGAAGTACCCGAAGTAGCTGGCTGCGCCGGGCGTGTGGTACTCGTGGTTACCCGCCGCTGGGCGGGTCCGGGACTTGTGTCGCCCCCAACTAGGCTGGTAGCAGTCGATGTAATCGATCGGGCTCCCATCGGGGTAGACGGTGTCGCCGGCGGCGAAGACCGTGCCGCCGATGCCGTCCAGCAACGCTGCCGTCCGTTCGTCATTGGTGCTGCCGCAGACCCCGATGTCGCCGGCCCCCACGAGTACGGCCGTGGGGCCGAAGGCGTCCGCGGAGGAGCCGGCGCGCGGCGAACCATCCGATCGCGGCCGGCCGCTGACGACCCGAGATGGCATGGCGACGGTCAGAGCGACAGTGATGGCCGTCGCGATCATGGCCAGGGATGCGTAGCGCGCGGATGCTTGGCGCGCACGGCGGCGCGCGGCGTAGGAGACGGGCACCTGCGGAGCCTACCCGCCCATGACCGTCGCGGTCCAGCCCCTCGGCCCGGACACGCCGTGGCCATATGCTGCGCCCGTGAGCCTCGTTCGCGTCACCGACCCAGGCAGCCTCACCGAACCGATCGTCGTGGTCGCCTTCGACGGCTGGGTCGACGCTGGCTCCGCCTCCACGACCGCGGCGGAGCGCCTCGCGGACGGCATGGAGGTGCTCGCCACGTTCGACGCTGACAGCCTCTACGACTACCGCGCGAGACGGCCCACGCTCGACATCATCGACGGCCGGCCGACCGAACTCAGCTGGCCGGAGCTCCACCTGAAGCGCGCGCGGCTCGGGGCACGCGACGTGCTCGTCCTGTCGGGTCCCGAGCCTGACTATCGCTGGCGCCAGCTCGCCGACGAGGTGGTGACGCTCGCGACACGCTTGGGCGTGGTGGAGTGGATCAGCCTGGGCGCCATACCGGCGGCCGTGCCGCACACGCGTCCCGTCCCGGTCCTCGGCACCGCGTCGGGGTCGGGGATCCTGCGTGGCGAGATCCAGGCAGGCCCGGCGGGCCTGCTCCGGGTGCCATCGGCCGCCATCTCGGTGCTCGACATGGCCATCGGCGAGGCGGGCATCCCGGCCGTCGGCTACTACGCCCAGGTGCCCCACTACATGTCCGGACCGTACCCGGCCGCCGCCGTGGAGCTGCTCCGCGCGGTGGGCCAGCACCTGGGTCAGGACCTCGCGCTGGGGACGCTTCCCGAAGAGGCGCGCGAGCTGCGCACCCGCCTCGATGTGGCCACGGCCTCCGACGCGGACACGAGATCGTATGTGGAGCGGCTCGAATCGATGGTCGATGAGGCGCGCCTTCC
>JAUJNA010000003.1:94293-102637 GCA_030446555.1 Chloroflexota bacterium | reverse complement strand
TCGGCCTGATCCGGCCGCCGTGTTACGCTTGCCATCCTCGTGTTCGGTGGGCGCTCCGGTCCGCGCCCCGGTCCTTCACCGTTCGACCCCGATCCCACCCACGCCCTGACCGGGCCCCGCACGCTGCGGGAGGGCCCTCGTCAGGAGTGCTCCCGTGACCTTCCATCGCCTCGGGTTGCCGCCCGAGCTCCTCGATTCGGTCGCCCGCCAGGGCTACACCGAGCCCACCCCGGTGCAGCGCGAGACCATCCCGCTCGTACTGGCGGGCCGTGACGTCCTTGCCGGTGCGCAGACCGGGACGGGCAAGACGGCCGCCTTCGTGCTGCCCATCCTCCAGCGGCTGACGAGCACGCGCGCCGCCGGCCACGCCAACGGCCGCCGCCCCATCCGTGTCCTGGTCCTTGCCCCGACCCGCGAGCTCGCCCTCCAGGTGGAAGAGAGCGTTCGGACCTACGGTGGTGGGGGGCCCGTCCGCTCGGCGGTCATCTACGGTGGGGTGGGGTTCGACCAGCAGGTCCGCCGGCTGCGCCAGGGCCCTGACATCGTGGTCGCTACGCCGGGGCGCCTGCTCGACCATGTCGGGCAGGGCACCATCGACCTGTCGCGGATCGAGGTGCTGGTCCTCGACGAGGCCGACCGGATGCTGGACATGGGCTTCATCCGCGATATCCGCCGGATCCTCGCGTTGCTGCCGGGTGAGCGCCAGACCCTGCTCTTCTCAGCGACCTTCTCCCCCGAGATCCGCCAGCTGGCGGCGGAGTTCCTGCGTACCCCGGCCCAGGTCCAGGTGGCGCCGCGCAGCAACATGGCGGCCGATCTCGTGCGACAGGTGGTCCTGCCGGTCGACCGCGACCGCAAGCGCGAGCTGCTGAGCCGGCTCATCCGGTCGGGCCGCATCGAGCAGGCACTCGTCTTCACGCGGACGAAGCACGGCGCGGACCGCCTGGCGCTGCAGCTGGTCCGTGACGGCATCAAGGCGGCTGCCATCCACGGCAACAAGAGCCAGTCGCAGCGAGTACGGGCGCTCGCGGACTTCAAACAGGGAGCCGTGGCCATCCTCGTCGCGACGGATATCGCGGCGCGTGGCCTGGACATCGACGCGCTGCCGCACGTCGTCAACTTCGAGCTCCCGATGGTCCCCGAGGACTACGTGCACCGCATCGGCCGCACGGGGCGTGCCGGTGTCGACGGCGACGCCGTCTCGCTGGTGTGCGTCGACGAGCGACCGCTCCTCGTCGCAATCGAGCGGCAACTGGGTCACGCCATCCCGAACGAGGTCGTGGCCGGGTTCGAGCCCGACCCCAGCATCCGTCCCGAGCCGATCCGCCAAGGCTCCGGCCAGCGCCCGGGCCAGCGCCCGGGACGTGCGCCGGGTCCCATGCCGGCCACCCGGCCGGGGATCCCGCGCCCGCAGATCGCGCGGGCAGGGGGCCTTCGTCCGCGGCCGCCGGGTCCGCGCCCGGCCGCTGGCTGGCGATCGCCGCGCCATGACCGGGCGGGCCGTCCGTTCACCACGATGCCCGGCGAGCGTCTGGCCAGGGACTGATCACGGGCGGGCCGCACCATGCCAGACTGGTCCCGACCCCGGACCGCACCTTGGAGTTCGAGCACCCGCGCCAGTGATCCCATAGCGGCGCAGGTCCGCGGGCCGACCGCGCCTCGACGCCACTGCCACGTGGCTGGCGCGACGCCCTTGCTCGCTGGACTCCCCCGGTGATGCGCCTCCGCGACACGCTGAGCGGCGCGCTCGTACCGGTGCCCGATGGTCCGGTGACTCTCTACGTCTGCGGCGTGACGCCCTATGACACGACGCACATCGGACACGCCTTCACGTTCGTCCAGTTCGACGTGCTGGTCCGCGCCCTGCGCTGGCTCGGCCGCGAGGTGACGTACGTCCAGAACGTCACGGACATCGACGAGTCGATCCTGGCCAAGGCGCGCGAGCGCGGCACGGACTGGAAGACGCTGGGCGACCGCGAGACCGCGCGCTTCGTCGATGACCTGCGCGCACTTCGAGCGGAGCCGGACCGGCTCGTCACCGCAACGAGCTGCATCGACACCATCCGCCAGATGATCGCGGCCCTGCTGGAGCGAGGGGCCGCCTACGCGGCTGATGACGGCAGCGTCTTCTTCCGTCTCTCCGCGAGCCCCATGCACGGGGAGCTGTCCAAGCTCTCCCGGGAGCGGATGCTGGCGGTCTCGGCGAGCCAGGACGACGCGGATACCGACGATCCCCGGAAGGAGGACCCGCTCGACTTCGCGCTGTGGCGCTGCTGGTCCGGCGGACCGGACGAACCCTCGTGGGAAGCCCCGTGGGGTCGAGGACGTCCCGGCTGGCACATCGAGTGCTCGGCCATCAACCTGCGCCACCTGGGTCCGCAGGTGACCATCCATGGCGGAGGGGAGGATCTCATCTTCCCCCACCACGAGAGCGAGATCGCCCAGTCGGAGGCGGCGACGGGGGTCCGACCGTTCGCACGCATCTGGATGCACACGGCGATGACGCGCATGTCCGGCGCGAAGATGAGCAAGAGCGTCGGCAACCTCGTGTACGTGAGCGACCTGCGTGGGCGCTACCCGCCGGACGCGATCCGCCTTGCGCTCCTCGCCCACCGGTATCGGGAGGGCTCCGAGTGGTCGGAGGACGCGGTGCGCGAAGCCGCTGCCCGGCTGCAGCGGCTCCAGGGCGCGGCTCGCGAGGCCGACCGATCGAGCGATGCCGAGGAGCGCCTCCGCGCCGCCCTGGCAGACGACCTCGACACGCCCGCCGCGCTGGCCGCGCTCGAGCCGGCCGCTGGCCCGACACTGGTGCGCCTGGCGGGCGTGCTGGGGCTGCGCCTCGCGTCCGAGGGCTAGACCTTGCCTACCGCGAGCATGTAGACGGCCGCCTCCTCCACACCGTCCACGCCGAGCATCGCGTTGATCTCATCGTCCATGAAGGCACCGATGCCACAGGCCCCCAGCCCCATCGAGGTCGCCGCGAGGTAGAGGTTCTGCCCGATGTGGCCGGCCTCGAGGAGGCCGTAGCGGTAGCTGCGGTCCTGGTATCGGAAGCGCATGCGCTGCATGATCATCGTGAGGAAGAGGACGACGTTGCACTGACCCAGGTACTCCTGCATGAGGCCCTGCTGCACGACGTGCTGACGCAGGTCCTCGGCGCGCAGCAGCTGGAGCGCGTGCGCGCGGAAGTCGTAGTGGTAGACGCCCGGCTCGAGTCCCTCCACGTGGTGCACGACCGGGTAGAGCTCGATGGGGTACAGCGCGCCGGATGAGGGCGCGGTGCGATGCGGGTTGCGACTCGCGTCGTCCGAGATGCCGCTCGTCAGGGCAAGGACACGCGAGAACTCTTCGCGGCTCATGGACGCGCCGGAGTAATCGCGCACCGAGCGTCGACGTGTCATGGCGTCCTCGGTGCTGAGGCCGCCTCGGAGGGACGGCGCCGGCAGGCCGACGAGCGGGACCTCGGGGTACTCCTTGTAGAGCGGCGGCTGCTGGCCCCAGTTGGCGACGCTGCCTAGCACATCCAGGACGCCCGGCTTGCTCCACTGGTGGTAGACGACGCCCACGTCAGACCCGTGCGCGATGACCGGCGGTGGCCGAAGGCCGCGACCGGCGAGCAAGCCGCCGGCTGCCCCGACGCTCAGTCCGAGCAGACCTCGTCGCGATAGCACGGACCCGCCCAGCCAGCGCAGCGGCCCCGCTGGCGACTCCCCTCTCGCGACCGTGGCGGGTCGGGGGGCGTAGGCTGCGAGAGGAGCGGGACGAGGGCCAGGGGCCGGGCGAGCCGGGCGGCGCGTGAGTCGGAAGCGTGCGTACCCGACGAGCTTCCCCCAGTTCAGCCAGACGTGGGCGATCGCGAAGCCACCCATGACATAGCCGGCCAGCGTGTGGTACCAGAAGTCGTTGAGGTCCCAGAGATCGGCGATGATGCCCGTGACACCGGTGAGTACCGCCGTCACGAGCAGCCCCACGCTCGTCAGATGGTCCAGGTCGTGTCGCAGCCGGCTCATGCCCTGCCCTGCTTCCCCCCGCGAACCCTCGGGAGCGGCCGGTCCACGGGTCCGTCGATCGAGCTCCCGCAGCTACCAGTCTAGACCGGGACGCCGACCGCTCGACGCGCTCATGGCTTGCGTCGGATGAGGGTCACCCCATCGCGGATGGTCAGCATCACGCACTCGACACGCGCGTCGCTCGCGACCCGCTCGTTGAAGGCGCGCAGGGCCCGCGTCTGCTCGCTCCGGTCGCTCTCGTCGAGGACCCTTCCACTCCACAGGACGTTGTCCACGCAGATGAAGCCGTTCGGGGCGAGCCGCGGCAGGACGGCCTCGTAGTAGTCCCCATAGGCCTGCTTGTCGGCATCGATGAAGACGGCGTCGAACGGCCCTTCCAGAGCGGCGATCGTGGCCAGGGCCGGCCCCCGGCGGATCTCGATCAGCTCCGCATACGGGGAGTCGTCGATGGCACGTTGCGCGAAGTCGGCGTGACGCTCGTCGATCTCACACGTCACCAGGCGCCCGTCCGCGGGCAGTGCCTCGGCCATCGAGAGGGCCGAGTAGCCGGTGAACGTGCCGATCTCCAGGACGCGCCGTGCGCCAGTGATCGCGACGAGCATCTTCAGGAACCGGCCCTCCAGCCGGCCGACCATCATGCGGTGGTCGGGGCTGAAGTCACGGGTCGCGGCGGCATGCCGCTCCAGGTGCGGCGGTTCCGGGGAAGAGTGGACGGCCGCGTACTCCTCCAGGCGTGGCTCGACGATGTCGCTCACGAGTGCTCCTCCCACGAGGCTGGCTATCGCGGGCCGATCCCGCTGAGCGCACCCGCCAGCGGAGCGGCCACTGCGGTCATCATCGCCTGTAGGCTCATGTCGATGCGCGCGAGCCGCCTCGTGAACATGCTGCTCCTGCTCCAGACGCGGGGAGGCCTGACCGCCACGCAGCTCAGCGAGCAGCTCGAGATCTCGGTACGGACCGTCTACCGCGACGTCGATGCGCTGGCTGAGGCCGGCGTGCCCATCTACACCGAGCGGGGGCCGCGCGGCGGTGTCCGCCTCGTCGACGGCTACCGGACGCGCCTGACGGGCCTCACGCATGAGGAGGCGGAGGCGCTCTTCCTCTCGGGCGTGCCGGGCCCGGCCGCCGAGCTGGGACTGGGGACGGTCGTGGCCGCAGCTCGCCTCAAGGTGCTCGCGGCGCTGCCCCCCGAGCTGCGCTTGCGGGCGTCGCGCCTGACACAGCGGTTCCACCTCGACGCTCCCGCCTGGTTCCGTCCTGCCGAGGCGGTCCCCCACCTCGAGTCGCTCGCGGCAGCCGTCTGGGATGATCGGCGGATGCTCCTTCGGTATGAACGATCCGACCGGACCGTCGAGCGGACGGTCGATCCCTTGGGGCTGGTCGTCAAGGCAGGCATCTGGTATCTGATCGCGCGCACCGATACGCAGATCCGCAGCTATCGCGTGTCGCGCATCAGCGGGGTCACCGTGCGCGATGAGCGCTTCCAGCGACCGGAGGACTTCGACCTGGTCGCCTACTGGACCGAGGCGGTCCTCGCGTACGGGCAGACCCTGCCGACCATCGAGGCCGTCCTTCGAGTGCGTGCCCAGGATCTCGCGTGGCTTGGCGAGGCGATGGGCGAACCGTCGTGGTCCACCGCACGCACCTCCCCGGATATCGAGCGGGAGGGTTGGGTGCGCGTCGAGCTCAGGATCGAGTCGATCGACGAGGCCCGCTCGGGGATCCTGCGCGTCGGCGGGGCGGTGGAGGCCGTGGAGCCGGAGGAGCTGCGGGCAGCGGTCATCGAGGGTGCACGCGCGGTGCTGGAACGCCATGGCACCCTGCACGAGGGCCCAGCGTCCGTGGCCTACGATCGAGGCTCATGACGGTCGAGCTTCGCGATGGGATCCGCATCGCCTGGTCCGCCGACGGCTTCGACTCGATCCACGTCCTGGCGCGCCGACGGACGCGGACCGAACTCGAGGGGTACGCCCGTGGTGTGGCCGATGCGGCCCTCCTCAACCGCAGCCTGGCGGACCTGCGGCGGGCGCTCCGCGAGGCCTTCCCGGCCGCCTTCGACATGGAGACCGCGGCCCATGACGAGGCCGATCCGCACGTCGTGGTCCGCTTCCACCCACCACGGGGTGAGCCGAACCCCGACTTCTGATCCGGCGGCTCCGACCAGCGAGGCTACCTTGGCCGCACCGGACCCCGCGACAGCCGGCGGATGGTGAGGTCGCGGATGTCGTCGCCCCTGTAGTAGTTGCGATCGACGCAGCCGCGGACGCCACGGACGTGGCCGCACTCGGTCCACTGCCACAGGGTCCAGCCCTTGCCGTCCCACCGACGGGCGGGCACGGTGGGGCGGCGCGTGTCGTAGTGGGCCAGCCAGAGGACCTTGTAGCCACGTCGCGCGATCCGGCGACTGTTGTCCACGTGCCCGATCCAGAAGCCGGGGCTGGTGTAGACGATGGGCTTCACGCCGAGCCTGTTCTCCACCCGACGCAGCCACGCCAGGACCCAGGTACGGAGGGCTCGTGGACGGAGGCCGCCGGAGGCCTCGATATCGAGCGCGGGCGTCAGGTTCCGCGCTCGCAGGTCGGCGTGCTTCAGGAAGTAGTCGGCCTCGCGCCGGGCGTCGCCCGGTGCGCGACCGGGCCGAGCGAAGTGGTATGCCGTGAAGTGGACGTCATTGCGCTGGGCGCGGCGGCGATTCCGCTCGTACCAGTGGTCGACCATCCAGGTGCCGTCGGTCGCCTTGGCGATCGCGAAGTCCACTCCCGAGGAGGCGACGCGGCGCCATCGGATGAAGCTCTGCCAGTGCGACACGTCGATGCCGAACTGGAACCCGGCACCACCGGCCGGTCCCGGTCGGCGCTCGCGGGCAGGGGTGCGGGTCACGTCGGGGTGATGGGCGGCGACGACGGGCGCGACGACCGGGGCGGTCACCATCACGGCAAGCAACGATGCGGCCGCCGCGGTGGCAGCGGGCCGTCTGGGAAGCGATCGGATCACGGCATGGGCCTCGCTCTTTCTCGCACGACGCAACTGACGCTGCGTTCGCGAGCGATGGTCGAGGTCCTGCCCGTGCGCGTCCCCCGGTCGGTGGTGCCAGTACGCACCACGTACCATGGTCCGGGGTCGCCCCGGACTCAGGTGTCGGCGCGGAGGCGCTGCTTGGAGGCTCGCTTGGCCTGTTGGTAGCGGGCGAGGGCTTCCGGCGAGTCCACATCACCCAGCGTGGGATGCGCCGGCGCGACGTCGTCCCAGCCGCGCGGCTTGACCCCGAAGCGCTTGCCCAGGACGGCGAGCAGCCCGTCGGCCTTCATGTCGCCCATGCCCGGCAAACGCAGCAACCTCCGGCGCAGGTCGGCGGCGTCGGCCGCCTCGTCCCAGATCCGAGCCGGATCACCTTCGTATGTCTCCGCGATCGCGGCACACAGGTCGCGCGTACGGACGGCCATGTTGCCCGGGAACCGGTGGAGCGCCGGCCGCCGACGGAACGCCTCGTCCAGCTGCGCCGGATCCATCGTCGCGATGCGCCGGGCGTCGAGCGTTCCCACCCTCCGCCGCAGTTCCAGCGGCCCGAAGAAGGCCTTCTGGACGGTCACCTGCTGGTCGAGCAGGAACCCGATGAGGAGCGCCATGGGCTCCGCGGCCAATAGCGCATCCGCCTCCGCATCCCCCGTGAAGTGCAGCCGGTCGGGTCGTGGGGCGCTGCTCATCGGGTGATCCTACCCGGGATGCCGGTGGTCGGTCCGAGTGGCGAGGCAGGGACTGCTGCCGCAGCCTCCCGGGCGCATCGAGGTTGTGCATGACCACTAGATGTAGTACCGTGAGAGCCATCGATCCCACCACATACGGGGGTCGCAGGGCGATCGACATGTTACGGGCGGTCACCAGTCTCGCGTTCGGGGTGGCGTTGCCACCCACGCGAAGCGCCCGGCCGGCGCGGGGCTCGTCCGCCCGGCCGCGAGTGGCCGTGCGCGTGGTCCCGGCGGCAGACGCCCGCGGTGGCGGTATGGCCGACCTTTCGAGTGTGCCCTGGTCCACGATGCTGGTCCCGTGGGCAGAAGCGCCCGTGCTCTCCAGCATCGCGGTGGTCACCACGAGACCCTTCCCACGGGAGTGGTGGCGTCGGCCGCGGACGGCGCCGCCGCCGGGGACGCCCTTCCTCGATCGGCCTGCCACGATGCCCGTTCCCCGGGCTGGGTCGGCAACCACGCACGGCTCGTCGCGTCGGGAGTCGTCGCGTCGCAGCTCATGCGGCCCATCGCGGAACGGTGCTGGTGACGAGCGCCGCCACGGCCGGTTCGCGCGACTGTGCCTCGTGGTCACGGGTGCTCTCATCTCGT
>JAUJNA010000003.1:91955-94193 GCA_030446555.1 Chloroflexota bacterium | reverse complement strand
CGCCACGGCCGGTTCGCGCGACTGTGCCTCGTGGTCACGGGTGCTCTCATCTCGTTCATCGTCATCGACGCGGCGCTGGGCAAGGGAAAGCGCTGAAGGATCGACCGGGGACCTCGTGCGATGTCCGCGGAGCCGCGGCCGGCACGCGTCCCGGCAGCTGCGGAGCCGGCACGCTATACTCGGCACGGTCCACGAGGCATGTCGCAGGTCTGAGCACCCCACCGTCTCGCTCCCGCGGCGCCCGAGGACATCACCCATGTGGCTCCGATCGGCTCACTGTGCCGCTCGTGGAGCCCGCACCGAACAGGCATCTCGCCGGACATCGAGCGGGGCGCCTTCGAGACCAGGACATGCTGAACACACGAACCTTCTCCACCTCTACCATCAGCCAGCGGGCCTCCGCGCGGCGGCGCCTCCGCCGCAGCACGGTCGGGCGGTCGCTCCTCTGCCGCACGAACGGGTGCGCTACCTACCTCGAGCCGGACGGCAGCGGGGCGGTGTGTTGCCCCATCTGCGGCGCGCGGAGCCGGCTGCGCTGACCACGCCGCCCGACCCTGATGTCGCCCACGACGACCGCTCCATCGGCGAGGCGCTGGCGGCGGAAGGGCGGGTCGTCCTGCTGCGGACGCGCGGTCGGGTGACTGGCGCCAGCGCCACGGCGGCCGTCGGCTATGTGGAAGAGCCGGACGGCTCGCTGCTCGTCGCGGCCGGCAGCGCTGATGCCGATTGGGCACGCAACGTGGCTGCCGATCCCGTGCTCACGGCGACCCGGGCCGGCCATAGTCGCCGTTTCCGCGCCGAGCGGCTCGATGACGCCGCCTTCGGGGACGCCATCACGGCCCTGATCCTCCGCTACGGGACCCCTGCCGAGCGGCTGGGGAGGGGTCCGGCCTTCCGTCTCGTGCCGCTGGACGCGTCGGACCCGGGTCACCCGGCCGCGACGGCCTCTTCCGTGCCGCCAGGGAGTCAGCAGTGAGCTTCGCGACCCTCGGCCTGGGTCCCGAGCTGCTCCGGGCCGTGGCAGAGGAAGGGTACGCGGAGCCGACACCGGTCCAGGCCCAGGCCATCCCGCTGGTCCTGACGGGTCGCGACCTCCTCGCTCGGGCCCAGACCGGGACGGGCAAGACCGCCGCGTTCGCACTTCCCATGCTCGAACGGCTCAAGGCGCATGCGAACGCCAGCTTCTCCCCGGCCAGGCATCCCATCCGCGCCCTGGTCGTGGTCCCCACGCGTGAGCTCGCCGTACAGGTGGAGGAGAGCTTCCGGGTCTACGGCAAGTACGTCCCGCTGCGCACGACGGTCGTCTACGGCGGCGTGCCGCTGCCGCCCCAGGAACGCGCCCTGCGCTCGGGCGTGGAGATCCTCGTCGCCACGCCGGGTCGGCTGCTGGACCACGCGGGCTCGCGCTCGCTGGATCTCCGTGCGGTCGAGGTGCTGGTGCTGGACGAGGCGGACCGCATGCTGGACATGGGCTTCATCGACGACATCCGCCGCATCATCGGTCTGCTCCCCGCGCGTCGCCAGAACCTCCTCTTCTCGGCCACCTTCTCGGCCGAGATCCGGCGGCTCGCTGGATCGATCCTGGTGGAGCCGGAGCAGGTGGACGTCGCTCCTTCCGTGGCGGCGGCCGAGTCGGTCGAGCAGGTGGTCTACCTCGTGGACGCCGCCAAGCGTCGGGAGCTGCTGGCACACCTCGTGGAGTCTCGCGATCTGCGACAGGTCCTGGTCTTCACGCGGACCAAGATCATGGCCGGTCGGCTGGCCGCCTGGCTGGACCGGAACGGGATCGAGGCGATGGCCATCCACGGAGATCGCAGCCAGCCCGAGCGGGAGCGAGCGCTCGCCTCCTTCCGCAGCGGCGATGTCCGCATCCTGGTCGCGACGGACGTCGCGGCGCGCGGCCTGGACATCGACGCGCTGCCCCATGTGGTCAACTTCGAACTGCCCATGCACGCCCAGGATTACGTGCACCGCATCGGCCGCACCGGTCGTGCTGGATCGCCCGGCCGTGCCATCTCCCTCGCGACGCTCGACGAGGAGGATGAGCTCAAGCAGATCAATCGCCTCCTGGGGCGTGACCTGCCGGTGCGCATCGTGCCCGGGTTCGAGCCCCCCTCCGACGCGCGCAGAGCGCGATCCTCCGCGGGCGGGGACGGCCGTCGGCCGAGCGCAGGGATGCATCGTGGGGACCGCCCCGGCGCACGGCGAGTCGCGCGGCGCGCGCCCGCCTCGGCAGCC
>JAUJNA010000003.1:82282-91855 GCA_030446555.1 Chloroflexota bacterium | reverse complement strand
AACGGAGCTCGGCGAGCAGCCGCCCGCCGCGTTCGAGCACTCCCGCGTCGGGCACGTGCGACGGGAAGAGCAGCGTCATGTACGCCGAGCCGAAGGAAGGCTCGCGCTGCGCGAAGACCGTGCGGACCTCCTGGAAGAAGCGTTCCGCGTAGGGCTCCAGCAACGGCGCCTGGGACGGCCAGAGGAGGCCCGACATGGCGGCGCGCGTCAGGTGGAACGATCCATATCCATCGCCGTGGATACGCGCCCATGCCGAGGCCTTCGAATCGGCGTCGGGTCGGGCGGCGCCGGCGCGGATGACGGCGCGCTGACCGCGGTCGGAGGCGT
Organism: Chloroflexota bacterium; assembly: GCA_030446555.1. Classification (GTDB taxonomy): domain Bacteria; phylum Chloroflexota; class Limnocylindria; order Limnocylindrales; family CSP1-4; genus Palsa-1032. Next base: position 91,528 of record JAUJNA010000003.1, on the reverse strand, counting down.
CGCGGCGCGACTCCGCGCTGATCCGCTCGTCGCCGTCCGTCATCCCGAAGGCCACCGCCTTCACGGCGAGGTCCCACCGCATCGCCTGGTCGACGAGGGGATCCTCGCCATCCCAGCCGTCGGCCAGGTCGCGGACGGATGCCACGTCGGACGGTGTGGCGGCAGCGGCGATCGCGGCGCGAAGCCAGGTGATGCGGGAGTCACGGTCGGAACAGCCCGGCACGGACGTCAGGCAGACGCCCACGAGTCGTGCCGCTTCGCGCTCGCGGATGCGCTCGGGCACGTACCAGCGCAGGGTGGCCCCGGCGCGCTCGAGCACCGCCTCGAGGAGCTCCGCGTCCTGCTCGGCGGGCAATCGGTCGCGGACGATGCCCAGGTACTCGGTGGACGGCACGACGGCGTCACGCACCATCTCCCAGAGCGACATCCAGAGCAGCTCGCGCAGCAGCGGATCCTCGATGCTGGTGACGCTTCCGCGGGTGAAGTCGAGGGAGACCGGGTCGAGCTCGACCTTGGCGTAGGCGTGATCGTCGTGGTTGGGGAAGACGAGCAGCGGTCGGGCACGTCCCGATGCCCCAGGGACCAGGGCACGCGGCCCGGAGATGCTGGCTCCGATCGACTCGAGCCGCCGCCCTTCGGGCCCGTCGGTGAGGATCGCCACCTGGAGGGTGTGCGGGCGCAGCGTCGCGTGAGCGTGCGGCGCCGACTGTTCCAGGGTCAGCGCATCGATGCGACCGTCGGAGGCCTCCCAGCGGGCCGCGATGGTATTGACCGACGAGGTCTCGAGCCAGAGCCGTGCCCAGTCGCGCAGGTCGCGTCCCGCACCCGTCTCGAGCGCGGCGAGGAAGTCCGCCAACGTGGCGTTGCCCCAGGCGTGGCGCGTGAAATAGGTCCGCATGCCGGCGGCGAAGGCGTCACGGCCGATGGTGGCCGCGAGCTGCTTCAGCACCGAAGCACCCTTCCCGTACGTGATGCCGTCGAAGTTCAGGAAGGCGCTGTCGGTATCAGGGGCGTCGCTGGCGATGGGATGCGTGGTGGGCAGCTGATCCTGTCGGTAGGCCCAACGCTTCAACTGGGTGGTGAACGCGCGCCAGGCTCCCCGGAAGCGCGTCGCGGAGGTCAGGCAGAGGAAGGAGGCGTATGACGCGAACGACTCATTGAGCCAGAGGTCGTCCCACCAGCGCATGGTGACCAGGTTCCCGAACCACATGTGTGCCAGCTCGTGGAGCACCACTTCAGCGCGAAGCTGGCGCTGGGTGTCGGTGGGCGGGTCGCGGAAGACGTAGCTCTCGCTGAAGGTGACCGCGCCCACGTTCTCCATGGCGCCCGCGTTGAACTCGGGGACGAAGATCTGGTCGTACTTGGCGAATGGGAATGGCTGGGCGAACAGGTCGGCGAAGAAGTCGAGGCCCTGGCCCGTCACCTCCAGGATCTCGGTGACGTCCGGCTCCAGGTATCGGGCCAGGGAGCGACGGCAGAGGACGCCGAGCTCGATGCCATCCGGTCTCGTCCTGTGGAACGCCTGGTACGGGCCTGCGATGAGCGGGAACAGGTAGGTGCTGAAGCGTGGCGTGCGGTGGAACCGGTGGCGCGTCCGTCCGTCCGGCAGCGGCTCCGCGGCCATCTCCCGCTCCGCGCTGATCACCGTCCAGGGGGCCGGTGCGTCGATCGTCAGCCCGTACGTGGCCTTCAGGTCCGGCTGGTCGAAGCACGGGAAGAGACGGTGAGCGGAGAACGGCTGGAAGTTCGAGTAGCAGTACTCCTGCCCGTCCTCGGGATCGACGAAACGATGGAACCCGTCCCCGGTCGTGTCGAACCCGCTCTCGTATCGGACTCGCAGCGTCATGCGAGGCTGGAGCAGGGAGGCCGCGAGCAGGATGCGGTCCCCTCGTCGGTCCGGACGCGCCGCTCGACCATTGACGGTGAAGCTGCTGATCGTCCCGCCCCTGAAGTCGATGAAGAGCGGCTCGCTGGTGTCGGCGAGCGAGAACCCGAGCGTGCAATCACCCCGGTAGCGCTCATCGCCGGCCCGAAGCTCGAAGACCAGGTCGTAGCGGACGTCGGAGACGCGCGCGGCGCGGTACCGCGCTTCCTCGTGGGTGAGGATGTCGCGGGCGGGGGTCTCGGGCAGCACCGTCTGGGTCACGGAGCCTCCGGGGCGGGGAAGGATGACGGCTCGGGCGGGCGGCGAGTCTAGCGAGGAAGCGCGAGGCACGTAACGTGTCACCGATGCGTACCGCCTATGGCACCCTACGCGGCGTGGCCCGAGGCCCCTCCGCACAGCAGCTGCTCGGCCCCCTCGATCTACTGGTCGACGGACCCGTGCGCTTCGGTGATCGCGTCCCCGAGCGTGGTCCCGGCGTGTATGTCGTCGAGACGACCGAGCCGTCGAGGGAGGCTCCACTGGACCACGGGGCGATCCGCGCCTGGCTGGAGCGCGTCCCCACGCTGCGGCTCGATGGTGAGCGTCCGGAACCGAGCGAGCTGGCACGCCGGCTGGCAGCGTTCTGGATCCCCGACACGCCGGTGCTCTTCATCGGCTCCGCGCCGCGCTCCATCGCCGGTCGGATCGCCGCACAGCACGCGACCGCGCTCGGCTCGCGGCGCCCGTACCCCGGCGCGTACTGGTTGCGGACGCTGCGCGACGCGGGTCGTTGGCGCGTCTGGTGGGCGCGGACCGAGGCCGTCGAGGAGTACGCCGACGCCTTGATGAGCGCCTTCGCCCAGGCGGTCAGCCCCGAGGCCGTCGCGGGTCTGCCCGCGGGGACGCCGGTCCTGCCGTTCGGCAACCTGGGATCGCTGACCGGCGAGCGGCGCGACCACGGCCTCACCGGGGCATCGACGGACGAGGAAGCGCCCCCGGATCGGCTGGCCGGTCTGTCTGCCGCTGCCCGCCTTGCGCCGTCACGGCGGCGCGCGGCAGCCGGCTCGACGGGAGCGCGGACGGCCACTCGCCGGCCAGCCGGCGCCCGGAGCACCCGCCCCGCCCCGGCGCCCACCGACCTCTCGGCGGAAGGACTCGCCCGACTGCAGGCCGAGCTGGAGGATCGGCGCAACGTGGAACGGCCGCAGGTGATCGCTCGCGTCGCGGCGGCTCGGGCACTGGGTGACCTTCGCGAGAATGCGGACTACGAGGCCGCCCGGAACGAGCAGTCCTTCCTGGAGGGCCGCATCCGGTCACTCGAGGCGCTCATCGCCAGCGCTCGGATCATCCGGGCGACCGGGGCGCCGGAGGCCCGGCTGGGATCGCGGGTCATCGTGGAGGTCGACGGTGGGCGTCATTCGTTCGAGCTCGTCGGCTCGACGGAGGCGGACCCCGCTGCGGGTCGCATCTCCGACCGCTCGCCGGTGGGCAAGGCGCTCATGGGCGGCCGAGCGGGCGATGAGGTGGCGGTGCGACTGCCGTCGGGCGAGGTGCGCTACCGCATCATCGAGGTGGCCTAGGACCGGTCGCCGGGCGCCGTTCTAGAGGTAGCGGAGTGCGCTCGCCTCGTCGTCATCGACCGAGCGCGAGCAGGTGGGGCAGTACCAGCGTGCCTCCAGCACCGACCCGCACGCGGCGTGCCGGAGGCCCTCGCCTTCGGCCGTCGCGCCCCGCCCTCCCCATGCGGCGAGGAGGCGGAGCACGCCCGCAAGCTCCTGCCCGTCATCGGTCAACCGGTACGCGAGTCGCACCGGCCGCGCAGAGTACGCCTCGGCGACCACCACCCCCTCGCGTTCCAGCCGCCGCAGCCGGTCGGTCAGGATGTTCGGCGCGATCCCGGGCACGCGATCACTGAGCTCCTTGAACCGGCGAGGACCCCCCAGGAGCGCCTCGGTCACCAGCAGCGACCACCGGTCGCCGACGCGCGCCAGCGCGGCATCGAGCGCCGGATCGGGAGCCTGATCGCGCATCGCACCAGATGCTAGCGCCGTTCGTGTCGCCTGGCCCTTGCGCCTCCGCCACGGTCTGGTGTAACTTGCATCTCACAAGTGACACCACACGAGCAGCGGGAGGGCGACATGGCGGGACTGGACGAACTCGAGGGGATCGTGGAGGCCGTGGCCGCGAACGTCGGGCCGCGGGTCGTTCGAGTCGGTGGGAACTGGCGCGGCGGCTCGGGTGTGGTGGCGGCCGATGGCGCGGTGCTCACCAACGCGCACAACGTGCGCGGCGATGATTTCGACGTGACGTTCGCGGACCAGCGGACGGCCGCCGGCCGCGTGGCCGGCGTGGATGCCGACGGCGACATCGCGGCGCTCGCGGTCGAGACCCGCCGGATCGGGGCGATCGAATGGGCGCCCCCGGGTGCCGCCAGGGTGGGGTCGGCGGTCTTCGCTGTGACCGCGAGCGGTCAGGGCAGCCGCGTCACGTTCGGGCTCGTGTCGAGCGTGGCCCGCGCATTCCGCGGGCCACGCGGACGAAGGATCTCGGGGAGCATCGAGCACACGGCTCCCATGGCTCCGGGATCGTCGGGCAGCGCGCTGGTGGACCGCCACGGGCGCTTGGTCGGTCTCAACACCAACCGCGCCGGAGGCGGCTTCTACCTCGCACTCCCCGCTGACGCGGCGTTGCGGGCACGCTTCGACGCGCTCACGCGCGGCGAGTCGCCCAGCCGCCCCCGACTCGGCATCGGCGTGGCGCCTGGACCCCTGTCGCGCCGGATGCGGCGGGCGGTGGGCCTCCCGGACCGCGAAGGGCTGCTGGTCCGCGAGGTGGAACGCGACGCAGCAGCCGCTCGGGCGGGCATCACCGAGGGCGATCTGCTCGTTTCGGCTGGCGGACGTCCCTTGGCCAGCGTCGATGACCTCCACGACGCGCTCGCGTCGGACGCCACCGCCGCCACGCTGGAGATCGGCGTCGTGCGGGGTGCCGACGAGCGGACCGTCTCGGTCGAGCTCGGCTCAGGGGGCGGGTGAGGCAGCTCCCAGGATCGCCAGCGCGCGCGCCAGCTGCGCATCGGTGGAGGCCGCGACCTGCTCGGGAGTCAGCGTCTGGAGCTCCGGCGGCTCGAGCGGCGAGGCCTCGGGGGCGAGCTCGACCACTTCGTCGGGGGTGATGCCGCGCTCGAAGATGAGCTCACCGTCAGGCGTCAACCACCGCTCCACGCCCACTCGGACGGCTGACCCGTCGGACAGCTCGAACGTGTTGAGGACCGTTCCCGTGCCGAACGTCTGCGTGCCGATCACGGGTCCACGGTCGTTGCCCTGGAGCGCACCCGAGAGGATCTCGGCGGAGCTGGCGCTCCCCTGGTCCACGAGCACCACCAGCGGGATGTCATAGGCGATCCCGCCCGGGCGCACCTCGACCGGCGCCGTGGCACCGCTCGCGTCCTGGCGGCGATAGACGACCCCCTCGCGCACGAACTGGCTCGCGATGCCCACCGCTTCATCGACGAGCCCGCCGGGGTTGCCGCGCAGGTCCAGGACGATGCCCGTGGCGCCCTCATCGATCGCCTGCCGCAGCGCGTCGGTGACGGCTTCCTCGGCGCTCGAGGAGAACTGGATCAGCCGGATGTCGGCGACGCTCGTGCCCGGGACCATGGTCCAGGTCACCGCCGGCACCTCGAAGCGCTCACGCGTGACCGTCACATCGACCGCCTCGGTCGCTCCCCGGTGAACGACGGTGAGCGTCACCCGGGTGCCCGCTTCGCCCCGCACCCGGGCAGCGATCTGTTCCGCCCGCAGACGCTCGGTGGAGCGCCCATCGACGGCTTCGATGATGTCGCCGGCCCGCAGTCCGGCGCGCGCGGCCGGCCCGCCGCTGATGACCGAGATGATCACCGGGCGTCCCGCGCGCTCCCCGAGGAAGGCGCCGATGCCGGTCAGCCGGCCCTCCAGGGCGTCGCGCTCCGCGGCCAGATCCTGCGGCGTCAGGAAGATCGAGTGGCCGGTGTCCCCCAGCGCGTCGACCATGCCCCTGATCGCGCCGTAGGTGAGGTTCTGGTCGGCCAGTGCCTCCTGATCCACGTAGTGCTCCTTGACCAGCCGCAGCGCCTCCCAGAAGACTCCGAAGTCCCTCGGCGCCTCGGGTGGCAGCGTGGCCGCCGGATCCGGCCGCTCGGTGACCGCGGGAGTGGCAGGTGGCGCCTCCGTGACCGGGGTCGGGCGCGGTGCTTCGGTCGGCGAGGCGGTGAGCGAAGGGGGCACGGACGGCGTCGCGGCCAGCGGCGTGGGCGCGACCGGCGAGGCTGACGGCGCGACGGGGGGCGTGGCTGGTCCGCCGGGTGTCGGCGAGGTCGCAGCGACCGGACCGGGCGTAGGCCCGCCGCGGCCCGCCCCGGTCATGCCCGATCCGATGGCCAGTCCGGCACCGAAGACGACGAGGAGCACGAGCAAGCCGGCGGCGATCAGTCCGGGGGCGGCCCCGCCTCGTCCGGGCGCCGGCGCCGGCTCATCAGGGCGGCGCGTCCCTCGCTCCACGTCGTCCATGCTCCTCTGCCACCTCCTGATCGCCGGGATGTCGCGACGAGGATCGGCCCTCGCCGGGTCCATCATGGCGCGGCCGACGCAGGGGCGCCGCCACGGGACGGGGATGGACCGTGGATAAGCCCCTGCGATGCGCCGCGACTCGTGGATAAAGGGCCTTGCTGCGCCTCGCGGCGGGCGGCTATCCTCTGGTCAGCCCGAAGGGGCCACGGAAACGGGATCGGGACCCAGGTTCATCCAGGGATCCGGTCACCGAGCTGGCGGCCACTTCGGGTGTTCTCGTGCTCGCCCCGTCATGAGCAGGCAGGAGGGTGCCGTGGAGGACGATCGACCGGCTCGGCGCGCGGAAGGGATCGAGGCGCCCCCGACCCACCCCGGGCGCGAGCAGGAGGCGGACCAGGCCCTCGGCGACACGGTCCGGCAGGAGGAGCGCACGTCACTGGAGGGTGACGCCGCGGCGCGCACGGTGGACGAAGTGGCCGAAGGGGCCGAGCGAGCCACTCGCCAACCGGGGTTCGGCCGGGAAGGGTCCTAGGCGGCGCGGCTCGCGGACAGCGAGGCGGCCGCCTCCGCGAGCCGGCCCACGGACTCCCGCGTGGCCGGCTCCAGCGAGCAGATGGCGTGATCCACGCCCAGCTGCCCGTAGGCCGCCAGACCATCGACGATGCCCTGCACGGAGCTGCCATCGATGACCGCCTCAGGGTCGCGTGGCTCTCCCGCGTCGCTCGAGCGATCCGCTACACGGACACCGGCCGTGATGCGCAGCGTCCGTGGGTCGCGGCCCACGTCCCGGCACGCCTCGAGCAGCTGTGCCCTCTGCTCCAGGAAGCGGGTCGGCCGGCCGAACCAGGCAGCGTTCCATGCGTCAGCTTCCCGGGCCGCCAGGCGCAGCATGCGCGGGCCGCGCGCGGCGACCAGGATGGGCGGACCACCGGCGCGCGGCCCGCGCGGGATGAGCCGTGCGTCCTTCGCCGCGTGGAAGCGACCGTCATGGTCGACGTGGCCCTCACGCAGCAGCCGCGAGATGATGGTGAATGCGTCCTCGAAGCGCGAGTAGCGGTGATCGCGGGGTACGTCGAACGCCTCGAACTCCGGCTCGTGCCAGCCGGTGCCAAGGCCCAGGATGAGCCTGCCGCCGCTGACCTCCTCCACGGTGTCCGCCATCTTGGCCAGCACCGCCGGGTTGCGGAACGGCGTGGCGAGCACGAGCGTGCCGAGCTCCACACGCTCGGTCACCGCCGCCAGGGCCGCGAGCATGGTCCAACACTCCCAGATGCCGGTGGCGGGGCGGTCCGGGAAGCGGAACATGAGATGGTCGAAGACCCAGACGGAATCCAGGCCGCCGCTCTCGGCCTGGATCGCCAGGTCTCGCAGCGCCGCCCATCCCTGCGTCAGCCCCGTGTCGCGGTCCTCGGCGATAGGCAGGATGAGGCCGATCCTCACGGTGATCCTAGAAGACCTCGGGGCACCACGGCCGCTGCGCCGTGGCGAATACGGCGTCTGCCCGGCTGATCGCGCCCGGCGTGATCTGCGACGTGCGCCCTGCGCGTGCCAGCTCGGAGGGAGCGAAGGTGCCCAGGTAGATCGCCCCGAGGTCGGTGATATCGAGCGCCAGGTCGGGTGGCGCCTCCGTCCGCTCGACGCGCGGCCGGTCCCCCGTCGTGTCGAGGGTCCACCGGCCGGCCTGGTCGGGCAGGAAGACGTCGGTGAGCTCCAGGACGAGGCGATCGCTCGCTGCGTACCCGCGAGCCGTGAGCGCGCCCGGTACATCCAGGATGCGCAGCCAGAGCGCGTCGGCGAGGGTCAGCTTGAGGCGCCGGGGCTCGGTGAGCATCAGGAGCAGCGGGTGGTCGGGACGGCCCAGGACGGAGCGCACCGTGGCCACGAGATCCACGCCGAAGCAGAAGCTCCACAGCTCGCGGAGGGCGCGGTGGGTCGCCGCCATGAGCTCGCGGACCTCGAGCGTGCTCTTGAAGCCTGTCCAGTCCCAGTCCTCACGGATGCGGTAGATGAGGTATCCCTCGGGCACGCCGCCCACCTCGTGCACGGTCAGGAAGCGTGGTCCGGCGCCGTTCCTGCGCCAGGCGGGGTCATCGAGCACCTCGACATCCCAGTGGGCGGCCGTCCGCGTGATGAAGCCGGGTGTCTCGCGCCGGATGCGGTCATGGACCGGAGGGAAGATGCGCGTCGCCTCATCGCGGTCGATGAACCGGATCCGGCCCTCGGGCTCCACCTTGGTGCGGAAGACGCCACGCGCCTGGGGCAGCTCGAGCGTGGACGAGAGCGATGCGAGACCGTACCCGAAGCGTTGGTAGATGCTGCCTTCCGAGGCCCAGAGGATGGCCAACGGCTCCTGACGGGCGCGGGCGTCGCGGAACTGGCGCCGCATCAGCTCGGTCAGGGCGCCGCGGCGCCGATGGGTGGGCATGATGCCCACGGCCGTGACGCCGGCCGCGGGCAGCTCGCCGCCCGGGATGGTGAGGCCCAGCGAGAAGATGGCACCGCCGCCCACGATGGTGTCGCCGTCGACCGCGGCCAGCATCCGGTCGCGCTCGATGATCCGCTCGAAGCCGGCGATGCGCTCCTCGCGAACCCCCTCGCCGAAGGCGGTCTCGACGGCCTCCAGCCAGGGCCGGAGCTCGTCGGGACGCAGATCACGGATCTCGATGGTCACGACGTGGCCCCAGGGGGAGTGGTGGACGGGACGAGCTCGACGAGTGCCGCTCCGGTCACGTTGACGACCGTGGTCGGCCCCAGCGTGTCGAGCAGGGCATGTCGGGCCGCGACCTGGGAGTGGCCATGCAGCCAGAGGGGTGGTCGGAGGTGCTCGGCCAGCCA
>JAUJNA010000003.1:78254-82182 GCA_030446555.1 Chloroflexota bacterium | reverse complement strand
GCCGACTGCTCGCGCCAGCCCAGGCCCCGGTCGTGGTTGCCGCGCACGAACAACAGCGGCGCCATGAACGCGTCCCCCAGCATGGCGAGGTAACCGGGCTCCAGGTCCCCGCAGCCCACGACCGCGTCGACCCTTCCGATCGCCTGGCGAACGCTGGGCTGCTCGAGCGCGGCATCCTGTTCGTCCGAGACGGCCAGGATCCTGGTGACCGCTGTCGCACCGGCTCCGCCGTTCGAAGGGGCGGTGCCGGCGTTCGAGGCGGCCACCGGCCATGGGACGGTCAAGCGGCGGATCAACGGTCCACGTCTGCCGATCCGGCCGCCGGGGCATCGGTGGGACCGTCCGGCAGCACGTCGCGCAGGGCACGGCGCTCGGACGCCAGCCTCTCGGGTTCGAGCGACTCGAAGCTCGAGGCGGTCCGGCTGCGCCGACCGCTGCCGGCGGCCTGGAGAGCGGCGCTCTCCTGGAGGTACGGAGCGATGCGACGCGCCGCGGTGTGCGACCCCCGTGGCCGCAGCTCCACGACCTCGGCATCGAGTGCCATCTGGCCCTTCTCCAGGGCGGCGGCCACGCGGTTGTGGCCGTCGACGATCCAGTAGTCATCCCCGTACTTGACCAGATCGACCGGCGGCAGGTTCTCCAACCGGTCCATGGCGCGCAGGATCCGCTGATACCGCGCCTCCCAGTCGTTCCCGCGCAGGGCCGCGAGCGGTCGGAAGTCCGTGCCGCGCTGCGCGGAACCCTCCACCGCCGTGCCCCGGATCCGTTCGACCGGCACGATCTCGACGCCGACCTCCCGTGGTGCCGTGCGGCGGGCTTCGGGATGCACGTCGTACAGGAGCGGCAGGGGCTCGGTGCCACGGCTTCGTCGTCGCCCCGTGGCGCCCGTGCGTGCCACGCGCCGGCGGGTCGCGCTGGCAAGGTGATCCGCCTCGTCCAGTGTCGAGCGAGCCACCGAACCCAGCGAACCGGCTGCCGCCGACGCGACAGAGCCGACCGAATCGGCCGCCGCCGAGGCGACCGACCCGGCCGATGCTGCGGCGGCTGACGCGGCGGAGCCGACCGAATCGGCCGCCGCCGAGGCCAACGAGCCGACCGAGTCGACCGCCGAGTGCGCCAGGGAAGCCGCGACGGAGACGACACCCGGTCGATGGCGGTGGCCCTGGTCTACCTGCCTGGTGGGCGCGGGCGCTGCCTCGGGCGCTACGTCGACGGGCGCAGCGGCAGGGGTCACGTCGCCTTCCGGCGCCGGTGTCTCGCGGTCCTCCACCCGATCCTCGTCCATGGGATGGATGCTACTTCGCCGCGAGGCAGAAGACCGGCCTGTGACGTGACACGCGAGCTGTCACGACGCCGGCTCATCGTCATCCCCGCGACGCGCCCGCGGACCGAGTCGGGCGAGGAGGAACGGAGTCGATGATCCACGTGACCTGCCCCTGGTGCGAGGCCGAGCTCTCGCTCGAGCCCGCCACGCTCGATGGCGCCGAGCTCCACTGCGCCGACTGCGCCACGAGCTGGGATCTGACGGACCCGCTCACCGACGTGGCCCTCGCCGCCTGAGGCGGCAGCGCACCGCACGATCGCTCAGAGGGCGGTCGGTGCTCCCGCGACCGACTCCGCGATGAGACGCGCGTAGCCGGGCTTGATGACGCCGTTGATGAGCCGCAGGCGCTGGTCGAACGGAGCGAACGAGCTCTTCATGGCATTCAGCGTGAGCCACTGCATCTCGTCGAGTCCGAACGCGAACGTGCGCGCGAGCAGGTCGAACTCGGACGACATCGAGACACCGCTCATGAGCCGGTTGTCGGTGTTGACCGTGACCCGGAAGCGCAGGCGTCGAAGCAGGTCGATGGGGTGGCTCTCGATGCGATCGACGGCGCCTGTGTGGACGTTGGAGGTGGGGCACATCTCCAGCGGGACGCGCCGATCGCGGACGTAGCTCGCCAGCCGGCCCATCGTGACCTGCCCGTCAGCCTCCACGGCGATGTCGTCGACGATGCGCACGCCGTGGCCCAGCCTCTCAGCTCCACACCACTGCAGCGCCTCCCAGATGGACGGCAGCCCGAACGCCTCCCCGGCGTGGATCGTGACGTGGAAGTCGGCGCGGTGGATGAGCTGGAAGGCATCCAGGTGGCGGCTCGGAGGGAAACCGGCCTCCGGGCCTGCGATGTCGAAGCCCACCACGCCCGCGTCGCGGTGACGAACCGAGAGTTCGGCGATCTCCACGGACCGGGCGAACTGCCGCATGGCCGTGACGATGGCACGGACGTCGATGGGCCGGCCGGCCGCCTCGGCCGATGCGCTGCCCCGGCGGAAGCCGGCCAGCCACGCCTCCATGACCGCGTCGAGGCCCAGACCGCCCTGCGTCGAGAGCTCGGGCGCGTAGCGCACCTCGGCGTAGACCACGCCGTCGGCGGCGAGATCCTCCACGCTCTCGGCCGCCACTCGCTCGATGCCCTCGGGCGTCTGCATCACGGCCACGGTGTGCGCGAACCCCTCCAGGTAGAGCTCCAGGCTCTTGCGGTCGGCTCCCTGCCGGAACCAGCGGCCGAGCTCGCCCTCGTCGGTCATGGGAAGCGCGTCGTAGCCCACGTCGCGTGCCAGCTCGATGACCGTGGCCGGTCGGAGGCCGCCGTCGAGGTGGTCGTGCAGCAGGACCTTGGGAGCACGCCGGATCGCGTCGAAGGGGACCGTCATCCCGGGGGCTCCGGACGCTCCGGACCGATCATCGAGACGTGCATCGCAGGCTCCCTGGAGGTCGCTCAGCCGACGATACCCGCTACGCTTGGCCCGTGCCCCGCATCTCACGCAAGGCCGATACCTTCGCCGAGTCCGTCATCCGCGAGATGACGCGGCTGGCCATCCGCCATGACGCCGTGAACCTGGCGCAGGGCTTCCCCGACTTCGCGGCGCCGGCCGAGATCAAGGAGGCCGCCTGCCAGGCCATCCGCGACGACATCAACCAGTACGCCATCACATGGGGCGCCAAGTCATTCCGCGATGCCATCTGCGCCAAAACGGCGCACTGGTATCCCGGTTGGGAACCGGATCCCGAGACGCAGCTCACGGTCACCTGCGGCGCGACCGAGGGCATGATCGCCTCGATGCTGGCCATCCTCGACCCGGGTGACGAGCTCGTCGTGTTCGAGCCGTTCTACGAGAACTACGGGCCTGACGCGATCCTCGCCGGCGCGACGCCGCGCTACGTGACGCTCCACGAACCCGACTGGCGGTTCGACCCGGACGAGCTCCGCGCGGCGTTCGGGCCGCGAACGCGAGGCATCGTCGTCAACTCCCCGCACAACCCCACCGGGCGCGTCTTCTCGGCGGAGGAGCTGTCGCTCATCGCGGAGCTGTGCATCGAGCATGATGTGGTCTGCTTCACGGACGAGATCTACGAGCACATCCGCTATGGCGGAGAGCACGTGCCGATGGCCACCCTGCCCGGCATGGCCGACCGCACCGTGGCCGTCAACGCCCTGTCGAAGACCTACTCCGTCACCGGCTGGCGGGTGGGTTGGGTGATCGCGAGCCCCGCCCTGACAGCGGGCATCCGCAAGGTCCACGACTTCCTGACCGTCGGCGCGGCGGCGCCGCTCCAGCAGGCCGGGGCGGTGGCCATGGCGATGCCGGACAGCTACTACCACGCATTGGCCGCCGGCTACCGCGAGCGACGGGATGTCCTGGTCGGGGCTCTGACCGCGGCGGGGTTCCGCACTTGGGTCCCGGACGGCGCGTACTACGTGATGACGGACATCGCGGAGGCGACCACGGAGGATGACGTGACGTTCGCGCGGCGCCTGGTCGCCGAGCGCGGCGTGGCGGCGGTGCCAGGGACGAGCTTCTATTCGCGACCGGAGCTGGGACGCACGAAGCTGCGCTTCGCGTTCCCCAAGCGGCAGGACACGCTCAGGGAGGCGGCCGACCG
>JAUJNA010000003.1:55312-78154 GCA_030446555.1 Chloroflexota bacterium | reverse complement strand
GACGCTGGCGCCTCGTCGCCCCCCTCCTGCCCCGGATGGCACAGCCCACCGTCGCCGCGCCGTGTGCGGTCGTCTGGCAGGGAGGAGGCAAGCTATTGATCGATATGGCTCGCATGGTCGCCGTGGCCGTGCTCGCAGGTGTGGTGGGCGTCGGATCGCTCGCGATCGCCCCACCCGTGGAGGTGAGGGCCTCCGAGGACGCGCCGCGTGCGGTGATCATCGTCGGGCCATCCAGCAGCTCCACGGCCGAGTACCTCGACGAGGGGGACTTGTTCGCCGACCAGGCGGAGGCGGCGGGCATGGATGTCACGCGCATCTTCCATCCCCGCGCGACCTGGGAGCGTGTCGTGTCCGCCACGCGCGACGCGAACCTCGTCGTCTACTTCGGGCACGGCAACGGCTGGCCCAGCCCCTATCCGCCGTTCCAGGAGCGGACCAAGGATGGCTTCGGCCTGAACGGACACGAGGGCGCGTCCCAGTACTCGACGACGTACTACGGTGGCGACAGCATCCGCGCCAAGCTGCGCCTCGCGGAGGACGCGCTCGTCATCCTCTACCGCTCGTGTTACTCGGCCGGCAACGGCGAGGAGGGCCAGGCCATCCCGTCGCGCAACATCGCCGTCCAGCGCGTCGATAACTTCGCTGCCGCGTTCCTCAGCAAGAAGGTGGGCGGAGCCGCCGTGATGGCCTACCGGACCAAGCAGTGGGTCGACTATGCCGCTCAGCTGATGAAGCCGGACCGGACGATGGACGACATCTTCCGCAAGCCGAGCTCCAAACCAGGCTGGTTCATGAGCGGCTGGATCGGCGAGATCCTCTTCGAGACCGACTCGGAGCGGACCCCCGGCGCGCGCATCCGACTGGACGAGGATCCGAAGGGTGGCTTCTCGCGGGCCATCACCGGCCGCCTGGGCATGACCACCGACGAGTGGCGCGGCGCCTCCGACGATGACGACGATGACGACGATGCTCCCCAGCTCGGCCGTCTGGCCGCCGTGGCCGCTGACACCTTCAGCCCCAACGGCGACGGCGTCGATGAGACCATCACCCTCGAGCATTCGGTGTCCGAGCCCGCCTGGGTCGACATCGATGTCACCGATGGGGCCGGGGCCGTCGTGCGGCGGCTGAGCAGCTGGTCCGCAGGTGAGGACAGCTCGTCCTGGGACGGGCGTGGGTCCGACGGCCACCGTGTGGCCGATGGCAGCTACCGGCTCGTCGCGACAGCACGCGACGGCGCCGGGAACCGGAGCGATCCGATGACCGTGGACGTCACCGTGCTGACCGCGCTCCGTGAACCTGCCTGGAGCACTGCAGCGCTGGCTCCCGCCGACGGGGACTCGTTCGCGTCGAGTGCCCGTTTCGGGACCCGGCTGACGAAGGATGCCAGCGTCGACCTGCGCGTCGAGGACGACTCGGGCGGTCTCGTGCGTACGCTCATCCGGGACGCCGACCGGGGCGCCGGTCCCATCAGCGCCACCTGGAACGGATCAGCTCCAGGCGGCGAGCCCGTGCAGGATGGTCGCTACCACGCCGTCGTTTCGGCGACCACGGAGCTGGGCACCATCAGCCACCGGCTGAAGGTCTGGGTAGGACCGTTCCGGATAGGGCTCAGCGATCCCACGCCGCGACGCGGGCAGCGCATCCGGTTCACCGTGCGCAGCACGGAGTCGCTCGCCGCAGCCCCGCGGCTGACCATCAAGCAAGCCGGTCTGGCCGCGTATGACAGATCAACGTCCAAGTCCGACAAGCGGACCTACCAGCGGTCGGTGACGCTGAAGTCGGGCGGCTCGGCCGGCGTCCTGCGCATCACCGTGACCGGGACGGACAAGAGCGGTCAGGAGGCTTCGTACACCAAGGAACGGGCACTCCGCTAGAGGCATGGCGGTGCGAGGCCGTCCGCTCGCTATGAGCGGGCGGTCTCTAGACCCTCGATGAACGCGGCGATCGCGTCGACAGCCTCGTCGGCTACGGAGCCGAGGCCGTGGCCCACCCGAGGCCAGGTGATCAGTCCCGCCTCGGGAAGGCGCTCGGCGATGGCTCGTCGTAGCAGCTCGATCCGGGCGAACGGATCCGCCTCGCCCGACAGGAAGAGCACGGGGCACCTGATGGCCGTCCAATGGGCCGTCCGTGCCTCCCATCCGGGGGCGCCCGGCCGATGGAGCGGATAGCTCATCAGGACGAGCCCCGCCAGGGTGACGTCGGCTCGTGCGGCCACCAGGCTCGCGACGCGGCCACCGTACGATCGGCCGCCGATGACGGTGGCCGGCCCGGGGTCGGAGTGGGAGAGGTAGGCGTCGACCGCATCCTCCGCCCGTCGCTTGGGGATGTCGATGGCGACGGCCTCGATGCGCCGCGCGGCGAGCCCCTCGATGGTCGGTCGCAGGGAGGCAGACGTCCCCGAAGCCCCCGGCGCCAGCACGACCCGCATCGCGACAGGCTACGGCGGCGATGCGTGACACGCTAGCTGGCACGACAGCGGCGCAGGATGCGCTCATGGAAGCCGCCCGCATCGTCCAGCTGCCAGCCGCCGGCCGTACCGGTGCCTCCGTCCGGGTCGAGGGGGAGCGCCTCGTCGTCGAGCACGTCACGCTCGTGGACGCAGGTCTTTCGCGGTTCGTCGCCGAGCGGGACGAGGTGGAGCGCGCGCTGCTCATCGAGCGGGCGCTACGCATCGGCCTCACCGCACTGCAGGATGCGGGCGTGACGCTGGACGTGGACCTGGTCCGTCACGAGTTCGAGTCACTCCTCCGGCGCACCGAGGCGGCCAACGAGAAGGCCGCACTGGCACTGGACGTCGTGCTGCGCCAGAACTTCTCGGACCGCGACGGGCGACTGCCGCGCACCCTGGAACATTTCCTGGGCGACCGGGGCCAGCTGCGCGCGTTCGTGAACGATCTCTTCGACGAGGGCAAGCGTGACAGCGCCATCGGCCGCATGCGCACTCTGCTGGGCGGCTACTTCGACGGGGACGGCTCGCGGCTCGCACAGTTGCTCGATCCCACGCGGCTGGGCTCGCCGCTGCACCAGTTCCGCACAGAGGTCAGCGACGGGTTCGCGAAGGTCCATGACCGCCTGTCGGCCATCGAGGCGGCTGCGGCCGCCCGGGCCACGGAGCGCGCTCGGTCGGCCGCCAAGGGCGCCGACTTCGAGGACGCCGTCGAGACCCTCCTGGGCGACCTGGCTCGCGGCGCGGGCGATCTGCTGGACCGCACCGCCGGTGCCGCCGGGGACGTCATGCGCTCCAAGAAGGGCGACTTCCTTCTCACACTGGACACCGGCGCGACCAGGGGTGCTGAGCTGCGCATCGTGGTCGAGTGCAAGGATCGGCCCGTGTCGCCCCGGGCCATCCGCGAAGAGCTGGAGGAGGCCAAGCGCAACCGAGCCGCGTGCGTCGGCCTCGTCATCTTCAGCGAGGCACATGCGCCGGCGGGCATCGCCCCCTTCGACGTGCGCAGCGGTGATGTCTACTGCGTCGTGGACCCAGGGTCGCCCGACCGGGCCGTGCTCGAAGCGGGGGTCCGCCTGGCGCGACTCCTCGCGATGGCGACCCACAGGGAGGCGGAAACGGGAGTGGACGCGTCAGCGGTGGCTGCGGCGCTCCAGGCCATCAGGGGTCAGCTCGACGCGATCAGGGCCCTGAAGGTGCAGCTGACGTCCATCGGCACGTGCTCCCAGCAGGTGAGCGCCGGGCTCGACAAGCTGCGGGAGGGTGTCCTGGCTCGCATCGTCGACGCTGAGGCGGAGCTTCGGGCACGGACCGCGACTTGAGCGATCATCGCACCAGGTCGGTCAGGATCTCCTCCCAGCGATCGAACAGGATGTGGTGGCCCTCACCCGGGTAGAAGGTCGCGCGGCACCCGGGCACACGACCGGCGACGAAGCGACCCATGGCCACGGGCACGGTCGGATCCGCATCGCCGTGCCAGAGGCGCACAGGGGTCGCCACCTCGTGGAGGGGGAAGCCCCAGCGTCGCGCCATGATCAGCGCCTCGTCGTAGACCCCCGACGCGCCCTGACGGTACAGCTCCGCGACGTTGGCCAGCATGAGCGCCCGGACCGGCGGGTCGTCCACCGCGATCCGGTCGGCCTGGATCATCTGTTCCACCGCCTCATCGAGATGCCGCTCGGGATCGCGACGTTGTGCTCGCGCCCAACGCCACATGGCGAGGCGGATCATCCATGGCGAGGTGCCGGCAGCCGTCGCGGCCGCGCGGTGGAACGGGTAGAGGTAGTCGGCCTGGCGCACGCCGGCCAGCGGGGCGGGACCGCTGATGACGCCGCACACGCTGATCCGCTCCCGGAGCGCCCAGGCCGACGCCAGCGCGTAGGGTCCGCCGCCCGACCAGCCGAGGACCGCGAACCGCTCCAAGCCGAGGATGTCGGCGAACTCGGCCAGGTCGGCGGGCCAATCGAGGAGGCTTCGACCGGCCAGCCGGGTCGACGCGCCGATGCCGGGCCGGTCCACGGCGAGCAACCGGAGGCCGAGGCGCGCCGCGATGGAGTCATCGGGATGGCGGATGAGGCGCGAGCTGCCGAAGCCGTGGAGGTAGATGACCGGCACGCCGGTGGGATCGCCCACGTCATCGAAACCCAGGGCACGGCCGTCGCGCAGGGTCACGTTGGCCGGCGTGGCGAAGGGCGTGTCGGGGATCGACAGCTCGCTGTCGGCCGTGCCGGCGCTGCGTAGCACGCTCAGGACCGGTCCTCGCATGGGGTCGCCCTCGTGGCGCCTGCGGCACGGTACCATCGCGGCACAGGGAGGGAGGCGAGGCGGCGCATGGCCAGGAACGCGTGGAACCCGGTGATCGCCGAGGGCATCGGCACGTTCCTGTTCTTCTTCGTGGGCATGGGTGCCGCCTCCATCGGTCCCTTCGGCACGGAGCCCGACCTGATCTCGGTCGCCCTGGCCCACGGGCTCGTGCTGGCCGTCCTCGTCTCCGCGTTCGCGGCGGTGTCCGGCGCGCACTTCAACCCGGCGGTCACGTTCGGCGTCTGGATCACCGGCAACATCCCCGCGCGGCGGGCGCTCGCGTACGTGCTCGCCCAGTGCATCGGTGGCATCTGCGCCGGACTGGCGCTGCGCAGCCTGGTCGGCGCGGAGGCGCGGCTGGGCATCCCGGCCCTCGCTGATCGACTGGGGCCGATCGAGGGCATCGCCATCGAGGCCGTGCTGACCGCCGTACTCCTGACGGCGGTGTTCGGTACGGCCCTCGATCCACGCGCGCCGAAGGTCGGCGGGCTCTTCATCGGCCTGGCGATCGCCGCGGACATCATGGTCGGCGGCCCGCTCACCGGCGCGGCCATGAACCCGGCTCGCTGGCTCGCTCCCGCAGCGACGCTCCAGGACTTCGCGAACGGGCACGTGTGGATCGCGGGACCGCTGCTCGGTGCGCTGGTGATGGCGCTCCTCTACCGCTTCCTGCTGCTGCCTGAGGCCGACCTGGCGCGGACCCCGGGAGACCCGGTGCCGGACGACGGGGTGCGCTAGGCCCCATCCGCCTCCCGTGGCCGCCCCGTGGACGCGCCCGGCAGCTTGCGCATCCGCTGGACCGCCTCGAAGTGGTCGGTGAACTCGGCGCGGACGGCGTTGAGCTGGTCGTCGCTGGTCGAGCTCCTTGGAGATCTGGTTCAGCTCGGCGCTCTCCTCAGCGGAGATGGCGCCCTCCGCGGCGCCGATGGCGAAGCAGCATCGCAGGAGAGCGAGCCGCTGCTCCTCGCTGCTGGACTCGCGGAACTCCCGGGTCACGAGGAAGTCCTCCGTCCCCCCGTAGAGCCTCGTTCTGGCTGCGCGCGATCTCGACCACGAGGACCGCCTGCGCCTCGGGCATCCCACCCAGCTCCCAGACCGTCCGCTCCATGAGCGTTCGTTCCTCGTCCGTGATGCGCGCTCCTTCTCGGGCAGAGCCTCCATGGCCGTCACGATGCGGCGTACCGTGGCCGTGTCGAGATCGCTCGCCGGCGCCGGACGCGGCACCTCCACTTCGCGTGACCGCCCTTCACCCAGGCCCAGGAACCGCCGCATGACCATGGGGACCTCTCCTAGCAGGGGCCACCGATGGCGGCCGATCGAGGGCGAGGATGCCACAGTGCCCTGGCTCAGCCGCGGGCGCCGCCCGTGAAGTTCCACGACGCGAGGTGCAGCGCGGGAACGGCGTACGCCGCGAGGGTCCCGAGCCCCATGGCAGCGGGCGACAGGATGAGCTCCGACCCCACCGCCCGGACCGCACCCGGCGCGAGTGCCTCCAGGTAGGACTGGGTGAAGCGAAGGTTGCGCACCGGTCGGACGACGCGCCCCTCCTCGATGAGCCAGACGCCGTTGCGCGTGAGGCCGGTCACGACCTGCGTGCGGGGATCCAGGATGCGGGTGTACCAGAAGTCGGTGACGAGCAGCCCCCGCTGGACGCCGGCGATGAGAGCATCACGGCTCCTCTCCCCCGGCTCGAGGATCAGGTTCGCCGGCATGGCGCCCCATGTCGCGCCACCGGGGACGGCATGGCCGGTGCTCGCCGCGCCGGCCGCCTTCGCCGTGCGGCGGTCATGGCAGAGCGCCCGGGTGGTGCCCGAACGCACCAGGTCGATCCTTCGGCGGGGCGTCCCTTCCGCGTCGAACGGCAACCCGGTGGACATCGGGTCGGTGACGTCGTCGCGCAGGCTGATGGCTGGATCGAACTGACCCTCACCCAACCGGGCGAACGACCGGCCCTCCTCGGCCGCGCGCCCGTTGAAGCCGTGGAAACAGAGGAAGTAGAGCACGTTGACGACGCAGGCCGGCTCGAGGATCACCTCGTAACGGCCGGGGTCCAGGTCGGTCGGATCCGAAGCTTCACGAGCCCGACGCGTCGCTTCGGCGCCCACCGCCGGCCCATCCAGATCGGCGAGGCGTGCCGAGGTCGCTCGGGCGCTGCCGTCGGCGTCCGCGGTCCGGCAGATGCCGTCGAGGGTGGCCTGGGTCGCGCGCCCGCTGAGTCGCTGGCCGGACGTGGCGAGGTACGCCGTCTCCCCACTCACGGTCTCGCAGAAGCCCGCCGCCTCGAGACCGTGGGCGGCGCTCATGAAGGCGCTCACCATGCCCGCTCGCTGCGCTGGATCCGCGCCAGCCGTCCCAGCGTCCCAGTGCTCGACGGCGACCGCCTCCTGGGGCTCCGACACGCCCGGCCAGCCGGGATCGACCGGGCTCAGCCGACACGCCTCGATCGTGTTGCGGACGAGGCGGTCCAGCGCGGCGTCGTCCCAGGCGTTGATCGAGGAGGATGCGACACGCCCGTCGAGCGCCACTCTCAGGGAGACGCTGCGCCGATCGTCGGCGACGTTCTGGTGGATGAAGCTGACCGCGAAGCGGGTGAGTGCCTCCTGGCCGCGCGAGACGGTCACCTCGGCCTCAGCCCCTGCCTCGAGCCGAGCAAGCACCCGCTCCGCCACGTCGATGAGCGCGCTCACCCGCGCACCCCGATGCGCACGCCGGTGAAGCGGGCGGGCACCGCCGGATGCCCGGTGTGGCCCACCTGCCCCGGTTGCCCCTTCCCGCAGTTCGGCGTACCCCAGAAGGTCCATTCGGCCTGACCGCCCAGCATGTCGAGCGAGCCCCAGAAGCGTGGGCTGATGCCCGTATAGGTGGGGTTGCGCATCATGCGTCCCCGCTTCCCGCCCTTGATCTCCCAACCGATCTCGCAGCCGAACTGGAAGTTCAGCCGCTTGTCGTCGATCGACCATGAGCGGTTGGTGTCCATCAGCACGCCATCGTCGGTGGCCGCGATCATCTCCTCGAGCGAGGAGTCGCCGGGGAGCAGGCCGATGTTCGTCATGCGCACCATCGGAAGCCGGTCGTAGCCGTCGCCGCGCACCATGCCACCGGCGGGGACGCCGGCCAGTGCGGCCGAGTCGCGCCCCGAAAGGACGCCCACCCATGTGCCGTCGCGCACGATGTCCACACGCTGGGCAGGGGTGCCCTCATCGTCATAGCCGAAGGAACCCAGCGCGCCGGGCAGCGTGGCATCAGCCGTGATGGACATGAGATCGGACCCGAACCGCAGCCGGCCGAGCTGTGCCAGGTCCAGCCATGAGGTGCCGGCGAACGCCGCCTCCCAGCCCAGGATCCTGTCGAGCTCCACTGCGTGTCCCACCGACTCGTGGATCTGGAGGGCCATCTGCTCGCTGCCCAGGATGAGCGTCGTCTGGGTGGGCGGGCACTCCGGCGCGGAGAGGAGCGCACGCGCCTCGTCCGCGATGCGCGAGGCGTTGCCCGGGAGATCCAGCTCGCGGACCAGCTCCCACCCGCGCGTCCCGTACTGGCCCCGGATGCCGGGGAAGCTGCGCCGTTGCGTCTCGCGCTCGCCCACGGCCGTGGCGCTCATCCAGGCGCCGCACTCGCGGATGCGCTGCTCGATCCGGTGACCCTCTGAGCTGACCAGCCACTTGTGCGTGTCCCAGGCGTCGCAGCTCGCGAGCGCCACGTCAGCGCCCGAGCCGCGCATCGTGGCCGTCACGCTCGTCAGCAGGTCCCCCTTCTCCGCCAGGGTGACCGACAGCGGATCCTCGGCGACCGGATCCTCCCAGTACGCCTGGTGCGCCTCCACCGGCGCCAGCTCGAGGGGCGGTCCCGCGACCATGGCAGAGGCACGCGCGATGGCCGTGGCACGCTCGCCGGCACCTCGAGCGGCGACCGGGGTCAGGTCGGCGATCGCGAAGAAGCCCCACCCTGAGCCGCTCAAGGCCCGCACACCGAGCCCCGTGTGCTCTTCCTGGGAGAGCTCCTCGATGTCACCGTTGCGCGCGCTCATCGACTGACTCCGACGAGCCATCACGCGGGCGTCGGCGTAGCGGGCGCCGGCCGCGAGCGCTGCCTCCACGGCGGCCGTGGCGATGTCGAACATGAGCGGATGCTACCGAAAGCTCCGGGCACTGCTGACGCGGGCCGGCATCCTCGCTCAGGGCACCTATGATCCGCCCCGTGAGCACCTCCACCGATGGCCGTGCGGCGGTCGCCGGCCGCGACATACCGGACCATCCCACGCCGTCCCGGCTGCCGGTCTCGGGTCGCCACGTCCGCATGTGGCTGCTCAGCGTGCTGGTGGTGCTGGGCGCTTGCACCGCGGCGTACGTGGTGGTCGAGGGCTGGTCTGTGGGGGACGGGCTCTACATGACCGTCATCTCACTCACGACCGTGGGCTTCAAGGAGGTGCGCGATCTCGACGAGAGCGGCCGCATCATCACCATGCTGGCGTCGATCTCGGGCGTTGCACTCATCTTCGGCGGAGTCAGCATCATCGCGGAGAACCTGGTCAGCGACCTGACCAGCGGCGAGCGGGAGCGGAGGCGGATGCAGCAGCGCATCGCGGCGGCCAGCGGGCACTTCCTGCTGTGCGGGTATGGGCGCGTGGGCGCCACGGTGGCTCGCGAGCTCCGCGAGGCCGGCGAACGGGTGGTCGTCGTGGACGTCCGCGAGGACTCGCTGGCACGTGCCGAACGCGACGGCTTCCTGGTCGTGGAGGGCGACGCCACGGAGGACCAGACCCTGCGACAGGCCGGGATCGAGCGGGCTCGCACGCTCATCACGACCATCGACTCGGACGCCAACAACGTCTACGTCATCCTGTCCGCTCGAGCCATCAACGCCGAGCTGTTCCTGGTCGGCCGCGCTAACGCGGAAGGGTCGGAGGCCAAGCTCTTCCAGGCGGGCGCCGACCGCGCCGTCTCCCCGTACACCATGGCCGGCCATCGCATCGCGGAGCTGGCGACGAGGCCGCGGGTCGTCGACTTCATCGATGCCGCGCTCTCGCGCGGGGAGCTCGCCTTCGCCATCGAGGAGCTCCAGATCGTCGCTGGCGACCCGCTCGAGGGTCGGACCGTGGGGCAGCTGCGTGATGAGGGCATCCACGCGCTGGCGGTCGTCGAGGGCGAGGGGCGGTACGAGGCGAACCCCTTGCCAGACCGGCGCATCACCGCCGGCGACGGACTGATCGTCTCCGGGGCAGCGGGTCGGCTGCGCGAGCTCAGGGGATAGATGCAGGAGGGATCGGGAGGAGTGATGGGCAGGCGCCTGCTGTTCCAGGGAGGCCGCGTTTTCGACGGGACCGGCTCACCGCCGGCCCGGGCCGACGTGGTGGTGGAGGATGGCCGGATCGTGGATGTCGGGACGGGGCTCGACGGTGACGACGCCGTCGACTGCACCGACCGCACGCTCTTGCCGGGCCTCTTCGACTGCCACACCCACGTGATGCTCGACCACATCGACCTGTGGCGGCATGTCCAGACGCCGTTCTCCTACCAGTTCTACGTCGCGGCCCGGAACCTCGAGAAGACCCTGCGCATCGGCATCACCACGGTGCGCGACGCGGGCGGGGCCGACCTCGGCGTGAAGCAGGCCGTCGAGGACGGTCTGGTGATCGGCCCGCGGATGCGGATCTCCATCCGCATGCTGACGCAGACCGGCGGGCACGGAGACGACTGGTACGTGTCAGGGGCGGAGGTGGCCACACCGTTCGGCATCACGCACCCGGGTGCTCCCTCGGGCTTGGTGGACGGCCCTGACGAGATGCGCCGCACCGTCCGAGCGATGATCCGCGCGGGCGCGGATGCCATCAAGGTGGCGACGTCGGGCGGCGTGCTCTCGCCGCGTGACGACCCGCGCCATGCGCATTTCCGGCCCGACGAGCTGGCCGTGCTGGTCGCCGAGGCCGACGCGGCCGGCATCCCGGTGCTTGCCCACGCCCAGGCCACCGACGGCATCAAGAACGCCGTCCGCGCCGGCGTCCGTTCCATCGAGCACGGGGTCTACCTCGACGACGAGGCGATCGAGCTGATGCTGGAGCGCGACACCTATCTCGTTCCCACGCTGGTGGCGCCCCGCGGTGTCGTGGACGCGGCCGAGGCTGGCGCAGCGGTGCCGGAAGCGTCCCTCGAGAAGGCGCGCCAGGTCATCGACATCCACCGTGAGTCGTTTCGCCGCGCCGTGGCAGCGGGCGTCAGGGTCGCGATGGGTACCGACAGCGGCGTCACGCCGCATGGCCAGAACCTCCGCGAACTGGTGCTCATGGAGGAAGGCGGCATGAGCCCCGCCGATGTCCTGCGCGCGACGACCTCCACGGCCGCGGAGCTGCTGGGGCTGGGGGAGCGGCTGGGGACGCTGATGCCCGGCAAGCTCGCCGACCTGGTGGTCGTCGCCGGCGACGCGCTGGACCTCGCGTCGCTGCCGGACGGCATCGAGTCGGTCTGGATGGAGGGCCGCCGAGTCGACTGAGGAGCAGGCAGCGCACAGGCGCCCGTGCGCTGGCATCATCGGGCGGCCGTGGGTGCTCATCGCTACGTCCGCCTGCTCCGCAACAACCCGGACTTCGCGCGGTTGTACGTCGCGCAGCTCATCAGCTTCGCCGGCGACTGGTTCGCCACCGTCGCCCTGCTGGGGCTTGCGCTGGAGCTGACGGGCTCGTCGGCCGTGGCGTCGCTCGTGCTGGTCCTCCAGACCGGCCCCTTCTTCATCGTGTCGCCCATCGCCGGCATCCTGGCCGACCGGTTCGACCGACGGCGGATCCTCATCGCGGCTGACGTGGCGCGAGCGGTGGTGGCCCTCGGCTTCCTGCTCGCGCGCGATGCCTCGAGCCTGTGGATCGCCCTCGTCTGCGTCGCGCTCCTGTCCGCCGGTGCCGCCTTCTTCGAGCCCACCTCCTCGGCCTCGCTGCCGAACCTGGTCGACAGTGAGGATCTGCCAGCGGCGAATGCCCTGATCGGTGCCGCCTGGGGCACGATGCTCGCCGTGGGTGCTGCGCTTGGCGGCGTGGTGGCGGGCCTGCTGGGGCGCGACGCGGCGTTCCTGCTGAACGGCGCGAGCTTCGCCGTCTCCGCGGTGCTCATCGTGGGTATCCGACGCTCGTTCCGCGCGACCAGGGGACCGTCGGCCGGCGGGGCATCCGACGGGGGACCCGGGGGAAGACCGCTCACGAGCGGGGTGGGCAGCCTCCGTGAGGCGGTCACCGAGACGGCCGCGCTGGTGCGCAGCTCACGGATGATCGGCGCGCTGCTCGTGACCAAGGCCACCTTCGGGGTGGGCATGGGCGTGGTGCTGCTGCTCGCGATCTTCGCCACGGACGTGTTCCGCGCGGGAGACACCGGCATCGGCATCCTCTTCGCCGCCCGCGGCCTGGGAGCGCTGGTCGGGCCATTCGTGGGCCGTCGCCGCATGACGGGTGGTGACGCGGGGTTGCTCGCGATCATCGCGCTGGCCCTGGGCGCGTTCCTGCTGGGCTATGCGCTCCTTCCCCTGGCGCCGACCATCGCACTGGGAGCCACCTGCGTCTTCGTGGCTCACCTTGGCGGCGGCACCCAGTGGACGATGTCGAGCTACGGGCTCCAGCGGGCCGTCCCGGATGCCATACGGGGACGCGTCTTCAGCTTCGACTACGCGCTGGTGTTGATGGCGACGACCATCTCGACCCTCGTGGCGGGCATCCTGACGGGACTCATCGGGCCGGCCGCCACGCTGTACGTGCTGCTCGGCGCAGCTGCGGTGTCGGGCGTGCTCTGGCTGGCCTGGACACGACCGCTGCGCGTGGCGCCCGTCCTGGGCGGCCCGGCAAGGGTGCACGACGACGCCCCGCCGGGATGACCCGGCGAGGCGTCGTCGAAAGAGGGCGCCCTGGACCGTCTGCCCGGACGGCCCGGGTACCTCCTAGAGGAAGCGGATCACGATGGGGCAGTTGACGACGATGCCGGTCGATCCGAACGGCGCTCCTTCGGGGCCGGTGATCCAGCCCTGCCGGACGAACTCGAGCAGCTGGAATTCATCGATCATGCGGGAGCGGTAGCCCTTGTCGATCGCCTCCTGCGTCCACTCGCCCAGGTTGAGGTCCCATAGCGGGCTGTAGTCAAGAGCGACGGTCGGGAGGCCACCGATGACGTGGAGTGGCGGCGCCGCCTTCCCGTTCGGCTGCTTGTCGGACAGGGCGCTGTTGAGCCCCTGACGCTGCGGATTGTTCGCACCGGTCGGGCCGTTGGCGATGGGGAAGAGCCGCTCGACGGAGCTGAACGCGCCGTCGTCGCCGCCCACCGGGACGTCGCCGATGGTCGGTGCGAAGGTGCCCATATCGAGGGTCGCGACCATCGGGTCCGAGGCCTCGGTGCTGATGTACGCAGAAGGCTTGGCGAAGCTGAAGATGGGGGTCATCTGGAGCGTGACCGTCCCACCATCGGCATCGAAGCTGTCGCCCGCGCCCGAGCCCTTGGGGCAGATCTTGACCACCCGGTCGTGGAGGACGTCGTAGTCCACGTTGCCCTCGCAGAAGCGGATGTCCCTGGCCTGCGCGCCGTACGCGATGACGGGCGCGTTGTAGATGTGGCCACCCGCGTTCTCGATGCGGACGAGCGGGCTGTAGTCGGTATCGGCGACCGACCCGGGCTGGAAGGCCTTCGGCGGGAAGAAGTGCGGCGCCGCGCCCGGCGTGATCGAGCGCTTCGGCGTGAAGTCGACGGCGCCCTTCCCGAAGAGGAGCGACCCATCTTGCTGGATCCATGCCTTGCGGACGGCGCGTCCCACCTCGGCGTACGCGAGCTTCGCCGAATGGTTCAGGCCGAGGGCCTCCGCGTTCGCCTCGTCGGTCGTGTCGGTGAGGATGTACCAGACGATGGTGCCGTCCTTCATCGCGCCGCGGTACAGCGGCACCGTCGTGGTCATGGCCTTCCGATCGACCGTACCGGAACGCAGCAGCTGGACGGGTCCCACGAGGGCGCGGCCTCGGGGATCGTCCTGGACCTGGGACGGCGGCGGACCCTGATACTTCGGTGAGACGTCGGTGCCCACCGACGAGGGTGGCGGCAGCGGATCCCGCGCCGCGGCCGGCATCATGCTGACACCCACGAGCGTCAAGGCGCCGAGCATGGCGGCACCTCGGGCAAGGCTTCGGCGAGTGCTGGATGGAGCCACGGACATCTCCTCGTTCGCGGCCACGGGATGCCGGGGATGTCCCGGTCGATGTCTCCGTGGTGCGCTACCAAGGTGTCCGTCCGCTGTGAACGGATCGGGACCCCACGGTGAACGAGGGGAGAACGTTCTCAGTCGCTGCGGCTCATGCTGGGCACGCGGAACGAGACGCGACCACCGGGGCCGGGCTCGATCCAGATACGGCCGCGGTGCGCTTCGATGAGACGCTGGGCGATGGTGAGCCCAAGCCCCGTGCCACCGGCGGTACGACCCTCGGCCCCGTCGACACGCGTGTAGCCATCGAAGAGCCGCTCGCGCAGATCATCCGGGAAGCCCGGGCCCTGGTCCACGACGCGCACGAGCGCTCCATCAGCCTCATGCACCTCGACCACGACCTCCGATGCGGGCGGTGTGTGCCTGATGGCGTTGTCGAGCAGGTTCCGCAGTGCTCTCGACAGCAAGGCCGGTCCACCCATCGTGTGCACCTTCCCCGGTGTCACGAGCCGGACGCCGATGCCGCGCTGCCGGGCGACCGGCGCCAGGGCTTCGACCGCTTCGTCCGCCAGCTCCGCCAGATCCACGGCCACCGGTGTGAACCGCAGATGCCCACTCTCGATGCGCGCGAGCAGGAAGAGATCGTCCACCAGCGCGGTCATGGCGTCCAGGTCATGGCGCATCGCTGAGTAGTAGCGATGCGGCCCGGGCACCAAGCCGTCCTCGAGCGCTTCCACGGCAGCGCGCAGTGCCGCGAGCGGCGTTCGTAGGTCATGCCCCACCGCCGACAGGAACGCTCTCCGTGACTCCTGCGCTTGTGCGCGCTCGTCCTCCATCGCCGCCAACCGGGCGCCCATCCCGTCGATGACCGCGGCCGCCTCGCCGATCTCGTCGCTGCGGTCGATGCCGACGCGGCTGCGGTAGTCGCCCTGCGCGATGCCGGCGGCGGCCCGGCGAAGCCGGCGGAGGTCGTCGCTGAGCGAGTGTGCCACGGTCCACTCGAGGATCACACCCAAGGCCGCCCCGAACAGGAACAGGATCACCAGGACGAGGAGCTCCGGGGCAGGCAGGAGCATGGTCGCGCTCGATACGGTGATGGAGGCTCCGGTGACGGCCATCGCCGCGAGCGCCACGATGAGGACCGTTCGTCGTAGAGAACCTGAGTAGGCCGTCAGGCGGCTCAGCAGCAGCCCGGCGGCCGATGTCGCCGCACACAGCCCGAAGATGATCAGGCCGAGCGGCGCTCGTCCATCGGCGCTGGTCGAGGGGAACGATCCGAGCACGACGAAGGCGACCGACCCCGCAAGGAACGGGGCCGCCGCCAACGTCAGGGCTCGAAGCGGTACCCGATGCCCCATACGGTCGTGATCCATCGTGGATCCATCGGATCCGCCTCGATCTTGTGGCGGAGCCGACGGACATGGACGGTGATGGTGGAGAGGTCCTGGAACTCGGCGAGGGAATCCCAGACCCGCTCCAGGATCTGCGATCGCGAGAAGACCTGGCGGGGCGAGCCGGCAAGGAACGCCAGGAGGTCGAACTCCCGAGGCCGGAGCTCGACGAGCCTGCCGCCCACGAAGACCTGCCGGGCGGCAGTGTCCACGATGAGCCCGTCGAACGTCAGGCGTTGGGCAGCCGGGTTCGTGCGGCTGCGACGCAACACCGACCGCACCCGCGCCGCCACCTCGCGGGGCGAGAACGGCTTCACCACGTAATCGTCCGCGCCCAGCTCCAACCCGACGACCCGGTCCGTCTCGTCGGACAGGGCACTGAGCAGGATGACCGGTGTCTCACTCGTCCTCCGCAGTTCCCGGAGGACCTCCAGGCCACCCATGCCCGGCATCATGATGTCAAGGATCACCAGATCCGGGTGTCGCTTCAGCGCTTCCGCGACGGCGGCAGTGTCGGATACCTGCTCCACGGTCATGCCGTCCCGCTCCAGATAGCGCGGCGGCAGTGTCGGATACCTGCTCCACGGTCATGCCGTCCCGCTCCAGATAGCGAGCCACCACCTCACGCACGGTCGGCTCATCATCGGCGACCAGCACCCGTCGTGGCGCGTCGTGTGTGGGACGCGCGTCGCGCGGCCGGTCACCGCCGGAGAGCGTCTTCATGCAGCCAGCTTACGTCCCGCTCGGCGGGTGCGTTCAGGGGGGCCGTCGTCGGTTCCTTGCATGATCGGGCCCTCGAAGTCCGCGATGCGAGCGCACCCAGTGAACGCTTCCACGGTGTCGGCGGTGACGGCTTCCCGCGAACCCCAGTCACAGGACTGGCCGGCGACGCTCGCCGGCCAGTCCAAGTCATGTTGAGGCGACCAGTCCCATGGGTCAGCGACGCCGCACGTGCAGCAGGCGGCGATGGAACGTCGGCAGGACGACGACGGCGCCGAGCGCCGCGAGCACGAGGAAGACGGCGAAAGGCGGCTCCTTGCCGGGCCCACCAGCGCGGATCGTCGAGCTATCGGGCAGTTCCAACGATACCTTCCATATGGCACCCGTACGAGGCAGGAACTCATAGGGCACTTGGCCTTCCTTGATCCTTGCCAGGTTCACGTTGGCCACGCCGTAATCGACGATGTACATGGCACCGTCCGGACCGAATCTCACACCGAATGGCCGCTCGATCCCCTCACCCTTCGCGCGCTGGCGCGACGCCGGGCCCGGCAGGACGTTGCGAACGAACGGGACGGCATTGCCGCTGTCGTCGATACGCGAGACTTGGAAGCCAGCCGGTGGATTGCGCAGCGGGTTGGTGCCGGGCGCAAGATCTCCCCACTCAGCGACGAACAGCTGCCCCGCCAGGGATCCCCACGAGTCGGGAGCCACGTCGATGAGCGAGGGAGACGAATTGAACCGGTGGCGCCCGGCGACGAGAGAGCCGTCGGCGACCGTCAGGCCGCTCGCCTCATGATCGATCACGAAGCCGATCTTCTTTGGCGGAGGCAAGAGGTTTCCGTCCACGACGATCGGCGCCTGGAGCGAGTCAGGAACGTCGAACTTGTCGAGGGTGAGCGGCTCGAGCGCTGCTGAGTAGTCCGGCCACCCGTACCAGGCGTCGTCCTGCACCTTGTACGTCGGGTCGAACTCGTCCTGGACCGGTCGCGAACCACGGACGTCGTACCCGTTGACGGCGGCGTACATCTGGCCGTCGTCATCCCAGGTGAAGCCGATGACGTTGCGGAAGCCATGCGCATAGACCTCGAGCGTCCTCTCCGGGTCCACCGGATCGAACGAGAGGATCGCGCCACCGCACTTGGTGGTGCCCTTGATGATCTGACCGGGTGTGGTCTCCGTCCCGAAAGGAACGAAGGCACCGGTCAGCGCCTTGTCCGTGGGATCGCCTAGCGTGCGGAAGTCAGGCGTCTCGAAATTCTGTCCGGTAAGCACGATGTCCTGGCAGGGGGTCGTGTGGAGCGTCGGGCTGCGGTCGACGAACGGGGCGTTGTCGATCCCGATGACTGCAGAGTTGCCGGCAGGCCCGGAAGCTATGTACATCCGTCCGTCCGGACCCATCCGGATGTCGTTCACCTGATGCTCAGACTGGCTGTCGAGGAAGCCGCTGAAGAGCGTCGTGATCTGGCCCTCCGGCGTCACCTTCGAGACGGCACCGGTCCGGTCCTTCATGTCCCGGTGCGTGAAGTAGAACGCGCCGCCGTGCCAGGTAAGCCCGACCGCGGAATCCGCGACGCCCTTCTCTTCCAGGTCCACGACCTCGGTCGCCTGGCCGTCTTCGACTAGCAGGATGCGGGAGGGAGGCGGTTCCTCGAGGAACTGCCCGCCTGCCTCGAGCACGTGGAGTCGGTCCTCGTCGTCCCAAGTGACGGACGTCGGAAAGGTGAGCTTGCCGATCACCTTCTCGATCCTCAAACCCGACGGCAGCTTCACCGTGGGGAACGCTTCCTCGTTGGCAGAAGCGGGGGCTCCCAGCGCGATCGCCGCGCCCACCGCCGCGACGAGGGCAGTTCGTGACCTCATGACTCCTCCAGAGATGTGAACTAGCCAGGACCATCATCCTGGGCGCTCTGAAGTCTGCCGGCCCCGAGTGACCGATCCGGGAACGAGAGATGAACGAATACGAAACTCCGGTCATGGCCGCTGCCCGCGGTCCCGGCTCGCGTGGCAGTCCCCCGGCCGACCTGCCCTGCTCCTCCTCGTACCGAGCGGCAGAGGCCCGGCCAGCGACGTATGCTGCGTCGAGCATGGCTGTCCATCCAGCTCCTTTACCCGATCCGGTGTCCCCGGAAGCGGGCACGGGCTCGCCGATCGGTGGCACGCTGCCCAGGCCGCGCAGTCCCGCCACGCGCGATCTGGGCATGCGCGCCAGCCTCCTCTTCCCGGATCGAGAGGTCGCGGAGCGCTACTACCTGCCCCTCATCTACACCGCCTGTCGGACCTGTTACAGCGAGCTCGAGCCGCAGGAGATCTTCGACCGGGCGACCAGCGGGCGGGTCACGACGGACAAGCAGCAGGACCTGATCCGGCGCGTCATCGAGTCGGGGCACGGCTCGACCATCGAGCACATCGTCTTCACCTTCGCCATCAGCGGGGTCACCCGGACCCTGAGCCACCAGCTCGTCCGGCACCGCGCCGGAGTGGCCTTCGATCAGCAGTCCCAGCGCTACCTCGACTACAAGCGCCCCTCCTACATGGTCCCGGGCACCATCGCTGATGCCCCCGTCGAGGTGCGCGAGCGTTACCTAGCAGAGATGGACGAGTCGCTCGCGTTCTACGGCGAGATGCTGGAGGCGGGCATCCCCGGTGAGGACGCGCGCTTCGTGATGCCCAATGCCACACGCACGAACCTGATCATGACCGCCAACCTGCGCTCCCTGATCCACATGTCCGGGCTGCGCCTGTGCACGATGGCCCAGTGGGAGATCCGCCGGCTCTTCCAGCTGATCCGCCACGAGATCTTCACGGTGAGCCCGTTCCTGGGCTCGTTCCTCGCACCCAAGTGCGTGCCGCTCGGATACTGCGACGAGGATCGCAACCGCGACGAGCACTGCCCCATCCGGCCGCACAAGGACAACGTGCTGGCGGCCTGGGCGGAGAAGCGAGCCGCGGCCAAGGCGAAGGGCCGCGAGGTGCCCACCCTCTGAGCGGCCCCGAGCCGACCGGGTGGGCGAGGGCCGGCCTTCGGGCGGTGGGCGCTGCCCTGCTCGTCACGAGCAAGGTGGCCACGACCGCCTACACCCTGGAAGCGGTGCTCCACCCGCATCAGGCCAAGTACAAGGGCAAGGGCATGCGCATCCGAGCCCTCGGCTACGTGGGGGGTCTGGGCCTCGTACCGGCCTGGTGGTGGCTCCACGGCCGCCAGGCGGGCTATCCGGTGGCTGCCGATCTGGCCGTCACGGTGCCGCTGCTCATCGACGCCGCCGGCAACTCGAGGGGCATCTATGACGAGGCCCGCCTCGACGACGTGGTCCACGGCGTCAACACGGCGGTGCTGTC
This sequence comes from Chloroflexota bacterium, assembly GCA_030446555.1. Classification (GTDB taxonomy): domain Bacteria; phylum Chloroflexota; class Limnocylindria; order Limnocylindrales; family CSP1-4; genus Palsa-1032. The sequence goes on along the minus strand of JAUJNA010000003.1, from coordinate 58,801 downwards.
GTCTCTGTTCGGTGCCGTAATCTCACCCCACCTGGAGTCTCGGGGAGTGGCGGTGGCATCGACCGTCGCGTTCGGGGTGGTCGGCGAGCTGGGCTGGGAGGTCATGGAGTACGCCGCCGAGCGGGTCGGCTTCCAGGGCCTGGGCCTTTCCCACCGGGACACCACCGCGGACATCGTCCTGGCATGCGTGGGCGCCCTCGTGGCCGGGACGGTGACGTGGGTCCGTTGGCAGCCCTCCAAGCGGGAGCCGCTGCGCAACCTCCCCTGACCGGGCGCCCGGGCTGGCGAGGCGGTTCAGCCGTCGAGGCGGGCCACGAACCGCCGCAGGACCCGCGCGAGCTCAGGGCCGGCCTCGTTCGCCGCGGCCAGCACTTCCTCGTGGGTCAGGGCATCGCCGGTGATGCCGGCACCGGCATTCGTGATGAGCGAGACGCCACACAGCTCGAGGCCCGCCCAACGTGCCGCGATCGCCTCCATCACTGTCGACATGCCCACCGCATCGGCCCCCAGGATCCGCAGCATCCGCACCTCGGCGGGTGTCTCATAGGCAGGTCCGACCAGGCCGGCATAGATGCCCTCCTCGAGACGCACCCCTTCCTCGATCGCCGCGCGGTGCAGCTGGTCGCGGAGGGACGGCGACCACGCTCCCACGAGGTCGGGGAAGCGCTGTCCCGACGCGTCGTCGTTGGGGCCGATGAGCGGTGAGTGACCGGTCAGGTTCAGGTGATCGGCGATGGCCATCAGCGTCCCGGGGGCGAACCGCTCGTTGACACCGCCCGACGCGTTCGTGAGCACGATGGTGCGAGCGCCGAGCCGGCCCATGAGGAGGACGGGTTCCACGACGGTGCGTGGATGGTGGCCCTCGTAGAGGTGCAGGCGTCCCTGGAGGCAGGCCACCGGCACCCCTTCCAGCTGACCCAGCAGGATCCGGCCGGCGTGCCCCGGCGCCGAGGCAGCGGGCCATCCGGGGAGCTCATCGAAGTGGATGGCGGTGGCGTCGTACACGGCATCGGCGATGTCGCCGAGACCGGAGCCGAGCACCAGGCCCAGGCGCGGCACCAGCCGGGAGCGGGCACGGACGGCCGCTTCCAGGAGATCCAGCCGGCTCGAGAAGGTCACGGTCTGGAGCGAGCTGGGCATGCCTCGGACGATACACGAGCCGACACACGAAAACGCCCGGAGAAGCTGTCCAGGCACTTCGGAGAACCTTGATGTGATCGCGGCTTCCGAGTTACCTGACCGGCCCCTCCGGGCAAGAAGAACCATACGAAACGGCGAGGTGACGGGTCAATCCGGTTATCCACGACTTGCTCCCCGCTTACCCGATCGCGTCCACAGATCCATGGCCAGGGTGGATAACCCTGTGGACGGATCCAGGACCTCGCGGGGTTGACGCAGCCACACCGAGCGGACAAGGTTCGACCCCGGTCAGATGGGACCGGGGTCGAGGTGCGGCCCAGGCGAAGCTCAGCCCAGGCCGCGCGCCGCCTTGACCACCATCGTCTTGGCGTAGCGGTCGTGGATGCCCTGCTTGGTCGGACTCTGCGCGGTGGTCACGAGCAGGACGATGAACCAGACGATACCCAGCAACTGGAGGATGATCCCCAGCCCGATCAAGCGGCCGAGGATATCCGCGATGAGGAACGGTCCGTACAGGACCGCATAGCGAAGGATCGCCTGCTGGTAGGTCAGCGTCCGACCGTCGGTCTCATCACCCACCTGCATCCCGAGCACCTTCATGCCCAGGGTCCCGCGAAGCGTGACCCAGGTGTACACGAAGTAGGCCGCTGTCACGGCGGCGGCGAGGAGCCCGTAGACGATCGCGAAGGCCGGGTTGGACACCACGGTGAAACCGGGTCCGATGCTGATGGGAGAGATGATCTGGCTCACCACCACGGCGATGACCAGGAGCGCGACGAACAGGAGGATGAAGTCGATGATGTACGCGATGATCCGGTTGGGCACGTCCGCGTAGTAGAAGCCGGCAGGCCCTGCCACGGGGGCCTGGGACGTGATGTTGCCGGTCCAGCTGGGCATGCCGCTGCTTGCCGTCGGCGTGGCCGACGGCTGCTGGGGGGTCGACTGCCAATCGGCGGGCGGCGGCGAAGCTTGCTGCGGAGGCGAACCGGACGGGGGCATTGATCCGCCGGGCTGACCCGATTGCGTCATACGCTCTCTCCCTCTCTGATCGGACGGCGACACCCGTGCGGGTGTCCCTGCGACCGGCCCATCCCCCGGCCGTGGGAAGCCCGCGCGGCATCGTCGTCCGCTCCCCCTGGGCTCACCCGGACAGGATACCCCCGCCGAGGGCGTCAGAAGCACCGTTCTGCGCATCCCGCGGCCGAATCGAAAGGGCGCGCCCGGCATGGACGCGCCCTTTGGGGTCGGGACGCTCGCGAGATCTAGGAGCGATCCTCCGTCGTCCGGCCGGAGGCGTCGTCGATGTCGACCTGCTCCCTGCGGACCGTGTCCTCGACATGCTTCGTGTCCTGGGTGCGGACCTTGGAGATCTCGACCTCCTCGACCGCGCGCGGGATCTTGCGCACCTCCACGTCCTCCTCCATCACCGGCACGCGGATGGTGTCCCCGGTGAAGGCGCCCGAGGCGTCGGCCGTCTGGTCGCCATCGGTGACCGGGCGGCGCTCGACGCGGACCTCCTCGCGCATGACCGGGACGTCGATCGTCTTGACCTCTTCCACGACCTGCTTCTGGACGACCACCTCGCCTGCCTCGCGCGAGACCTTGCGAGCCTGCAGATCCTCCTCGTGGACCTGGATGCGCTCCGTGTCGTCGCCCAGATCGGTCTGCCGGCTCGGCCCGACGTCCGACGTCTCGTCGGTGGCGGCCATGCCCGTGTACTGATCGCCGCCTTCGGGGCGCTGGTCGGTGGCGTACTGCCAGACGTCACCCTGGACGGTCCAGCGGTCCTCTCCGCTCTCCTGGACCGCGCTGCGGGGGATGAACATGGCTCGTTCGAACATGTCGCCTTCCTCGACGACGATGTAGTCGGTGCTGACCTCGGCGATGTGGCCCACCTTCTCGTCGTTCGTGGTGTAGAGGTCGATGCCCTCCACCATGTCGACGATCTCGCGGCCGGTGTATTCGCTGGTCTCGCCTGTCATGGGTATGCCTCCTTGAGAACGGCTCGGCTGATCCCGTGGGGCCCGCGACCACGCCCGCCGTGATGCCGGGCGAGGGCGGCCTCGGGCAAGGGGCTGGTAGCGCCCCGTGCGACTGCCAGCCTGACCGATCCCTGGGCACAGCCGTGCGGTCGGCCACGGCTCTGACGTTTCCATAGGCTTGCGAGCGGCCGCTGCGGCCGCCGACCGCTCCTGGTCAGCCGCCGATGTGCGACATCTCCACGCGGGCGAGGTCGCGCCCGGCCAGGGAACGGAGCTCGGAGTAACGGTCGGCTCTGTCGACCCAGATGGCAGCGATCCGCTCGCTCAGTGCGGCATCGCTCGCGCCGCTTCGCAGGGGCTCTCGCAG
>JAUJNA010000003.1:53273-55212 GCA_030446555.1 Chloroflexota bacterium | reverse complement strand
CGATCCGCTCGCTCAGTGCGGCATCGCTCGCGCCGCTTCGCAGGGGCTCTCGCAGGTCATGGCCTTTGATCCCGAAGAGGCAGGTGTAGAGCGTCCCCTCGGCGGTCAGGCGGGCCCGTGTGCAGGTACCGCAGAAGGGGCGGGTGACAGAGGCGATGACGCCGATCTCACCCGACCCGTCCCGATACCGCCAGCGCTCGGCCACCTCGCCGGCGGTCGCCGGGTCCAGCGGCTCGATCGGCATCTCCGCATCGATGGCCGCCAGGACCTCGGCGGCGGGTACCACCTCGTCGTGGCGCCAGCGGTTCGAGTGACCCACGTCCATGTACTCGATGAAGCGAAGCACGTGGCCGCGGCTCCGCGCCCGGCGAGCCATGGGCAGCACGCTCGACTCGTTCACACCGCGCCGGACGACCATGTTGATCTTGATGGGCGCAAGGCCCGCACGCTCGGCGGCATCGATGCCGGCCAAGACCCTGGCGACCGGGAAGTCGACGTCGTTCAGCCGCGCGAAGGTGGCGTCATCGAGCGAGTCCAGGCTGACGGTGACGCGTCGGAGCCCGGCGTCCGCCAGCGGCTGCGCCTTGCGCTCGAGCAGTGAGCCGTTCGTGGTCAGTGCCAGATCGAGCAGCCCGGGTAGCGGCGCCAGCATGGCCACCAGCCGCTCCAGGTCACGACGCAGCAGTGGCTCGCCCCCGGTCAGCCGCAGCTTCTGCACTCCCTGGCCCAGGAACGCCCGCGCGAGGCGGGTGATCTCCTCGAAGGTGAGCAGCTCGGCGCGCGGCAGGAACGCGTAGCCGGCACCGAAGACCTCACGCGGCATGCAGTACGTGCAGCGGAAGTTGCAGCGGTCCGTGACCGAGATGCGGAGGTCGCGCAGCGCCCGTCCCCGGCGGTCAAGGCTCATCATGGGATGGTAGCCCGCGCCGCACGACGACCTCGTGACGCGCGGGGCCACTCGAACGCTGGAGGACCGGATGGGCAAGCTGGACGGGAAGATCGCTCTCATCACCGGCGCTGATTCGGGCATCGGGCAGGCCACCGCGGCCGTCTTCGCGACCGAGGGCGCCGACGTGGTCATCCATGTCCACGAGGATCGCGAGGGGGCACAGGAGACGCTGCGTCGAGTGGAGCAGGCGGGACGTCGGGGCACGATCGTCCAGGCGGATCTGAGCCAGGAGAGCGACGCCGAGCGCATGTTCGACGAGGCTCTGGCGGCGATGACGAGCCTCGACATCCTGATGAACAGCGCCGGCGTGGATGCCTCGGGCACGGAGGTGGGCGATCTGACGACGGAGGTCTGGGACCGCGCCATCAGGACCAACGTGTACGGACCCTTCTTCTGCTGCCGCCGCTTCATCCGCCACCGCCGGGAGATGGGCGGCAAGGGCAAGATCATCAACATCACGTCGGTCCACGACACCATCCCGCGCGCCGGGGCGGCCGACTACGACGCCTCCAAGGGCGCGCTCCTCAACCTCACCCGGACCCTGGCGCTCGAGCTGGCGCCCCTGCGCATCAACGTCAACAACATCGGTCCGGGCATGGTCCTGACCCCCTTCAACCAGGAGGCGGTCGACGACCCGCAGGCCCGTGAGGAACAGGTCCAGAGCATCCCCTGGAAGCGCGCCGCGGAGCCGGAGGAGATCGGCAAGCTGGCGCTCTACCTCGCCTCGGACGACGCCGACTACGTGACGGGCGCCACCTACTACATCGATGGCGGGCTGATGCAGAACCAGGGCCAGGGCGCGTAACGCGACGTGGACCTCGATCCTGTCCGCAGCATCGCGGACTACGCCTTCCTCTCCGACTGCCGCACGGCGGCCTTCGTGTCACGCGACGGGTCGGTCGACTGGTACTGCCCCGGTCGCTTCGACGCTCCCTCCGTCTTCGGTCGGCTCCTGGGACGGGAGGCCGGCCACTGGGCGCTTCGACCGGC
>JAUJNA010000003.1:35478-53173 GCA_030446555.1 Chloroflexota bacterium | reverse complement strand
GACGTGCAGCAGGATCGCGTTCACGCCGACTTCGAGATCGAGGCGCCGGATGCGCTCTGTTTCGCCCTCCACGATCGCGCCGCGTACGGTGTCCCCCGGCCGCCGCCGTTGGAGCCTGAGGCGTACCTCGAGGCGACAGTGGCGGCTTGGGACGACTGGGCTGCGGCACATGGCCGCTACCGCGGAGTGGCCAAGGAGCAGGTGCAGCGCAGTGCGGCCGTCCTCCAGGGACTCACGTACGGACCCAGCGGCGCACTGCTGGCCGCGGCCACGACCTCGGTACCCGAGCGCCTCGGCGATACGTGGAACTGGGACTACCGCTTCGCGTGGCTGCGCGATTCGGGGCTCATCATGCGGGCCCAGTGGGTCGCCGCCTGCCCGGACGAGCCCCAGCGCTTCTTCGACTGGCTCGCCCGATCGATCGGACCCGACCGGAAGGGCCCCACGCAGATCGTGTTCGGCGTCGAGGGCGAGCGTCGCCTCGACGAAGCGGAGCTGCCCTGGCTGGACGGATTCCGCGACAGCCGCCCCGTCCGGGTGGGCAACGGGGCGTGGAGCCAGCGCCAGCACGACGTCATGGGCGAGGTCCTCGACATCGCGCTCCTCCTGCGCGAGCAGCTCGGCGGGATCCACGGCGCCACCGCCGAGCTGCTGACGGCGCTCGCGGACGAGGCGGCTCAGCGGTGGCGCGATCCCGACTCGGGCATGTGGGAAGCAAGGGACAAGGAGCGCCACTACGTCTCGTCGGCGGTCATGTGCTGGGTGGCACTGGATCGTGCGCTGGAGCTGGGCATCGGTGGCCGTGACGACCGGGGACGGTGGCGACACGAGCGGGATCGTATCCACGCCCGGGTGCTGGACGAGGCGTGGGACGAGTCGGTCGGGGCGTTCACGGGCGCCTTCGGTAGCGCCGAGCTCGACGCGTCGGTCCTTCTGCTGCCGGTCGTCGGCTTCCTGCCGATGGACGACGAGCGGATGAGAGCGACGGTCGAGGTGATCGAGCGGGACCTCGTTTCGGACGGTCTCGTGCGGCGCTGGTCCGAGGACCCGAACGGGTTCCTCATCTGCAGCTACTGGCTGGTCGAGTGCCTCTCGCTGGCTGGGGAGGGTGCCCGAGCGCGAGCGATGTTCGATCGCGTCACGGCCCTCGCGAACGACCTGGGACTCCTGTCCGAGATGGCCGACCTCCAGAGCGGTGAGCTCTTGGGCAACGTGCCCCAGGCCTTCTCACACGCGGGACTCATCAACGCCGCTTGGCGGCTCAGCGAGACCCCGGGATAGACGAGACCCCCGGCAGAGCCGGGGGTCTCGGGATGCACAGCGGCGGTGGTCAGCGGGTGTAGGCGGTGGCTCCAGCACTGCCGCGGGCCATGTAACCGACCGCAAGGGCAGAGATGGCGAGCGCCGCGTGCAGGATGTGCAGCGGCGGGTTGGCCGGCACTCGCAGGATGCCGAACAGGGTCGGCGACAGCAGGACCAGCACGAAGATGGCCACGTACAGGAGCCCGAAGCCGATCACGCCGTTGGGCTGCCGCTCGGCCGGAAGACCGAAGGCGATGAAGAGAGCGACGGCACCGCTGCCCAAGTGGACGATGTTGTGGATGGCGTCGGTGTGGAAGATCGGGTTGTTCGCCGCGTTCGGATCGGCCACGATGGGATTGGCGATGAACCCCAGGAGACCGACCACGACGAGTACGATGCCGACCAGCGCCGCGTAGCCTCGCGCGAGACCGTAGTTCCCCATGGACCTGTTACCTCCCTCAGGTGGGATCGGCGTAGTGCCGTCCCGTCTTGTGACCCGGCCTCGACGTGGCGGACCCGAGGTCCGCAGGATGGCCATGACCGAGCCCTTGCCAGGTGCGTTCGCGGAACGTCGCCCTCCGGATGGGCACGCCGGAAGGACGATCCGCCGGGGCTGTCGCGGTGCGACCTCCCGCCGACTAGCCTGGGGCCAGGCCCGCGCGTGTCAAGGTCCCTCGCGCCGGCGACCAGCGCGACGCTCTGCGGCGCTAGACGGACCTCGGACCGTCCGAGGGTGGTCGACGGCTCGCCGTACGAGAAGGTCTCGAGGATGTTCGGTCGGACGCCCGACCAGTGGATGAGGTCCCGCAGCGAGATGGTCTCCGAGGTCGCGCCCGCGTTCGCCAGGACGACCACGCGGTCGGTGCCCGATCCGCGGGCGAAAGCTGCCACCGCCCCCTGCTCCATAAGCCGCTCGTACCGTCCCGTCCGCAGCGCAGGGTGCCTGCGCCGAAGGGCGCCCAGCCGGCGGTGCGACTCGAGCAGTCTCGCGTCCTGCCGATCGGTCTCCCAGATCATGCCAGCCCGCGAGGCGGGGTCGTGGCCACCTTCCATGCCCACCTCGTCGCCGTAGTAGATGGAAACGCTGCCCGGAAGCGTGAACAGGAGGGCCGTCGCCACGGTGGATGCCGACCGGTCGCCGCCGCAGGCGGTGAGCGGTCGCTCGGCGTCGTGGCTGCCGATCAGGTTGTAGAGATGGTCGTGGATCGGCTCGGGATATGCCGCCCGCGTCCGATCGATGGCGTCCAGGAACGCTCGGGCATCGAGGGTCGGCGGCCGGCGAAGTCAAGGATCGCCGCGCGGAACGGGTAGTTCATGACCGAATCGAATTGGTCGCCGCGCAGCCACGGCATCGCCGGATGCCATATCTCCGCGACGAGGAACGCGTCCGGCTGGACCTCGCGCACCACCGTCCGGAACGCCCGCCACAGGCGGTGGTCGACCTCGCTCGCGACGTCCAGGCGCCAGCCGTCGATGCCGAACTCCTGTGCCCAGAAGCGGCCGATCCGGCGCATCAGCTCCGCACCTCGGGCTCACCGTGCGCAGCTTGGGCAGCGAGGCGACGTCGGTCGCCCAGGTCTGGTAGCCGAGCCGCGGACCGTGGCCATGGCCGTCCGGGTCCAGGAAGAACCAGCGCGCGTAGCGCGATCGGCTGCCGTGACGCTGCACGTCGGCGAACGGGGGCCACTGGCCAGCATGGTTGAAGACGCCGTCGAGGATGAGCCGCATGCCGCGCCCGTGCACCGCTTCCACCAGCCGGCGCAGCGCGGCATCGCCGCCGAAGTCCGGGTCCACGCTGAAGTAGTCGCTGGTGTCGTACTTGTGATTCGAGGGCGCGGCGAAGATGGCGTCAGATACAGGGCGTCGACCGATAGCGAGGAGATATGGTCGAGCCGCTCGATGATGCCGTCCAGGTCGCCGCCCAGGAAGGTGCCCCGGCCCACCCGGGCGTGCCACGGATCGACCGCCGGCCGACGGTCACGACCGGCTCCCCGTGCGAACCGGTCGGGGAAGATGTGGTAGAAGGTCGCACCCCGGGCCCAGGCGGGACTGTCGGGCAGATCCGCTTCGGCGATGTACGGAACTCGAAGGAGCCGGTCGGGGCGGGCGTGTCCCGCAGGCCGTCCCAGCCGTACCAGCGGGTCCCGGCGGCTGTCTCCAGGCCGAAGCGGTAGCGCAGCCGGGGCGGATGCAGCTCCAGGTCGGCCGCCCAGTACTCCACGTCACCGTCCCGGGCGTAGAGCCACAGCGGCGCCTCCATCCGAAGCGGCGCGTAGTCGTCCGCCTCCACGCGTAGCGGTCGTTGAAGAGGACGCGCCCACCGGTCACCTCGGCCGCCGGCGCGCGGATGACCACCCGGAGCGTCGTCGGTCCGGTGCCGTACGCGAACGGTTTGTCGGGCAGAGGAGGAGCGATGCCTCTCTCAGCGCGCCTAGCCCTTCACTCCGCCCGTGGCGAGGCCGCCCACGAGCTGCCGCTGGAGGACGAGGAACACATCACGATGGCAGCGCGCCGATCAGCGCGGCTGCCGCGAACGTGCCCCACTGCAGGTTGTACTCGCGTAGGAATAGCGTCATGCCCACCGCCAGGGTGTAGTTCTCGGTGCTGCTGAGGACGATCCGGGCGAGGAGGAAGTCCGAGTAGGCGCCGATGAAGGTGAGGATGCCGATGACGGCCAGGATCGGCCGCACCAGCGGCAGCAATACGGCGAAACGCCTGGAGATGGGTGGCGCCGTCGACCATCGCGGATTCATCCAGATCGAACGGCACCGTGTCGAAGTAACCCTTCATCAGCCACGTGTTGAAGCCTAGCGCGCCGCCGCTGTAGATCAGGATCAGGCCGCCCAGGCTGTCCAGGCCGAGTGCCGGCACGACGTTGCCGATCGACTGCAGGAGGAGGAAGAGGGCGACGATCGCCAGCATGTTGGGGAACAGCTGGACGACCACCACCGCTAGCAGCCCCGCCCGCCGGCCGCGAAAACGCAGCCGGGAGAAGGCATACGCGGCCAGCGCGGTGAGCGAGGTGACGATGACTGCGGTGCTGGCGGCCACGATCGCCGAGTTCATGATCCAACGGGGCCACGGCTGCAGCGGCGTGTGGAACAGGCCGACGAAGTTGTCGAGCGTGACCCGCTGCGGGAAGATCCCCACCCCGACGAGGGTGTTGAGCGGATCCAGCGCCGCAGAGAGCACGAAGGCCACGGGGAACAGCGCGTACAAGATGGCCACGCCCATGATGACCAGCTTCAGCGCCAGGGACACCCGCCGACGGTTCCGCACGCCCATCGTGCTGGTCCGCCGCCCCGCCGCGGCGCGCGTCGCGCCCGCCATCAGACGAGCTCCTCGACGCGCCGGCTGAGACGGAAGTTGAAGAGCGTGATGGCCGCCACGATCACGAAGATGAACAGCGAGATGGCGGCCGCGAACGCGTAGTCCTGCCCTCGCCCGGAGGCGAAGGCCAGCCGGAAGCTGTACGAGATCAGGATGTCGGTCTGGCCCGCCGGCGTCTGCGCGCCCGGCGTCGGTGGGCCGCCCTCGGTCACCAGCTCGATCAGCGTGAAGTTGTTGAAGTTGAACGCGAACGCGCCGATGAGCAGCGGCGCGAGCGCGACGAGAAGCAGCGGGAAGGTGATCGAGCGGAACCGTTGGAAGGGGCTTGCGCCGTCGATCTGGGCAGCCTCGTAGACCTCCGATGGGATGCTCTGCAGCGCTCCCAGGCTCACCAGCAGCATGTATGGGTACCCCAGCCAGGTATTCACCATCAGCAGCGCCACCTTGGCCAGCGTCCCATCACTGAACCAGCGCGGCGAGAAGCCGATCACGTCGGCCAGCATGACGTTGATCGGTCCGTGCAACGGGTTGAGCAGTCCGACCCACACCAGCGCGCTGATGAAACCGGGGATGGTGTACGGGATGATCGAGAGCGTGCGGAACAATCCCTTGGCCGGTAGCTGGCGGTCGTTGAGCAGTAGCGCCAAGCCGAGGCCCACAGCGAAGGCCAGGACGACCGTGAGCGCGGCAAAGGCGAAGGTCCAGATGAAGACGCCGAGGAACGGCCCCCGGATGTTCGGATCGGTCGCCACGCGGAGGAAGTTGGCCGGGCCGATGAAGTCGGCGAACCCGGGCGTCAGCCGCGTGCCGTCGGGCGCGACGAAGAAGCCTTCGCGCGACTGGTACTCGATGTCGTCGCGATCGTCGACGAGGACGTCCCGCGCAGCGTCGTAGCTGTACCGTTGCCGCCCCACGTCCGCGCGGTCCAGGGACTCGATCCGGATCTCCGCGGGCTCACCGGCGAACTCCGTCCGCAGCCGCACGTCCTCGAGGATCGTCAGGTACCGGATCACCTCCAGCCGGGCCAGCTTCGCGTGGTCGCCGATCCGCCTCGGGAGGCCGTCCGCCGGGTCGATCGGTCCCAATTGCGGGTCGCCCCGGTCTATCGGCTGGAGCTGGCCTGTCCGGGCGTCACCGAGGAGCTCGTTGCCTGCCTCATCGGTGAGCCAGAGCAGGAAGGCACCGGCGGGCGACCGATATGCGCGCCAGGTGAGCGCGGCGGCTTCGGAATAGGTCTGTCCCTCCAGTCGGTCGATGACCTGTTGCTTGGAGAGGATGTGGCCCTGGCCGTAGTTGGTGAATGCGATGTACGCCGTGTAGAGCAGGGGGTACACGACCATCAGGACCGTCAGCAGGAGGCCAGGGGAGATCCAGCGCAGCGGATAGAGCCGGTCCACGAGGAAGGCGAGGTTGATGACGACGGTGATGACCAGCAGCACCACCGCGCCGACAAGGAGGCCGCCGGCCACGAGACCGTACGCGAAGGCGAGCGCGACCGCGTCGATGACGGCCAGTGCCGCCAGGCGGCCGATGAGGCCCCAGACGGACAAGGGGGCGCCGGCTCGCGGCGCCCCCTTCGTCGTGCGGGTCATGGCATCACGGGTGTTCAGCCATGCGTCTCGCTACGGGGATGGCGACGCTGATCCACCGATCGTCGTCCGGATGCCCTCGGCAGCGTCGCGCATCGCCTGCTCGGGATCCTGTGCCTGGGTGAAGATCAGGTTCAGCGCGTCGGTCCAGTCCGTCCAAACGGCCGACATCTCCGGGATGGCCGGCATCGGATCGCCGGTCGAAGCGCTCTCCACGAAGGCGAGTACCTGCTCGTCGTCGACCTGCTCCACCTGCGCCAGCCAGGTCGGCGGCCGAGGGTCGACCTCGAAGAGGGCAGCCATCGTCTCGTCCGTGGCGATGTACTCGGTGAGGAACGTCTCGGCGAGCGTCTTGTTGGGGGCGAAGGCGCTCACCATGAACGCCTGGACGCCGACGAATGGCCGCGCCCCCTCCTCCATCGCCGGGATCGGCGCGACGTCGAACGGCACACCCGATTCGCGGATGGGGGCGAGCGCCCACGGACCGGTCATGAACATGGCCGAGCTGCCGCCCGTGAAGAGCGAGATCATCGTGTCGTAGCTGACGTCCTGGCGGAGGATCCCGTCCTTGATCATCTGGTCGAGCTCACGCGCGTAGGCCAGACCACCCTCGCTGTCGAGCCCGACGTCGCTCGGGTCGTAGTTGCCTGCCTCGTCACGCGCGAAGATGTACCCGCCATGGCCCGTCAGGAAGGGATATGAGTGGTAGGGGTCGGCCGGACCGGTCTGCAGGATGTAACCCTGCTCGACGGTGCCGTCGTCCTGGAGCTGCTGCGCGATCTGCTTCAGCTCATCCCACGTGGCGGGCGGCTCGGGCACCAGGTCGGTGTTGTGGTACAGCGCGATCGCCTCGCTGGCGTACGGCACGCCGTACAGCTGCCCGTCGTACGTGAAGGCCTGGAGCGCGACCGGGTCGAAGGACTCGGTCTTCGTGCCGAGGTCGAGCGGCTCGACCAGACCATTCTCGACGAGCTGGCCCAGCCAGTCGTGGGCCCCGATGATCACGTCCGGGCCTTCACCGGCCGGGCCACGCAGCTGGAGCTGGTCGCGGATGTCGCCGAACCCGAGCTGGTGCACCGCGACGGGCACGCCGGTCGCGGTCTGGAAGTCCTGCCCCACCTGGGTCATGTACTGCGCGCGGAGCTCGTCGACCCAGATCGTCAACGTCCCCTCGACACCGGCAGGCGGCGGAGATGGCGACGCGGATGCGCCCGGGGACTCGGCCGGCGACTCGGCGGGTGACTCGGCCGGTGACTCGGCGGGTGACTCGGCCGGCGACGGTGGCGACTCGGCGGGCGACTCGGCGGGTGACTCGGCGGGCGACCCGGTGACGACCGGAGTGGCCGGCGAAGTGGCCGGCGAGGCGGCCGGCGAGGCGGCGGGCCGCGATGCCCCCGGCCCCGCGCACGCCACCAGCATCAAGAGGAGCAGCAGTACGACGCCGCCCACCTTGATGTCCGGACGCGACCGTGTCGTTCCCCTCTCCTGTGGCCGCCAGGCTTTCCGGCCCGGTGACCTGGTCCTCCCGAGCGCACCATCATGGGTCGCTCCGCCGCATCCAGCCGATCCGCGACAGGCCGATCGCGGGCTCATTCTTCCTCAGCTCCGGTGGCACCGGCGCGGATGGTCTCCACGACGCCGGATCGGCGAGCGTCGTGGTGTCGCCGAGGGGAGCGCCCTCGGCCACGTCGCGGAGCAGGCGCCGTACGATCTTCCCGGATCGGGTCTTGGGCAGGTCCGGGGTGAAGAGCAGGTACTTGGGACGTGCGATCGGTCCGATGGCGCGGCCCACGTGCTCGCGCAACTCGCGACCCAGGGCATCGGCGCTCTCCACGCCGACCCGTATGGTGACGAACGCGAAGATGGCCTGCCCACTGACCGGATCGGTCTTCCCGACCACCGCCGCCTCGGCGACGGAGGGATGCCCGACCAGCGCCGATTCGACCTCGATGGTGCTGATGCGATGGCCCGCCACGTTCATCACGTCATCGACCCGTCCCAGCAGCCAGAAGTACCCGTCCTCGTCGCGCCGGGCGCCGTCGCCCGCGAAGTACATGCCGGGGAACCGGCTCCAGTAGGTCTCGCGGTATCGGTCTGGATCGCCATAGATCCCACGCAGCATGGCCGGCCACGGCCGTCTCAGGACCAGGTACCCGCCCTCCCCGAGTGGCACGGGGCGGCCCTCGCCGTCCACCACGTCGGCGTCGATGCCCGGGAACGGCGAGGTCGCGCTGCCGGGCTTGGTCGTCGTGACACCGGGGAGCGGCGTGATGAGGATCATGCCCGTCTCCGTCTGCCACCAGGTGTCCACCACGGGACAGCGCCCGCCGCCGATGTTCCGCTGGTACCACAGCCAGGCTTCCGGGTTGATGGGCTCGCCGACGCTGCCCAGGACGCGCAACGACGAAAGGTCGTGCTTCGCGGGGAGTGCGTCACCCTGCTTCATGAAAGCCCGGATGGCGGTGGGCGCGGTGTAGAGGATGGTGACCCCCAGCTCCTCGACGATCTGCCACCAGCGATCCCAATCGGGCGTGTCGGGCGCACCCTCGTACAGCACGCCGGTGGTGCCGTTGGCCAGTGGCCCGTAGACGATGTACGAGTGGCCGGTCACCCAGCCGATGTCGGCCGCGCACCAGTAGACGTCGTCCGGTTTCGCGTCGAAGATCATCTCGTGGGTGACGCTCGTCCCCAGGAGGTAGCCCGCCGACGTGTGGACGATGCCCTTGGGCTTGGCCGTCGTGCCCGAGGTGTAGAGCAGGTAGAGCAGGTGCTCAGAATCGACCGGGACCGGCAGGCACTCCGGTGGCTGGCGCTCCACGAGCTCGTGCCACCAGACGTCCCGGCCGGCGGCCATGGAGCTGGCCACTGCCCCACCCACCCTGCGCACCACCAACACCCGCTCGATGGTGGGTGTGTCGCGCAGCGCCTCGTCCGCGGCGCTCTTGAGATCGACCGCCTTGCCCCTGCGCCAGCCGCCGTCGGCCGTGATGAGCAGCTTGGCCTGGGCGTCGTTGATGCGACCGGCGAGGGCCTCGGCTGAGAAGCCGCCGAAGACGACCGTGTGCGGCGCCCCGATGCGGGCACACGCGAGCATCGCGATGGGCAGCTCGGGGATCATGGGCATGTAGATGGCCACGCGGTCGCCGGTCTGCACGCCGAGCTCGCGGAGGGCGTTGGCCGCCTTGCTGACCTCGCGCTGGAGGTCGGCGAAGGTCAGCGTTCGCCGATCACCCGGCTCGCCGATCCAGTGGTAGGCCACCTTGTCACCGAGCCCTGCCTCCACGTGCCGATCGACGCAGTCGTAGGCGACATTGAGCTGGCCGCCCACGAACCACTTGGCGAACGGCAGGTCCCACTCGAGCGTCCTCTCGAACGGGCGCGTCCAGGTCAGCTTCTCTCGCGCGCGCCGCTCCCAGAAGGCGACCGGGTCGGCGGCCGCCTCCTCATACAGCTCCGCCGTGGCGTTCGCCTGGGCGGCGAACGCCGGATCGGGCGGGAAGGCCCGGCTCTCGGCGAGGAGGTTCTCGATCTCCGGTCCCGACCCGGTCCCCGAGCGCTGGACCTCGGTCATCTCAGCCGGCCAGGCCGCCACCCGCTGCGGCTGCAGCAGCGGCCTCGCGGTCCTGTGCCGGCGTGCGGTGGCCACCGACCTCGTCCCAGATGCGAACGTCCTTCGTCTCGCGGATGAAGAGTCCGCCGATGACGACCGTGATGAGCGCGACGATGATCGGGTACGCCAGCCCAGCGAGCGGGTTCCCGGTCGCGGCGGCCAGTGCGGCCGCGATGAGCGGGAGGAAGCCGCCGAACCAGCCGTTGCCGATGTGGTACGGGATCGACAGCGACGTATACCGGATGCGGGCCGGGAAGTACTCCACGAGGAACGCGGCGATCGGCCCGTAGACCATGGTGACGTAGATGATCTGGATCCAGACGAGGGCCGTCAGTGCCAGCACGTTCGGCGATTGGTGCAGGGTGATGGCTGCACCCGCGGCGCTCGTGCCCGGGGTGCCCGGGCCGGCGAATTGCTGCATCAGCAGGTAGATCGGGATATAGGTGATGGCGGCCAGGAGGCAGCCGGCCAGGATGATCTTCTTGCGTCCGATGCGGTCCGACAGGCGTCCGAAGACCACGAAGAAGGGCGTGGCCAGCACGATCGCCGTCCCGACGATGAGGTAGGACGTCACGAAATCGATCTGCAGCGTGTTCTGGAGGAAGAAGAGCGCCTGGAACTGCCCCTGATACCAAACGACGGCCTGGCCAGCCGTCATCCCGAGCAGCGCGAGGAGGATGAGTCGACGATTCCTGGGGTCCCCGAAGCTCTCGCGCCACGGGGAGCTCGATGACTTGCCGGCGTCCTTCAGCCGGGTGAAGAGCGGCGTCTCCTGGAGACGCAGCCGCACATACAGCGCGAGCCCCACGAGTACCGCCGAGAGGAGGAACGGGATCCGCCATCCGAAGCTGGTGAAATCCTCGGTGCTCATGACCGAGCGCGTCACACCGACGACGAGGAGCGCCATCAGGAGCCCGACCGTCGCGGTCGTCTGGATCCAGCTGGTGTTGGCACCGCGCTTCTCATCCGTCGAGTGCTCGGCGACATAGATCGCCGCCCCGCCGTACTCCCCGCCGAGTGCCAGTCCCTGGAGGACCCGCAGGAAGACGAGGATGATCGGCGCCAGCACGCCGATCTGCGCGTACGTGGGAAGCAGGCCGATGACGGCCGTCGAGAGCCCCATGAGCGTGATCGTCACGAGGAACGTGAACTTGCGACCCACGATGTCCCCGATGCGCCCGAACACCGCCGCTCCGAACGGCCTCACGGCGAAGCCGACACCGAAGAGCGCTAACGAGCCGAGCAGCGCGTAGACGGGGTCGCCGGCCGGGAAGAACTGCGTGGAGAAGAACACCGCCAGGACGCCGTAGATGTAGAAGTCGTACCACTCGATGGTCGTTCCGGCCGCCGACGCGGCGATGACGAACGGAAGCTTGAATTCGTACGGGCTGGACTTACCGGGGGCTGCGGTCGTTGCCGTCGCCACGATCTCCTCCCTTCAGCTACCGTCGGACGGCTCGCCGGGTGGATCGGCTGGGGGCGCGACCGACCCCGACACTCCGCCGCGATCGACGGGTTCCTCCTCGTCCGCGTCTCGCCACGCGGCCGCTGGCGCGCATCCTACGCCAACCGATCGACCGTCAGGTAGCCCCTTTCTCGCGATCAGGGGCGGAGCGCGCGTGCCAGCGCGGACAGGTCCGGGACCGCTACCTCCGGGATGCCGGCCAGCTCGTCGCGGGCAACGCCAGCCCGGTCGATCCATGCGACGCGGAACCCGAACCCGGCCGCTCCGGCGATGTCCCACTGATTCGATGACACGAACAGGATGCCTCCCGGATGCACGCCGAGTCGCTCCGCGGCCAGCCGATAGACGCGCGGCGACGGCTTGTACTCCCTGACCGCGTCAGCGGAGAGCACCTCGCCGAAGCGGGCGCGGAGATCGCCGGGCAGTCCCTCCTCGAGCATGCGCGGTGCTCCGTTCGAGAGGATGGCGAGGGACGTGCCCCCGAGGTCGGCCAGCGCGCCCGTCACCTCCGGGTAGGCGGGCAGCTCCAGCCAGCCCTGCATGAGGCGCTGCTCCGCCGCCCGGTCGAGCGCGAGATCGTGATGGCGGGCGACGTGTCGGAGCGCACCGTGGGTGACCTCCCAGAAGTCGATGTAGCGGCCCATCAGCGTGTGGAGCCAGCTGTACTCCAGCTGCTTGCGCCGCCAGAGCGCCACGAACGCATCGGCGGGCGTCGGACCGACGACGGACCGGACATGGTCGACCAGCGCGGAGATGTCCAGGAGCGTGCCGTAGACGTCGAAGACGATCGCCTCGGGTACCGCCTCGGTCCGCGGCTCCGGCTCGGCCACCGGGTCGGCGACCGGCGCTGTATCCACCGCCACGGTCACGTCGCTGCCGGCGTCCGCGGCGTCGTTCCGAGACCGACACGCAGCTCCGCCCACGCCTGCCGAGCTTCCTCCACCGAGCCCTCGTCCTCGATGGTCGTCACGTCGCCCGGGTCCTGGTCCAGGACGACGGCCTTGAGCACGCGGCGCATGATCTTGCCGCTGCGCGTCTTGGGCAGCATCTCCACGAAGTGCAGATCGCTGATGACCGACACCGGGCCCAGCTCACGACGCGCGGCGTCCATCACCGCCTGGCGGAGGGCGTGGGACGGTTCGTGGCCCTGCTTCAGGACCACGAAGGCGGCGATCGACTCGCCGCGCAGCTCGTCGGGCCGGCCCGTGACCCCCGCCTCGGCCACCGCGTCGTGCTTCAGGAGCGCGGTCTCGACCTCGATGGTGCCCAGGCGATGCCCCGCGATCTTGATGATCTCGTCGGCACGGCCGGCGAACCAGACATAGCCGTCCTCGTCGACGTGTGCCGAGTCGCCGGTCCAGTAGCGACCGGGCAGGCGTCCCCAGTAGTCGTGCGCGTACCGCTCCGGGTCCCCCCAGAGCGTTGCGATGAGCCCGGGGAACGGCCGCTCGACGACCATGATGCCCTTCTCGCCGGGCCCGCACGGCTGTCCATCTGGCGTCACCACCGCACACGCCACGCCGGGGAGCGGGATCCCGGCCGAGCCCGGCTTGATCGGCAGCAGCGAGATGCCGTACGGGTTCCCGAAGACGGGTCCGCCCGTCTCGGTCTGCCACATGTGGTCGATGACGGGGACCCGGTCGCGGAAGGCGCGACGTTGCAGCCACTCCCAGGCGGGCGCGTTGAGGACCTCGCCGGCGCAGAAGATGCGCTCCAGCGAGCGCACGTCGTGCCGCTCGATCGGCTCGGTGCCGTAGCGCATGAGCAGGCGCACCGCGGTGGGCGACGTGAACAGCCCCGTCACGCGGAAGTCCTCCACGATGCGCCAGGGAGCACCCGCATCCGGATGGTCGATGGCACCCTCGTAGGCGATGGTGGTGCAGCCGGCCATCAACGGGCCGTAGACGATGTAGCTGTGGCCCACGATCCAGCCGATGTCCGAGGTGGACCACCACACATCCCGGCCCTCGAGTCCTAGGCACCACCTGCCCTGCGAGTGGACCCACACCCCGTAGCCACCGTGCGTGTGGACCGCCAGTTTCGGCTTGGCGGTCGTTCCGGACGTGGCCAGGATGAACGCCGGCTCGTTGGCCTCCATCCACGCCACGGTGCCGTCGCCAGCCGCGCCACTCTCCATGAAGGCGTCCCACGAGACGCGCGGTAGCTTCCCCGATAGCGCGGCGTCGGCCGCTGACCGCGCGAGGAGCACGACCGACTCGATGGGACTATCGGCTTCGCTCAGCGCCTCGTCCACGATCGGTTCCAAGGGCACCGCCCGACCCTTCCGAAACGTGACGTCCGTCGTGATCAGGACACGTGATCCGCTCGCCGCGATCCGATCGCGCAGGGCGCCCGATCCGAACCCGGCGAAGACCACCGAATGGATGGCGCCGATTCGGACCGTGGCGAGCATCGCGACGATGGCCTCGGGACACGTGGGCATGTAGATCGTCACTCGGTCGCCGCGCCGGACACCGAGCTCCCGGAGCGCCCCAGCCGCCCGCTTCACGAGGCCCAGCAGCTGCCCGTACGTGAAGACGCGCTGTGTCCCGCGCTCGTCGATGGAGACCAGCGCCGCGTGCCCGCCACGACCCGACTCCACGTGTCGGTCCAGCGCGTTGTAGCAGAGGTTCGTGCGGCCGCCCGAGAACCACCGGAAGCTGGGTGGGTCGGGGACGAAGACCTCGTCCCACGTGCGTTCCCAGTGGAGCGCCCGGCCGGCGCGTGCCCAGAACGCGTCCGGGTCTTCGGCAGCCTCCGAGACGATGCGTCTGACGCGAGGATCGATCGGATCCATGCGTGGTCTCCTGCGGACCCTGTCCGGGGGGCGACGACAGCGCGCAGGCAGCCTAGCATGCCCCCCGATGCTGGCCCACCGCTCCCGAGCAAGGATCGGGCTGCTCGGGCTGCTCGGGGTCCTAGGCGCCCAGCTCGATCCCCGCCTCCGCGAACGCCTCCAGGACGCGCCGCCGCACGTCACCCGAGGCCTCCCAGCGGTCGGTGGACGCCACCATGCCGACCACCTTCAGCGTCACGCCGGCCGCCGAGAGCGCCTTGACACGGTCGACCTTGGGAGCGGCCAGGAGCCGCCGCCCCCACCGGGTATCGGCCGCCATGGCCGTGCCCGCCTCATCGATCAACCTGATCGCCTCCTCGACTCGGGCGGGTTCCTTCACCGGGATATCGATCACGAACCGAGCCCAGACGCGCGTCAGGTTGCTGGCCACGCCGGTCAGGCCGTTGGGCACCACGTGGACGGTGCCGTCGAAATCGCGCAGGAGCGTGCGCCGGAGACCCAGGTCCTCAACGGTTCCCGTGACGCCAGCGATGGTCACGATGTCACCCTTCGCGTACTGGTTCTCGATGAGCACGAACGCTCCGGCGACGATGTCCTTGACGAGGCTCTGCGAACCGAGGCCGATGGCCAGCCCGACCAACCCCAACCCCGCGATGGCCGGGCCCAGGTCGATCTCGAAGATGCCGAGCACCGCGAGCGCCGCGATGGCCAGCACCACGGCGCGGACGCTGTTGCCGGCCAGCGCATGGAGCGTCCGACGTCGCTTCTCGAACTCGAGGACGGTGAGCTGGCCGCGCGTGTCCTCCGCCTCCGGGCGGCGGCGGGCGCGGTCCACCACTCCGTACACGATGTCGGGGATGGAACGGAGCGCCAGGACCGTCAGGACGAGGATCACGAGGAGCCAGAACACCACGCGGCCCAGGGCCGGCGCATCCAGACGGGCAAGCAGGGCGTCCAGGTCCATCGGGCGGTCAGCCTAGCAGTCGGTCAGGCTCCCGGATGGACGTCGCCCTCCGGATCGGCCGGGCCGTCAGTCGCCGCCCGCGCCGGAGCCATGCTGGTTTCGGTCAGATGGGCGTCAGGCGACCATGGTCACGCGTCTATCGCCGGGGGAGGGCTCCCGAGATGCCAGATCTTCGGTCACACGCGTCCTGGGCCGACCATCTGACAGAAGACGCGTCCTCCGCGCCAGGATGGTGGTCGTATGGTGCCCATCTGACAGGAGATGCGGCCGAACGGCTGCGACGGCCGATCTCCGCCGGATCCCCGGCGGAGATCCCTCCCGCTCCGGATGGCCGCCGAGCGTCAGTCCCCGAGGTGCTCGAGCAACCAGATGGCGATGGTGCGGAAGACGCGCTCCGACTCCACCTCGCTCGGGATGGCATGACCACCGCGGTACCAGACCACGGTCTTGGGCTCCCGGGCGGCGGCATGGAGCGCTCGAGCCGACTCGGGCGGCACCGACCGGTCCGCGTCACCCGCGATCATGAGCACCGGTCGCGGGCTGATGCGCCCGACCCAGTGCACGGGGTCGATGGGGTCGAGCAGGGTGCCCGCGGCCGCGATCTCGGCCGGGGTGGCCTGCGCCAGGAACAGGCGCGCTTCCGTGCTCGTGAGCATGGTCGGCCAGTCGGCGCCACTGACGAGGAGGACGGGCGCCTGGATGCGATCGTCCGCTCCCGCCAGCATGGAGCCGAGGAACCCGCCCAGGCTCGCTCCGAGGTAGCCGATGCGGTCGGGGTCGCACTCGGGGCGCCTCTCGAGATAGTCGACCGCGCGGCGCATGTCCACCACGGTCTCGCGCAGCATCCGCTCCAGAATGACCGGGTCGGTCGACAGGGCCTGCAGAGCGCCCGCGTCCCGGCGCCCGCCGTGGAGCCGGGCGTCGATGGCGAAGGTCGCGAAGCCGGCCGCGCCCAGGCGGTCCCACAGGGGGAACGACTCCTTGTCACCGCGCAGCCCGTGGCCGACGAGGATGCACGGGAAGGGCGGACGGCCCTCCAGGGGCACGGACAGGAGTGCCGGGACGCGCTCCCCGTCAGCGGCGGCGAAGGTGAGATCTTCCAGCCGTACGTGGCCGGTCCGGCGCGATCCCGCGACCTCCGGGCGCAGCGGCAGGGAGGCGTCGTAGGCGAAGGGGTCGCTCGACCCGGTATCGGCGGAGGCGGGAGGCATCGGCATCATGGCGGGCGGCTCCGGGCCCGGGGCGGTCGGCGCAAGGCCGGTGGCGGAGAACGTCGGGGATGCGTCGCCGGCGGAGGGCGACGGCGCTTGCGGTGACCGATCCACGGTCGACGAGCCGCACGCGAGCAGCGAGGCGCAGAGGACCGCCAGGAGCGCAGTGCGACGCGGGGACACGATCCGATTCTCGACCATCCCGGCGCAACCGGTATCCGGCGGGGCGACTCCTCTTGGCAAGGCCATAGACTGCCCTCCGTGAAGACCATGGTGGCATTCGACGTCGACGCCGTGCGTTCCCACTTCCCGGCGCTCGCGCGCCGCGTCGACGGCCGTCCCGTCACCTACCTCGACGGACCAGCCGGCACGCAGGTCCCGCGTGAGTGCATCGAGGCGATGAGCGCCTACCTCGAGACGTCGAACGCCAATCTCCACGGTGCCTTCGCCGCCAGCCGCGAGACGGACGCGATGCTCGATGAGGTCCATGCCGCCGCCGCCGACTTCCTGGGTGCCACCGATCCCGGCGAGATCTCGTTCGGCCCCAACATGACCTCCATCACATTCGCCGTGAGCCGGGCCATCGGCCGAGTGCTCGGACCCTCAGACGAGCTCGTCGTCACCCGCCTGGACCACGACGCGAACGTGGCACCCTGGTTGGCGCTGGCGGAGGAGCGCGGCGTGGCGGTCCGCTGGGTCGGCGTGCGCCGCGACGACTGCACCCTGGACCTCGACGAGCTGGGGGCCGTGCTCTCGCCCAGGACCCGGCTGGTGGCGGTGACGCTCGCCTCGAACGCGGTGGGGACCATCCCACCGGTCCGGGCCATCGCCGACATGGTCCATGCGGCAGGAGGATGGCTGTGGGTCGATGCCGTGCACGCGGGTCCGCACATGCCCATCGACGTGGCCGAGCTGGGGGCCGACTTCCTGGTCTGCTCCCCGTACAAGTTCTTCGGGCCGCACCTGGGGCTGCTCTGGGCGCGCCGGGAGCTGCGTGAGTCGCTGCCCGCCCTGAAGGTCCGGCCGGCTTCGGATGGCCTCCCCGGACGCTGGGAGACCGGCACCCAGTCGCACGAATCGCTCGCCGGACTGCTCGGCACCTTCCGATACCTCGAGTGGGTGGGCGCCTCGCAGGGTGGCGCGGTCGGGTCGCCCGGGTCAGCCGATGGGGGTCGGCGTGCCCGGCTGCGCGCGGCCATGGAGGCATCGGGCGCCTACGAGCGATCGCTCATGCCGCGACTCATCGACGGCCTGGTGTCCATGAGACTCGGGGTCAGGGGGATCACCGATCCGGACCGAGCTGGCGAGCGTTGTCCGACGGTCGCCTTCACGGTGCCTGGGGTGCGTCCTCGGGAGGTCGCCGCGTTCCTGGGTGACCGCGGCATCTCCGTCTGGGACGGCGACTACTACGCCTACGAGCTGATCCG
>JAUJNA010000003.1:22455-35378 GCA_030446555.1 Chloroflexota bacterium | reverse complement strand
AGCAGTGGCTCCGCGAGCATGGCCGTCCACTCGACCTCGAAGAGGAAGGTCGCCTTGCCGCGCACGTACCAGATGCAGTCGGCCGCCTCGAGCGCGTCCGCCTCGCCGGGAGTGATGAGCGGCAGGTAGACGCGTCGTTCGGCCTCCGAGAGCAGCGCCTCCAGCGGCGCGCCCTTGAACATCCGCCGCTGCTCACGGCGAGAGATCCAGCAGCGCAAGCCCAGCCGGTGACCGTACTCGGCCAGCATCCCGACGAGGGATCCGTGCTCCTCGTACCGTTCTCGCAGCGAATCACCGGTCCGTAGCGGCTCACCGTTGCCGTCATCCACCCGATAGCTTTCCAGGCATGCCCGCACGAGTTCCTCGTCCGGGGCGTCGTGCCCGCGGAACATGCCGGCCACACGGTCGAAGAGCGCCGATCCGGCGAGGCCGCCGCTCGTGGAGAGCAGGCTGAAGACGGCCCACTCCAGGCGGTCCGACAGGGGCAGCCGCGCTTCGGCGACGTCCCGCGGATCGCGGAGCCACCACCGACCGGGTTCCAGCTCCACCAGCCGGGGGTGCTCGCTGCGACGCAGCTCACCCAGCACGATCTCCAGCAGCAGCTTGACCGGGTCCGAGCCAGAGCCGATCCGCTCGGACTCTGCGAGGAGATGCTCCACGGTGTCGTCGGGAAGGGCCGCTCCCTTCTCCCCGGTCGGCGGCGCGGCTGGTGGAGGGGATCCGTCGACGATCGTTGGCGCGTCCCGTCCGGCGGCCGTGGCCGAACCCTCCTCTCCGAGTAATCGGCGGACCGGCAGCGCCGGATCACGCCATGAACGTGCGGGGAGCGCAATGCCCGCGGCGACCGTCCCAGGGTCGCGCTGAGCTGCATCGCGCTGAGCCACCCCGCGCCGAGCCCCCTCACCGAAGAGCCCCATCGCTTCCGCGGCCCGTTCCGCGCGCGCCTCCGTCTCCTCGAACGTCCGGGTACCCACGAGCCGTCTGAGGTGGTCCAGTCGGTCGAGCCCGATGAGCACCTCGCCTAGCAGCCGCTCATACCTTGCTGGCTCGCCCCTCGCCTGGAGGACCGATACCGCCACGTCGCTGACGGATCGCTCCACGGCTGCCAGATGGAACGGCACGTCGCGCCGCCCACCGACCGTCGGGTCAGCGCGTGGCGTGGTGGCGGGCCTGGCGCCAGGGTGGCGGCTGACATCGGGACCCTCGCGCTCCGACGTTGCGAACTCGAGCGTGCCCGCGATCTCCTCGCCCACCTCGGCCAGCACGGCGCTGCTGAGACGCAACCCCGCAGCCACTCCGCCGAGCACGGCGGCCGCGAGCCCGGCCGGACCGGTTCGATCGAGCAGCAGGACGACCTCACCGCCCGGGGCCAGCACAGGCCGGACGGCGGCCAGCGAGCGGCGCAGGGTGGCCACATCCCAGCTCCACTCTCCACCGGCCGCGGCACCGAAGATGGCCTCCAGCGGCAGCGTCTTGGCAGCCTCCC
This sequence comes from Chloroflexota bacterium, assembly GCA_030446555.1. GTDB lineage: Bacteria > Chloroflexota > Limnocylindria > Limnocylindrales > CSP1-4 > Palsa-1032. The sequence goes on along the minus strand of JAUJNA010000003.1, from coordinate 33,892 downwards.
GGCCCAACACGACCGAGGTGGCGAGATACGCGAAGGCCAGGTTCTCGGGACCCCAGTGCACGGGTGGTTGCGTCAGTACGAGGCGCACCCGCGATCGCCGGTCCCGTCCGGCGGGCAGGGCCTGCCGGCGCTCGGGCAGGGACGGGCCGACGCCAGGCACCGCTGCGCTTCCGTGGCGCAGGACGACATTGCTGGAACCTTCCACGAGCGCCGCCAGGTCGGGACCCAGACGTGCCTGGATCGCGCCCGCCGGTGCTCCCTCCAGCCGCTGGATGAAGGCACGAACCTGGCGCGCCCCCTCCTCGAAGAGCAGCCACGGGTTCCGCTCGCGCCAGCCGCGCTCAGCGGGGAGGCGCAACCGCCCGGCGCTGAGCCGGAGGGTGGCCGGTCGGCCGAGATGACGGTTGAGCCGGCTGGCCGGGAGCAGCACGTGCGCGAGCGCCAGTCGCAAGGCGGCCTGGATCGGTGCCGCCCGCAGGTCCGAGTCGATCCGTTCGGCGAGGGCGGCGATCGCCTCGAGCGTCCGGGGCGTATAGAGGTCCAGCAGCTGATCGGGAAGCTCATGGCCCGACTCGGGCACCGGGAACCGCGCGCGCAACGCCTCGCGGCCGGGTGACGGCAGGCGCCACATCTCTCGAGCGCGGTCAACGTCGTCTGCGTCGACCGCCACGGGGCGGGAATCGGTGGATCGGTTGTGACCGCGACACGGCTCGCATCGGTACGCTCGGCGCGCTGGGACGTCCGCGTCGGCCTCCCAGAGGAACTCCTGCACGATCACGCTGCGACCGCAGGTGGCGCAGCGCGACGTGAAGGGCTGGATCAGCGCCTGCCGCAGTCCCGCGTCACCGTGCGGCTGGCCCGCCAGCGAGTCGAATGCCGCGTCCAGATGGCGCAGGTCGGGCGGTCGGAGGACGAGCTCGGCCTGGAGACGCGTGAGTGCCGTGGACTCCAGGTCGAACACCCGACGCAGCCGGTTGACGGCACTCCGGGCCACCCAACCGCCTCGGCCGTGGAGCTCGATGACGATGTCGCCGGCGGCCGTGCGGGCCTCGATCTCGGCGGCCACGACCTTCTCGGGTGGCGGCGGGGCGAGTCGCTCGAATGCCGGCAGCACCGGGCCGCGGTGGGTCCGCATGAGCGATGTGAGCGGCGCCTCCATCACGGGGAGTCTAAGTCGGACATCCCTCGTCGAGTCCGCCGCCCGGCGGCGATCAGCTGTCTTCGGAGTCGTCCGACTCCTCTTCCTCGAACGCCTCGTCCTCAGTGACATCGACCGGCAGGACGGAGCCGATATCGCCGACCTCTTCCTCTTCCTCGTCGAGCTCCAGCTCTTCCTCGAGCTCCATCTCCTCGCGCACCAGGGTGCCCTTGGTGTAGGGACGCAGGTCGCTTACCTTCGCGGCAGTGGGGAACGAGACCTTGCCGTAGTTGCGGGGGTCCTGGTAGACCTCCCGGATGATGATGCGGACGTCCTTGTCGCCCAGGCTCGTCACGCCTGCCGCGTACTTGTTGCCTTCCGCCACGAGCTTCAGCAGCCGGGCCGCGACGCGCGGCTCCACGTATCCCACGGCTACGCCGTTGGACGTGGCGCGCAAGCGCGGGCCATCCGGCGAGAGCTCGACCAGGTCGCCCGGGTTGACCTGCGCCAGCTCACGCGGCGACGCCAGGTCGACCAGGTGAGCGAATCCGGTCTTGCCGGTCTCCTCCACGAAGATGCTCACCGGTGCCTTGCTGCCGGGCTTCGCGGGCACCGTCTTTCTGCCAGCCTCGGAGAGCAGGACCCGCAGACGGGCGATGTTGCGCTCGGCGATCCGGCTGGTGGGATCGATGGCGAGGGCCGCCTGGTAATGCTCGCGCGCCGCGGCCAGCTCGCCCAGCTCCCAGTGCGCCTTGGCCAAGCGGCACTCCGCCTCGCTGTCAGGACCCAGTTCCAGCAGCCGCTGGTTGATCTCGACGGCGCTCTGCCAGTCGGCCGCGGTGGCCGCCGTGATGGCCTGCTCGGTGAGCTGGCGCTTCAGCCGCGTGAGGGTGATGGCGTTGCTGGGACTCTGGCTGTCGGCGAGCGAGTTGAAGCTCATGGACTCCTCGGGATGGGACGATGGGCGCGCAGGCACGAGCGCAGCGGGGATGAGGGCGAACCGCGAGTGTAGTGGGGACCCGCGGCGCTGGACGCCACGGCCAGGACGAGCTGCAGGCTGCCGATGCACGGCGGACGGCGACGGCCTCGTCGGTGGACCATGATTGTGGAACGGGAACTAGGGTCCGACACTCTGGCTCGGACTCCCGCAAGGGGCCTTCCACGTCGTCCTCGGAGTCGCCCTGCTCCGGCAGCAAAGGCCCAGGGCCTGACGCGGTCGACAGGCATCCGGTCATATGGCACCGACGCACTCCCCGGCCTGCTTGGCCCAAGGGGTGCGCTCACACCGGCATCCGGCGGGCTACGGATGGGTCGACGGGTCGATCCCAGCCACCCTCGGCCGAGGGCCCGTGGAACGTGAACGCGCTCATCGGGGACGTTGCGAGCGTCCAAGGCACACCACCCGGACGGCTTACGGCTCCTCTATCCCCGATATGCCGCTCACAGCGGCATCACCCAGGGTAAGGCTAGGGGCGGAGTGCGACGGCGTGGGGGCCTGAGACGGCGCACGGCCACCGGCTATGAGGCGCGGTACGGCTTCTCGGCGATGAGTGCCAGGAACTCGTCGCGCGGCAGGGTGTTGGCCACATGCCGCTTCTCCAGCCATCCGCGGCGGGCGAGGCCGATGCCCCACACCACGTTGTCCCATTCGCTCATGTAGTGCGCGTCCGAGTCGACCACGAAGCGGCACCCGGCGTCCAGGGCGTCGCGGATCCGGCGGTCGTCAAGGTCGAGCCGCTCGTCCGACCCGTTGATCTCGAGGAGCGTGCCGGTCTCGGCCGCCATCCGGTAGAAGGCGTCCCAGTCGAGGTCGAGGTCGTCGCGGATGCCGATCTTCCGCCCCGACGGGTGAGCGATGATGTCCACGTGCGGGTTGCGGAGCGCCGTCTCGTAGCGCGCCATCAGCTGGGCACGTGGCTGCCGCCGACCCACATGGAGCGACGCGATCACGACGTCGAAACGGGCCAGCAGCGCATCGTCGTAGTCGAGCCTTCCGTCGGTCCGGATCTCCATCTCGCAGCCGTGCAGTAGCCGGAAGCCCGCCGCATGGCCACCGGCAGGCCCGCTCCCCTCCTCCTCTTCCCATGCGTAGCCCTCGTTGAGCTCGGCGATGATCCGGCGCTGCTCCTCGACGCGGGCGGGAGTGAGACCGTTAGCGATGGTGAGGTTCTGCGAGTGGTCGGTCAGGACCTGGTAGGCGTAGCCCCGTCGGCGCGCTGCGGCCGCCCAGGCATCGATGGGCTTGCTGCCGTCCGACCACTCCGAATGGGTATGGCAATCACCCTGCAGGTCACCCAGCTCCACGAGCACCGGCAGTCGACCGTCCAGCGCAGCTTCGATCTCGCCGCGATCCTCGCGCAGCTCCGGCTCGATGAAGGGCAGTCCTAGGAAGGCGTAGACGTCCGACTCGGCGGCGACGGCGCTCGGCCTGGCGAAGGTCGGCGGCGCCCCGTCGACGCCTGGCGCTCGGCGGCCTGCCCCGTCGACGGCTCCCCGTCCTCGTCAAGTCGGAGGAACCCGTGCTCGGAGAGGCTCCAGCCCAGGTCGCGCGCCCGCTCCCGCAGCCGGACGTTGTGCTCGGCCGACCCGGTGAAGTGGACGAGGTACGTGCCGGCCATGCCGACCGGCATCGTCATCACGTCCAACTGCGGACCGCGCATCAGCTGGACGGTGGTGCGGTGCTGGCCCAGCCGCCCGCCGTGCCCGCCGACGCGCTCGATGGCGGCCGATGCGTGGAGCATGGCGATGAGCTCGACCGGCCGGTCCGTCTCGACGAGGAGGTCCAGGTCGCCCACGGTCTCCCGACGACGCCGGTACGAACCGGCCGGCACCACCGACCGCACCCCCGGTCCGCCGTCCAGCAGTCGAGCGAGCCGCTCGAGGATCTCCGAGGCCTGCCCCAGGCGCATCCGTCTCGGCGGCCGCCGACGCAGCTGCTCGAGCCCGTCGAGGATCTTCTTCTCGGTCCGTTCGCTGATGCCCCGGACCGCTCGGAGGCGTCCGTCCTGCGCCGCCGCTGCCAGCTCGTCGAGCGTGGCGATGCCGAGGGCGCGCCACAGATCGCCCGCCGTCCGGGGACCGAGCCCCGGGACGGCGAGAAGCGTCACCAGCGAGGGAGGGACGTTGCGGCGCAACCGCTCGTAGAAGCGCAGCCGGCCCGTGTCGGCCAGCTCGTCGAGCTTGTCGGCGATCGCCTTGCCGACGCCCGGCAGCGCCGGTGGCTGGCCGCGCCGGTATGCCGAGGCGACATCGAGCGGGCTGTGAGCGATCGAGTCGGCCGCCCGTCGGTACGCCCCCACCTTGAAGGGCAGCTCGCCCTGGAGCTCCAGCATGTCGGCGATCTCGTGGAAGATGCGGGCGAGATCACCGTTCGAGAGGAGCGGCACGTCGTCGCCGCGCGACGCCCGTGGCCGCGTCTCGTAGGGCGGCTCGTCGGGGTCGACCGTGACGACCTCAGCGGCTTCGGGGGTCGGTGAGTCGGCCTCCGACAGCTCCGCAGCCTCCGGGTCGTCGTCGTGGATGAGCCGCGGGTCGTCGTTGGGGACCGAGTGTTGCGAGTCGCTCGGGAGCCCGCTGGCATCGCGCTTGGGTCGGGGCGGCGCCGAGCGGCGTGGACCGGCTCCGCGCGTGCTCATGCCACCTCCACGCGGTCCCGACCGCGTCGTTTGGCCAGGTAGAGCGCACGGTCGGCGCGCGTGATCAGCTCGCGCACGTCGACCTCGGGGTCCTCCGCCACGGTAACGCCGATGGAGACCGTCACCTTCTCCTCGATGCCCAGCCGCTCCGGCGGGATAGCCGCCACGGCTGCACGGACTCGCTCGCCGGCGGCCGCCGCCTGGGGCGCACTGGCACGCCGAAGGATCACCGCGAACTCCTCGCCACCGTAACGCGCCGGCGTGTCATCCGCTCGGACGGTGGTGTAGATGGCACCGGCGACAGCGCGCAGGACGATGTCGCCCACGGCGTGGCCGTAGCGATCGTTGAGCTTCTTGAAGCGGTCGATGTCGATCATGAGGAAGCCGACGTCATCGCCCGAGCGCCGACGCGGTCGCACCACGGAGATCAGCTCGTCGAAGTACCGCCGGTTGGGGAGCCCGGTCAGAGCATCGATGTTGGCACGAGCCTCCGCCTCCTCCAGCGCGTGGACGCGGGCGAGCGCGGCGGAGACCTCCGTCGCGGCCCAGGTGAGCAGCCGCCGGTCGGGATCGCTCCAACTGTCACGTGTGCGCTTGGAGAGGATCAGCGCGCCCATGAAACGGCCGCCCGCGATGAGCGGCGCGGCCAGCGTGTAGGGCAGCCCGTAGCCCGAGCGGACACGGCGCGCCACCTCGTCCGCGGCTTCCTGGAAGCGGATCGCGGGCGGTGTCCGGGGCGTGCCCTCGTCCAGCGGCGGCATGGTCGATGGGGATGGGAGCGAGGGCCCAAGGACGTCGGGACGCAGCAGCGTCCGCGAGACGGGGACGCTGGCTCTGGCGGCCACGACCGTCACCTGGAGCGTGCCGTCGGTGTCGGCTCGGCGTGCCACCACCACGTGATCCGCTCCGGAGCTCGTCCGGAGCTCCTCGATGATCGCCTCGACGACCGAATCGGGCGACACGGAGCGCGAGAGACCCTGGAGGATGCGCGTGAAGCTCTGCTCGCGCGCGCTCGCGGTCCGCCCCGTGACCGCGCCGCTCCGGCGCCCGATGACGATCGCCGCGACCGTTCCGGCGACGATGATGGCCTGGACGGCTTCCAGGAGGGTCGCGCCTTCTTGGAGGAGTGCGATGGCCGACACCGCGACGAGGAGCATGAGGAGGACGTCGAGCGCGATCCGGCTGCGGGAGGCGATGCGGCCCGAGGACGTCGCGGCGCTGTCGGGATCCGTGACGGCGCTCGGGCCAGCGGCGAGCACCGACCGCGGGGACCGAGGCGGTGCTCTGAGCAGCGACCGCACCGAGCACGTCGACTAGCTGGCATCCACCACGCAGAAGCGGTTGCCCTCGGGATCGGCGAGGATGACGTAGTCGGCGTCGGGCGGTCGCTTGTCCCAGCGGACCTCGGTCGCACCGAGCGCGATCAGGCGCTGGACCTCTCTGGCTTGGTCCTCCGCGTAGAGGTCGAGATGGATGCGGGGCGGCACGTGGACCTCTGAGTGGCGGCACCTGCACCGTTGCATCTGTGGTGCCGGTCGAGCGAGAGCGGCCGCCCCGACGCCGTCCTGGCGCCGCGCATGAGGACGAAATCGTCATCGTGCCGACTCGGATCGTCCCGCGGCACGTAGTCGAGAGCGGCCGCCCAGCCCGCAGCGGGCCCCGGGTCGGCACAGAACCGATCGCACCCGCTCCATCGGCGTCGGTCTCGCCGATCGGTGGCCGGTACTAAGCCGAGCCGACGAGGCGGGGTGCCACGGAGCCGACCCGCCACGTCGGTATGTGACGCTCACCGCCGTCGAACCGACCGGGCCTACACGACCATGCGCGACTCGAGACGTCGTCGACCGCGTCCCTCTCCGCCTCGCCCCCTACACTCGCGGCGGCCCCGGACGCGCGTGTTCGGTGGTCGATCCAGCACGCATCCTGGAGGCTCCTCCCCCGTGGAGAACGGACCGAGTATCGGCGGCGTCCCAGGCGCCGCGCGAGAGGACCGGATCCGACCCGCCGAACCGGAGCTGCGCCGCTAGAGGGAGGCGCGCCACCGTCGGCGGTGCGGTCCGTCGAGAGGTGGTACGCGATGCTCTACCTGAGTCAGGCCATCGGCCGGCCGGTGCGCGACCGGCAGGGTGACCAGATCGGCAAGGTAGCCGACCTCATCGTGGCGCTCGGGAGCCGCTACCCGCCGGTCACCGGCCTCGTCATGGTCACCGGCCGGCGGCGCATCTTCCTGCCGTGGAGCGACGTCGAGTCGTTCGAGGCCGCAGGGGCCACGCTGCGCAGCCACACCCTGGACATCGACCGATTCCAGCAGCGCCCCAACGAGCTGCTCCTCTTCCAGGACCTCCAGGACAAGCAGATCGTCGACATCGACGGGCGCAAGGTGGTTCGCATCAACGATCTGCGTCTCGACCACATCGAGGGGCGCCTGCACCTCGTCGCCGTGGACGTCGGCGCGGCGGGACTCCTGCGACGGCTGGGCATCGAGGGGCCCTTCCGGACCATCGCACGGAACTTCCGCGTGTCGGTGCCGGAGCGTTACATCGACTGGGAGGACGTCGACCCGCTGGAGAGTTCGATCGCGTCGATCCGGCTGCGTGTGCCGCACCAGGGCCTGCGGGAGCTGCACCCGGCGGACCTCGCCTCGATCATCGACGAACTGGCGCCCCGCGATCGTGCCGGCATCCTGGCCGCACTCGACGACGAGGCGGCGGCCGATGCCATCGAGGAGATGGAGCCCGACACGCAGGTCGAGGTGCTGGAGGACCTGCCGCCCGAGCGCGCCGCCGACATCCTGGAAGAGATGAGCCCCGACGACGCGGCCGACCTGGTGGCCGACCTCTCGGAGGCTGCCCGCCGCGAGATCCTGCCGCTGATGGAGCGTGAGGAAGCCGACGAGGTGAACCAGCTGCTTGGCTACCCCGAGGACTCGGCGGGCGGCATCATGACCACCGAGTTCATCGCCATCCCGCAGCACCTCACCGCGGCGCAGACCATCGAGCGCCTACGCGAGCTGGAACCGGATGCCGAGACCATCTACTACATCTACGTGGTGGATGACGATGGGCGGCTCTCCGGCGTGCTCTCGCTGCGCGATCTCATCGTGGCCAAGCCGGAGGCACGCGTGGGCGACTTCATGATCCCCGAGCCGGTGGTCGTCGGGCTGCTCGCCGACCAGGACGAGGTGGCCCAGGTGGTGGCGCGCTACAACCTCCTGGCCGTGCCGGTCGTGGACGAGGAGAACCGCCTCGCCGGCATCGTGACCGTGGACGACGCCATCGACACGGTGCTGCCGACCGCCTGGAAGCGCCGACTGCCGCGAGTCTTCAGCCGGAACGCCGGCTAGCGTGTCCAGACCGCCCTCGGTCGAACGTCGCCCCAACAGCGGCCCGCAGCGCGAGGCGGCTCCCCGCCGGCGGCGTCTGCCGGTCGCCCCTCGCCTGGGTGCTCTCGCTCGGCTCCGGGATCGTGTCGAGAACCGCGAGTTCCTGCGACTGCGGATGCGCTTCCGCCGCCGCGGTGCCCTGGCCTTCCTGGCCGTCATGGGCCCGGGCCTCATCGCGGCCCTGGCCGGCAACGACGCGGGTGGCATCACCACCTACTCCGTGATGGGCGCCGACACCGGCTTCCGCCTGTTGTGGATCTTCCTGCTCACCACGCTGACGCTGGGCATCGTGCAGGAGATGGCGGCGCGCCTGGGGGTGGTGACCGGTCAGGGGCTGTCCGACCTCATCCGCGACCGATTCGGGGTCCGCTGGACGGCCTTCGCGATGGTCGTCCTGCTCGTCGCCAACCTCGCCAACACGGTGGCCGAGTTCGCGGGCATCGCCGCCGCGGCCATCATCTTCGGCGTCCCGCCGATCATCGCCGTGCCGGTCTCGGCCATCGCGATCTGGGCGCTCGTGCTGTTCGCTAGCTACCGCGCCCTCGAGCGCGTCTTCCTGGTCGTCTCGCTCGTCTTCATCGCGTACATCGCCTCGGCGGTGCTCGCACGTCCCGACTGGGCGGAGGTCACGCGCGAGCTCTTGACACCGTCCTTCCAGCCGTCGAGCGGTGAGCTCCTGCTGATGGTGGCCATCGTGGGCACGACCATCGCGCCCTTCATGATCTTCTACCTCCAATCGGCCGTCGCCGAGAAGGGCATCGACGAGGAGGAGCTGCGCCTGGAGCAGGCCGACGCCGTGGGCGGCGCTGTGGCCACCAACGTCATCGCCGTCTTCATCGTCGTGGCCACGGCGGCCACGCTGTTCGTGGCCGGCGTGCACGTTACGAGCGCCGGTGACGCCGCCGCGGCGCTTACGCCCATCGCGGGACCGGCTGCGACCGTCATCTTCGCGCTGGGTCTCTTCGGCGCGAGCATGCTGGCGGCGACCATCGTGCCCATCAGCACGGCCTTCGCGGTGACCGAGGCGTTCGGGTGGGAGTCGGGTGTCGGAAAGCGCTTCTCCGACGCGCGCGCCTTCTACGTGCTCTACACGTTCGTGCTATTCGTGCCGGCGGCCTTTGTGCTCCTACCGGGCCTCGACCCCATCGCGGTCATCGTCGCCAGCCAGTACCTCCAGGGCCTGCTGCTGCCGGTCGTCCTCATCTTCATGTATCTGCTGGTCAACGATCGTCGCCTCCTGGGCAGGCACGTGAACGGGCGGCGCCGGAACATCATCGCGGGAGCCTCCATCGCTCTCGTCGTCGCGCTCGACGTGGCTCTGCTGGGGTCACAGCTTCTGTCGGTCGTGGGCATCACGCTCGACTGAGGCCATATGGATGGCGGCTTCTGGGCGTGAAGGAAGGCGGCCAACCGGTCGAAAAGGCGGAGTAGCCCGCTGGGCGGACTCAGATCAGGCGCGACGGTACGGTCGGGGACGCGAACGCCTCGTCGAACGTCGCGATCCAGTCGCAGTCAGCCTGCATCGCGGTTGCGGCGAGGATGGCGTCGGGGATACGTCGAGCGGAGGACCGGATGGTCCATTCCAGGGCGCCGACGACATGAGCGCGGTCGGCGTCCACCAGTTCCACGTCGGCTCGCGTAAGGAAGGCGATCATGGCGCGGGCCAAGTCCGGGTTCGAGTGCCCCATGCTCGTGCGCAGACCGTGGATCGCCTCCAGCAACACGACCCCGGATATCACCAGCGTCCGATCGCCATCGATGAGCGTCGCGGCCGCCAGTGCGCGCGGCGGATCGTCCTCAGCCAGATACCTGATCAGCACGCTCGTGTCCAGGAAGACCCGTTCGGTCACCGTTCAGCCTTCTGACGGTGCCGCCGGCTGTCGGCATCCAGCGCTTGCATGATCTCTTCTGTCCGCGCCGCCCAGGCGTTCTCCTTGAGCGCCTGCCAATCGGTGATCGGCTTTGTGCCGGGCTTCTTCAGGATCCCGAGAAGTGACCGCGCGTGGGGTTTCGGCATGAAATAGACGACAAGACGGCCATCCTCGACCCACTCCACCGCCCGGTCGCCGGGCTGGATGCCAAGCTGCTCACGGACCTTCCTGTCGATCGTGATCTGGAACCGCTCGCCTACGACGTTCGCCATATCTGGTCCGGTGCGTAGGATAAGTCAGCGTCAGTATGCGACCGGGCCGCGCGTACGTCAATCCGCGGGCCATCTGGTTGCAGTCAGATGACCGGTGGGCGGGTTCACGAGGCTTGGAGTCCTCACCGCTCGGCGCCCATCTGCACCGGGTAGCCGGCCGCCTGCCAGTCCGGCACGCCACCCCGGACGGCGGTCACGTGGCGGAAGCCGGCCTGGCGCAGCAAGCCGGCGGCCACGGAGCTGCGATAGCCGCTCGCGCAGATGGTGGCGATGGGCCGGTCGCGCGGCAGCTCCGCGAGTCGGTCGGGCAGGTCACCTGCGTGCAGGTGGATCGCGCCGGGGACACGGCCCGCCGCGTACTCGGTGCGCTGGCGGACATCGAGGAGCAGCAGCTCGGGCTCGCTCGCCAGTCTCCGCGCCAGCTCCTGCGGCGACATGGTGCTCCCCTCCTCCACCTCGCCGCCCCCCGCGCGCCACGCCTCGAGACCGCCATCGATGTAGCCGCGGATCTCCTCGTACCCGATGCGCAGCGCCTGGCGGATCTGACCGTCCCACTCGCGCTCGGAGCCCAGTAGCAGGACCAGCGGCCGGTCGTGCCGGACGATCCAGCCGAGCCAGGTCCCGAACGAGCTGCCGGCCGGGATCGACAGCGAGCCCGGGATGTGCCCCTCCGCGTACTGCGACGGCGAGCGAGCATCGACCACCAGGACGTCCGCTCCCCGCAGGGCCCGCACCGTGTCGACCGACAGGGGGATCGGGTCGGGCACCGAACCGAGCGGGGTCGGCCCCGCCTGGTTGATGGGCCGCATCCGCGCGAAGTAGGGCGGGAACGCCGGCTGGTCGGCCAAGAGCGTCCGGACGAACGTCTCGACCTCCTCGATGCCCAGCAGCGGGTCGTGGCGGCGCTCGAATCCGACGGTGCTCCAGGGCGTCGTGGCGATGTCCTTGGAACAGAGCGACCCACCGCCGTGGGTGGGCAGGACCGTCACGAAGTCCTCGTGGCGCAGCAGTCGGTCGTGCAGGGAGGCGTGCATCTGGCGGGCGTACGGCTCGGCATCGCCCTCGCCCAGGAGGTCGGTCCGTCCCACCGCGCCCACGAGCAGGGACCCGCCGGTGAAGAGCAGTTGCGGCTCGTCGGC
>JAUJNA010000003.1:11776-22355 GCA_030446555.1 Chloroflexota bacterium | reverse complement strand
CCACCGCGCCCACGAGCAGGGACCCGCCGGTGAAGAGCAGTTGCGGCTCGTCGGCTCGGCTCCGATCCGAGACCGAGTAGCTCAGGTGCTCCGGCGTGTGGCCGGGCGTCTCGATGACGCGGAAGCGAAGACTGCCGACATCGAAGCTGTCGTCGTCGCGCACGGGCCGGTGGTCGTGTCGCAGCTCCGCCGCGGCGGCGTGGACATGGGCCGCGCCGGTCAGCGCGGCGAGCTCGCGGCCACCCGAGACGTAATCGTTGTGCAGGTGCGTCTCGACGACGTGCGTGATGCGCAGCCCGTCCGTCCCCGCAGCGTGCAGGTACTGATCCACGTCGCGTCGTGGATCGACCACGGCGGCTACGCCGTTGGCGTCATCCGCGAGCAACGCGCTGATGTGCCCCAGCCCCTCGACGACGAACTGGCGCAGCTCCATCGATCTCAGGATAGCCCCGCCCCGGTCCATGAGCGCGGCCCGCCGCCCCTGGCCCGACGGACGCTCGGCGATGCGGCCGTGTCACGGCGTCAGTCGGCTCGACGCGGCGGGCACCTTCCATGCCATGGCCAGGTCATACGCCCGAGCGTGGGCATCCGCGCAGCGCTCGACCGTGAAACGATCCAAGGCTCGCTGGCGAGCGGCCCCCCCCATGTCCGCGCGCAACCCTGGATCGGTCAGGATGCTGGTCGCTGCGTCGGCGAGGGCCTCCACGTCGAGCGGCGGCACCACGAAGCCCGTGGACCCGTGCTCGACCGCCTCCGCGACACCACCCACGTCAGTGGCCACCACGGGCAGACCGCATGACATGGCCTCCAGCAGCACGGTCGGGATGCCCTCCGACCGAGGCACGGACGCGAGAGCGAACAGGTCGAAGCCCTGGAGTTGACGGTCGACGTCACGACGGGCGCCCAGGAAGTGCACGTCGACACCCTCGGTCAGCCCGAGTGCGGTGAGGCGCCCGCGCAGCCCGCGCGCGTAGGCCGCGTGCGCCTCGTACTCCGCGCCCACGATCACCAGCCGTGCGATCGGCAGTCGCTGCTTGACCCGGGCAAACGCCTCGATGAGCATCGAAATGCCCTTCTGGGGGTTCAGGTTGGCGACCGTCCCCATGACCGGCACATCCGCCGGGATGCCCCACTCCTCGCGAACGACGGAGCGCAGGTCCGACAGCGGGCGGAAGGTGGACGTGTCGACCGGTGGGATGAACGGGACGATGCGCCGGCAGATGCGCCGCCAGCCGGGGAAGGCCGGGAGGATCCGCCGTCCGGTGGGCATGACGACGGTGGCGATCGCGCGGACCCAGAGCATGGCCGCCCATGCCAGGGGCCGAGGGGCGCGGGTGTCCAGGAGCTGCCACACCACCGGTACCCCGGCCAGGCGCGCCGCCAAGGCCGCATGCGGATTGACCAGTCCTCCGACCTGCACCAGGTCGATGCGCTGCTCCTTGATCACGCGCCGGATGCTCAGCACCTCCGGCAGGAAGCCGAGCGCGAAGCGGAGTTGGACGATCAGATCGGGCCTGGCTCGCAGGCTGTGCAGGCGGACCCGCTCGACCGACACGCCCGCTGCGGACAGGCGCGCGGGAGCATCGCCCGCCATGTCGGGCACCAGTACGACCGTCTCGTAGCCACGCTCGCGCAACGGACCGGCAAGACGAAGTGCCTGGTTGTGCGGGCCGCCGAAGACAGCGTGATGGATGACGAAGAGGACCGTCCGATGGGGGCCCTCCCTATACTCGCCGGCCATGTCCTCCACCGAACGCGCACGGCCGCTCACCGCGCGGCCCGAGCGCGGACCGGAGCCCGACTCGAGGACCCTGGACCGCCCGGCACCGGACTTCTTCATCGTCGGAGCTCCGGGATGCGGAACGACCTTCATGCACGAGCATCTTCGGGCACATCCTCAGGTCTTCATGCCGGAGTCCAAGGAACCCAGCTATTTCTGCACCGACCTGGATTCCGGCAGCGCGGCCGATGGGCGGATCTTCACCCGTGATCTCGATGCCTACCTCGACCTCTTCCGGGGGGCGCGGCAGGGTCAACGTGTGGGTGAAGCATCTCCCTTCTACCTCTACTCGTCCGCGGCCGCCGCGCGGATCCGCGAGTTCCGCCCGGATGCGCGGATCATCATCATGCTGCGCGACCCGGCCGACATGGTCCGCTACCTCCACGCTCGTCGATACTTCGTGGGCAGCGAGGACATCGAGCGCTTCGAGGATGCGCTGGCCGCCGAAGAGGCCCGCAAGCGAGGAGAGCGGCTGCCCCCCGACGTCTGGAACGTGAAGGGGTTGTCGTACCGGGACGTGGGCCGCTATGCCGAACAGGTCGAGCGATACCTCGCGCTCTTCCCGGGCGAGCAGGTGAAGATCATCATCTTCGAGGAGTTCCGGCGCGACCCGGAGGGAACCTATCGCGACGTCCTGCGCTTCCTGGGAGTGCAGCCGCAGGAGGAGGTCCCTCTCCTGCAGGTGAACCCCAGTCTCGGCGTCCGCAGTCGACGACTTCACCGGCTGCTCTTGACGCCAGCGCTGCGCAAGGGTTTTCGTCGCCTCGCCCCACAGGCACTGAGGCGCCCGGTCCGTGGACTGATCACGAGGATCAACGCACGACCGGAGCGCCCCGACTTCGACCCGCTGCTACGGAGGCGACTCCAAGCTGAGTTCCGTGCCGACGTCGAACGGCTGGGACGACACATCGGGCGCGACCTCACCGCCATCTGGAGCTGAACCGCGCTGCGCCCAGCGACCGTCGCCTCCCCGATCGTACAGGGCGCGCAGTCGCTGGAGATCGACCTCGCCCATCACGTCGAGGACCGTCCACCGACCCGGTCGCGTGCTACGCCCCTGCGCCACGGCAGCCATGAACTCGTCGGTCGAGATGTCGAGGTCCTGTGGGGTCACCGGCAGGCCCGCCGCACGGTAGAAGCGCACCAGGTCGTCACACGGCTCGTCTCTCAGCAGGAAAGCGGCGATGGTCGCCAGCGCGACCTGGAGTCCGTGGTGACGTGGCACGTCGAGTAGACGATCCAGGGCATGGCTGATGAGGTGCTCGGAGCCACTCGCCGGCCGCGACGAGCCGGACATCTCCATGGCGATCCCGCTCAGGATCAGGCCGCGGATGAGCTGTTCCTGGAAGTCGCGATCCCCGATGTCCGCCGTCTCCTGGATCATCGATCCCGCGGCCGCTTCAGCGGTGAGGCAAGCGAAGTCGTCGATCGGTTCCCCCTCCGTGCGGTGCGCCAAGCGCCAGTCGCGGACGGCCGAGAGGTTGGAGACGAGGTCGCCCAGGCCCGAGCGCCAGGTTTCCGCCGGCGCAGACCGGAGGATCTCCATGTCGACCACGATGCCCGCCGGCATCCGGGCGCCGAGTGACGAGGGGCGGCCGTCTGCATCGAAGATGACGGCGACGGGCGAACAGATGCCGTCGCTCGACGCCTGCGTCGGCACGCTGACGAAGTCGACGCTCCGTTTCGCTGCTGCCAGCTTGGCCACGTCCACGACGCGCCCGCCCCCGACCCCCACGACGACGTCCGGACGTAGGGCCTCGATGCTGCCCATCACCGTGCCGACGGAACCCTCGCTGTTCCCCTGGACCGCGAGCTCGTGGACCTCCAGGCCGGCCCCTCGCGCCTCGGACGCGAACGATCGGCCGTAGCCGGTCGTGGAACGCGGCCCCGAATGCACGACCAGGCATGTCCTCGCCTCGCCCATCAGCTCGGCCAAGGCGTCGGCGGCCGCTTGGGCGCCCTGCACCATCCGCAGCAGCCGCGGGATCCGGACCGAGCGGTGCGCCGGGACGTTCATCGGCGTCCGCTCATGCGGCACCAGCCCCGTCGAGGGCCCGCGCCACGCGCGATGCACGGTCGTGGTCCGCCAGATCGTCGACCTCGGTCCATTCCCGTCCGGCCACGGGGATCGGCCGGATGGATAGGTCGGCCGCTGCGCGGTCGAAGGCATCCTCGTAGTACAGGTGATCCTGCCCGCTTCTGACGAGGGTCTCGGCCGCCCGGATGACCGCCACCGCTCCCGGAGCGTCGAAGCGAGCGATGCCGATGTACTCGCCAGCCGACCTCTCCGCTGGCAGTGCCTTGCTGATGCGCCGGATGACCCCATCCCCGTCCATCTGCACCTTCATCTCTTCGCTGCCCAGCGGCTCGTCGTGGTCGACCGCAAGCCAACAGCCCTCCGGGGCACCCACCACGTCGCGCAGGATGGTCGAGTCGAAGACGATGTCCGAGTTCAGCAGGCAGAAGCCGCCGCGGACCTGGTCTGCGACCGTCAGGAACGAGACGATGTTGTTGGCCACCGCGTATCGCTCGTTGACCACGCTGCGGACGCGGAAGGGCCAGTCGACCTCGGCCACCGCAGCATCGATGAGCTCGGCCCGGTGGCCCGTGACGATCAGGACCTCTGGAAAGCCGGCCTGCGCCACGGCCGCCAGGCAGCGGTCGAGGAAGGTCCGTCCGCCGACCATGACGAGCGCCTTGGGCCGATCGTCCGTCAGCGGCGCGAGACGCCGGCCGACCCCCGCGGCAAGGATCACCGCGACCGACCGGCTGGTTTCCCGCATCAACCGGGGATGGTAGAGCACCGACCCCCTCACTTCGAGAGCAGGCACCCGAAGCCGCGCGCTACAGTCCCCCGATGGAGGATGCGCCGCCCCACCGTCCCCGCCCGCTCGATAGATGACCGCACCGCTCGACCTGCAGGGCGGTTTCCTGGACCGCGTCCGCCAGTTCCGACGCCGTTACCAGGGACCCGAAGGGCTGTTCTGGATCCGGCGGGTCAACCACCCGGCCGGAGCCATGCTGGCACTCCCGTTGTACCCGACGCGCGTCACGCCCAATGTCGTGACGGTCGCCGGACTGGTCGCCCACCTGGTGGGCGCCATCCTGGTCGCGACCCTGCCAGTCCCGGGTCCCCCGCCGACCGTCCTGGTGATCCTCCTCGTCTGGCAACTCGCCTTCTCGCTCGACTGCGCCGATGGGCAACTCGCACGTGCGCGTGGCCAAGCCAGCGCCTTCGGGGCCTGGTTCGACCAGCTCATCGACGTCGTCTCGCACGCCGCGGTATACACGTCGCTCAGCCTGTAGCTGGTGCGAGCGTTCGATCCGGAGGCGGCCACGGCCGTCGAGCTGGCGTGCGTGGCCGTGAGCCTGAGCCTGCTCCAGACCTTCAGTACCTGGCAGCGCGCGGAACTGACGAGAGCGACCCGTGGGGCAACGACCCTCACCGCAGCTTCGCATTCGTGCTGTATGCGAGCCGGCATCTCCTTGATTACGGCTGGTTCTTGTTCCTGGGGTCCGTGCTGTTGCTGTGGCCGGTCGGCCTGCTGGTGTTCCTCGTCGTCAGCGGCTTCCTCCAGGCGCTCTATGTGGGAGCTCAGATCGTCCTCTCCTGGCGGAGTGGCGTCTCGGGGGGGTCCCGGGTCCGAGACCAGGACCCCTAGCCGGGTCGTCGACCGGCATCCGGCGGAGCCGCAGGTTCAGGCTCGCCGCGAAGTGCGCGCTCCACGCGATCGTCCAGCACGGCGTTGTCGTACTGTCGTTCGACGCGTTCGAGCGCTCTGCGTGCTATGGCGCGGGAGGCGGCGTGGTCGTCCCATAGCCGCAGCAACGCCGCCACGAATCCGTCGTCCGTCTCCGCGACGCCAACCTCCTCCCCGGGCACGAGATCGAGCCCCGCCAGACCCAGACGGGTGGTGACGACCGGGATGCCCGACGCCGCGGCTTCCAGGATCTTCAGGCGGGTGCCCGTACCGGCCTCCAGCGGGGCCACGAGCGGCCCCGCTGCGGCAAGCGCAGCCATGGCGTTCGGGACGTCGCCGAGCAATGACGCACCCAGGGTGCGGTCGACCAGCGCTCGGAGCGACGCGGGCGGCGATCGGCCGATCAGCACGAGGCGGGCGTCAGGACGCCGCTCCCGGACACGCGGCAGGATGCGCGTAAGCAGGCGGACCGCGGCGCTGAGGTTCGGATCGAAGGTATAGATGCCCACGAACCCGAAGCTTTCCCGAGCGGCCTCGATGGACCGAAGGGGCGCGTAGTCGGCGACACGGATGGTGTTCGGTATGACCCGGACGCTCGCGCCGTACCGGCGCTCGTAGACGGATGCCTCGTGCGACTCCACGAACCAGATCTCATCGGCATGACGCGGCACGTCCCGCTCCAGTCGCTCGAGGACGAGAAGGTCCAGCGCGGCCCGGGCACGCCGGCCCAGGTCGATCCCGGTCCCGAGCCGCTGTCGCGCACCCACCGACCGCAGCTGCCACAGATCCACGATGAGCCGCCCGACGTGCGGTCGCACCGCAGGCAGGAACCCGTCATAGAGCGGGTGGCCGAGCACCACGACATCGGGTCGGACGTCCCGCACGATCCCCACCAGGCGATCGATCGCTCCGAGGCGGGCCAGATGCTCCTGGAACACCTGTCGCCCTCGGACGGTGGCAACGAGCCGGATCGAGGCACGCACGAACGGGTCACTCGGCCACGGCGCTGGGTGGACGCGCGCCACGCCGGCCGGCACGGGCTCCGTGGGCTGGGACCAGATGGGAAAGGAGACCAGCGTGACGTCGTGCGCTCGGAGCGCTCGATAGATGCCCATGTCGCGGAGCTTCGCTCCCGAGGCAGCCTGCCAAGGGAGGTCCGCGGTTGCGAAGATGACCTTCACGTGCATCCCTGACGGATCCGGGTCCGGGGAGCGTACCGGTGTCGCGCGTGGACCGCAGCGAGCAGCGAGCCGGGTAGGCGCATCGGACCCGGTCACTACAATGCCGCCCTAGCTCTCGACCTTTCGTCCTCGGGACGTCATGGAGTCCGCCCGCATGCGTCCGACCCGCGAACCAGAAGCGCTCCGTCGCCCCCCGCTGCCCGGCGAGGCTGGATCGTGATCGAGGCGGCCGTCCTTCAGACGGCTGCCGAGGTGTCGCGCGCGGAAGAACGGGCTCGCAGACTCGGTCTGGCACGTCCGCCGGTCCGGGCGAAGTACTGGGACAACCTGCTGGCCATCGACGCCTTGCAGGGGCTGGAACAGCAGCCGGTGGTGGACCTGGGCTGCCGCTCGGGCATCATCCTGACGTGGCTCCATCAGCGAGGCTTCCACCACCTCGCTGGGTGTGATCTACGGGCGCCCTGGCCACCCGTCCGCGGCTCACTCCGACGCGGCAGACTGCGCGACGCGCTGGCGGGGGCGGCGATGTACGGGCGTCACCGCTCACGCATGCGGCGCGCACCCGTGGAGGCGACCGGCTTCCCCGACGCTCACTTCGCGGCCGCCACGTCGATGTCGGTCATCGAGCACAGCGTGCCACTCCAGCCATTCTTCGCCGAGACGTTCCGCATCCTTCGCCCGGGGGGCCTCCTCGTCATCTCGACCGACTACTGGCCGGAGGCGGTCGCGACCGGCGGTGGCCAGTGGAACGACCGGGCGGACATCATCTTCGACCGTTCGGGCATCCACTCCATCCTGGAGACGGCCCGCGGCGCGGGCTTCGTCACCCCGGCCCCGTTGCTCGAGGTGACCGACCCGGTCGTCCGGTGGGCAGGACGCGCGTACACGTTCGCGTACCTCACGTTCCACAAGCCGGGTGCCGCGAGCCCTGGCTGACCGAACGACACCGATGGCCGAGCCCCTGACGCGCATGTCGGACGCGCTCGTCGCTCTAGAGCCCGCCGAGAGCCACGACCCGCTCCGGGGGATCGCCCGGTATGGCGCTTGGCACATGGCCGCCATCCTCGTTCCGGGCCTCTATGCGGTGCTCCTGGCTGCCTACCTGCTCCGGACGCTGGGTCCGGACGCGTATGGCGTCTGGGCGGCCACGATGGCGGCCGTCGGGTGGCTGACGCTGCTCGACGCAGGGCTGTCGGCCACGACGACCCGAGCGACAGCACGGGCCGTGGCCGGCGATCGCCAAGCCGTGGAACAGGTACGGACCGCGTATGCGGTCTATGCCGCGCTGGGGGTCGCCGGGACGCTCGCGGGAGCTCTCTTGGCAGCCCTCATCCCGGTCGTGCTGGGCCTCACCGGCGACGCGGCCCGCGACGCCTGGCTGGTGGGTGCGTTCCTGGCGGTGGACCTGGGCATCGTCATCGCGACCGCCGGATGGATGGGCACGCTTCGGGGCAGCCGTCGGTTCCGGGAGATGCTCGTGGTGAACGTGGTCCAGGTGGCCGTCGCCGGCGGGGCGCTCATCCTGCTGCTCCCCCCGGCGGGGCTGGTAGGCGCCGCGGCGGCGCAGCCTCTCGGGCGGCTGGCCGGTCGGGTGCTCGCCGCGGCCCTGCTGACTCGACAGTTGGCGTGGTTCCGGGCCAGGCCGCGACTTCCCGGATGGGGGGAGGTCCGCACCCTGTCGGCGTTCTCGCTTCCCATCCTGGCGATGCAGGCGGCTGCGCAGCTGGGCATCGGCACGGACGTGATCATCGTCGGCGCTGCAGCGGGTCCCACCGCTGCGGGGCTGTATGCGGCCGGCAGTCAGCTCGCCCGGTACGTCGGTTTCTTCATCTTCCCGGCCCTCGGCGTGCTCCTGCCGTCGTTCTCGGCAGCGGTCCTGAAGCAGCCCGACGTCGTGCCGCGACTGCTGGTCCGGTCGGTGCTGCTCAGCGGGCTCATCGGCGGGGCGGTCTACGGTGGCATGGCTCTCCAGGCCGTGCCATTGCTGGAGCTGTGGTCCGCTCAGTCGTCCCCGCTGAGCACCCAGGTCCTGATCCTCTACGCGACCGCCTGGATGATCGTCACACCCACCCACGTGATGACGCTGATGCTCGTCGCGAGCGGCCGGCATCGGGTGATCGGCGCGATCGTCCTGGGCGAGGCGTTGCTCAACCTCGCCCTGTCGGTGGTGCTGGTGCCGCTCATCGGACCGGTCGGCGCGGCAGTGGCGAGCTTCGCACTGGTGCTCGCCGACGACATCCTCATCATCCCGGCGGTGACCGCCCGGAGCCTCGAGGTGGCCTGGCCTCGTCTACTCGGTGCCGCACTGGGCGGCGCGGCAGGGGGTGGCGGTGTCGCGCTGCTGGTCGACCTCGTGCCCGTGGCGGGGACCGCCGGCCTCCTCGTGCGGGGCGTGCTGGGCGCCGCCGCGCTGGCGGTGGCGATCATCGTGCTCGTGCCCGGCGCCCGCGGGCTCGCCAGCGGCGTGGCGGTCAGGAGGGAGCCGTCAGCGTGGATGGGATGCCACCGGACGGCTGAGCCGCGCCTCTGCGGGCCGACCCATCGGCACGGCGTGAAACGCCTCCCGCCAAGCCCAGCACGGTGCCCAGGATGATGGCCTCCGCGGACGAGAACGGGTTGGTCCCCACCAGCTGCGCGAGGGCCCAGACCGGGATCCAGGCTCCCAACCATAGGACGAGCGCCGCTCGTCCCGCGGCCTCGTCCGGCCCCAGCGAGCGGAGCAGTCGGACCCAGGTCACGGAGAGGAGGCCGCCCAGGAGCACCATGGCAGGCAGCCCGCCAGCGAGCCCCACGGTCAGCCACAGGGAGTTCGGATCGCGGATGCCGATCGCTTCGGGGATATGGTGAGGGCTGGCTGGGTCATGGATGGCCGACTCGTACCTCGCAAGTCCGGGTCCCCAAAGCAGCGAGAGCGGCGAAGCGACGATCTCCTCGAGGGCCACTCGCTGGAGCCTGATGCGAAGCTGGCCTGCACGACCGGCGGTCCCCTCCACGCCCGGCTCGTACGGGACCTCGGATACCACCGGGTCTGCCAGACCGGTCGCCCCCAGCCGACGGAGCCCCACATCGTCGATCACGAATGCCGCCGTCATCACCGCCGCGAACGTCAGCCCCACCCCCAGGCCAGGGACGAGCGCTTGCCGGGCTGGGACATGCCGCCGACGCCACTGCCACAGGAGATCCAGCACCAGGGTCGCTGCGACCGCCCCGCTGATCCCGAGCAGCCCCGCGCGAGAGTAGGTCCAGTAGGTAAGCACCGCCGCCACGGCTAGACCGATCAAGGCGAGGACGCTGCCCACGCGTCGTCCGGTCCGCCAGTCCCGCAGGGCTAGAGCGGTCATGAGCGGTGTGACGAGGATCCCGAAGAACGCCAGGTAGTTGGTGTGGAAGAAGGGCCCCGTCGCGCGGATCCCTCCACCGGGCAAGGGGAAGTGCAGCTTCGCCGGGCCGAGCAGCCCCAGCCGGGGATGGAGATACGTCTCGGCCGGTCGGAAGAGCCGCCACAGCGGTTCGAGCGGATCAGCCGCTATCTCGCCGGGGTAGGTGATCCGCTCGACCACCGCCAAGGCGAACGAGACGAGCAGTGCCCCCGCCAGGAAGCTGACCAAGATCCCTGGCATCCGCCCGTGCCGCGACCGGATGGCGGCGAAGGCGGTCGCTCCCGAGACCCCGGCGAAGGCCACGTAGGCGAGGCTCGCCTTCAGGTCGGCGGTCGCGCCGCGCAGGAGCACAGCGAGAGGGAACCAGCCGAGGTACAGGGCGAACAGCAGGAGCCAGATCCGGTCCCTCATCTCGATCAGTCGCCACGCTCCGGTGAGCAGCAGGAGGATCGCCCCCGTGGCGAGGCTGATCTCCAGAGGGGTCACGTCGACCAGCGGCGTCCGCAGCAGGATGTTCTGTGGGAACCACCACGCCGC
>JAUJNA010000003.1:0-11676 GCA_030446555.1 Chloroflexota bacterium | reverse complement strand
CAGCCATCGTCCATGACTTCTTCGTGCAGGACGGCGGTGCCGAGCGCTGTGCGGTGGAGTTCGCGGACCTTCTGCCGGAGGCGCCGATCCACACGAGCTTCTTCCACGCGGACCGGTTCCGCGACCGGATCGCGCCCGAACGGGTACACACGTGGCCGCTCCAGCGGGTGCTGGGTGCGACGCCGCGGTTCCGGGCGTTCCTGCCGCTCTACCCGGCATGGTTCAGTGCCATCCGCGTGCCGGGTCAGCTCGTGGTCAGCTCGTCGGTCGCCTTCACCAAGGGGGTGCGCACCGATCCTGGGGCCCTGCACATCAGCTATGTCTATACGCCGATGCGGTACGCCTGGGAACTGGACACCTACCTGGAGGGGTCCAGTTACGGCCCCGGGTCGCGGATCGGGTCCCGCGTGATCCGGCCTCTGCTGCGCCGCTGGGATCGTGCCACTTCGCGGCGACCTGACCTGCTGGTGGCCATCTCAGGCACGGTGCAGGAGCGGATCCACCGACTCTGGGGCCGCGAGTCGGAGGTCATCTACCCACCGGTGGACGTGGAAGACCTGCCGCTGTCGACACGCGACGACGGTTTCCTGCTCGTCGCCGCGCGACTGCTCGCCTACCGCCGGATCGACCTCGCGGTGCGCGCGGCCACGACACTGGGCCGCGAGCTCGTGGTCGTCGGCGACGGTCCGGAGCGAGCGCGCTTGCAAGCGATGAGCGGGGCATCCGTCCGGTTCCTGGGCCACCTGCCGCGGACCGAGCTGCTCGACCTGTTCGGGCGCTGCCACGCGTACCTGCTGCCCGGCGTGGAGGACTTCGGCATCGCACCGGTGGAGGCCATGGCGGCCGGCAAGCCGGTCGTCGCTTTCCGCGGCGGAGGAGCGACCGAGACGGTGCTGGACGGCGTGACCGGCGTCTTCTTCGACCGTCCCGATGCGGCCTCGCTCGCCGAGGCCATCGAACGGCTCGATGGCCTGACCATGGATCCAAGGGCCATGCGGACGCAAGCGCAGCGGTTCGACACTTCCGTCTTCCGCCGCCAGTGGCGCGAGCTGCTCGCAAGGGAAGGCGTGGACGCGACCCTATACTCCGCCGCGTGACGAAGACCGCTCTCATCACGGGCATCACCGGACAGGACGGGTCCTACCTCGCCGAGCTCCTCCTCGAGGAGGGCTACCGCGTGGTCGGCATGACGCGGCGCTCCAGCACCAGCGGCAGTGAGCGCATCGAGCACCTCCTGGACCGCGTCGAGCTGGTCCAGGGCGATCTGCTCGACCAGGCGTCGCTCGTGGAGGCGCTGCGGACGGCGCAGCCGGCAGAGGTCTACAACCTGGCCGCGCAGTCGTTCGTGCCCACCTCCTGGAACCAGCCGGTGCTGACAGGAGAGTTCACGGCTTTGGGCGTCACGCGGCTGCTGGAGGCGATCCGCCAGGTGGATCCCGCCATCCGCTTCTACCAGGCATCGTCCTCCGAGATGTTCGGCAAGGTCAGCGAGTCCCCCCAGCGCGAGGAGACGCCGTTCCACCCGCGTAGTCCCTACGGGGTGGCCAAGGCGTACGGACACTTCCTGACCGTCAACTACCGCGAGAGCTACGGGATCTTCGCCACGTCGGGGATCTGCTTCAACCACGAGTCACCCCGCCGCGGGCTGGAGTTCGTGACACGCAAGGTGACCGACGGGGTGGCGCGCATCCGCCTGGGACTGGCCGGCGAGCTGCGCCTGGGCAACCTCGAAGCGCGCCGCGACTGGGGCTTCGCGGGCGATTATGTCCGAGCGATGTGGCTGATGCTCCAGGGGGAGGAGCCGCGCGACTACGTCATCGCGAGCGGCGAGGCGCATACGGTGCGGGAGCTGTGCGAGGTGGCGTTCGGGCATGTAAGCCTGGATCACCGCGACCACGTGGTCCAGGATCCGACCCTCATCCGGCCGGCAGAGGTGGACATGCTGCTCGGCGACTCGACGCGAGCGCGCCGGGAGCTGGGCTGGGAGCCCGCCGTCGGCTTCGAGCAGCTCGTGCGGATGATGGTCGATGCCGACCTCGCGCGACTGGGTGGCGGTGGCAACGGAGCCCACCGGGACGGCGCTCCGTTCGACGAGACCCGGGTCCGCGCCAGCGCCATGGGCTGATGCGCGTCCTCGTCACGGGCGCCTCGGGGTTCGTGGGCGGCTGGCTGACGCGGGCGCTCACCGATGCGGGCCACGAGGTCCTCGCCCCGGAAGGACTCGACGTGACCCACGGCCACGACGTGGTGGACGCCCTGACCGAGCTCGCGCCCGACGCGGTCGCCCACCTGGCGGCCGTGGCGTTCGCACCGGACGCCTCCTCCGATCCGGGGCTGGCGTTCGAGACGACCATCGGCGGGACGATCAACGTGTTCGAAGCGGTGCGCCAGATGCCCCGGCCGTCTGCCGTGCTGGTCACCGGCTCGTCCGAGGTGTACGGCGCTCCGGGACCGGAGGAACTGCCACTCCGCGAGACGGCGCCCGTCCGCCCGCGGACGGCCTACGCCCTCTCCAAGGCCGCCCAGGAGTCGGTGGCCCTGGCGTACGCCGCGCGAGAGGGTCTGCGCGTCTGCGTGACGCGGTCGTTCAACCATGCCGGTCCCGGCCAGCGCCCGGTGTTCGTGGTCCCCGCGCTCGCCGAGCGTGTCCGCGCCGCGGCCCGCGGAGAAGCCGCGAGCATCCCGACGGGCAACCTCGACGTGCGGCGTGATCTGACCGACGTGAGGGACGTGGCCGACGGCTACCGGCGGTTGCTGGAGGCGTTGCTCGACGGGACCGTGCCGGCCGGTGGGCTCGTCATCAACGTGTGCTCGGGTCGAGCCGTCGCGATCCGAGCGGTGCTCGAGGAGCTGTGCCGGCTGGCCGGCGTCGAGCCGGTCGTGACGGTCGACCCGGGACTCGTCCGGCCCGACGATGCGCCCGAGATCCGCGGCGATGCCACCCGCATCGAGCGCCTCCTGGGATGGCGCGCCACCACGCCGCTCGCGACCACCCTGTCCGATGTCTGGGCTTCGGTGGCGGGATCAGCCGAAGTCGGGCCAGAGCGAGAGGTCGAGGTCGGGGACCATCGCTGACAGTCGGGCAACGTCGGCCCGATAGGCCTCCACGAGCAGCTCGCGTCGCTGGGGTGCCAGGTCGAGCTTGTCACGCCGCGTGACGTTGCGCGGGCGCACCAGCTCCTCCGCGGGCGGAACGTGGGGCGGCAGACCCAGGAAGGCGTAGGTGCGCGCGAGCTGGCCGGCCGGGTCACGCACGCAACGCTCGTACTGGAGGACCAGGGTCCGCTCCGCGGGGAACTCCGCTCGAAGCCAGTCCAGTTGGTGGGCATAGAGTCCCTTGGCGAATGCGTCGCTCACCCAGCGGACGTCATCGGCCGCGTCGCGACCGTCGCCGTGGAGGCGTGTCATCCGGGCGTCGTCGTGCGTGCGTCCCGAGACGTAGCGCGCGATGGGATCGCGCAGCAGGACGATCGGCCGCGTCTCGGGTGCGGCCTCGCGCAACATGCGCGGCACCCAGTGACATGCCATGTAGTTGGGCGTCTTCTCGCCCGCCAGACGGCCCTCCGGGCGTGGGAAGAAGCGGTGGTACCGCTCCACGTCAGCGGGCTCGGGCCATCCCTCCACGTACCGGTCGAAGAAGTGGAGCTCCGGCCGTTGATCGGGGACGGCATGGACGCCCGGGTGCGCCTCGATGAGCTTGAACCACCACGTGGTCCCTGCCTTCTGGGCGCCCATGCCCACGAAGTCTGGCGGGCCGGTGCGCCAGCCGGGCGGGCAGTCGGGCGGGCTCGGTGGGTCGTCCGTCGGCGCACGGCCGCCCGCGGAGCGGCGCGAGCCGGCAGGTCCGTCGAGCACGGCGATGCCTCGTCGTAGCCGCGGCAGCTGGAGACGTGGTGCCAAGCGCTCCTCGGATGCGTCCCGCCCGTCGAAACCGGGTCCGGCGGCGCCTGATGGTATCGTGGCCGCCCGCTCCACGACCCAGCGCGCGGCTGATGGATCCCTGCACCGCCCTAGGGCCACCAAGTGAGCGGCGCCCGGCCGATCCCGGGTGTCAGGAGATATCCCCGACTCATGGATCAACGCATCCTCGTCCTAGGTGGTGACGGCTATCTCGGCTGGCCCACCGCGATGGACCTCTCGCCGCGGCCACCAGGTCGCCATCGTCGACAATCTCTCCAAGCGAGCCTGGGAGCAGGAGCTGGGCGTGGAGCCGCTCCTCCCCATCCGCTCGATCGACGAACGTGTCGACGCGTGGCGTGAGGTCTGCGGGCCGCTCATCAGGACCTACCTGGGCGACCTGACCGACCTCGATTTCGTGCACTCCACGCTGGAGACGTTCCGGCCCGACACGATCATCCACTACGGGGAGCAACCCTCCGCGCCGTACTCGATGATCGACGCGCGTCACGCCACGTTCACCCAGGTGAACAACGTCGTCGGGACGCTCAACCTGCTCTTCGCCATGCGCGACGTCGCGCCCGAGAGCCACCTGGTGAAGCTGGGCACGATGGGCGAGTACGGCACGCCCGACATCGACATCGAGGAGGGCTACCTGACCGTCTCGCACCACGGTCGGAGCCACACGTTCCTCTATCCCAAGACGCCCGGCTCGATGTACCACCTCTCGAAGGTCCACGACAGCCACAACATCCACTTCGCGTGCCGTGTGTGGGGCCTGCGGGCGACCGATCTCAACCAGGGTGTGGTCTACGGCATCGAGACGGACGAGACGCGCCTGGACCCACGACTGGCCACGAGCTTCCACTACGACGAGGTCTTCGGCACGGCGCTGAACCGCTTCTGCGTCCAGGCCGTGGCGGGCGAGCCGATGACCGTCTATGGCCGTGGCGGCCAGACGCGCGGCTACCTCAACATCCGCGACACGCTGGCCTGCGTGGCGCTCGCGGCCGACAACCCGGCCCCTGCCGGTGAGCTGCGTGTCTTCAACCAGTTCACCGAGACGTTCACGGTCCTGGAGCTCGCCGAGCGGGTGCGCAGCGCCGCGAGGCACCTGGGCATCGAGGCGCTGGTGAAACACGCACCGAACCCCGCATCGAGGCAGAGGAGCACTACTACAACCCGCGCCACTCCGGCCTGCTCGAGCTGGGGCTGCGGCCGCACCTCCTCTCCGACGAGCTCATCGACTCGATGATCGAGCGCATCGCCGCGTATCGCGCGGATCCGCCCCGAGCTGCTGGTGATGGACGTGCGGTGGGAGGGCGGGACCCGGGCGCGACGCACTACGCCGGCATCATCAGAGGGGCCGGCATGATCCGCCGCCACGGAGCGGCGCTACGTGCCGCCCTCATGCTGGCCGACCTGGTCAGTGCCGTGGGTCTGTTCGTGCTCGTGGCCGGCCTCCGGTTCGGCGGCCAGGAGTGGGAAAGGGTGCTGGGCCAGACGACCGGCTTCACCTGGCTCACCGCGGCGGCCTACGGCGCCGCTTGGGTCCTGGTGCTCTGGCTGCGCGGCCTGTACCGGCTCCGCGCCCGGTGGTCGATCAGACGCGAGGCGGTGGACATCGTCACCGCGGCGGGGTTGCTGGCCATCGCCACCTTCGCCTTCCTGTTCCTGTTCCGGCTGAGCGACGTCAGCCGCCTCTTCCTCATCGTGCTCTTCCCGACCCAGGCGATCTTCACGCTGGGCACGCGGGTGCTCCTGCGCCGGCTGTTCGCATGGGCCCGCCTCCGCCGGGAGAACGGCCGATACGTCCTCGTCGTCGGGACCGGCCCGGCCGCACAGGCGTTCGCCGATCGCATCGAGGCGCATCCCGCATTGGGGCTCCGGGTCATCGGACACCTGACCGGCCCGAGCGCGTCGCTGGGCGTCTCCGGGCCGCCGGCCGTCACGCGGCCGGTCCTGGGCAGCGTGGAGGAGGTCGAGGAAGTACTGCACGCCAACGTGGTCGACGAAGTGGCGATCTGCCTAGCGGCGAGCGACCGGGCGCTCGTCGAGCCGGTCACCCAGGTCTGCGAGGCGGAAGGAAAGGTCGTGCGCATCCCGATGGATGTGGTGGGGATGCCGCCGGAGCATGGCATCGTGGAGGACTTCGACGGTCAGCTGGTCGTGTCATACGTGTACGGCCCCGATCGAGCGCTCGCGCTGCTGTTCAAACGCGGCCTGGATATCGTGCTGTCGGGCGCGGCGCTCGTCCTGCTGTCACCGGTCATCCTGGCCCTCGCAGCCTGGGTCACTGTCGTGGACGGTTCGCCGGTCATCTTCCGGCAGACCCGCGTCGGGCTCCACGGGCGGACATTCACCCTGCTGAAGTTCCGGACGATGGTGCGGGAGGCTGAGGCGCTGCGCGAGGAGCTGGAGCATCTCAACGAGGTGGAGGGTCGTGCCTTCAAGTTGACCAGCGATCCGCGCTTGACGGTGACGGGCCGCTTCCTTCGACGCACCTCGCTCGACGAGCTGCCGCAGTTCTGGAACGTGCTGCGTGGCGAGATGAGCCTGGTAGGCCCACGCCCGCCGCTGCCCGCGGAGGTCGCCAGCTATGACCTGTGGCATCGACGGCGGCTTTCCATGAAGCCCGGCGTGACCGGCCTGTGGCAGGTCGAGGGCCGCCGCGAAGCGGTCTTCGATCGGTGGGTCCAGATGGATCTCGAGTACATCGACCGCTGGTCGCTCTGGCTCGACCTGATGATCATGCTGCGCACCATCCCCGCGGTGCTCGCCCAGCAGGGACGCTAGGGCGCGACCGGCAGCTCCGTCTCGGCCGGTTCCTCTCCCGGTGACCCTGCCGGGAGCTGGCTGGGCACCGCCGAGGGGTCCCAGAACCGGCTTTCCGGCCCCCATAGGCGGAGCGACAGGTCGGCCACGGCTTCCAGGTCGAGCCTCAGGGCGTAGAGGCCACCGATCTCCGAGGCGGGGATGAGCGACGCGTACGTGGTCGGCCCCAGCACCACCGACTTGATCCTGGCATCGCCGCTCTGGCGCGCGAGATCCATCAAGGCGGGCAGCTCGTCGGCCGGGACGTTGGTGCGCACCGTGCGAGCCGCCACGTCCAGGATCTGGGGCAGCCGTGCCAGCACATCGGGATCGTCCAGCTTCTCGCGGAGCCTGAGGAGGACCTCCTGCTGCCGGCGCGCGCGCTGGAAGTCGGTGTTGCCGACGCCCTTGCGAGAGCGGACGTAGGCAAGGGCGTCCGTGCCGTCCAGGTGATAGGCGCCGGGCTCCAGGCGATATCCGACACGGCCGTCGTCCCACTCGAACTCGGGGTCATCGATGAGCCGCTCGTTGACGATGTCCACGCCACCCACTGCATCGATCAGGTCCCGGAAGCCCGGGATCTCCACCGCGGCGTAGTAGTCGATGTCCACGCCGACGAGGAACTCCACCTGGGAGATGAGGGTCGCGATGCCGCCCCCCGGGAAGCGCTCGGGGTGCTCGTCGGCGTAGTCCATCAGCTCGTTGATCTTGCCGTCGAACTCGGTCTCCGGCCGGTCGAAGAGGGGGAATCGCGCGATGTCACGGGGCAGGCTGACCATCTCGACGCGCCCTTCCACAGCGTCGAAGCTGGCGATGAGGATGGTGTCGCTCAGCCGGTGATCCCGGGCGCGGTCGGGCGAGGCGTCGATGCCGATGAAGAGCACGTTGACGCGGGCACCGGCAGGCGGTGTCGGCTCCGGGGAAGCCGTGGGCGGCGGCACCGGTGATGGCGTGGCTCCGGGGGCGAGCGTGGGAGGCGGTGTGCCCGGCGTGACCACGGGCGTGGGGGTCGGAGCGACCCCGATGGGGTCGGATGGGTCAGCTCGGAAGATCGCCTGACCGCTCGTGTAGAAGCTCCACGGGAACGATGCCGCATAGATGTGGACGCCGACGACCAGCAGGGCGACCACGGCGAAGACGGCCCAGCCCGTCCGGTGCTGCCTGCCCGAGGACCGGGCGTCTCCCAGCCGGCGAGCGTGGGCCATGGACGCCAGGCGCCAGATGCCGAGGCCGATGACCACCGCCAAGAGCGTCAGCGAGACCTGCGGCTGGAAGAGCATCGCGATGGCCCGCTCTCGACGCTGGGCCAGGAGGAAGATGGCGACCGCGGCGATGGCCAGTAGCGGAGGGACGGCCTGGAGCAGTGCTGCGCGGCGATGCCGCAGATACCACTGGCCGAGGCCCGGCCACAGGGCCGACAACAGTGTCGCTACGGCGGGCGACCGCTGTCTGCTGTCGGCCGGAGCGGTGTCCGGCAGAGTGCCCGAGATCGCTGGCTGATCCGACGGTGGGGCGGTCACCCTCGGAAGTCTAGTCGCGGGTCCTGTCTCAGCTTCTCCCCGAGGTGTTCCGTCTCGGCGGTGGATCCCCACCAGAGCGCGACCAGGTCCCGGTCGAGGTAGGCGCCAAGGGCTTCCACGTCGGGGCCCAGCTCGGTCCGCAGCCTGTCCCGCAACGAGGATGGGACACGAGAACGCGGCGCCGCACGGCGCGCGGAGACCCGTGCCGCTCGCACCATCAGTCGCCCGATCGGCCGCAGGGGGCGCGGCATCCTGTGGAGGGCGACGTCCAGGGACGGGTCGTGGAGGATGGCGTGCACCCGCGGCACCCCCACCATCATGTTCTCGTTCACCCGGCCCAGCGCCGGGGGATCGCGCCGCTCGAGATCCAGGTGGTCCAGCACGGCGTGGAACGTGGGCGTCGGTCGCGCCGCGATGTCGTCGAGGAGGCCCACCCAGACCCGCTCCCTCCCGAACAGGTCGACGTAGCGCTGCACGTGATGGCCGAACCGCGCTCCCTCGCGGTACTGGGCCTGTGGCATGAACACGGGCCGCCGAGGCCAGCGCCGTCCCTGCCTGCGCTCCGGCTCGGCATCCAGCGCCTGCTCCAGCTCCAGATCCTCCACGCCGGCCGCTACGCGACGTGCATGGAGCGAGGAGATCTGCTCGACCGGGTCGCGCACCAGGACCAGGATGCGGGCTTCCGGGGCGAGGGTGGAGATACGCTCGGGCGCCACAGCGGAGGCCAGGTACCCGGTCGAGGCCTCACCGATGCGCTGGTCGGGCCGCGCACCCAGGAAGAGCGCGGCGTACGCCTTAGGCGAGCGGACGCGCCAGCCCCCCTCCGCGACCGTGCCGCCGTCGAGGTCGGGGCTCAGGTGATGCGGCTCCTTGCGCCGTGGCAGGTAGATCCCGGGATGGGCACGCAGCGCTCGGTAGAGCCACGAGGTCCCTGACCGGGGAGCGCCCACGATGAAGAAGGCGGGCCAGCGCGTCGCCCCCCTCACGGGTCCTCGGGCCGTGTCATCGGCCGGGACGCCGGCCCGCGGCGCTCGCGAGACGGCGCGACTCCCGTCGCGCGAGATGGCCCAGGCGTGTCCGCGGGGCCCAGCGGCGACGTTTCCCGTCGACCAGCGTCCGGTCGCCCACGGCTGAGAGCGTGTGGACGCCGTCGGGGAAGGGCCCGGCAGGGTCCGGCTCGATGAGCGCGACGACCGATTCGCGGTAGCGCCGTTCGTCCATCTCGTCGATGCGGCAGATCGCCACGCGCCCACCGTAGGTCGTTGACGAATCCTGGGCTGGTCGGAAGAGGCGCCCGTCGACGACGAAGGGAGTGCCGGCCGGTCGTGCCGAGCCGACATCCACCTTGACCGGTCCCTCCCCGTGGGCCGTCCAGGGACCCAGCACATGGGGCGCCCACCAGAGGTGGAGGCGGGTCTGAGGCCCGCGTTCGGCATCGGTGCACCAGAGCCACCAGCGACCGTCCCAGCGAGTGATCGTCGGGTCGAGCGCTGGGAAGTCGGAGATGAGGGTGGCTTGTGGTTCCCAGGGCCCGGCGGCTGTGGGGGCCCGGTAGAGCGTGACGCTGCGCATCGAGGCCTGCTCCGGTGTGCACCAGACGGCGCCGTCGGCGTGGAAGGCGTATGGATACGACCGGTGGTGCGCGGCGGGCAGGATCGGGACCGGCCGCCCCCAGCCCCCGGTGGCACTCCAGGCGCGGCGCTCGAGCCGTCCCGCCCACCTGTTCCGATCGAAGCCCTCGTACAGCACCTCGATCCGGTCCTTCGCCGGCAGGCCGAAGGGGTCCGCCGCGAACGGCCCTGCCCGCCGCTCGGCCGCGGTCACCGTGAGCCACTCCACATCGGAGAGGCTGGGGCGCGTCAGGAAGGTGCTGATAGGCCGATCCACCATGCCGATCGACCACTCATCCATGCGCAAGAGACGGTCGACGAAGCCTCGCCTCACGGTCCCGGGCGCGGGGGCCGCAGCGCCAGGCCCAGGCAGGTGCCGATGACCATGAAGAAGGGGATGTTCACCTGCGCGTAGTTCAGCGGGTTGTTGAAGCTGGCCATGAAGGCGTATCCCAGGAGCGTCCCGAACGCGCCCAGGACGATGGCCGAGCGGCCGCGCCACAGGCTCACGAGCCCGAAGCAGACGAGGCCGACGCCAGCCGCCGCGACGATGAGTCCCTCCTCCGCGAAGAGCCGAAGCCACTCATCGTGGGGTGCCTGGGTGCGTCCCCCCCCATAGGCCCCATGCAGCAGGAGGAAGCTGCGGAAGCCCTGGCCCACGAGCGGGGAATCGAGGCCCATGCGCAGGGCTGCCTCCCAGGCCATCACGCGGCGCTGATCGCCGAACGAGAGGAAGTCGGCGAGCGGTGACCGAGCCGTGGTGCCGGGGGCCCCTCCTTCTCGTGCCTCCAGGAAGAGCGGGATCAGCACGACCGCCGCCGCCAGTCCGATGCCCAGCGCCGCCAGCGCCGCCCGAAGGCCCAGTCGAGCGGCGAAAAGGACCGCGCCGGCTGCCACCACGATCACTGCCGAGCGGCTCAGCGTCGCCACCACGGCGAGCAGCAGGGCGGGCAGACCGAGGAGCATCCATGCCCTGATACGTGGCGGGCCGTACATCAGGAGCCCGCCGGCCATGGCGAGTGGCATGAGGCTCAGTGTGGCCATGGCGGTCGCTGACGTCGTGACGCCCGCGAGCCGGAACGCCGCGCTGTCCGGCGCGGCCACGATGAGCCACGCGAATGGCGACGCCGGGATGACCTCGGGCACCAGGCGCTGGACCAGAGCGACCACGACGGCCACCACGGTCCCCCCGATGGCCGCGTAGAGCGGCCGTCGCTCGCCCTTGGCTCCGTACCATCCACCGACCAGCAGGACGGCCATGGCCGTGGCAGGCCCGGTGGCCCACAGCGCAGCGGATTGCACCGCGAACATCGACCCGAAGCGGAGCGCCGAGTGGACCACGCCAAGGCCCGTCCCGATGAGCACGACCGAGCCGCACGCGAGGGCGACGGCAGCCCAGCGGCCAGCCGCGTCGAGGCCACGGAGCAGCCCACCATCGACCCGCCGAAGGAGACGCTCGGCCAGCGGACGCGCCGCACGGAAGGCGACGGAGGCAGTCAGGGCGGCGACCATGGCGGATCGAGCGCCCGCCTCGGTGCCGGGCAGGTCCCAGTCGTCGAAGGGGCCCAGGGCGGCGAGCGCGAGGCCAGCTCCGAGCGGCGAGCCGAGCGCGACCAGGACCCCCGCGACCGCCCAGGCGGCAGCCCCCGCTGGCCCGACACCCATCGAGCGTGCCAGCACGAAGGCGAGGATCAGGATCGCCGCCAGCGCCAGCTCCAGGCGGTGCGGCCGAACCGCGCTCGACGAGGTCGAGGTCATCAGCTCGCCGGTCGCCGTCATGCCACCGGACCCATGCGCTTGTCCTTGCGGAACTCGTGCACTTGCTTGCCGGTTGT
>JAUJNA010000011.1:43059-44696 GCA_030446555.1 Chloroflexota bacterium | reverse complement strand
CCATCTCGACCAGGATCTGGTTCAGCGTCTGCTCGCGCTCGTCGTGGGAGCCGCCCAGACCGGCGCCGCGCTGGCGACCGACCGCGTCGATCTCGTCCACGAAGACGATGCACGGGCTGTTGCGCTTCGCCTGGTCGAACAGGTCACGGACTCTGGATGCGCCGACGCCCACGAACATCTCCACGAACTCCGAGCCGGAGATGCTGAAGAAGGGCACACCCGCCTCACCGGCCACGGCGCGGGCGAGGAGCGTCGTGCCCGTGCCCGGAGGCCCCACGAGCAGCACGCCGCGCGGGATGCGGGCGCCAAGCGAGTTGAACTTCTCGGGGTACTTGAGGAACTCCACGACCTCCTGGAGCTCGGTCTTCGCCTCGTCCACGCCGGCCACGTCCTGGAACGTGACGACCGTCTTGTTGCCCAGGAACATGCGCGCACGGCTCTTGCCGAAGCTGAGCGCCTGGTTGTTGGTGCCCTGCGCCTGGCGGAACATGAAGAAGAGGAAGACGCCGATGAGGAGGACCGGCATGAGCGCCGTGAGCAGGAGGCCGATCCACGCGTTGCCGTCATCGGTCGGAGCACCCACCACGTTCGGCGGCGTTTCGCAGGCCGGACCTGCTTCGCACGCGGCGCGCATGTCGGCCAGGATGTCGGTCGAGAACTGGCTCGGGGCGCGCGTGCTGCGGACCGCCGGCTTGCCCTCCTCGGTCTCGGTCAGGGTCACCGTCAAGCGGTCGCCTGCCTGCTCCACCCTGGTGACCTTGCCCTCGCCAACGAGCTGCAGGAACGTGGGCTCCCCGTTCTGCGACTGTCTGCCGAAGTAGTCGATCTCTTTGGGCCCGCCGCTCGGGAAGACGAACATGTAGAGGAGCGCGAACAGGCCCACCACCAGCAAGAGGGTGACGAGTCCGTTGCGCAGGAACCGACTGTTCAAGGGGAGAGGCCTCCGGGTCCGTGCCCACCGCGGCTCTGCACGGGGGACGCAGAGTATAGGACGCGCGTGCTGTCACTCTCGGATACGGGCCAAAGGTCCCGGCGGATGGCACGGCGGATGAGTCAGCAGCGCGCCCGGAGGCCGGGACGCGCCGCTGATGTGACGGACCCTGATCAGGCTCGCCGACGGACGCGCTGGAACAGGACCAGGGAGACGCCCAGTGCCAGCATCAGCACGGGGAGCGTGATCAGCAGCGGCGTGGCTGCCTCTTGCGCGGCGACCGGACCAGCGATGGTCGCCGAGTCCGGTGGCTCGGAGGTGAGGCGCCATTCGAACGTAGCGCCACCGCGACCGCCGTCAGGCCTCTGGAAGATCACCAGGGCGAACACGCGCCAGTCGCCCGGGGGTGGGGCGGTGAAGTCGATCTGGCGGTATTTCGTACCGTCGGACGGTCCGCTCCGCGACAGCATCGTCGTATCACCGACCGGATAGCTGGAGTACACGATCTTCCACCGGGTGATGCGGGCGGTGTCCGCGGTGAGCCGGATGACCGCGTCCTCGCCACCGGAGAAGGGGATCGCCTCGAGCGGGGAACACTCCGCGTCGCGGGGTGGTTCGCAGATCGGCGCGCGGACGCCCGGTATGGGCGAGCCGCCGTCCAGGGACAACAGCGCTCCGGGACCATGGTGCGGTTGGTGGTGGGCGG
>JAUJNA010000011.1:25276-42959 GCA_030446555.1 Chloroflexota bacterium | reverse complement strand
ATCGTCTCGGTGGACCGTGACGACCGAGCGCTGCAGGCGCAGGCGGACCAGCTTCGGCGCCGATTCCGGGTTCGTGGTCCGATACCTTCCCGCCGACTTCACCGCTCCCCTCGACATCAACGGACCTCGATGATCGTCATGGCGAACTCGCTCCATTTCGTCGCCCACAAGCCGCCACTGCTCGCCTCGCTCCGCCAAGCGGCTCCGCCTCCGGCGGGCGGCTGCTCCTCGTGGAGTACGACGCGGACCACGGGAACCCGTGGGTGCCCTATCCCTCGCCTTCGCCTCGTGGCTGGACATCGCGGGACGGGGCCGGCTTCGAGGACACGCGGCCGATCGCCCGTCGGCCGAGCCGCTTCCTGGGGCGACTACTCGGCGCTCAGTACGTCACCTGGCCCGGGCGCCTGCGACCACGCGGTGCACCGCTGCGGCCGAGGGTCCGGTAGCGGAGGGCGGATCTGAACCACCGACCAAGGGCTTATGAGTCCCCTGCTCTACCACTGAGCTACTCCGGCCGCCGGTCACCGCCCGAGGATACCGAGAGCGGGCGCGAGCCGCCAGCGCGGCGCGGTCACCGCCCGAGGATAGGGCACGGCACGCACCGAGCTCGAGCGCGCGTATCCCCTCGGATCGGCTCCTCTGTCGCCCACCGCCGTCAGCCCTCGGCGCCAGGCTCACTCGCGCCGCGCGTGTGGCATCGAGGAGTCTCGCCACGCTCGCGGCAAGACCAATCCCATCGCTTAGCCCGGGAGCGGGCTGCGGCTCACCGAGGTGGGTGACGATGGGGATGACGCCTTCCCAGATATCGAGTTCGTCGTCGAGCGGGTCACCGTGAGGCGGGCCCGGTGCGGGCCTTGGCGGAGGCTTCCTCGATCGGCATCGAGACGATGGCTGATGCTCTGGAGCTCCTGGGGGCTCGGCTGACGCACCTCGCTCCAGCGTCCGGGGACCAGCTTGTCGGTGAACGCCTCGAAGGCCGCGAGTCGCTCGTCTCCTTGACGAGGCGGAAGGCCCCGAGCAGGACGACCGAGCGGTAGTTGGCGCTGTGGTGGAACGCTGACTTGGCGAGCACCAGCCCGTCGATGGCGGTGACCGTCAGGCACGCGGGGACGCCCGTGCCCATCCGTATGGCGCGGCTCCCGGCGGGACCGGGTGGACATAGACGCTGTCGCCGGCACGGGCCATGAGCATCGGGATACAGAGAGGCTGGCCATCGTCC
The DNA here is from genome assembly GCA_030446555.1 of Chloroflexota bacterium. GTDB lineage: Bacteria > Chloroflexota > Limnocylindria > Limnocylindrales > CSP1-4 > Palsa-1032. The sequence goes on along the minus strand of JAUJNA010000011.1, from coordinate 41,740 downwards.
ATGAACGCCACATGCGCCACCAGCTGCTCGTCCAGCAGCGCATCGACCGCCGCCCGATCGTAGAGACCCCGGTCCGGCTGGCGTCGCACGCGCACCCGGTCGGTCGGCGGCAGAGCAGGCTGTCCCACGACGGGAGTATGGCCACACCCCGGAGTCCGTGGAAACGCCCTGGCCGCCGGCACCAGGGAACCGATCGCCCTCAGGGGTCGAACCGAGCGTCTGCATCATCTTGTCGACGATCTTGGACATCCCTGGCGTAGTCGCCGCCTTCCCTCGCACCAAAACGGTATCGACCACCAGGAAGGTCCCGTCCTCCAGCTCGATGAGGTACTGGTAGGTCCGCGTGCCGGCCGGATAGTAGAGGTCTCGCTTCTGCAGGAGCTCGCGATCGTGGCCGGATGCCCGTCGACCGTGGTCTCTTCCAGCCTGACGCGCTCGCCGACCAGCTGCGTGTCCTTCCTGACGTAGAAGTAGATCGGGGCACCACCTCGCCGTTGCTGCGGCGGATGATGTCGGTCTCGGTCGGCCCGAAGGCGATGCATGCAGCCACGCCGCTGTTGAACTCGGTCGGCGGGAGTTCCTCCTGGGCCCACCAGCCGGCCGGGTAGCCGACGGTGTAGCCGATGCTGTCGTTGTGGCGGTTCTGGCCGTTCGGCAACACCTCGGCGCTCGGTGACGGCCAGGGTTCGGTCGGGGGCGGGGGGCTTGGGACCATCGGCGACGGCGTCGGCGACGCGGTCGGAGCCACGGGCGGGGATCCGGGACCACCGGCGACGGGCTGCTGAACAGGATCGTCTGCATCATCCGATCGATGACCTCGCGATCCTTGGCGTACCGCCGTCGCTCTCGCCGGCGGAATTGGTAACGACGCGCAGGAAGGTGCCGTCGTCCACTTCGATGTAGTACTCGTGGGTTCGCGTGCCGGCCGCGTAGTAGAGGTCCTCGGTCTGCCTCGTTTCAGGACCGTGGCCGGGTGCCCGCCGATGGTCGTCTCTGTGCTGCTGAGGACTCCATCACCGCGAAGGCGCGCGGCATCTTCTTGACCCGCTCGTCGCCAGAGATCGGGCCCGCTGCGCGCATCTCGGTCGGGCGGTGGACGAAGTCAGGGTCCGGCTCGAACGTGATGCATGCCGGCACGCGCCCGTCGGTCTCCGTCGGCGGTACTTCCGGGTTCGCCCACCAGCCCGCTGGATAGCTGACCGTGTACCTGATGCTGTCGTTGTACAGCTTGGCCGTTCGGGAACACCTCCGTGGTGGGCGATGCGCTCGGGACCACCGGGGATGGGCCTCGGGACCACCGGCGACGGGCTCGGGACCACCGGCGAAGGACCGGGCTCGCTCGGGGACGGTGTTCCCACGAGCACCGACGGGGTCTCCACCACGGGCGGGCGGGTCGCCAGAGGCTCGATAGGCTCGCGGTTCCACAGCTGGCTGCCGATGAACAACACGAAGACCGCGGCGCCGCTGCCCCGACGGCAGGCGCCATGAGGGACCATCCCGACCAAGGACGACGCTGGGGTGTGGCAGCCGTGCGCCGCAGGAGCCGGTCGGCGAGGTCCGGCGCCGGATGGGGTGCCGTCGCGTGCAGCCAGTCCGCCAGGTGCCGTTCCAGGTCGCGGTGCTCGTTCGAGTGACTCATGCCCATCGCCCTCGGGATCCGGCACCGCGAGCATCGGCCGCCATGGCGGCGCCGAGCGTGCTGACCGCCTGCGATGCAGCTTGCGGTAGGTGCCCTCCCCCATGCCCATCGCAGCCGACGCGTCGGCACTCGGAGAGATCCAGGTAGTAGCGAAGGGCGATCACGGTCCGCCCTCCTCCGACAGGTGGCGGAAGGCCGCGCGCGAGCTCGTCGCGCCGAAGCACCCTGTCGAAACCTTCGCCGATCCCCGGTTCATGCTCCGGCGCGAGCGCCACTTCGACTCGCCGACGGCCAAGCCGACGGCCCTCGTCATGGCACGCGTTGACCAGCAGCCGGCGCAGCCAGGCGGAACCGATCGACCTCGCAACCTTGGCAGGTCCCGCCACGCGCGGAGTAGAGCCTCCTGCACCGCATCCCTCCGGCTCGATCGGCATCCTTGAGGATGAGCCCTGCCAGACCGTGCAACCTCCTCGATCTCCGGCGTCACCAGCGCCGAGAACGTCGCCATCGCCATCCTTGGCCCGCTGCACCAGGCCCAGCTGCACACCTGCCCCCCATGCTGCCGGCGGATGAAAGTGTGTCACGGCGGGCCACCGTCCTCGACCCGGGTCGACGGCGTCGGGCAGGAGCGCACAGGCTCGCAAGAGGGTCATCGAGTCCTATGGCGTTCCGCAGGGTCATCGCGTTGCAACAAGCCGGGTGGCTCCCCGGGCCTACGCTCTCTTGACCCTCAGTCGAAGAGCAGCGAGAGCCACTCGTCCAGCGGCGTGGCCGGCGCGGCGGGCTCTGGATCGCTCCCCAACGGCACGATGGGACGCGGACTGCCTGCCCCTGGCTCGAAAGGCGAATTCCGGCGGCTTCGCTGCCGCCCGGTCACCGGCTCGTCATCGTCCTTCGCCATCGAGGGGCTGGACCGCGGCAGAAGGTTCGTATCGTCCTGGACATCAGTGAGACCGATCAGCGAGTGCTCCTCCACAGAGCCCGCTCGCGTGTGAGGCGGGCGGGGAGCGCTACTCCGACGGGCTCCGAAATGATGCGACCCGGTATGGGCGTCACCTGCGCGGACCTTGTCCAGGTCATCACCGACCACCTCGAGGGTGCCCTCTCCGCTGACGATCGGCTCCGATCCGAGGATCACCTGGCCGTCTGCGACGGCTGCACCGCGTCCCTCGACCAGATGGACCGGACGATGCGGACCGTCGGCTACCTGCGCGAAGACGACCCTGCGTGGCGAGGCGCGCGACCGGCTACTGCAGGCGTTCAGGACGGGGCGTCGCGGATCCGATGGAGCGGCCCAACGACCGTCCCGACCCGGATCCGCACGCCATCAGGCGAGAAAGAGCGTTAGCCTGCTATCGCTCCGTACCAGCCCGATCCCCGCGGGTACGCAAGGCCCGGGCGACTGTCGTCGCCCAGCTCGTGCCGGCAGTCCTCGTTCGTTGGCCAGGCGCACGATGCGGCGCTAGATGAGGGGCGTGAGCGTGGCGCACGCCTCGCCCAGCCCCTCCAGCTTCGCGTCCGGCTGCGGTCGCTCGCTCGACATCCGCTACGACAGGACGTCGAGCGACGTGGTGACCGGGACGGCCTCGGCCAGGCTGTCGCGCACCGGAGACGTGTCCTGGACGTACTGGCAGAGCTCCTCGAGCTCCGGGACGGTGGCATTCGGCGAACGGACCCAGGCACGCGCGCGGATGGCGCTGAAGCCGGGGCGCGTGTCCTTCGTCATGCCCAGGAAGTTCTGGACATCGATGTCTCCCTCGACCTCGTAGCGCAGCTCGCTGATGTCGATGCCGCGCGCGGCGGCGTTCGCCACGAAGCCGACGCCGTAGCAGAAGCCCAGCGCGGCGAGCAGCAGCTCGGCGGCGTTGGGCCCGGCGTTGGAGCCGAGCAGCACCGGCGGCTCGTCGCCCACCAACCGGTATGGCTGCGGGCGCTCGACGCGCTGGCCGTCGTGGACGAAGTCCCCGATCTCGGCGCGGTTGAGCGTACCCTTGTCCCATTCGGTCCTGGCCTTGAACGTGAAGGTCGAGACCGACGGACGTTCGTTGATGGCGCCGATCGTCGCCAAGAGCTGGTCGACGTCGATGCCGTTGCGGACGGTGATGGTCGCCATGGCGGTCCTCCTCTGGATGCGGGTGGTCTGGGAGGTGTGACGCGACGGACGCACCGGTTTATTCCCGTTCTGGATGCGTCGCGCGGCAGGGAATAACTTCGTCCCCGCCAACGTCATACCGATGGACGCATGGCGCGTCCGGGAGCGGAGTGGACCGAACACTTGGAGGCAGGCGCGTTGATGCACGAGGCGGCGCACGCGGAGCATGTGGCGCTTGACGCGCACGAGCTGGCTGAGGCCCGCGACGTGGCGGAGGTGAACGATCCGGCGGACGCGCGCGACGCGTTCGCCGGCGTGGTGACGCCCCACCTCGAGGCCTTGTACGGCTACTGCCGGCGACTCACCGACCGGGCGGCCGATGCGGAGGACCTGCTCCAGGAGACGCTCCTCCGTGCTCTCCGCGCGCGCCACGGATTGCGTGACGCCGAGCGCGCCCGTTCCTGGCTGTTCACCATCGCCACCAACGCCTGGCGCGACCAGCAACGAGCCCGCGGCCGAGAGGTGAGCACGGTGTCCCTGGACGCGTCGGATGCCCAGGACGACTTCAGCCTCTTCGCCACCCTCGCGATCGAGGATCCGTTCCCCTACTCCGACGAGCTCCACCTCGACTTCCTGCGGCTCTTTCGGGACGAGGACATCCACGCCGTGTTCGCCGCCATCTCGCCCGTGCGTCGGCTGCCGCTGATCCTGACCGCGGTCCATGGCTTCAGTTGCAAGGAGGCGGCGGCCATCCTCGACATCCCGCTGGGGACGCTGCTGTCGCGGCTCCACCGCGGACGCAAGCAGCTCGAACGCGGGCTCTGGCAGTACGCCGTGTCCCGCGGCCTGGTGAAAGTGAGCGACGACGCATGATCGACTGCAAGGAGGCTGTGCGCCGGATGTGGGCGTACATCGGGCGCGGCCTCGAGGACCATGCCAGCGACGAGTTCGAGGAGCACCTGGGCACCTGCCGGCGCTGCTGCGGCGAGCTGGAGTTCAGCCGGCAGCTCCAGGCCACTGTGGCCAGCGCCAAGGGCGAGGGCATGCCCCCGGAGACGCGTCGCAAGATCGATGAGCTGCTCAAAGGGTCCGACCCGTGGTCCGGGCAGGCCAAGCCATGAGCAGCCATCCGATGGGCACCGACCTCCTCCAGCAGGACACCATCCGGGACGCGGTCCGTGAGACCTACGGGTCGGTCCGTCCCAGCGATCGCCGCGTCGCGGAGCGGTTCTACTCGGCCGCCGAGCTGGACGGCCTGCCCGACGAGGCGGTGCGCGTCGCCCTCGGCGTCGGCAACCCCGTGCGCCACGCGGACCTGCGAGCCGGCGAGACCGTCCTCGACCTCGGCTCCGGCGGTGGCATCGATTGCCTCATCGCTGCTCGCGCCGTGGGGCCGGCCGGTGACGTCATCGGGGTCGACTTCCTGCCGGAGATGATCGACCGCGCGGGGCGGGCCGCGACGCAGGCGCGGATCCCGAACGCCCGGTTCATGGTCGGTGAGATCGAGGCCCCGCCGCTGCCGGACGCGTCGGTCGACGTGATCATCAGCAACGGTGTCATCAACCTGACGCCCCGCAAGGTGCGCGTCCTCGCCGAGGCCTGCCGTATCCTGCGCCCGGGCGGCCGCCTGGCCCTCGTCGACCTGGTCCTCGAGCACGACCTACCGCCCGAGATCGCCACGCACCCTGCCGCTTGGGCGGGCTGCCTCTCCGGCGCCCTCTCGGAGATCGCGCTCTACAAGGGCCTGCGGCGGGCCGGGTTCCGGGAGGTGGGCATCCAGCCGCTCCACGGCTTCGGCATCGGGGAATGCGCGCTCTACCCGCTCTTCAGCGAGGGACTGCTGGCGCTGCTCCGCTCGCGGGTGCCTCAGGAGCGCCACGACCGCATCGCCCAGAGCGTATTCGTGCGGGCACGCAAGCCGCACGAGGGCGAGGACCTTCCCGGTCGGGCGAGAGGCTGACCGGCGCGAGGAGCGACGCTCGGCGAACAGAGCGGGGCAGCCGGAACGTCATCAGCGCCACGGGCAGTCCCCGGAGGTAGACCGATGACCGAGGCGACCGAGCAGCCGCTTCGCGACACCGATGTCCTGCGCGGCTCCACCCGCGACGAGTACGCCACCGTCGCCACCGTGCCGGAGCACGGCATCCACTCCCATAGCTGCTGGCACGAGGCCCGGCAACCACCCACTGGCGGGCGAATGCCGCTGGCGACGGCCGCTCGACCGGCGCCCGCCGCTGGCGGAGATCTGGCATCTGATGGACGGATCGCCGTCTCGGCCGAGCGCCACGGCCCGGTCCTGGTGCGGCACGACGGCGCGGTCGTCGCCCTCGACCCTGGCGGCAGCATGCTCAACGCGTCCGATGGGCGCACCCAGCCGGTCCGCGGCTGGGTGGCCCGGCTATCGCCTGGAGAAGGGCCCTACTGGCTCACCGATGATCGGGGTCTGGTGGTCGCCCTGACGCGGTGACCATCCTTGCCTCCTGCTCCTCGTGCCCGCGATCAGGTCTGCCTGGTTTCGCGGATCGTGGCCGGGTGCCCGTCGACGTCGTATCTTCGCTGCTCAGGATCGGGATCCGTCTGAAGGACCCAGCTCTTCCTAGACCCTCTCGAAAGCGATCGTGGGATCCGGGGGCGGGACCTCGGTGGGGCGGTGGATCGACTCGGCGTCCGGCCCGAAGTCGATGCATGCGCACACGGGGCTCCGTCCGGCCGATACGTTAGCCCGATGGACCACCACGAGCACTTGGTCCTGATCCGCGACGGCGTCCGGGCACTGGAGGACGGCGCCTGGGCCCAAAGCTCGAGTGGCCGTCAGTACGTCACCCGGCCGTAGGTCCTCAGTCGAAGAGCAGCGCGAGCCACTCGTTGAGCGGCGTGGCCGGCGCGGCAGTCGAAGAGCAGCGCGAGCCACTCGTTGAGCGGCGTGGCCGGCGCGGCGGGCTCTGGATCGCTCCCCAGCCGCACGATGGGACGCGGACTGCCTGCCCCTGGCTCGAGCGCGAATGCACGCTCGCGAGCCTCGCCCATCCCGTAGGCGCGGGCCTGGGTCGAGAGGAATGCCTCCGTCTGGATCAGCGCGATCTCCTCGCGCCCGGCTTCCAGACGGTCCTGCAACGCCGCGTTCTGGGCTCGCGCCGCCCTGACCTCTTCCTCGATCGCGTTGACACGGGCAAGCGCGCCACCGAAGGCCACGGCGAGCCAGGCGACCAGCAGGAGACCCGCCATCACGGCCAGGCCGCGCCGTGACGCGCGAGCGACACCGGACGGTCCGCCGCGTGGGCGGACGAGGAGCGACCGAGTCGGGCCACCTCGGGGGTCGCATGAGGGATCTGGCGAGGTACCAGCAGTCGCACCCGCACCACCGCCTTCGGCAGAGGCGCTCCGTTCCGGCGGCTGCTCGCTCATGGGTCGGGAGCGTAGCTGCACGCAGCTACCGTGTCAAACCGCGCAAGCGCTGTTCGGAGCGTGCATCGGCGGCATCCCACGCTCAGGACGCGCTGCTACACTCACCCCCGATAGAACAGACGTTCCATCGGAGGCTCCCTCATGCGCGTGTACGCCCCGCTGGGTACCGCCCAGGCCCTCGATCGATACCTCGCTGAACCGGACGTCACGGCGGGCATCACGGCTCGGCGGACCCTGCCCGCCCGGCCGCCCGACCTGTGCCCCTTCCCGGAGTGGCTGGCGCCACCCTTGCGAGGGGCCCTGGAGCGTCGCTCGTTCCGCGGCCTGTACCGCCATCAGGTGGAAGCGCTGGACGCCCTCCGAGCCGGTGAGGACATCGCCGTCGTGACGCCGACCGCGTCGGGCAAGTCGCTGTGCTACCACCTGCCGGTGCTCCAGGCCGTCTTCGAGGACCCGAGCGCGCGAGCCTTGTACCTCTTCCCGACCAAGGCGCTCAGCCAGGACCAGCTCGCGGAAGTGCGCGATCTCTCCGCGCTGGCGGGCATGGACCTCGCCGCAGCGGTCTATGACGGTGATACGCCAGCGCCCATGCGGAGCGTCGTGCGTTCGGCCGGTCAGGTCGTCGTGACCAACCCCGACATGCTCCACGCCGCGATCCTGCCCCATCACACCAAGTGGTTCCAGCTCTTCCAGCAGCTGCGCTACGTCGTCGTCGATGAGGCGCACACGTATCGCGGCGTCTTCGGCAGCCACGTGGCCAACGTCCTGCGGAGGTTGGCGCGCATCTGCGCCCATCACGGGTCCTCGCCGCGGATCATCTGCTGCTCGGCCACCATCGGCAATCCGAAGCAGCTGGCCGAGACACTGACCGGCCGCTCCATGCGGGTGATCGACCGTAACGGGGCGCCGTCGGGCGAGAAGCACGTCGTGGTGGTGCGTCCGCCGGTCATCGATGAGCGGACCGGTACTCGCGCCGGTGCCGGCGGGTTCGCACGCCGCGCTGCCCTCTCGTTCCTCCGCGCCGGCCGTCAGACCATCGTCTTCGGCCGCTCACGGGTCGCTGTGGAGCTGCTGCTGACGGGTCTTCGCGAGGCACTCCGCACGGGACGCGGGCCGCTCGATCGGGTACGCGGCTATCGCGGTGGCTACCTGCCCGGCGAACGGCGCCGGATCGAGGCGGGGCTGCGCAGCGGTGAGATCCTGGGCGTGGTCAGCACGAACGCGCTGGAACTGGGCATCGACATCGGTCGCCTCGACGCGGCGGTACTCGCGGGCTACCCCGGCACCATCGCCGGCACCTGGCAGCAGATCGGCCGAGCGGGCCGGCGCCAGGAGGTCAGTGCGGCGATCCTCGTGGCGGGCGCCGGACCGGTCGACCAGTACGTGGCGAGCCACCCGGAGTACCTCTTCCGGTCCAGCCCCGAGGAGGCGCGCCTTGACCCTGACAACCTGCACGTGCTGCTCGGCCATCTCCGGGCCGCCACGTTCGAGATCCCGTTCGCGGCCGGCGAGCGGTTCGGCGCCGTGCCCGCCGACGACCTCCTCGCCTTCCTGGCCGAGGAGGGACACGTACGCCAGGCCGATGACGGTCGGTGGTACTGGGCGAGCGAGAACTTCCCCGCGTCGGAGATCTCCCTGCGCGTGGCGGCCTCGGAGAACGTGGTCATCATCGACACTGGCGGTCCGCGACCGCGCGTCATCGGCGAGGTCGACCTCTTCGCCGCCCGCACGCTCGTCCACGAGAACGCCATCTACCTCCACGAGTCGCGCCAGTTCCACGTCGACCGGCTCGACTGGGAGGAGCGCAAGGCGTACGTCCGACCGGTGGACGTCGAGCACTACACGCAGGCCGAGCTGGCGGTCACGCTCAAGCCGCTCGAGACGTTCGCCGAGTCCGCCCTCGCGGCGGGGGGGCGGGCGCACGGCGAGGTGATGGTGAGCAGCCTCGCCACCATCTACAAGAAGCTGCGCCTCGAGACGAACGAGAACCTGGGCTGGGGCCGCATCCACCTGCCCGAGATCGAGCTCCACACCACCGCGTACTGGCTGGCGGTCGATCCCGCCGCCGTGGCCGGTTGGCGGCGAGCCGAGCTCGACGTGGCGCTGGTGGGTTCCGGGCGGGCGCTCCAGACCGTCGCGAGCGTCCTGCTCATGAGCGATCCACGTGACCTCGGGATGGTCGCGCAGGTCCGCTCGCCGCATCTCGAGCGGCCCGTCGTCTATCTCTACGAGGCGGTGCCCGGCGGAGTGGGGCTGTCCCCTCGCCTCTACGAACGTCACGCCGAGCTCGTTCGCGGCGCGCGCGAGCTGATCGCCGGATGCCCCTGCCGCGACGGCTGTCCCGCCTGCGTCGGTCCGCGGAGCGAGACCGGTGAGGACGCGCGAGGACTCGCCCGGCGGCTGCTGGCCCTGCTCAAGGTGGAGCGCGCGAGCCCTTCGCGCGCCGCGTGACGGGAGAGCTGGCACGGCCGCCCGCCAGCCTCCCGGCCATGGATGGTCCCGTACCTGCCTCGGCTGCCCCTCTGCTGGCCCTCCGCGCGCGGAGGCTCGAGAGGCTGCGTGCGACGGTCGAGTCGCCCGGCCCTGCGAAGCCGGTCCCTCCGGTCCCGGCCTTTGCGGGTCCGCCCCGCGCCTGGTCGCTCGCGCGGGCCTTGGGAGGTCGCGTCCTCAGGGGCACGAACGGTTCCACGGTCGTGTTGGAGGCGACTGGCCCGCTGGCGCTGCCGGCTGATCGGCTCGTCCGCCTGCCGGACCCGATCGACCCGCGCCATCCGCTGGTCTGCCTGGACACCGAGACGACCGGTCTCGGGACGGGCGCGGGCACCGTTCCCTTCCTCGTCGGCCTCGGCACCTGGGACGGCGAGAGCTTCACGGTCCGCCAGTTCGTGCTGCCCGATCATCCCGACGAGCCGGCCTTCCTCGATGCCGTCGCCGCCGCCATCCCCGCCTCGGGCTGGTTGGTGAGCTACAACGGCCGCTCGTTCGACTGGCCACTCCTCGTCACCCGCTACCGGCTCCACCGACAGGGACCGCCCGCCCACGCCGGGCACCTGGACCTGCTGCCGATCGCTCGACAGGTCTGGCGCCACCGCCTGCCCGACGCGCGGCTCGCGAGCGTGGAGGCGGGCGTCTGTGGCATCCGGCGCAGCGATGACCTGCCCGGCGCCCTCATCCCGGAGCGCTACTTCGCCTACCTGCGCACCGCCCGCGGTGAGCTGCTGCGCGACGTGCTGCGCCACAACCGCCAGGACGTGGCATCGCTCGCCCGGCTCCTGCTCGTCCTGGCGCAGGGGCTCGACCCCGACTCGCCGGGACGCTCCATGCCACCGGGCGACCTGTCGGGCCTGGGGAGCGCCTACGTCCGGCGGCGCCGGTACGACGAGGCTCTCTGCTACTTCGATGGCGCACTGGCGCGAGCGGGAGAGGCGCCGGGCTCGCTGATCCGGGGCGTGCCCCTGGCCGAGAGGGTGACGGTCGATCGCGCCCGGCTGCTCTGTCGGCTCGGCCGCCACGCGGAGGCGTCCAGCGACTGGCGATCGATCGCCCAGGCCGGTGGTCGCCTCGCCGCACTGGGCTGGGTCCAGCTCGCGAAACACGTGGAGCATCGAGAACGCTCGCCCGCGCGAGCGTACGAGATGGCGATGCAGGCAGCAGCGGTGGCGCGAAGGGAGCGTGCGTCAGGTAGCCCTCAGCGCTGGGTGGAGCGCGACCTCGAACGCCGCCTGCCACGGCTCCGAGGCCGGCTCGCCACCGCGCGCTCAGACGGTCGAGCCACCCGGCCGCCTCGTCTCGACTGCGCGCTCGCGGACGGCGGCCCGGTGGAAGCCCGAGCGCTCCACGACCACGCTGGCTGCGAGGGCCGCCAGGTGCAGTGCTCGCGGATCGGGTCGCCGCGTCTCGCTCCGAGACCGCAGGACGAGGGTGGCGATGGCCCATGCCGCCAGGAAGGTGTCACCTGCCCCGGTCCGGTCCACGACCCACCTTGCTGGCACGGCTGGCAGACGCCGCACCCGGAAGCGGCTCGCATCGCGCCACAGGTGCACGCTCCCCTGCTCCCCCCGCGTGACCACGAGCTCCTGATGGTCCCGCTCCAGCACGAGGTCCAGGCTCGTGCTCCCGGCGCGGAGATCCTCGTCACTGGCGCTCGCCAGGTCCGCCCGCCGCACCAGGGATGACGGCTCGAGCGGCCGGTGGATCACGGGGCGACCCGGAACCAGCTCCCGGAGGATGCCCTGGTAGCCCAGGGCGACGAGGGCAGTGGCCGGGAGGACCTCCGCCCAATCGTCGCCCAGCTCGCCCGCCACCGGAGCGACCAGGTAGCCACAGGCCCGCCGCCACGCGACGGGAAGCAGATCGGCTGCCATGCGGTCGCTCGCGCCGTGGACCATCTGGGAGCGTCCCGCTGGCGTCTCGCGGTTCTCGAAGACGGGACCGTCAGCAAGGGTCACCAGGTGTAGCTGCACACCCAGGGCGCGCAGGTCTTCCAGCTCGAAGGCGCCCGCGGCCTGCTCGTCGACGCCCATCACGGCGCCGGCCCGGATGCCCAGGCTCGCCGCCGCCAGCGCCGAATAGAAGACGCCCCCGCCGAGCCTCCAACCGCGCCGGTCGGCCCGATCCACGTCGCGCGACGCGGCGCCGACGATGATCAGGTGGGGCGGTGACTCGTCCCTATACTCGTCCCGATGGCGTTGCGCGACGGGGAGCGGGGCTACTTCTACGAGCTCCACGAGAACGATGATGAGCTCTTCGCCGACGTCCTGTTGGCGCATGACGCCGAGTTCGATGAGGACGAGTTCCTGGCCATGGTGGTCGAGGCACGCGCGACGGTGCTGGAGCGGTTCGAGGAGGACACGCTCATCGAGGCGGTCGCGCGGGAGCTGGAACGCAGCCAGGGGTTCACCGTCATCGACGACGCGCAGCTGCGGGCCGCCGTCAACGTCTCGGCGAACGACGGGGAGACGCGGATCGTCAACGTGGATGACCGGCGGGCCGCCGCGACCGCTGCCGACGCCGGCGACGACTATCGCAGCCTGGTCCTGGACGTGGAGCCCGAGGATCGGCGCTGGGGCGACGCCTGAGGTCACGCCGCGGGAAGCGACGGGCTCAGACGTTGAAGAGCACCTCGATGACGTCCCCATCACGCACCCGGTAGGTCTTGCCCTCCGACCGCAACTTGCCGTGCCGGCGCGCCTCGGCCATGGAGCCGAGTGACAAGAGCTCCTCGACGGGCACCACCTCGGCCCGGATGAAGCCACGAGCGAGGTCCGAGTGGATGGCGCCGGCCGCATCGACCGCGGTCGAGCCATCCGGGATGGTCCAGGCACGCGTCTCGTCGGGGCCGGCGGTGAAGAAGCTGATGAGGCCGAGCAGCTCGTAGCTCAGCCGGATCACCCGCTCCAAGCTCGATCCGGTCAGCCCCAGGTCGTCCCGGAAGACCTGCGCCTCCTCATCGTCGAGCTCACCGATCTCCATCTCGATGCGCGCGGAGAGCGCTTCTACGCGGCTGTGATGGTGCTCATACCGGGCCGCGAAGGTCTCCACCAGGTCACCTGCGCCGGCGATCTGCGACTCGCCCACGTTGAGCAACACGAGGACCGGCTTCTCGGTCAGGAAGCGGAAGCCACGGAGGATGAGCGACTCGTCGTCCCCGAGCTGGTGGTCGCGGATGGGACGCCCGTCGGCGAGCGCCGGCCGCACGCGTGTCAGCACCTGGCGCTCGCGTTCGTTCTGGTCACGCTCGGCCTGCGTGCCGTGGCGGCCGGACGTCTCCAGCTTCTCGATGCGCTTCTCCACCACGGCCAGATCGGCCAGGACGAACTCCAGGTCCAGCCGCTCCAGGTCTCGCCACGCGTCCACCTCGCCGTCGGGATGTGGCACCTGGGGGTCGTCGAACGCTCGCACGACGTGGAGCAGGGCGTCGGCGTTGCGAAGGCGGGCCAGCTGATCGGCCGGGATGTCGGCGGCGCGACCCGCGGTCGCGGTCGAGGGCGCCGGGAGGTCGACGTAGGTCACGTCCGCCGGGACCTCGCGCTTGGGCTTGAAGAGCCGCGTCAGGGCGGTCAGTCGGTCGTCGGGCACCTTCACGACGCCGGTGTTGACGGTGAGCCCACCGAAGCCGCCCGTCTCGGCGTGGCCCCGCGTCAGGGTGTTGAAGACGGTCGTCTTCCCGGAGCCCGCGAGGCCCACGATGCACACCTGCACCCGGTCAGTACCCGAGGCGCGGATCGACCGCGTTGTGGAGCGGCTCGCCACGCCGGAAGCGGCCCAGGTTCTCGCAGAACAGCTCGATGCTGCGATCGAGCACCCGGCCGCTCGTCCAGGACGTGTGCGGCGTGAGGATGAGGTTGGGGACCTCGTAGAGGGGCGAGGCGGGGTCGAGGGGCTCGTCCCGAAGCGTGTCGAGCACGGCGCCGCGGAGCGGCCCGTCGCGCAGGGCGCGCACCAGCGCCCGCTCGTCCACCAACCGCCCGCGGGCCACGTTGATGAGCCATGAACCGGGCTTCATGCGCGCCAGCATGGCCTCGTCGAACAGGTCCTCGGTGTGCGCCGTCAGGGGCAGGGCGAGGACGACGAAGTCACTCCGGGCCAGCAGTTCCGGAAGGGCGTCGGCGGCCAGCACCTCCACGCGTCCTGGCAAGGACCCCGGCGGGCCGTCCATGGCGTCTGGCCGTCGACGGGTCGCGATCACGCGACTCCCGAACGCCGTCGCGAGGTCCGCCACGGCCCGCCCGATCGACCCGAGGCCCACGATGCCGATGGTCACGTCGTGCATCTCGCGCGCCTCGAGAGGCTGCCAGGTACGCTCGCGCTGCAGCTCCAGCAGCTGTGGCAGCCGGCGCGCCACCGCGAGGACCATCATGATCACGTACTCGGCGATGGGCGTGCTGAAGACGCCGCGGGCGTTGGTGATGACGAGCCCGCGTTCCTGTGCCGAGGGGGTCAGCACCCGCTCGACGCCGGCCGTCGCTGAATGGACCCAGATGAGCCGCGGACAGCGGGTGATGAGACGATCGAACACCCGCGTCGGCAGCGGCCCGCGCAGGAGCACCTCGACCTCGTCGAGGGGAGCGTCGGCCAGCCCCTCCAGCGAAACGCTCACCAGGCGCGATCCCGGCGCGGCCTCGGCGATGCGCTCCAGGTCGACCTGGCGGTAGCGCGCCGAGAGGATGGGGCTGAGCGCGATGGCGGCGGGCACGCCGCCCGGTCCGGAGCCCGGACCGCTGCGCTGCCCCATCAGGCGGACAGGGCCGGCAGCGCCTCGGGCACCACGCGGCGGATCCAGGCGCCGGGGTCAGCGAACTCTTCCTCGCTCGGCAGGGCATGCGGGCCGTCCCACAGGCGTCGGATGGCCGTCTCCCCACCCAACGACGCGACACCCGAGACGAAGCGCTCGCCACGCCGGTACTGCTCCATCTTGAGATCCAGACCGGTCAGCCGCGCGATGACGCGTTCCATGCCGCGTCGCCGCTTGTCGCGCCGCGCCTCGAAGCGCTGACGGATGCCTGACACGTCGGTCAGGATCGCCGAACCGACCTCGTCCATCGCCCAGTCGCTGAACCCTTCCAGCAGGCTCATCACCAGCTGCGTCTCCCGCAGGAGGCCGCGCTGCTCGGGGCTCAGGAAGCCGCTCAGGTTGCCCTCCGCGGCGGCCGATCGCCAGCGGCCGATGAGCGAGCCGAGGCCGTTCGCCTGGAGGCTGCGGGCCTCGTCCAGGAACAGCGTCAGCTGGCGCTCGAGACGGTCGCGCAGGTACGGCCGCAGCCACGGGTGGGCCTCCATCTCGAACGCATGCGTGGTCTCGTGCAGGGCGATCCATGTCCGGAACTCATCGAGGGGCACGTCGAGCTGGGCGGCGGTGGTCCGGACGTTCTCCTCCACGAACAGCAGGCGGCCGGGAGCCTGCTCGGCCGAGAGCAGCGCGACGTCGTACTGGCCGAGCACCCGGCCACCGAGATGACCCAGCAGGAAGCCGATCTGCTGGGTCGTGATAAACCGATTGGCCACCGCCGCCACGCCCGCCCCGATGCCCGATCCGGCGGCAGGAAGCAGCTGGCGCTCCAGACGGCCGACGATGTGGCGGAAGGTGATCAGGTTCGCCTGGGCCCACCCAGCGCGGTCGACGACCGAGTGGCGCTCCACGACGCCGGGCAGTGGACTGCCCAGCCGCTGCTCGAGCAGGGGGACGATGCGCGCCATGGCGGCCGCGTATCGGGGTGACGCCGCCTCGAGCTCACCCTGGCTGAGCGTGCCCGGCAGCCGCCGAAGCCGACTCGTGGCGATCCGCTCCACGCCCGGCCAGTCGACGATGCCCTCCCGCCCCACGTCGCGTGCCCGACCCGCCAGGTAGTGGGCGGCGATGCTGGCCCCCACGGCCATCCCGATGCGCAGCGCGCCGCGCGACAGTGCTCCACGCGGGGCGGCACGCCCTGCCGACGTCACGCCGCGCCCGCCAGCGCCACCGGCGCGATGCTCGGGAAGAGCGTGCCGAACAGCCGCTCGGCGGTGTGCCGGAACGCGGCCAGATCTCCGGTCGTGTACTGGGCGTGCTCGGGGTCGGCCCCGGCCGGTGCCCCGAGACCGTTCACCTCGAGCAGGTGCGCGAGCGCACTCGCCGTGGCGCCCGCGGAATCGACGACCGCGATGGCGGGACCGGCCACCGAGCCGATGAGCGGAGCGAGCAGCGGGTAATGCGTGCAGCCCAGCAGCAGGGTGTCGACGGTGGCGGACGGGGGCAGCGGGAAGACCGAGTCGCCTCGATCGTCGAGTTCCCCGAGGAGTGGCGCGAGAGCGCGGCGCACCGTCGCCTCCGCCTCGTGCCCCTCGAAGACGCCCCGCTCCACCATGGGCACCAGCTCGGGGGTCGCGTGTTCGTACACCTCGACGAAGGGATCCTCGTCCTTGATGGCCTGGAAGTAGGCGCGTGACCGGACGGTCGCCTGGGTGGCGATGACACCGACGCGACGCGTGCGGGTGGTGAGCACCGCGGCCGAGGCGCCCGGACGGACCACGCCCAGGATCGGCACCGGGTAGCGACGTCGCAGGTCCGCGAGCGCGACAGCGCTGGCGGTGTTGCAGGCGACCACGATCGCCTTGACGTCGCGACCGGCGAGCTCGTCCAGGCACTCGGAGCTGAAGCGGATCACCTCCCCGTCCGAGCGAGGCCCGTACGGCGCGCGTGCATTGTCGCCGAGGTAGATCGTCGACTCCGCAGGCAGCCGACGGATGACCTCGCGCAGGACCGTCAGGCCACCCACGCCCGAGTCGAAGAACCCGATGGGCCGCCCGTCAGGCATCGCGTTCAGCGCGGGGTACCGGCGAAGGCGGGCAC
>JAUJNA010000011.1:17209-25176 GCA_030446555.1 Chloroflexota bacterium | reverse complement strand
TCCGCGGGATAGCCCATCTGTCGGAAGGTCCCTGCCATGAGGCGCGTGTTGTGGAGCGTCGTGTGTTCGGGGGTCACCACCTGGATGATGGCGTCACTGCTGTCGAAGAAGGCGAGGACGATGTCGTCGATGTGGCTCGGCGTATCGATGATGACCACGTTGTAGACGCGCCGAAGGAGCGAGAGGCACTTCTCGATGTCGCGTGTGGTGACCATGTCGGCCATCTCGACGCGCGGGGGCGCGAGGAGGATGTCGACGCCCGAGGGGTCGCGCCAGAGGATCTCCTGCAGGTCGGTCTCGGAGATACGGTCCGTGGGCAGCTGGAGGAGCGACGGTGCGCTGTCCGGGACGCGCAGCAGCGCTCGCAGGTCGGCGAACTGGAGGCTGCCGTCCACGAGAGCCACACGGTAGGCGCCGACGCGTGCTGCAACGACCGCCAGGTTGAAGGCGATGGTCGTCTTGCCCACGCCGCCCTTCGCGGCAAAGACGCTGTAGACCCGCGAGAGCGCCTCGGGCGCCAGGGCATGCTGCTCGTCATGGGCGGACCGGAGGGCATCCAGGAAGGCGAAGCCCGAGAAGGGCATCGGGAGGACCTTCAGGATGCCCATGCCCTCACCGACGCGGATGGGCTTCTGCGGCACCGTGAGACAGATGATGGGGAGCTCCAGGCCCGCCTTGCGGACCCGCTCCGCGACCTCCAGGCCGTTCGTCCTGCCCTGGAGCAGCGCGTCCACCACCAGCACGTCGGGGCGAAGCTCCCGGATCCGGTCGACGACGCCCCGCCCGTCGGTCATCACGTCGAGCAGCTTCACCTGCTCCTGCGCGTCGAGCAGGTCACGGATGTAGCGCGCCACCTGCGTCACGTCCTCCACCAGCAAGAGCCGGATCTGTGCGGAGGTGGCACCCACCGGCCGACTATAGCAACGTGCCGAGGAGCACCACCCGGTCCGCACCTGGCCCGAACGCACCCATCTGATGGTCACCTGCGAGCTGCTCGACGTGGAGCCCGGCCGCCTCCGCCATGGCAGTCAGCTCGCCCGCACCCACGAGGCGTAGTCGATCGGTGCGCGAGACGCGGCGCACCGAGCCGAGCGGCGCCGGCCATGCGTCGAACCACTGACTGAGGGTCACGGTCGCCGTGGCCGCATCGTGGCGTGCGCTGGTCATCTTCGCCACCCGCTCGCCCGTCTCGGCGTCGTCGCGCTCCCATTCGAGCTGCATGCGACCGTCGTAGAGCACCAGGTCGTCCACGCTCGGCAGCCCGACGTCCACGACGGCCAGGCCCGTCGGCGCGAGATGCTCCCTCATCGTCCGCAGGGCGGCCATCTGCGCGTCCCGCTCGCCCAGGAGCAGCAGCGAGTCGAGCGCCAGGATGACGAGGGCGAAGTCCTCCTCGAGGCGGAGCGCCGTGAGGTCGGCCTCGATGAGTCGCAGGTCCCCTCCCGGCCGGGCGCGAGGCCGCGCTCGCCGCCACGCCATGCGAGCCCGGTCGAGCATCGCGCCGTCGTCGTCCACCCCCGTCACGGCCAGCCCTCGGGCTGCCAGCGGGACCGCCACGCGGCCGCTTCCCACGGCCAGCTCGAGGATCGGGCCGCCCGTGCGCTGCGCGAGCGCCTCGTACAGCTCCAGGTCACCGGGGTCGTCGGACAGGTCCAGGTCGTACGCTCGAGCCAGCATCGCGGCTGCCTCGTGGTCGCTCGGATGCATCACCGAGTCCCTGCCCGCCTATCTCTCACCGCGGAACTCGCGCCACGCTGCATCGACCAGGTCCGGCTCGGCGAACAGCTCGTACGCCGTCTGCGCCACGAGCGCGGCGGCCATGAGCGTCACCTCATCCGCGTGCGGTCCCGCGGCGGCATCACGGAACTCGGTGGAGTGGCCGGCCACGCCCTCCTCGCAGATGGCGATCATGGGGTGGATGGCGGGCAGCACCTGGCTCACGTTGCCCATATCGGACGAGCCCAGCTGCCCTGGATCGAGCGGGTGGTCCGCGAGCCCGTACGCCGTCATGTTGGCCACGAACCGCTCGCGCAGCGTGGCGTTGTCCTTCATCGTGGATGAGCCGCCGGAGAAGACCGCTTCGCCGGCACAGCCGGTGGCCAGGGCGGCTGCGTCGACGAGGGCACGGAAGCGGTCGTGCATCTCCCGAAGTAGGCCTCGTCCGTGCTGCGGATGCATGAACCGCCCCACGGCCCGACTGGGGATGATGTTGGCCGCCGTCCCGCCCTCGATGACGATGCCGTGGACGCGTGCCTCGGGACGCAGTTGCTGACGCCAAAGCCCGATCGAGCTGAAGAGCAGGACGAGCGCGTCGAGCGCGTTGCGCCCCTTCCAGGGTTCCGCTGCGGCGTGCGCTTGGAGGCCGCTGAACGTGACCTCCACGTCGACGCTGGCCAGGAGTGCGCAGGCGGCCTGGGTACGGTCACTGGGATGGAAGAGGAGAGCCGCATCGAGCCCGTCGAACAGCCCGTCATCCAGCATCCACTGCTTGCCCGACCCGCGCTCCTCGGCGGGGGTGCCCAGGAAGACGACCTCGCCGCGCAGCTCGGGTGCGACCGCCGCCAGGGCGATGGCGGCGCCCACGCCGCTGGCGGCCATCGTGTTGTGGCCACAGCCGTGGCCGAGCCCCGGCAGCGCGTCGTACTCGGCAAGGATGCCGATGCGCGGCCCGTCCGCGCCCCGGCCGCCCGCGAGGCGGCCGCGCACCGCGGTCTCGAGTCGCCCGGCCGGATGCTCCACGGCGTAGCCGTGCCGGGCCACCGAAGCTGCCACCCATGCCGCGGCCTGGTGCTCCTCGAAGGCGGGCTCCGGGGTGGCATGGATGCGATGCGACAGCTCGATGATCTCCTCACGGTGCGCCTCGACGGCCGCGGCGAGCCGCAGCTTGACATCCGCGTGCGGAGCGGCGGGGCGGCCATCGGCGAGGCCCGTCACCCGATGCCGGCTCCCAGCCGCTCCGCGACGAGACCGCCCTCGAACCGGACGGCGTGCCCCGCACGCTTCTTCACGGCCAGCGCACTGATGCACTCGAGGGCAGCGCGATGCGCGGCCGCTGCGGTCACGTCGGCGTGGTCGTAGGGCGGGGAGACCTCCACGATATCCATCGCCGCGATATCGACCCGCCCGACGATCCGTCGCACCGCGCGGAGGATCTCGCGGGTCAGCATGCCGCCCGGCTCGGGGGTGCCGGTCCCCGGCGCCATGCCCGGGTCGATCACATCGATGTCCAGGGACAGGTAGACCGCGTCCGGCCCGTCGAGCGCCTCGGCGATGGCGTCGTCGATGACAGCCTCCGCGCCGCGCTCCTCGATCTCGCGCATGAGGTGCCAGCGGAGCCCATGCTCCTGCATCCACGCGAAGACCTCCATCGGTGGCCAGTAGCCACGCAGCCCGACCTGCACGAAGTTGCGGCCATCGACGGCGCCCGACTCGATGAGCCTGCGCATCGGCGTGCCATGCCCCGCCAGTACGCCCCAGTCCTCAGCGGCAGTGTCAGCGTGTGCGTCGAAGTGGACGATGCCGATGGTGCCCGGCGCGCGTACCTGCGCCACAGCGCTTGCGCTCGGCCAGGTGATCGAGTGATCGCCGCCCAGGATGATCGGGATGGCACCGCTGGAAGCGACCTCCAGGACCTTGCGGAACACCATGGCGTGGCCGCGCTCGAGCCAGGCGGGCACGATGTCTGCGTCACCAGCGTCCACGACGGTGAGGTGCTCGAAGGGCTGGATGTCGAGCTGGATGGAGTGGTCGCCACGCGTGTACGTCGCCTGGCGGATGGCACGTGGGCCGAAGCGGGCGCCGGGACGATAGCTGACCGCGTCGTCGAACGGCGCGCCCACGATGGCCACGTCCGGGCGGATGCGAGTGAGTTCCCTGGGGTCCGTGACCACGGGCTGGTGGGCGAAGCTGACGGACGTTCCCACATAGCTCGGCACGTCCGGGGCCTTGAACCGGGGGTACTCGCCGTCCCAGCCGTTCTGACGGGCATAGTCCTGTCGGGTCGGCGTGCTGACGGGATCGGACATGGCGCGAGCCTCGCGCTCGACGCTACCGCCGGTTCCGGGGCCGCGGTCCAGCAGGGTGCGCCGCTAGCATCCTAGCGAACTCTCGGTCGGCGATCCGATCGGTCCTCACCGGCGGGCGGTAAGGATCAGCTCGACGAAGGCGGCCATGGCCACCACGAACAGGGCGAGCGGCACGCTGAAGGCACCCAGCATCC
Organism: Chloroflexota bacterium; assembly: GCA_030446555.1. Lineage (GTDB taxonomy): Bacteria > Chloroflexota > Limnocylindria > Limnocylindrales > CSP1-4 > Palsa-1032. The sequence continues at coordinate 20,957 of JAUJNA010000011.1, read as the reverse complement.
GCAGTAGGACAAGGATGGCCACCGCGCCGCCCACGAGCGAGGCGCGTCGGAGAGCTCGCGACCAGTCGCCCTTGTACGCGATACGGCGCCGACGTGCGAAGGTCACGAGCCAGAACAGCGGCGTGGTCGTGACGGCGACCGCGGCACCGAGGAGTAGCGCCGCCACCACCTGGACCGCCGTGTCCCCGACCGGCGATCGGGTGGTGAAGAGCAAGGCCACCACCATCCACGCGCCGGCGGCCGTTACCAGCAGCCCCACGTTCAGCAGCCGGTCCCGGGCGTACATCCACCCGGAGTCTAGGGGCGACGGGCGGCTCAGGCGGCAGCATCGGGGCAGACGGCGCGGTACGGGCAGTACCCGCAGGCCAGGTAGTCGGGCCGCGCGGCGAAGTCACCTGCTCGGATCCCGGCTGCCGCCTGACCGATCCTCTGGCTTGCCTTCTCGAGCCGAGCGGCATCGGGCTGGGCGCGGCCCACGACGCCGGTCTCGAGGAAGTGCAGCTGGACCGCCGCCGGTAGATGACCGGTCTCGGCCTGGTGCGCCAGGGCATAGACCTGCAGCTGCAGCGAGTCGCGCGCTCTCGCATCGGCCTTCTTCTGCTCGCGCACGTCGCTCGACTTGTAGTCGGTGACGACCACGCCCTCCGGGGTCTCGTCAAGGCGGTCGTAGCGGCCGCGCAGGACGTCGGGGCCGATGCGCACAGTGAACGGTCGCTCCACGCCGACGGTGGCACCAGGTTCCCGCAAGAGCTGTTCCGCGTGGAACCGCTCGAGCGCCGCGCGGCCGGAGGCGTACCGTGCCTCCTCATGGTGGCGTGAGAGGAACCCCTCGCTGGACCAGTGGGTGGCGAAGACCTCGAGCAATGCCTCGGCGCTCATCGTCGTGCCCCGCATGCCCGCCAGGTGGAAGGCCGCGACGGACTGGTGGAGCGCATTGCCCAGCACGAGCGCATGGTGCGGCGGCGTAGGCACCCTGGTCACGTGACGAAGCCGGTACTTCAAGGGACAGATGAGGTAATCGTCGACCTGCGAGAAGCTCAGGGTCAGGGGCCCTTGGAGGACCTTCGCCGGCGGGACCGGCGGCGCCTCTCGCCCCGGCTGGGCCTCGAGCCCTGCCGCCAGACGGCGTGTCATGGACTCCGTCGGGGAGACGGGCCCCGAGCCGGCGGCTGGTGCCTCGAGCGGCAGGTCCAGGGCTTCGGCCAGGAAGGAAGATGGTCGCCGGGGCCGTCCGCCGGCGGTCCGCCGCGACCAGCTGAGATGCAGCTCGTCCCGGGCGCGGGTCATCGCCACGTAGCACGAACGCCGCTCCTCCGCGAACGGCGCTTCCTCGACAGGTCGTCGCGCGTCGCGCTGGGGCAGGGGGAGTCGGTCACCGCGCCCGCGGAGAGGGAAGCGACCGTCGACCAGTCCGACGAGGAAGACGACCCGGAACTCGAGACCCTTCGCCTTGTGCACCGTGAGCACCGAGACCTGCTCGGCGTGGACGTCGTCGGGGGCTTCGGCTGGGTCGTCCCCGGCCTCGGTGAGCGTTTGCAGGTGCCGGACCAGGAAGGGCAGGCGCGCGTCAGCCAGCAGTGCCGACTGGGCGCGGATGAGCTCGAACAGCCGCGCCACGTTGCGCAAGGGAGCCTCGTCGCCGGCCTCCGCGGCCACGATGAGCGAACGCAGGCGGCCGGACCGCTTGAGATGCTCGTACAGGACTTCTCCCGCCGGGCGTCGATGCGCCGCCTCGAGCGCCGCGTGGAGGTCCTTGCTCAATCGCCCCAGTCGTCGCCGCGTCTCGCTCGACAGCTGAAGAAGACCTGGCTGCTCCTCGAGTTCGACGATCAGGGACCACAGGGAACGATGTCGGCGACGTGCCATCTCGAGGATGCGTGTCAGGTCCTCGCCGCCAAGCTCGTAGGGCGTTCCGGTGGCCACACCGTAGAGGTCGACCGAGGAATCGGGGTCCACCGCCGCACGAAGGAAGCACAGCAGCTCGCGGACCTCCGGTCGGGCGTAGATGCCCGACGCTCCGCTGAAACGTACCGGCACGCCCCGCAGGGCAAGGCTTCTCAGCACCGGCGCAGCGTCCCCATTCGTGCGCACCAGCACCGCCAGATCAGACGGTGGGGTGCCGCGGTCCAGGCGGCGCCGGATGTCGGCCGCGACGGCGTCCGCCTCCTCGTCGGCCGTCGCGAACGCCCCCTGGCGGACGATCCCTGCCGCCCGTCCCCGCCGCACTGCGACGAGCTGCTTGTCCACTCCTTCGCGCACTTCCAGACGGTACGGGTCGTTGTGCCGGACGAGCCTTTGGGCGGCCGCCAGGATGGGTGCCAGGGAGCGGTGGTTGCGTCGCAGCACGACCCGGCGCGCACCGCCGAAGGCCGCGTCGAATCCCAGGATGTTGTCCAGGGCGGCGCCCCGGAAGGTGTAGATCGACTGGTCGTCGTCACCGACCACCGTGACGTTCCGACGACTGCCTCCGAGCAGCTCGAGCAGCCGGAGCTGGAGCGGGTTCGTGTCCTGGAACTCATCGACCACGATGTAGCGGAAGCGACGCTGCAACTCGGCTCGGACCGCCGGCCGATCGCGCAGCAGCCGCACCGCACCGGCTACCTGTTCCCCGAAGTCGATGAGGCCCCGCTGTCCGAGCAGCTCCTCGTAGCGCGCATGCGCGACGGCCAGCTCGCGTTCACCGAGCGCCTCCTCTGCCATGGCCTGCGCTTGCTCGCGTGCCGTGGCCGTGGCAGCAGCAGCAAGAGCCGCGCCCGCCCGCTCGGTCATGGCCTCCGCGCGGTCGAGCAGCTCGCGCGGCGAGAAGCCCTCGTCCTTGGCGCGGGCGCATCGATCCACGAGCGCACCCAGGAAGCGCGTCGGGTCGGCCAGTGGCATGTAACGCTCCAGGCCGAGCTGGAAGAGATGCTCACGGAGGAGGACCACCGCTTCGGCCCGGCTGATGACGCGTGGCTCGGCGGGCAGACCGAGCTCGAAGGCGAACTCACGGAGGAGCCGGTCGCCGAAGGCGTGGAAGGTGTGGATGGCCGCCTCGGCATGACCGTAGGGCACGAGCAGGTCGACGCGCGACTGCATCTCGTCGGCGGCTCGATCGGTGAACGTGAGCGCCAGCACCTCGGACGGCCGGGCACGCTTGGTGGCGATCAGCCATGCCACCCGCCGGGTGATGACCTCCGTCTTGCCGGTGCCCGGTCCTGCGATGACGAGCAGCGGGCCCTCACCGTGGGTCACAGCCCGGCGCTGCGCAGCGTCAAGGCCTTGAAGCAGCCCCGCGACACACGGAAGCGAGACCGGTGCGGCGGCGCCGTCCACCGCGGATGCTCTCACCGGGATGGAACGGACGGCGGGCTCCGACGTTCGATGGGGTGCTGTCATGGCGCCCACCGTGGATGTCCGGTGTGCCACCTGTCTGTCACACGGACGCCGGGTCCGGGGCGTCGACTCAGTCAGCCACGCCTGCCCTGCGGAGCGCCTCGCTCTCCTCGGCGGAGAGGGCAGCCTCGCAGCGGCCGGCGACGATCTCCTTGAGGTAGACGCGGGTCTGCTGTCGCGAGTGGAGGCTCGAGAGCACGATGCCGTTGGCATCCTCGTCCAGCAGGGCCAGCGCGAAGCTCTGGTTCGACCCGGTGTCCTCGAAGGGGTTGTACCTGACCAGCCCGACATGCTGGACCGCTCGCCGGGCGACGGCCTCGACCGACCGGACGCTGCCTGCCACGGTCTCGAGCTCGCCGGCCAGGCGGTCGGACCG
>JAUJNA010000011.1:0-17109 GCA_030446555.1 Chloroflexota bacterium | reverse complement strand
GGACCTGCCTGCTATCCTCCCCGGCGTGAGCAAGCGGACACGTGGCGCTCGGCGGGTGACCCAGCGCCGGCCCGGTGCCCGTCCCGGGACGTCGCGACCCGGCTCCGCCCCGACACGCACGACGGCGCTGACCAGTGCCAGCCCTCCGGCTGTCCGTCCCGAGCTCTCCGATAGGGTCGATGCGCCACGGTCGGACGCGGCTCCGCCTGCCACACGGACCGTCACGGCAACCACGCACGCGCGCGCCCGTGCCAAGCCCGGCAGTCTGCTCGCCGCACGCGCGGCGGACGAGTACGTGTACGTGTCACGGGACCTGCGGAAGATCCTCTACGTCGCGGGCGTGCTCTTCGCCATCCTGGCGGCGCTCTGGGTGATCCTCGTCGTGATGGGGGTCTCGCCCCTCTACTGATCCCTCCGGTCGCGCCGAATGGTGCGCAGCCGTTCCAGACGCGCCCCGATCTGCCCCTCCATGCCGCGATCCGACGGCTCGTAGTAGCGCCTCTCCTTCAGCGCGTCGGGCAGGTACTGCTGCTCCACGTCGGCCTCCGGGTACTGGTGGGGGTCCCGATAGCCGACGCCGATGCCGTGCCGCCGCAGGGCCGGGATGGCAGCGGTCAGGAGATGCGGGGGGACCGGTTGCGAACCGTGCGCCTGGACGTCGGCCATGGCCGCCCAGTAGGCACGTCCGACGCGGTTCGACTTGGGTGCGCTGGCCACGTATGCCGTCGCCTGCGCCATGGCGTACTGCGCCTCCGGCAGGCCCACGAAGTCGAGCGCCTGCGCCGCCGCCACGGCTACCTGGAGCGCACGCGGGTCGGCATTGCCCACGTCCTCCGAGGCCGCGATGACGATCCGGCGGCAGATGAAGCGGGGGTCCTCGCCCGCGGCGACCATGGTGGCCAGCCAGTAGAGTGCAGCGTCCGGATCATTCCCGCGCATGCTCTTGATGAACGCGCTGACCGTGCCGTAGTGGCCGTCCCCGGCACGGTCGTAGGCCAGGATGCGCTCCTGGGCCGCGACCTCGACCTCGTCGAGCGATGGCCTCACCGGGCGTGGCGTATCGGGATCGTCCACGCCGGCCATCGCGGCTGACGCCTCCAGCACGTTGAGCGCCGCTCGCGCATCGCCGGCGCTGATGGCGATGAGGTGCTCACGCGCGTCGGTGGGCAGCTCCACGGCGCCGGAGTAGCCACGTTCGTCGCGGGAGGCGCGATCCACGATGGCGCCCACCTGCTCATCGGTGAGCGGATCCAGCCGGAAGACACGCAGGCGTGAGAGGAGCGCCGAGTTGACCTCGAAGTAGGGGTTCTCGGTGGTCGCTCCGATGAGGGTGATCGTCCCGTCTTCCACCTGCGGCAGGAGGGCGTCCTGCTGCGCCTTGTTGAAGCGGTGGATCTCGTCGAGGAAGAGGACCGTGGAGCGCCCACCACGGTCGATCCAGGCGCGCGCCTCGGCGATGACGGCTCTCACGTCGGCGACGCCGCTCATGACCGCGCTGAGCGTCATGTACGGTGCGTCCACCACTTCCGCCAGCAGTCGTGCCAGCGTGGTCTTGCCCGTGCCCGGAGGCCCCCACAGGACCATCGACGCGAGGTGGCCACGCTGGACCATGCGGCGCAGCGCTCCTCGCTCGCCGACGAGGTGCTCCTGTCCCTGGAAGTCCTCCAGTCGAGTGGGGCGCATGCGAGCCGCCAGCGGGGCATGGGCCGCGGCCGCCGGCGCATCGAGTGGCTCCGGGCGAGCACCGCGGCGCTTCTGCGGGGCCATGGATGGGAGTCTAGGGCTCACGGCTCGACCGGGCGACCCGCTACCATCGGGGGCACTGGTGCCTCGGCGCGCCCGAGCTGGCCGTTCCGCCATCAGGAGTGTCCCGTGACCGACTCGACGCATCTGCGCATCCCGGGTCCGACCCCCCTCCCCGAGGCGGTCCGCGAGGCTGGCGCCCGGCAGATGGTCAACCACCGGGGCCCCCAGTTCAGCCGATCTGCTCGCGCGCGTCACCGCGGCACTCCAGCGAGCGTTCCGCACGCGCAACGACGTGCTGATCCTGACCTGTTCGGGCACCGGCGGGCTGGAGGCGGCGGTCGTCAATCACCTCTCGCCGGGCGATCCCGTGCTTGCCGTGAGCATGGGCGTCTTCGGCGATGGTTTCGCGAACATCGGGGCGCGATACGGGGCGGATGTGACGAAGCTCGACGTGGAGTGGGGCAAGGCTGCCGAACCCGCCGCCGTCACCGACGCCCTCGGCGAGATGGCCGCCCGCGGACGGTCCGCCAGGGCCGTCCTGCTGACCCACAACGAGACCTCGACCGGTGTGACCGGTCCCCTGCAGAGCTCGCCGCTGCTGCCCGTTCCGCAGCGCCCCAAGCGCTCATCATCGTCGACGCCATCAGCGGGCTTGGCGCCATCCCGTTCGACACCGACGCCTGGGATCTCGACGTGGTCGTCACGGGCTCGCAGAAGAGCTGGATGGTGCCACCCGGCCTCGCCATGGTGAGCGTCTCGCCGCGAGCCTGGACCGCGGCGGAACGCGCCACGATGCCGCGCTTCTACTTCGACCTGGCCATGCATCGCGCCAGCGCCGCGAAGGGGGAGACGCCCTGGACCCCGGCCGTGGGGGTCTGCTTCGCGCTCGATATCGCGCTCGAGCTGCTGGAGCGGGAAGGCTACCCAGCGATCTTCGCGCGACACGCCGCCTGCGGCGCGGCCACCCGGGCCGGTCTTCGCGAGATGGGCGTGCGACTGTTCGCCGACGCGGCCCACGCCTCGGACACGGTCACAGCGGCGCTGGTGCCCGATGGGGTGGAGTGGGCGGTGATGAGCCGGGAGCTGCGAGCACGCGGCCTGGTGCTGGCTGGGGGGCAGGGACGCCTGAGCGGTCGACTGTTCCGGGTCGGGCATCTGGGAGCCGTGACGGTGGACGACATCCTGGCAGCGGTCGCCATCCTCGAGGAGGTCATGGTCGGGCTGGGACAGGATGTGCCCCGAGGGACCGGGGTCGCGGCCGCTACACGCGCCGCTTCCCAGGCGGTGGTCAGCGCCTCGGCGAGCGACCAGGGATCCCCGGCCGTGGCCGCCGCACGCATCTGACGTCCGACCGACGCGGCGCATCGCCCATGCGCATCCTGGTGGCGGAATCCCTGGCCGAGGACGGCCTCCAGCTTCTGCGCGCGGAGCACCAGGTCGACGTGCGGGGCGGACTGCCGCGCGCTGAGCTGCTCGATCTGCTGCCCGGCTACGACGCACTGCTGGTCCGCAGCCAGGTCCAGGTCGATGCCGCCGTGATCGCCGCCGGTCGGGACCTCCAGGTCATCGGCCGGGCCGGCGTAGGGGTCGACAACATCGACCTGGCGGCCGCCACGACCGCCGGTATCACCGTGGTGAACGCGCCCACCGGCAACACGATCGCCGCCGCAGAGCACACGCTGGCGCTCCTCTTCGCACTCACGCGACGGGTCGCCGCCGCGGACGCCTCGGTGCGCCGTGGCGAGTGGGATCGCTCCTCGTTCACCGGCCGGGAGCTCCGCGGGAGGACCCTCGGCATCGTCGGCCTGGGCAAGATCGGCATGACCGTCGCCGACCGGGCCCGCGCACTCGAGATGGAGCTCATCGGCCATGACCCGTACGTGACGGAAGAGGTCGCCGGTCACCACGGCGTGCGCCTGGTGACGATGGCGGCGCTGCTCGCCCAGGCCGACGTGGTGACCGTCCACGTCCCGCTGACGCGGGCGACGCGCGGCCTGATCGGGGCGGCGGAGCTCGCCCAAATGAAGCCAGACGCGCTGCTCGTCAACGTGGCTCGCGGGGGCGTCGTCGACGAAGAGGCGCTCGCCGCCGCTCTCGCCGCGGGTCGGCTGGGGGGTGCGGCGGTCGACGTCTTCGCTGTCGAGCCACCGGTCGGCTCCCCGCTGCTCACCGCGCCGGCCACGGTGCTCACGCCGCACCTCGGCGCGTCGACCGCCGAGGCCCAGACGCGCGTCGCGGTCGAGGCCGCCCAGCAGGTGCTAGACGTGCTGGCCGGTCGCCCGGCGCGCTACGCGGTGAATGCGCCCCTGCTGACACCCGAGACGGCCCACGCGGTGGGCCCATACCTGCCGCTGGCACGGATGGTCGGCCAGGTCTACGCCCAGTTCGCCCCGGACCTGGAGGGCCTGACGCTCGAGATCTCCGGCGAGCTCGCCGCGCACGATGCCACGCCCCTCGCGGCGGCCGTGCTGGGAGGCCTGCTGGAGAACGTCACCGAGGAGCGGGTCAACCTGATCAACGCGTCCCACCTGGCGCGCGCCCGTGGCATCGGGCTCGTGGAACGCAAGAGCCCTGACGCGGGCCGATACGCCTCGATGGTGACCCTCACAGGGTCGACCACGGTGGCCGGCACCACCGGCGCAGGCGAGCCCCGCCTCGTCCGGCTGGGCGAGTACTGGGTCGACATCCCGCCGGCGTCGCACATGCTGGTCACGCGTCACCGCGACCGACCCGGCACGATGGGCCGCATCGGGCTCATGCTCGGGGAGGCGGACGTCAACATCAGCGCGATGCACCTCGGCCGGTCCGGGCCGCGTTCCGATGCGCTGATGATCCTCGCCCTCGACGACCCCGTGCCCCCCGCGGTCGCCGATCGCATCCGGGAGCACGAAGCAGTGCTGGACCTGTGGCTCATCCGGGTGGACTGACGGCACGCCCCGACGTCCCGGATGCGGTCCTCTGCCTGGTTCGCCACGCCGAGAGCACCTGGATCGCCGAGGGTCGCTTCCAGGGCCGCCGCGACCCTCCCCTCTCGTCGCTCGGCGAGCGGCAGGCCCGCCAGCTGGCCGCTCGCCTGCGCGATCGCAGTCAGCCGCCGGCGCTGCCGCTGCCGGGGTCGGCACCGGCCGCCATCTGGCATTCACCGCTGGAGCGAGCGGCGGCCACCGCGCGCGCCGTGGCCGAGCTGATCGCACCGGGGCAGAAACTCCAGGCGAGCGAGGCGCTCTACGAGCTGGGGCAGGGTGACTGGGAGGGCCTGACCCATGCCGATGTCGGGGTCCGCTGGCCGGTGGAGCTGGCCGCCTGGCGGGAGGATCCCCTGACCCACCAGGCCCCGAACGGCGAACGCTTGCGCGATGGCGCCGAGCGGGTCGCGGCGGCGATGCGAACCATCCTGACGGGGCTGTCACATGACCCCGAGCGCGAGGGTGCGACGCTCGGAGCTGCGTCTCCCGCCCCGTGGGCCGTCGTCATCTCCCACGACGGTATCCTCCGCCTGGCCCTGCTCCAGCTGCTCCGTGTGCCGATCGACCACTTCTGGTCGTTCCCGTTCCCCCTGGCCGGCATCAGCGTGCTGGACATCGCCGATGGGCGCGCGCGACTGCGCTGCCACGGCCTGACGGACCACCTGAGGGCGCCGACGGGGGTGGACCGCGGTGGTGCGCTCTAGGCTTGGCAGATGATCCACGCCAAGCTGATCGACCGACTGGACTCCCTTCGCGCGAGCTACTGGTTCGTGCCGACGCTCATGGCCATCGGATCGGTGCTCCTGTCGGCCGCAACGCTGGCGCTCGACGGAGCCCTCGGCTCGAACGTGCTGGGCAGCATCTACACGGGAGGCCCCGAAGGCGCGCGCGGTGTGCTGGCGGTCATCGCCACCTCGATGATCACGGTGGCAGGCGTCACGTTCTCCATCGCGTTGGCATCGATGGCCCTGGCGTCGGCGCAGTTCGGGCCCCGACTGCTGCGCAACTTCATGCGCGACCAGGGCAACCAGATCGTCCTGGGGACCTTCCTGGCCACGTTCCTCTTCTCGCTGCTCGTGCTGCTGTCGGTGCGCAGCGGCGATGAGGGTGAGGCCTTCGTGCCCACCATCTCGATCGGCACGGCGGTCCTCCTGACACTGGCCAGCACGTCCGTGCTCATCTACTTCATCCACCACGCCGCCACGCTCATCCAGGTCGCCCACATCGTGGCCTCGGTGACCTCGGACCTCGAGCGGGACATCGACCACTCCTTCACCGACAAGCCCACGGAGACCGGGACCGACGGCCCGCCGCCGCGACTGCCGAGTGGCGCCGGAGCGGTCATCGCCGCGCGGGGGACCGGCTACGTGGAGGTCGTGGACACGGCAGCCCTCGTGGGGCTCATGGACCGACACGACATGCTCATCCGCCTGGTTCGTCACCCCGGCAGCTTCGTCGTCCCCGGTGACGTGCTGGCCGAGGTCTGGCCCCCGGAGGGCGTGGACGTCCATCTGCGCCACTCCGTCCGAGAGGCGTTCATCCTGGGATCGCAGCGTACGGAACAGCAGGACGTGGGCTTCGCCATCCAGCAGCTGGTGCAGATCGCGCTGCGCGCCCTCTCGCCCGCCATCAACGATCCCTTCACCGCCGCCATGTGCGTCGACCGGCTGGGCGCGGTGATGACCCGCGTGGTCGGCCGGCCGGTCCCCTCGCCGTATCGGTTCCGCCACGGACGGCTACGGGCGATCGTGACGGTGCTCTCCTTCGACCATCTCCTGGGCAGCGCGTTCAGCGAGATCCGCCGCAACGCGCGGATGCAGCTGGGGCTCTCGATCCGGCTGCTCACCACGCTGGCGGCCATCGCAGCGAAGGCATCCCGCTCGGAGGATCGCGCCGCGATCGCCGCGGAGGCGGGCCTCATCGTGGACGGCTTCACCGTGGAAAGCCTGCTGCCCGCTGAACGGACGCAGCTGGAGGCTGCGCATCGCGAGTGCCTCCGCTCCTGCGCCGGGGAGGGTGGCGCCTTCTAGCGCGGCCCCGGCCCGGAGCGCTGGGTCAGTGCGCGGGGTCGGTCGGCTCGCGGCTTCCGGCGCACCACCAGGCGGAGGAGGCCGATGCGCACCCGGCGGTAGGCGGCACGAAGCTGCTCCAGCATCTCGTTGTCCGGCGCGCGGCGGGCATAGGTGGTCTCGACCTTCGCGCGGGCGACGACCTCGAGCTCGGTGGCGACCCTGGGCAGGACCTGGCCCAGCGATCCCGCGTACTCGTAGGCCGTCTGGGTGGGCTTGGGACCGTAGCCGAAGCGACTCGCGAGGCGGGCCATGCCCCGATAGGCCAGGTCGGGCTCCGGCGACGGCAGCCGGCGGGCTCGCGCGAGCAGGACGAGCACGAGCCCGGCAGCCAGGAGGCCGATCACCACGACGAGCGCGAGCGGACCCTGGTCCGCCGGGGGCGGAGCAGGGGGCAGTCCGCCGTCCGCGCTCGGGTCGTCCTGGGTGCCCAGCCGGTCGTCATCACGGGGGTCGGGCTCGTCGAAGTTGGGCGTGGGTCGAGGACCGGTCGCCCCGTCCCCGGGGGTCGCTACCGGGCTACCGGGGTTCAGGCGGGTGGGCTCCTGGCCGTTCTCGTCGTTGCCCGGGGTGGGGTCGAAGCGGATCCAGCCATAGGTCGGGAAGTACACCTCGACCCAGGCATGCGCGGCGCTCCGGTCGACCTGCCAAGTGCCGTCCCCGAGCTCCTTCCCGGGCAGGTAGCCCATGGCCAGACGAGCCGGGATCTGCTGGGTCCGAAGAAGCATCGCCATCGTGGTCGCGAAGTACTCGCAGTAGCCCCGACGCACCTTGAGCATGCAGTCGACGATCTTGTCCCGCCCGCACAGGCCGCGGACGTCCGTGCGGTACTGGAAGCCCCCGTCGCGGTACAGGAACTGCTGGACCGCCTCCGCCACGTGATAGGGGTCGCGGCGGTCCGCGGGCAGACGGCTGACGATCCGCTCGGCCGTGTTGTAGGCCAGCGGGCCGAGGGAGCCAGGACGGATCTCCACGAACCGTTGCGTCCACGCCGGGTAGTCCACCCCGGCCGCCGCGAGGTCCGCCGCGGTGATCGCACCGTAGTCGGGGTCGTCCTCCGGCACCAGCGCGGTGACCGTGTAGGTCTCGCCCGGGTCCACCGCGTCGCGCAGGTCCACCGCCACGAGCGGGCCGCCCTCGGCGTTGGTCACGATCTCCGCCGCGCGGTCGATGCTGAGCGGCGTCTCCGGCGTCAGGGCGGTGCCGCCCGCCAGGTCGACGGACGTGACGGTGACCGCCACCTCGCGGCGGCCCGCATCCTCCATGACGCTGTCGTAGCTCGTGGCTAGCAGGGCCTCGCCCGCGGGGACCTCGAGCCGAGCTCGATCGAGCTGCTGCCAGGTGTACCCGTCGAACTGATCGTACGTGGCGCCCTTCCAGTAGTACCCCTCTCGCTCGGTCGAGGTCGCGCGGAAGACGACGTCGGTCGACGACTCCCAGATCCCGCTGATCGTCTGACTCGAGCCGAAGAGACCGCTCGGGCCTCGGGCTGGACCGGTCACGCCGCCGACCCAGCGGTTGACTTCGGTACTGATGCTGAGGAGCTGGTCGTCGAGGTCCCGCCAGGCGTTCGCGAGCGGTGCCGAGCTGGCCGTGGCGGCCAAGGTGAGCGATCCCACGAGGGTGAACGCGACGAAGGCCAGGCTGCTGCGCATGAAGAGCCCCGAGACGTATCCCGCGTCGCCGATGCGCCGGCGGCGCCAGCCCTCGCGTTGCGTGAGCAGGTTCATGCGCACGAGGAGGAGCATGGCCGTGGCCGCGAGGACGATCAGGTGCACGTACTGCACGCGGACGGTGATGGACATGTTGATGAGCAGCACCAGTCCCGTCCCGATGACAGCCGGCATCGCTCGCCCCCGGCGGAAGACGTTGAAGGCCGCGAACTGGCCCAGCCCCCAGAGGAGCGCGCCGATGATGAGCAGGAACACGGACGTCTCGGACGAGCGGATGCCCAGGATCACCAGATCCTCGTAGAAGATCCCCACCGACCCATTCAGGTCGCGCAGGCGGTCCAGGACGTCCGGCGACGTCGAGATCGCGTCGCTGATCGCCACGAGCAGGAAGGCCGCGCCGATGGTGGCGCCGATGAGGTGCGCGACGAGGGCATGCAGTCGTCCCGACTTCGCGAGGCCGAAACCGACGAGGACGGCCAGGAGCGCGGCGAGTGGCAGGAAGCCCGTCTGCTTGCCGCCTTCGGCGGTGAAGCCCGCCCAGTTCGCGTCGTCCACCGCGAGGGCCGCCGTGACGACCATCAGCACCAGCAGCACGAGCACCGACCAGCCCTCTCGTGGGCCGCGGAGGAGGCTGCGTTCCTCTTCCGCCTCCGAGACGGGGTGGCTGCTGAAGGACGTGGTCGCTGCGGTCACGGGCGGGCCACTCCGGCACCGCTGGGCGGGATGGTCACGATCTGCTCGCCGATGGGCCTGGCGGGCACGAGGAAGTGGACCGGGAGGTCATGCTCGGCGAGGGCATGTCGGAGCGCTCGGGCGTCGCGGGCTCGCGCTTCGCGCGTCCGTGCTTCGTGCTCCGGGTCGCCCATCACCGCGGTCGCCCTCGTACGCCGCGTCTCGTCCTCGTGGGCGACCGGGTCCAGGACGCAGACAGCGGCGCCGATACCACGCCGGCGCAGCGTGGCCAGCGGCCGGATCCAGTCACGCTCCAGCGACGGTGTCACGATCACGGCGGTCATGCCGCGCCGCAGCCGTGCCAGACCTTCGATGAGCAGATCGCGCAGCGGCATCCCCCCGTCCGCGTCCACCGCGGCCAGCAGTTGGAGCAGCTTCTGCTGCTGCCGGGGTCCCCGGTCGGCCGGCAGTACGGCGCGTCGTGCCCCGACCGCAGCGAATCCCAGCGACCGATTGTCACCGAGCGCCCGCGAGCCGATGGAGGCCGCCACCCGAACGGCGGTCTCGATGGTCGCCGCGTCACCCGAACCGGTATGCGCGGAGCGCTCGAGGTCGAGGAAGATCCAGACGTCGGCCGTCTGCTCCAGATCGAACTCCTTGATCTGGAGCTCCTGATGGCGCGCACTGCTCTTCCAGTGGATCCTGTTGTAGGCGTCGCCGGGGACATACGGCCTGACCGACGTGGCCATCGCCGTCGTCTGGAGGGTCCGCTCGGGGCTGGCGCGCGTGCCCTCCAGCGTGGCGGCCGGCAGTCGCCAGCGCGGCAGCACCTCGACGCGGGGATAGACGATGACCGTGGAGGGAGCACCGACCGACGCGTAGGACTCGAAGAGACCGAAGGCGTCGCCCGTGCGGATGACCATGGGATCGACCCGGAAGTGCCCACGGCGCGAGAGCGGCACGCGAGCCACCCACGATCGCTCGCTGCGCGAGCCGAGCGCCAGCGCGCGTCCGGGGATGGCCACCGGGAGGCTGGTCGGGTTGTAGACCTCCAGCCAGAGCTTGGGGATGCGACTGGGATTGCGCACCGTGTAGGTCGCCCGCAGCGCGTCGCCGACCTGGGCATGCGGCCGGTCGAGGACGTATCCGGCCTCCAGGTCAGCCAGGCCGGATCGGGTGATCAGGTACGCACCGCCCACGACCAGGATCCCGAGATAGACCAGGAAGAAGACGAAGTCGGCACCGGTCGAGAAGGCAGCGACGAGGAGCACCATCGCGATCAGCCCGAACTGCAGACGGCGGATCATCGGGGCAGACCTGTTCGACGGTGGGAGACGAGCATGCGACTAGACCGGCCGGACGGCCCGTCGCTCCGGGCTGACCGGCCTTGCCTCGATGGGGATGCTGCCCAGCAGCTCCCGCACGATGACGCCCGGGTCGATGTCCCTGATCGTCGCCGAGGTCTTGATGATCAGGCGGTGGGCGAGGGCCGGCTCGGCGAGCGCCTTGACATCGTCCGGGATGACGTAGTCGCGCCCGCTCAGCGCGGCGAGCGCCTGGCCGGCTCGGTAGAGGGCCAGCGAGCCCCTGGGAGATGCCCCGAGGTAGACGTCGGGGTGCGTGCGCGTAGCGTTCACGAGACGCACGATGTAGTCGCTCAGCGTGGAGTCGACGTACACCTGTCTGATGCCCTCCTGCATCTCCCTCAGCTCGCCGACCGAGGCGACCTCACCGATGTCCTCGAGTGGATGTGCCCGCTTCTGCTCGTCGAGGATGACGATCTCCTCGAGGGGCTGCGGGTAGCCCAGCCGGATGCGCAGCATGAACCGGTCGAGCTGCGCCTCGGGCAACGCGAACGTGCCCTCGTACTCGATCGGATTCTGGGTCGCGATGACGAGGAACGGCTCGGGCATCGGATACGTGATGCCGTCGACCGTCATGTGCCGCTCCTCCATCGACTCGAGGAGCGCGGACTGCGTCTTGGGCGTCGCGCGGTTGATCTCGTCGGCCAGGACGATCTGGGCCATGATGGGCCCGGGGCGGAACTCGAACTCCTGGGTCTTCTGGTTGTAGATCGAGAGACCGGTCACGTCGGTCGGCAGCAGGTCGGGCGTGAACTGGATGCGCCGGAAGCTGCAGCCGAGGCTACGCGCGAGGGCCTTGGCGAGGACCGTCTTGCCGGTGCCCGGAACGTCCTCGATGAGCAGGTGGCCCTGGCAGAGGAGCGCGACCAGGGCCAGTCGGACCTCGTGGTGCTTGCCCACGATGACGCGCTCGACGTTGGCCGCTACCTTCTCGCCCGATCCCTGGATCTTGGACACGGTGGGTTTCCCTCGTTATTGCCGGGAGCGGGTCACTGCATCGTCTGGGCTCGAGCAGCGGCGTCACGGGATGGTACGTCGGAAGTCTGAAAGCGGCCTTGCGTGGCGGGGAGGGCCAGCTGCCGACGGACGGCCGCCTCAGTCGATCAGGGAGAGGTAGAGCTCCATCAGGTCGCCGCCCATGGGCACGGCGACGTCCCTGCCCGTGCCGGCACGCTCGACGATGACCGCGATCGCGATGCGTGGCTCCTCCGCCGGAGCGAACCCGATGAACCAGCTGTGGGGCCGGGCCACGTCGCCCACCTCGGCCGTACCGCTCTTGCCCGCGGTGGTCACGCCCGGGACCTTCGCTCCACCGGTGAAGGACTGCCCGAACTCGCCCTCGACGGCGGTGACCATGGCCTGTGTGATGACCTCCGCATCACCCGCGCTCGACACCCTGCGCACGACCGCGGGCTCGACGGTCCGCGTCCGGCCGCTCTCGGCCACGAGCCGGTCGACCAGCGTGGGCCGCAGGAGCAGTCCGTCGTTGGCCACGCAGGCCGCCACCAGCGCCATCTGGAGCGGCGTGACCAGGGTCTCGCCCTGGCCGTACGCCGCGTTGGCCAGCTCGACCCGGTCGGTGAACCCGAAGAGCGGGCCGTCGCCGTTCGTGACCTGGCTGGGCGCCGTGGGCAGGTCGAAGTCGATGGGTGAGCCGAACCCGAGCCGGGCCGCCCAGTCGAGCATGGCCTCCGGGCCGGTATCGAGCCCGACGTGCGCGAAGTAGATGTTGCTGGAGACCTCGGTCGCCTCGATCAGGTCCAGGGGGTCATCGGTCTGGAACTCGCGAGGTGAGTCGCGGATGGAGAATCCCTCCACGCGGAAGCCATCGAAGTACTCCGCCGGTTGCGTGGCATAGGTGGTGTCCGGACGGATGGCGCCGGAGCCCAGGCCGGCGATGGCCGTCACGATCTTGAAGACCGAGCCTGGGACGTACAGTCCCTGCGTCGCGCGCTCGAGCAGGGGCGAAGCTCGCTGTCCGCGCAGCGAGTCGAGGTAGGCCTGGCCGCCCGCCGGGTCCACCAACAGGTTCGGGTCGAAGGTCGGCGAGGACGCCAGCGCAAGGACCCGTCCCGTTGACGGCTCGATGGCCACGACCGCGCCCCTCTGGTCGCCGAGCGCGGCCATCGCCGCCTCCTGGAGCCGCACGTCGACCGACAGGTGGAGGTCACTGGGATCGTACGGGTCGGGCAGGAACTTGCGGACCATGTCCCCCCCAGGCCCGAGCGGCTTCAGCCCCGTCAGCTCGGCGTCATAGGCGCGCTCCACTCCCGACGTGCCGAAGATGAGGCTCTGATAGCCGACCACGGGGGCCATCGCCGGGCGTGGGTAGCTGCGCAGGCGCTCACCGTTCGGTCCGCGCACGTTGACCGCCACCTCCTCGCCACTGGCGTCGAGGATCCGTCCCCGCGGTGCCGCGCGGACGGCCGCCTGGACCAGGGGGTTGCCCGGGTCGGTCGTGAGCGTCTCGGCCTGCACCACCTGCCAGTACCCGAGCCCCAGCCCGAGGCCGGTGAAGACGAGCGCAAGCGCCACGCCGAGCCGCAGCAGGGCGGAGCCGATGGTGGGGACCACGGCGGGATCGCTTCGGCCCAGCAGGTCGCTCATCGGCTGCCCCCTCGGCTGAGGAACCGCCGTCGCGGCGATGGCGGTGGCGGCGGTTCCACGCCGCGATCACTGAGCGCCAGGAGGAGGCCCACGATGATCGCGTTCGCCAGGAGCGACGAGCCGCCGTAGCTCACGAACGGGAGGGTGATGCCCGTGAGCGGCACCAGCTTGAGGTTGCCGCCCATGATGAGCGCCGCCTGGATGACGATGACCATGGTCAGCCCGACCGCGAGGAGTGCCCGGAAGTCGTCCGCCGCCTGGACCGCGATGCGCAGGCCCCGTTCCGCGATGACGCCGTACAGGGCAAGGATGGCCAGCGCGCCCAGCATGCCCAGCTCCTCGGCCAGGGCGGCGAAGACGAAGTCGGTGTGGATGGCGGGGAGATCGCCGGGGGTGCCGCTCACGGCCGGAAGCCCGGCTCCCAGCCCGGTGCCCAGGATCCCTCCGCGACCGAACGAATAGAGCGCATGGATCACCTGGTAGCCACTCCCCAGCGGGTCGACGTACGGATCGAGCCAGATGTCGACGCGAGTGCGCACGTGGCCGAAAAGGAAGTAGAGGGCCGTCGCGCCTGCCAGGAAGAGGGCCAGTCCGAGGATCACGTACGCCCGGCGCCGAGTGGCGACGTACACCAGGGTCAGGAAGACGGAGAAGAATAGGAGCGCCGCCCCCAGGTCACGCTGCACGATGACGACGGCCAGCGCGATTCCCCACATGCCGAGCATCGGCAGCAGGTACGGCAGCGGCGGCACCGAGATGGGCCCGAGCCGCGTGCTCGCGCGCGCCAGCAGCGTCCGGTTCTCGGCCAGATAACCGGCCAGGAAGACGACCAGGATCACCTTGAGCAGCTCGGACGGCTGGCCCGCGATCGGGCCGATCCGCAGCGACAGGCGAGCGCCGTTCGTGGGGTCTCCCAACACGAAAACGAGAAGCAGCAGACCGATGCCGACGGCCGCCCACGTGTACTTGTAGGCACGCAGCCAGTCGTCGTTGCGTACGACGATGGCGAGCACCGCCAGCACCGCCAGGGCGAGGCCCAGCCAGAAGAGCTGGAGCGGCGCCAGGCCCAGCGTGATCGAGCCCAGGTCCTGCGTCGCGAGACCTTGGGGAAGTCGCGCCATCAGGAGCAGCGAGAGGCCGCCCAGGAGGCCCGTCACCGGCAAGAGCACCTGGTCGGTGCGTCGACCGGTGATGACGAAGGCGGCGTGGATGACCAGCAGGACCCCCACGTACACCATCAGGACCGACGGGTCGCCGGTGGTGACCCGGCCGGCCTGCTGGGACGCCAGGCTGATCCAGCCCACGGTCAGCGCGGCCGCGGCGAGGAGGAGCAGCAGCAACTCGAGGTTGCGAAGACGTGGGCGGATGCCCCAGCGCCGCAGGGTCGACGTGATCGCGCCGGGCCGCTCGACCGGCACGCCCACGATCACGCTCATGACGTTCGCTCCCGCTCGAGGCGCAGGCGGACCTGGCCGAGCTGCAGCTCGTCCCCATAGCCCAGGGGCACGACGCCCTGGATGCGCTGCCCGTTGAGGTAGGTGCCGTTGGTGCTGCCCCGATCCTCCAGGTACCAGGCGCGACCCCGGAACGTCAGGACGGCGTGCTCGGCAGAGACGAAGGCGTCATCCACGGTGATCGAGTTGTTGACATCCCGCCCGAGTGAGGTGATGGCATCGAGCGGGATGGAACTGCCCGCTTGCGGCATCCCCTCGGGTGACGCCACGACCACGAGCCGGCCCAACGATCGACCGGACGCGGCGACCGTCGCTCGCAGGTCTCGCCACAGGGCTCGAAGCAGGACGAAGAAGAAGAGGTAGAGGCAGATGACGAAGCCGATGCGTACCAGCCAGATCGTGAGCGTGAAGTAGTCCATCGGCCCCGTCCCCGATCAGCGGTCGGGCCGGATCGTCAGCGTCGTGTTGCCCAACCGGACCACGTCCCCCGTCCCGAGCGCGATCTCGCTCACCATCGAACCGTTGACGAAGGACCCGTTGGTGCTCCCCTGGTCGGTGTAGATCAGGGCGCCTTGTCGCGTGGTGAACGCACCATGGCGCCTGGAGACGCGGTCGTCGGTCAGGACGATGTCGTTCTCCGGGCCACGGCCCACGCGCAGCGTGCCGCCCAGGAACGAGACGCCGTAGGGCGCCGTGCCCGGGCCGGCGATCTCGATGGTGGCCGTGGGCGTCGCCACGCGGGGCGCCTCGAAGGCGGCGGTCGCGCTGAGGTCCCGCTGCGGGCTGGATACCGGGGCCTGGCCGGAGCCGGCGTACGTGCCGCGCGCGGGACCGGGTGGGCGGCGAGGGATGGGCATCCCGTCCACGCGGCGGAGGCCGGTCGACACCTCCCTCAGGACCCCCGGGTCGAGCACCTCCGCCTGGACCAGGATCTCGCCGGAGCGTACCTCCCGGGAGGACTCCAGGCGGATCGACGGCCGGGCCAGGAGGGTGTAGCCGCGCTTCCGGGCTCGGGCAAGGAGCGCTTCGCTTAGGTCCGACTCGAGGGTGCCGCGGTAGCCGGCGAACCCCTCGTGGTCGCTCGGGTGCAGCACGATGCGGTACCGGTCCGGGACATAGGTACGGTCGGCGCTGAGCCGTCGCTCCGCCTCCATCGCACGTTCCAGCCGTCGCTGCAGCTGCACCGGCTGGAGGCGGGGATGGAAGAGCCGCGTCGCCGGCCGTTCGAAGAGCCGTTCGAAGAACCGCTCGATCGCGACGAGGGCACGGGTCATCGGGCCGGGGAGTGTAGCAGAGGCGCTCCGGGGTCCCGAGGACCGTTCTCTCCGCGCCGGCTCGCCTCTGCCGGCGCTGCGGCACGGCGCACGCCGGACCTCAGACGCCGTCGAGCGTGGGAGCCGCTCCGCGGCGCCTGGCGCGGTCGCGCCGCACTCGCGCCCAGGCCGCACCGTGGTTCAGGATCTCGAAGGTGATGCGCAGCCAGACCAGCGCGCCGAAGACCGTCGCCAGCAGCGCCACACTCGCCAGCCGACCGACGACGAACGGCGTCAGCACGCTGAAGAGCGCGGTGACCAGACCGATCCCCGTGCCGGCCAGGATGGCCGGCGGGAGCGCGGCCCTCATGCTGGGGCTGGCCACCGGTACGATGAGGTAGGTCAGCAGGACCACCACGATGAAGATCACGATGGTCAGCGCTGCGCCGAGGAGCCAGACGACATCGAAGCCCGGTGGCAGGGCGACCACCGCCTCCACCACGGAGATGAGGCTGGTCACCAGGACCGCGGCCAGCGCGGCGCCGACGAGCCCGAAGACGGCCACCACGCCACGGATCCGTTGCTGGACCACGCTGCGCGGCGTGCCGCCGGGCAGCAGACGACGCATCGCCTCATCGAGCGCCCCGTAGAAGCCGCTCGCGCCCCAGATGAAGCCGATGAGACCGACCACCGAGAAGGCGCCTCGGCCGGCGACCAGGCTCTCCAGGACCTTGTCCGCGAGGTCAGCCAACGCGGGGGAGCGGCTCACGAGGGACTCCACGATCTCCTTGGCGCGCGCCGGATCGCCCATCACGAACCCCAGCACCCCCACCGCGAAGAGCAGCGCCGGGATGATCGCGAAGAGCGCGTGGAAGGCCAGGCCCGCCGCAAGGAGCCCCCCGGATGCATCGCCCACGACGGTCAGGACCGCCTGGGTCTCACGGACGCGTTTGTCCCTGAGAAGGCGGCGCTGGAGCACCCCGATCCGGTCGCGGACCGAGAGTCGAGCGACGCGCGCCACCAGTCAGTCGCCCGAGCGTTCGGGCCGCGGGTCCGGCCGCCGGCCATCCGAGCGATCGCCCGCTCCAGCGCGGCCCGGGCCGTGGGCGTCACCGGCCCGCCGGGCGGTGCTGCGGGGCCGGGCGGGCTCGGAGGGCCTGGGCTCCGATGCCCTGGGCGCAGAGGTCGCCGCATCGGTGCCCTTCCCGGTCGGCGCGGGGCCCACTCGCTCACCCGCCTGGGACGCTGCTGCGTCGTCTTGCCGCACCCGCTGGGGCCCAGCAGCGCCACGACGGCGCCCGTGGG